>JANMYM010000005.1:0-1578 GCA_031382085.1 Gammaproteobacteria bacterium
TCTGGCAGCCGTCGCTGTTAGCGATGATGCTGACCTACATTGCGACTTTGTTGGTGTATTGGCTGGCGTTGGCAGGGGTAAAGATTTGATGGCAACCGAAGGCGCACAAACTCCTAACGAGTACATCGTGCACCATCTCACTAACCTGCGCGCAGGCGGTGAAGGTTTCATGGCTATCAACGCCGATTCGGTTTTCTTTGCCGTGCTGCTCGCGATCGTTTTCGGTGGCGGCTTCTGGCTGGTGGCGCGCAAGGCGAGTGCCGGTGTCCCGGGCCGCGGCCAGAATTTCGTTGAGCTGCTCGTCGACTTCGTCGATCAGCAGGTGCGCGACACTTTCGGCCACTCCAACAGGATCATCGCGCCGCTGGCGCTGACGATTTTCTGCTGGGTATTCCTCTTTAACGCGATGGATCTGGTGCCGGTCGATCTGTTGCCGTTCATCGGCGAGCACGTGGTCGGCCTTGAGCACCTGAAGGTCGTTCCCAGCACCGATCTCAACATCACGCTCGGCATGTCGCTGTCGGTGTTTGCGCTCTGCATGTTCTACAGCGTCAAGATCAAGGGTGCGGGCGGCTTCGCCAGGGAACTGCTGACGCACCCCTTCGGCCCCTGGATGTTTCCGTTCAATCTGATACTGAACGCGATCGAGCATGTCGCGCGCCCGGTGTCGCTGGCGCTGCGACTTTTCGGCAATCTCTATGCCGGCGAAATGATTTTCCTGTTGTTGGCGGTGCTGGGCGGCACCCTGGCGGCGTTGAGCCTCGGCGGCGCCTTTGCGTTCCTTGGTCACTTTGCGCTGGGGCTTGTCTGGGCGCTGTTCCACATCCTGGTGATAACGCTGCAAGCGTTCATATTCATGGTTTTGACGATCGTGTATCTGTCGATGGCGCACGAGAAGTCCGATCATTAGTTTCCCGTTGATTTTTTGTTAGATCTATCTAGAGGTTCGAAAAATGGAAGTAGCACAGATTCTCAGCTCGACGGTGATAGCTGTCGGCATGATTTTCGGCATGGGCGCACTTGGCACGGCGATCGGTTTCGGCCTGCTGGGCGGCAAGTTTCTGGAAGGCGCCGCGCGCCAGCCGGAACTGACTCCCGCGCTGCAGGTCAAGATGTTCATTGTTGCGGGCCTGCTCGACGCCGTGGCGATGATCGGCATCGGTTTCGCGCTGTTCTTTACCTTCGCGAATCCGTTCGTTACCGCGCTGCAAGCAGCTGCGAAATAATTGGGTGAGAACGCATCGTGCCGGCGCAGCTTATTAGCTTGCGGCGGCCGGAGGCAGTGACGTGAATATAAACCTCACACTCTTCATCCAGATGGCGGTGTTCCTGACTTTGTGGTGGTTCACCGCAAAGTTCGTGTGGCCGATGATCACCGGAGCGATGGACGAGCGCGAAAAGCGCATCGCCACCGGGCTCGCGGCCGCCGACAAGGGGCAGAAGTCGCTGGACGAAGCTAACACCCGAGCGTCGGACATCATCCGCGAAGCGCGCGATCGTGCGACCCAGATCGTCGACCAGGCGAGCCGCCGGTCGAACGAAATGGTCGACGAAGCGAAAAACACCGCCAAGGACGAA
>JANMYM010000013.1:0-44132 GCA_031382085.1 Gammaproteobacteria bacterium
GTTACTGAACGGCACGCTGGACAACCGCCTGCCCGGGATCATCAATTTCTCGTTTGCCGGGGTGGAGGGCGAGAGCCTGCTGGCGCGGCTGCCGGGCCTCGCCGTGGCCACCGGTTCGGCCTGCATGTCCGCCAGCGCCGAACCCAGCTACGTGCTGCGGGCGCTGGGGCGCGATACTGAGCTCGCCCAGAGCTCGCTGCGGTTCAGCCCTGGCCGCGCCACCCGGCGCGACGACATCGAGTCAGCAGCCGACCAGGTCATCGAGGCTGTTCGGAGCCTCCGGGCGCTGGCGGCGCCGCTGCCGGCGCCGCAGGGCCCGTGGCGCGCGGGCCAGGCAGGGCAGCGCTCCCAGGGAACCGAAGCCATTTTCCATATTGCCGTGTCCCCGGCCGGGGTCGTGACAGCCGCACGGGTCTCGATTTACGGTTGCCCGGATACTGCACGAACGGCGGCGTGGCTCGTGGAGCAGCTTACCGGCAGGAACCTCGAGAACCTGCTTCCGGGCGCGCCGGCCGACTGGCTTGAAAACCTGCAGATTCCGCGCGAAAAACTGGGAAAACTGCTGGTTTTGGAAGACGCACTGCGCAACTGCTTGGTAGACTAACCGCACATGAGCATCCAACTGACCCCGGCTGCCGCCGAGCGTGTCCGCAATTTCATCGCCTCCCGGGGCCAGGGCCTCGGATTGCGTCTCGGGGTGCGTAAAACGGGCTGCAGCGGGTTCGCCTACGTCATCAACTACGCCGACAGCCAGGAACCCGGCGATATCGTGTTTGAAGACTCGGGCCTCAAGGTGTTTGTCGACCCCACGAGCCTGCCGTTGATCGATGGCACGACCGTAGACTTCGTCAAACAGGGCCTAAATGAGGCGTTTCGCTTCAAGAATCCCAATGTGAAGGGCGAGTGCGGTTGCGGCGAGAGCTTCAATATCTAGCCTTCCGGTCTCCCCGGGCCTCCAAAAACACCTTGCGGCTCAAATACTTCCATCCGTTTTAGTTTGCTGAGTAGGCCGCGAAGCCGGTAAAATCCGCCGCTTTTTGACCCCCGCGGAGAGGATTTCATTATGGCGCTAGAGCGCACTTTTTCCATCGTCAAGCCGGACGGCGTGGCGCGCAACCTGATTGGCGAGGTCTATCGCCGTTTTGAACAAGCGGGCCTGCGCGTGGTCGCAGCTCGTATGGTTCATTTATCGCTGCGCGAGGCCGAGGGCTTCTATGCCGTGCACCGCGAGCGCCCGTTCTTCAAGGACCTGGTCCAGTACATGACCTCGGGCCCGGTGGTGGTGCAGGTGCTGGAAGGCGACAATGCCATCGCGAAGAATCGCGAGATCATGGGGGCCACCGATCCAAAGAAGGCTGCCCCCGGCACGATCCGCGCCGATCTCGCGCAAAGCATCGAAGCTAACACCGTACATGGTTCCGACGCGGCGGAAACGGCCGCGGTTGAAATCGCATACTTCTTCCGCACCACGGAGCTCTGTCCGCGCGCCTGAGTGCCCGCGGATCCGCTCATGTCAGTCCCGGCCGCACAACTTCGCACTAACCTGTTAGGTCTGCCGCGTGCCGGACTCGAGACACTGGTGGGCGAGTTCGGCAGCAAGCCGTTTCGCGCCCGCCAACTGATGAGCTGGATGTATAAGCGCGGCGTGGATGACTTTGACCAGATGACTGATCTGGCAAAGGACTTCCGCGCCGTGTTAGCCGAGCGCGCCGAGGTTCGGGTCCCGGAAATCGTTTCGTGCAAGGATTCCGCCGACGGCACCCGCAAGTGGCTGCTGCGCGCCGATGCCGCGCAGGCTTTCGAAACCGTCTGGATCCCGGAGCCGGATCGCGGCACGTTGTGCATTTCCTCGCAGGTGGGTTGTGCACTCGACTGCGCCTTCTGTTCAACCGCGCAACAGGGCTTCAATCGAAATCTCTCCGCCGCCGAAATCGTCGGCCAGGTCTGGCTCGCGAATCGTGAGCTCGGTTGGACTTCCGGCGACAACCGCCGCATCACTAACGTCGTGTTGATGGGCATGGGCGAGCCGCTGGCCAATTACCGCAACGTGATACCGGCGGTGCGCCTGTTGATGGATGATTTCGGTTTCGATATCTCGCGCCGGCGCGTCACGCTCTCGACCTCTGGCCTGGTGCCGCAGATTTACAAGCTGGCCGAGGATGTGAACTGCGCGCTGGCGGTGTCGCTGCATGCGCCGGACGACCAATTGCGCAACGAACTCGTGCCCATTAACCGCAAACATCCGATCGCGGAATTGTTAGCTGCCTGCTGGCACTACCTCGATGAGCAGAATGGCCGCAGCGTGACGTTCGAATATGTGATGCTGGATGGCGTCAACGACGCGCCGGCGCAGGCGCGGGCCCTGGCAAAACTGCTGCGCGGCCATCCCGCCAAGGTGAATCTGATCCCGTTCAATCCATTTCCCGGCAATCAGTTCCGCCGTTCGCCGGCGCCCGTGATTGAGCGCTTTCGCGACGAGTTGCTGCGCGCGGATGTCATGGCCACGATCCGCAAGACCCGCGGTGATGACATCGACGCGGCCTGCGGCCAGCTGGCGGGCCAGGTCCAGGATCGCACCAAGGTGCGACTTGGCGACAAAGTCATACAAGTGAGTGTGCAATGAAAAGTGTTAGCTACCTTTGCCTCCCGGCCATGGTGATGGGTCTCGTCCTCGCGAGCACGAGCTCATTCGCGGCGGATCCCACGCCGACGGGGACACTGGACTCCCCCGGTGCGGCAGCCGCGAACCTGCAGCTGGGTATTTCCTATATGCAGCAGGGCAATCTGTCGCTCGCGCGCGAGAAAATCGACAAGGCATTGAAGCAGGACCCGAAAAACGCGGACGCACGCACTGCCTCGGCCATGCTGGAAGAGCGACTCGGCAACCTGCGCAAGGCCGAAGAACAGCACCGCGCAGCAATGCGACTGGGTCCAGGGCGCCCGGAACTCAGCAACAATTACGCGGTGTTTTTATGCCGCACCGGCAAGTACAAGGAAGGCGTCAAGATGCTGCTGGCGGTCGCTGCTAACAAACTGTATCCGACGCCGTATGCCGCCTTTACTAACGCTGGCGTTTGTGCCCGCGCCGACAAGCAGATCGATGTTGCCGCCGGCTATTTTCGCCGCGCGCTGCAGGAGCGGCCGAATCATGCCGAAGGCGTGGTACAGCTCGTGGATCTCGAGGTCAGCCGTGGTCGGCTCCCGGAGGCGCGCGCCGAAGTTGACCGTTTTCTGAGCGCCTTCATCGCTGATCCGGACGTGTTATTAAGCTGTGTTCAGGTTGCGCGCGCGCAGGCAGACAAGATCGCCGAAGAGCGCTGTGGCCGGCGCCTGCGCACTGATTTTGCGGGCTCCGACGCCGAGCGTCGCCTGCAGGCGATGAGTCCGCGTCGTTAGATCGCCGCCAGGATTGTCAGAGCCATGAGTACCGAAGCTGAAGCCACGCCGGGCAATACTGAGGCAGCGCACGCCGCCGCGGTGCTCGAGCAGCCGGGATTCGGCGCGCGACTGCGCAAAGCGCGTGACAGCACGGGCCGCTCGGCGGCAGAGGTTGCCGACAAACTGCATTTCGACGTGCGCGTCATCGAGGCGCTTGAGAATGAGGACTTGGCGGCGATGGGCGCCGCTGTGTACGCACGCGGGCATCTGCGTCGCTATGCCGAATACCTCAATTTGCCGGCACCCGAGCTGATTGCGCAGTACGAGTTGCGCAAGGATCACCCCGGCTACGTGCCAGATCTAACGCGCATCGCGCAAGCCGAACGGCCGCGTGATCCTAACAGAGTGCTGCGCTGGGTCTACGTGGTGGCAGCGGGCGTGATCGGCTTGTTTGCGGTCTGGTGGGTGCTGCAAAGCCCGCGTGGTGCCGCCACCGGCCCGGCGGCGGCCACAACGCCGCAGGCCGCGACTGTCAGCCAACCGGCACCCTCAGGCGCGACCGCACCAGCGCCTGCATCGACGCCGCTGTCCGGCGCCGCGAATTCGAACTCGAAGCCGGCCACCGGAACTGCCACTCCAGCACCGGTAGCCAATGCGGCCCGTGCGGCTGATGCCAGGCTTGTCAGGCTGGGTTTTCGTACCCAGTCAGAATGCTGGGTCGAAGTTTACGACAAAGAGGGGCGGCAGCTGTTTTTCGACCTGGCCCGGCGGGGTACGCGCCAGGACGTCGCCGGCGCGGGGCCGTTGCGCCTGGTGTTAGGTAACGCGCCGGCCATACGCTTCGAGATCGCTGGCAGGGAGCTGACCGTGCCGGTCGCGTTGCAGCGCAAATCCACCGCGTTCATTACCATCGCCGCGGACGGCCGCATCGAGCAGGCCCGATGAGCCAGGTCCTGCAACCGGTTCGCGGCATGAAGGATGTCCTGCCCGAGGAGATCGGCCTGTGGCAGAAGCTCGAGCGCACCGCCGCAGATTTGTTAGCCAGCTACGCGTATGCGGAGTTTCGCGTGCCGGTGCTCGAGCACACCGAACTTTTCAAGCGCGCGATCGGCGAGTACACCGATGTCGTCGAGAAGGAGATGTACACTTTCGTCGATCAGGGCCGCGACGGCGACGGCTCCAGCCTCACGCTGCGCCCGGAAGCAACCGCCGGCATGGTGCGCGCGCTTATTTCCAACGGCATGCTGCGCGGCGCGCGCCACAAGATCTGGTGTAGCGGCCCGATGTTCCGTCACGAGCGGCCCCAGGCCGGCCGTTTTCGGCAATTTCACCAGATCGACGTCGAGGCAATCGGATTTCCGGGACCGGATGTCGACATCGAGTTGATCGCGCTGAGCGCGCGGCTGTGGCGCTTGTTAGGCATCGAGGGGCTTGCGCTGCAGATCAATTCACTGGGTACGCCCGCCGCACGGCGCGACTACCGCGGGCTGCTGCAGCAGTATTTCACTGCGCACGAAAGTGTGCTAGATGCCGACAGCCGCCGTCGTTTGGCTGGCAATCCGTTGCGGATCCTCGACTCCAAGAATCCCGCGCTGCAGGAGCTTATCGCCGCTGCGCCGCTGCTGACCGAGCATCTCGATCCGGAGTCGCGTGAACACTTTTCGGCGCTGCGCGGCGCGCTGGATGAACTGGGCATTGCCTATCGCGTAAATCCGCGCCTGGTGCGTGGCCTCGACTACTACTCACGCACCGTGTTTGAGTGGACCACGACCGCGTTAGGTTCGCAGGATGCGGTGTGTTCCGGTGGCCGCTATGACGGCCTGATCGAACAGCTGGGCGGCGAGGCCACAGCGGCGATCGGTTTTGCGATGGGCGTCGAGCGCCTGGTTACGTTGATGAAACTCTCCGGCGCAACGGCGCCGGCCGGCGCGCCGGATATTTATCTGGTGGCGCAGGGCGATGCGGCGCTGCGCCGCGGGCTCGGCCTCGCCGAGCACTTGCGCGATGCCATTCCCGGATTGAAGGTTGAAATGAATCTGGGTGGTGGCAATTTCAAGGCGCAATTTCGCCGCGCCGATCGCAGCGGCGCACGTATCGCGCTGATCCTGGGCGATGATGAATTGCAACGCAGCGTTGCAGGGCTGAAACAGCTGCGGTCCGCCGAGGGCGGCACGCCGGCGCAACAGCAGGAAGTGCCGCTGCGGGAAATCGCCCATACATTGCGTGTGGCGCTGGCAGCCGACAATTTTTGAAGGAGAATCTGGTGGAAGACGAGTATTACAACGAACAAGAACAATGGGAACGAGTCAAGGCCTGGGCGCGGGAAAACGTGCTCTGGGTGGTCGCCGGCATAGCCATCGGCGCCGCAGCGCTGTCGGGCTGGCGCTGGTGGACCGAGCGTCAGGAGACTCGCGCGGTCAGCGCCTCGGTGCGTTATGGCGAGGCGCTGGATGCGTTCGCGCGCGCCGATGCCACCCGCGCAATGACCGTCATCGACGAGTTGCGCAAGGACTATTCGGATTCGCCCTATGCCGATCAGGGTGACCTGGCGGCGGCGCGTTCTTTTGTCGAAAACAATGAACTCGACAAGGCAGTCGAACGTCTGACTCGGGTGATGAATGGTTCCAAGGATCCGCAGCTGCGCATGGTGGCCAGGTACCGCCTGGTGCGGGTTCTGATGGCGCAATCGAAACTGGAACAGGCGCAAGCCACGTTCCCGGTGGCAGCGGGCGCATTTGCCGCGCGCTTTCAGGAACTGCGCGGCGACCTGTTGTTAGCGCAGGCGGATCGGCCGGGAGCATTGCGCGAGTACCTCGCGGCCAAGGCGCTGGAGTCCGCCCCGGACAGCGACGTGACACTCGACATGGCCGGTCTCGATCTCAAGATCAGTGACCTGCGAGCGGATGGCGTGACCGAGGCCGCGCCGGCCACGGCGGTTGCAGTCGCGCCGATGGCCGGTTGAGCAGCCATGCCTTTGTCAGGAGCAGGTAAAATGAAACGATATGGCGTTGCTTTGTTAGCAGCCCTGGCGCTGGTCGCCTGTTCCAAGGACCGCAAAGGCAAGGAAGAGCCGCCGGCCGAGCTGGTCAAGTTTGCGAGCACGGTGCGCATCGATCGGATCTGGCAGGTCGGTATCGGCGGCGACAAACCTGTGATGCGACTCGGCCTCGGGCTGGGCACGTACGGCGAGCGCGTCTACGCCGCCAGTCCCGACGGCGATGTCGGCGCATTTGATCTCAAGTCCGGCCGCGCTATCTGGCGCACCAAGACCAAGGCTTCGTTAGGTGGTGGCACCGGGGCCGGAGCCAACCTGGTTGCGGTCGGTTCACGCGACGGCGAGGTGCTCGCGTTCGACGCCGCGACCGGCGTGCTGCGCTGGCGGGCTACGGTCAGCGGCGAAGTGCTGGCGGCGCCGGCTGTGGCCGACACTGTCGTCGTCGTGCGTACAGTCGACGGCAAGTTGTACGGTTTTTCGGCCGCCGATGGCAAGCTGCTGTGGAACGAGGAACAGCAGGTGCCGCGTCTGACCTTGCGCGGCACAGCGCGTCCGGTCATCGTCGGCGATACCGTGATCTGCGGCTTTGATAACGGCCGCGTCGTAGCCATGAACCTGGCGGATGGCGCGGTGCTCTGGGATATCGCGGTGGCGACGCCACGCGGCCGCAGCGAGCTGGAGCGCCTCAACGATATCGACTCCCAGGTGCGCGTGTTAGGCGACGATTTGTATGTGGTCGGCTTCCAGGGCCGCGCGGCGATGCTGGCGCGTGATTCGGGACAGGTCTGGTGGTCCCGCGACCTGTCGAGTTTCCGCGGCCTGGACGTGGATGATGACGAGGTGGTGGTGTCGACCACGGACGGTGATCTGGTCGCGCTACAGCGCCGCACCGGCCTCGAGATTTGGCGCGATACTTCGCTCAAACGCCGTTCCCTCAGCTCGCCGACGCTGTTAGGCGGGTTGGTGGCAGTGGCCGATTTCGAAGGCTATGTACACTGGTTCGACAAGCGCAATGGCAAGCTGGTTGCGCGCACTTCGGTCGGCGACCGGATCAGCAATCCGCCGGTTGCCATCGGCGGCATGCTGCTGGTCATGGACGACACGGGTGGTATTGCGGCGTTTCGCCCGCAGGCACCGGCCAGCGAGGCCGCGCCGGCCGCCGCACCCGCGCCCGCGCCACCCCCGGGTGGCTGATGTTGCCGGTCATAGCGCTGGTCGGCCGGCCTAACGTCGGCAAGTCCACGCTTTTCAATCGCTTGACGGTGAGCAACGATGCGATCGTTGCTGATGTCCCCGGCGTGACGCGCGACCGCCAGTATGGCTATGGACGCCTTGGCTCGCGCGCCTGCGTGATCGTCGACACCGGCGGACTGGTTGACAAGCCGGTCGGTATCGAAACCGAAATGCGCATCCAGACCGAGCGCGCCATCGCCGAAGCCGATGTGCTGGTGTTCTTAACCGATGCGCGTAGCGGGCTCACGCACCAGGACCAGGCCTGCGCGCAGCTGCTGCGGCGTTCGGGCAAGCCGGTGTTGCTCGCAGCTAACAAAGCCGAGGGCGCGGATCGCGATATGGCGGCCGCGGACTTCCAGGTCCTGGCGCTGGGCACGCCCTATGCGATCTCGGCGACCCATGGCAGCGGCTGCCGCGAATTGCTGGAGCTGGCACTCGAAGCTGCGCCGCCGCGCGAGGCGGAAGAGGCCGAATCCGACCAGCAGGCGATACGCGTTGCCGTGATCGGCCGGCCAAACGTCGGCAAGTCGACGCTGGTGAATCGTCTGATTGGCGATGAGCGCGTGATCGCGAGCGATATGCCGGGCACCACGCGCGACAGCATCTTTGTGCCGTTCGAGCGTGAAGGCCGGCGCTTTGTGCTGATAGACACCGCCGGCGTGCGGCGCCGCTCCAGGGTGGACGACATGATCGAAAAGGCGAGCGTTGCCCGCACGCTGCAGGCGATCGATGCCGCGCATGTCGTGATCATGGTACTGGACGCGCAAGATACCGTGGCCGAGCAGGATGCCAGCGTGTTAGGTCTGGCATTGCAGGAAGGACGCGCGCTGCTGATCGCCATCAACAAGTGGGACAATATTCCGATGGAGCAGCGCGATGACATTCGCCGACAGCTCGATCTGCGACTCGATTTTGTGCCGTACGCGCCGCAGTTCTTCATCTCGGCGCGCCATGGCAGCGGCGTTGGCGACCTGGCGGTCGCGGCGATACGCGCCTTCGAAGCCGCGATGCGCGAAATGCCAACGCCGAAACTGACCAAGACCCTGGAGCGGGCGATGGAGCAGCACCAGCCGCCGTTGGTGCGGGGTCGGCGTATCAAGCTGCGCTACGCGCACCAGGGCGGCCGCAATCCGCCGCGCATCATCATTCACGGTTCGCAGGCGGCGAGCGTGCCCGAAGCCTACAAGCGCTACCTCGCCAACGTCTATCGCGAGCAGTATGAACTCTATGCGACGCCGGTCCAGGTTGAGTTTCGCAGCGACACCAACCCGTATTCACGCAAGTCATTGCTGCCCGGTGGCAAACCCAGGCGCTGGACGCAAAGCGAGAAGCGCGGTGAGAAACGCGGCAGCAAGCGTAGCTAACGTCAGCGGGCGGCGGGCGCCAGAAACAGCGCCGGATCCACACTTACGCCATTCAGCGTAACGCCGAAGTGCAGATGTGGCCCGGTGACCCGCCCGGTCGCACCGACCTTGCCTAACAAATCACCGGCGGCAACTTTCTGTCCCACCGTGACGTCGATCGTGCTCAGGTGGCAATACATGGTCAGGAGACCCTGGCCGTGATCTACGACCACGTTGTTGCCGTTGAAGAAATACTCGCCCGTATCCACGACCACGCCGCCCAGCGGGGCCACGATCGGCGTGCCGGTATCAGCTGCGATGTCCATGCCACTGTGGGGATTGCGTGGTTGCTTGTTGAAGAACCGGCGCAGGCCAAAAGAGCTGGAGCGTGGACCGGCGATCGGCGCCGCGAGGCGCAGCGTTGCCGGCGAAGCGGCTGAAAAGATCGTCAATGCCGCGCGCAATTTCAACTGCTCGTGTTCGACGCGCGTGGCGTCCTCGGGCGACAGGTCGACTTGCTTGGGCGCAACCTTCAGGTATTGCGCCGCATATTTCTTGCTGGCGACCACGATCCTGCGTTGCGACTTGCGCCCGGCCTGTTCGACCTCGACCATGGCGGCGCCCGGTTTTTGCGCTAGCGCCAGACCTAACACCGCGCGCCAGCCCTGCGCGCTGCGCAGCACCATGACTTTGCGTCCGCCGAAGTTGACCACCGGCGCGGTATCGGACGGCGGCAGTTCCAGCAGGGCGACGCCGCCCGGAACGACCGCGCTCCGCGGCCAGTCGCCGGCGAACGCCGCGCTGGCGGTAACGCTGTCCGCCGCCTGCACCCACGGGGAGACCAGAAGCCCCGCCAGGATCACCAACCAGGCGCCGCGCCTACTTGTCATGTTTCACACGGGTAACCTGCGCGCGCAGCTGGCCATGCGCGAGACGCGTCTCGATGCTGTCGCCGACCACGACGCCGTGGCTGTCCGTCAAAATGCGCCCCGTGGCCTCCAGGCTAACAATCGCAAAGCCACGCTCGAGAGTTGCCAGCGGGCTGACGGCCTGCAGGCCGCGCGCCGCCAGCGCCAGGCGCTGACCGATGCGCGCCAGTCGCGCGTCCATGGCATGTGGCAGACGCAACTCGGCACGGGCGAGTCGGTGACCGGCCGCGGTCGCCTTGACGCTCAGCGCCCGCGTCAGTCGCTGCTGCAAGTCGTCGAGCCGCTGCGCATGCTGGCTGAGTCGCTGGCCCGGGTGCGCCAGTTGCAAGCGCTGCTGCCAATGCCGCGCGCGCACCTGCGCGTCCTGCAGCACGTGCAAGGCGCCACGCCGCAGCCGCTGCGTGCTTTGGCGCAAGGCGTGGAGAAATCCCTGCGCGTCCGGCACGACCAGCTGCGCCGCGGCGGTGGGTGTCGGCGCGCGTTGGTCTGCGACAAAATCCGCAATAGTGAAATCGACCTCGTGACCGATGCCGGTGACCACCGGGATCGGCGACGCCCGAATCGCGCGGGCCAGCGTTTCATCGTTGAACGCCCACAGGTCCTCGAGCGAGCCGCCGCCGCGCGCCAGGATCAGCACATCGCATTCCGCGCGCCGAATCGCCGTTGTTAGGGCACGCAGCAATTCCGGAGCTGCCGCCGCGCCCTGCACGGCGCTCGGGTAGAGGATGACGGTGGCCGTAGGGAACCGCCGCCGCAACACATGCAGGATGTCGCGGATCGCCGCGCCGCTGGGCGAGGTGATCACGCCGACGGCGCGCGGGATGGCAGGCAGGGCGCGCTTCGACTCGGCCGCAAACAGCCCCTCCGCCGCCAGCTTGTCGCGCAGCTGCTCGAACGCACGTTGCAGCGCGCCGACGCCGGCTTCTTCCATGTGCTCCACCAGCAGCTGGAAATCGCCGCGCGGCTCGTACAGGCCGACGCGCGCCCGCACCAGCACCTGCATGCCCTCAGCCGGCTTGAAGCGCACCCCGAGATTGCGCTGCCGGAACATGGCGCAGCGTACCTGGGCATCCCGGTCTTTCAGCGAGAAATACCAGTGGCCCGAGGCGGGACGCGACAAATTGGAGATCTCGGCCTCCACCCGCAGGGCCCCAAATCCCTGCTGCAGCAGCTGCTGGACCTCGCGATTGAGCCGCGCGACGCTGTAGACGTCGCGCGCGGGCAGGGGATAGGCAGGGCTTTTGTCTGGGGGCGGCATGGGCGGGTGGCACGCGGGGCGCTATTTTCCAAGTTTACGCTAGTCAATCGCTTCCGTAGAATGCGCCGTCCAAAATCTCCTGGACGTTCCCAATGCGCATAAACGAAGAAGCACTGACCTTCGACGACGTGCTTTTGGTTCCCGCCTACTCCGAGGTACTGCCGCGCGAGGTCGACCTGTCGACCCAGCTGACGCGGCGCATCCGGTTGAACCTGCCGGTGATGTCGGCGGCCATGGACACGGTGACCGAAGCCCGGCTTGCCATTGCCATG
The DNA here is from genome assembly GCA_031382085.1 of Gammaproteobacteria bacterium. Lineage (GTDB taxonomy): Bacteria > Pseudomonadota > Gammaproteobacteria > Steroidobacterales > Steroidobacteraceae > UBA964. The sequence goes on from JANMYM010000013.1 coordinate 11,409, forward strand.
GCGCAGGAGGGCGGCATGGGCGTCATCCACAAGAGCATGACGGTCGAAGCCCAGGCGCGCGAAGTGTCGCGGGTCAAGAAATTCGAGAGCGGCATCGTGCAGGACCCGATCACGGTGTCGCCTAACACGACGATTCGCGACGCGCTGGCCTTGATGCGTTCACGTGGCATCTCGGGCATGCCCGTCGTCGAGGGCAATCGGGCCGTCGGCATCATCACCAGCCGCGACCTGCGCTTTGAGAATCGCCTCGACCAGCCGGTGACCGTGGCCATGACACCCAAGGAGCGCCTGATCACGGTTCCCGAGGGCGCGCCGCGCGAGAAGGTGCTGCAACTTTTTCACCAGCACCGCATCGAGAAAGTGCTGGTGGTCGGGCCAGACAACGACTTGCGCGGCCTGATCACGGTCAAGGATATCCAGAAAGCCAGCGACCGGCCGCGCTCCTGCAAGGACGAAAGCGGCCGGTTGCGCGTGGGCGCTGCGGTTGGCACCTCACCGGACACACTGGATCGCGTGGCGGCGCTGGCCGAGGCCGGTGTCGATGTGATCGTGGTCGATACCTCGCACGGCCATTCGCTTGGCGTCATGACCACGGTCGAGAAAATCAAGGCACGCTACGGCGATCTGCAGGTGATTGCCGGCAATATCGTAACCGCGGAGGCGGCCCGCGACCTGGTGCGTTGCGGCGCCGATGCGGTCAAGGTCGGCATCGGACCGGGCTCGATATGTACCACGCGCATCGTCGCCGGTGTCGGCGTGCCGCAGATCTCCGCGGTGGCTAACGTCGCGGCGGAGATGGCCAGGGACGGCGTGCCGCTGATCGCGGACGGCGGCATCCGCTATTCCGGTGATCTGGCGAAGGCGATTGTTGCAGGCGCACATTGCGTAATGATCGGCGGACTGTTCGCCGGCACCGAAGAGTCGCCGGGCGATGTCGAGCTCTACCAGGGCGCTTCCTACAAAAGCTATCGCGGCATGGGCTCGTTAGGTGCGATGAGCGAGCGGCACGGTTCCAGCGACCGGTATTTCCAGGACACCACCTCGGAGCTCGAGAAACTGGTGCCGGAAGGTATCGAGGGCCGGGTGCCCTACAAAGGCAGCATTGTGGCCATCCTGCATCAGCTCGCCGGCGGCCTGCGCGCCGCGATGGGTTACACCGGTTGCGCCGGGCTCGATGAGATGCGCAGCAAACCGAGTTTCGTTCGTATCACGACTGCGGGCGTGCGCGAATCCCATGTGCACGATGTGTCGATCACCAAGGAGGCGCCCAATTACCGCGTCTCCTGACCGGCCGGTGAGCCAGGCCGCGCCTGCGGCCCGGGCTGACATTCATGCCGAGCGTGTCCTGATACTGGATTTCGGCTCGCAGTACACGCAGCTGATCGCGCGGCGCGTGCGCGAGCTCGGCGTTTATTGCGAGATCCACCCCTGGGACCTGCCGGACGCTGAGCTGCGCGCCTTCCGCCCGCGTGGCATTGTGCTGTCGGGCGGCCCCGAGTCGGTCACCGCGGCAAGTGCGCCGCTGGCGCCGGCGGTCGTTTTCCAGCTGGGTGTTCCGGTGTTAGGTATTTGCTATGGCATGCAGGCCATGGCGGCGCAGCTGGGCGGGCGCGTCGAGCCGGGCGACGTCAAGGAATTCGGCTATGCCGAGATTCGCGCGCGCGGCCATTCTATTTTGTTAGCCGATATCGAAGACCGCCAGAATGCCGACGGCCACGGCCTGCTGGATGTCTGGATGAGTCATGGCGACCGGGTCGTTACGCTGCCACCGGGCTTCAAGCTGATCGCATCCACCGGCGACGTGCCGTTCGCAGGCATGGCGGATGAGGCGCGGCATTTTTACGCACTGCAGTTTCATCCGGAGGTTACGCACACCACCCAGGGCGCAAGAATTTACGGGCGTTTCCTGCACGATATCTGCGGCTGTGGCGCGAGCTGGCGCGCGGGCGGCATCATCGAGGACGCGGTTGTGCGGGTGCGTGCGCAGGTCGGCAACGCCGCCGTTCTGTTAGGTCTGTCGGGCGGCGTCGATTCGGCCGTGGTGGCGGCGCTGCTCAACAAGGCGCTCGGCAGGCAGCTGCATTGCGTGTTCGTCGACCATGGACTGATGCGCCACCAGGAAGGCGATCAGCTGATGAAGGTTTTCGCCGAACAGCTCGGCGTGCATGTCATCCGCGTCAACGCCGCGGCGGAGTTTTTCGCCGCGCTGCGGGGCGTGTCCGATCCCGAAATCAAGCGCAAAATCATCGGCAAACTGTTCATCGATGTGTTTGAGCGCGAAGCGGCGAAACTGACTGACGTGCAGTTCCTGGCCCAGGGCACGATCTATCCGGATGTCATCGAGTCCGCCGGCGCCAAGACCGGCAAGGCGCACGTCATCAAGAGCCACCACAACGTGGGCGGCCTGCCGGCGCACATGCGCCTGAAACTGCTTGAGCCGTTGCGCGAGCTGTTCAAGGATGAAGTGCGGCGCGTTGGCCTGGAGCTTGGCTTGCCGACGAGCATGGTGCAGCGTCACCCGTTTCCGGGACCGGGCCTCGGCGTGCGTATTCTGGGCGAGGTCTCCGAGGCGGCGGCTAACACGCTGCGTATCGCAGACCACATCTTCATCGAGGAGCTGTGTCGCTCCGGATGGTACGACAAGACCAGCCAGGCTTTTGCCGTGTACCTGCCGGTCAACAGTGTTGGTGTCACCGGTGACGGCCGGCGTTATGCGCCGGTGATCGCGTTGCGCGCCGTGCAGACCATCGATTTCATGACGGCGCACTGGGCGCCGCTGCCGTACGAGTTGTTAGACATCTGCTCGAGGCGTATCGTCAACGAAGTGCCGGGCGTATCGCGCGTTGTCTACGACATCTCCGGCAAGCCACCGGCGACGATCGAGTGGGAGTGAGGGGGCTGCGCTTCATTGTGCGCCAACGAGAAGGTAGATGCAGCGCATGGATTCCAGGAAGAAACGGTTGAAATTCCATGCGCTGTTTGCGCTTTGACGATATCACTCACTCACAGTGACTGAAACGCCAGGTCCGCAAACCATCGCCGTTCGTGGTCCAGCGCGGCATTTCTGATCGAACACCGCAGGTTTGCCGAGTCCGATCGAGCTTGTAGCGTCGTAGTCTGTTGCGTCCCCGCCCGTTACAGGGACGCCGATCGTGTCCGACGCCGCCCGTGCGCGCGCGAACAGGGTCTCGACCTGCCGTCTGTCTAGTTCGCCGTGTTGGTGACGAAGTTCCAGCCCACCGGCGCCGCGGTCACTTTTCCGTCCGCGCTGATCGCGTAGAACTCGGCGCGGACACTTCCGAACACGCCTTCGATTTCTTCCTCCGGCTGGATTTTCGCGGTCGATTCGATGTGGTACTTCGTCAGGAATAATGTCGCGATCGTCACGCGATACATCGGGCGGCCATCGATGCTGGTTTGATCGATGACAACCTGGGGGTAATTCGCCCCCCTGAAAAGGGTATTCACGAAATCCCGGGACCAAGGACCGGTGGGTATTGTCAGTCTGAGTTTTTCGCCACTCGCCTTGCCGGCGCCCGCGCCACCGGTGGCCGACCCGATGGTCGTGTTGTTGCCGACTCCCCAGTCCACGCTCGAAACTCGAATCCAGCCCTCGTGACCCTTGCCAATCGAGTCGCCGGCGATGCCGGGCACCAGGAGGAAGATGTCAGCCGATGCGGTCGCTGATGCCATTCCAAGGCCGGCGGCGACGATCCAGATGGATAGTAATCGATGCTTCATGTCCGCGTACTCCCGTGTCAGCATGGGCGGGTTGATGACACCATGACGAACGAACCGGGGGGATTGGTTTAACCATGGGTAGCCTGACGCTCCGGCCGGGGGATATTTCGCTTGCCGAACTGCGCCGGATCGCGCGCGGCAACGATTCCATCGCGCTCGCCTCGCTCGGCCGTCTGTCGCCACCCATCGCCAACTATCGGCACCAAGCAACATTGTTTGTCGGTCGACCTGACGGTAAAAATGGAGCGATCTAACACCCAAACCTATATTTTCAGGAACTTGCAGATGCCGGAGACGATTGAGTGGGAGTGAGGGGGGCTTTTGCCCGCGCTATTCCGCATGATGAAACGTTCGCGACGATCTGCAACGACAACCGAGGCCTTCATCCATGACTGAACCGATTTCTCCGTTCGAAGTCACGCCCCCCAGTAGCCGGCGCTTGTATGCCAGCATTGCCGCAGCAGTGGGCGTGGCGGCGGTACTGCTGGTGCTGGTCGTCCTGCCAGCGGAATACGGCTTCGACCTAACAGGCGTCGGTGCCCGCATGGGCCTGACGGCGATACATGCACCGTCGCGTACGCTGCAGTTCAAGGACGTGACCGGCGGGAACGAGAAGTACCGCGAGGTGAAGATTCCGGAGGCCGGCGATCCGACGCCGCTGCCAAATCCTGCTGTGGTGCAGCTGAAGTCCGCGAACGCGCAGACAAAAACTGTCACCGTGCGGTTGGGACTGTACCAGCAGACTGAGATCAAGGCGGCGTTAGACGCTGCGCAGGTGATTCTCTACACGTGGCACGCGGATGGCGAGGTCTACACGGATTTTCACGGTCATGAGCCGGGAGCGGGCAGGGAATTCGTGCGCTATGAAGAGCAGCAGTCGGGCCACGAGGGGCGCGGTTCACTGGTGGCGCCGTTCAGCGGGGAGCATGGCTGGTTCTGGCTCAACATTTCAGACAAGCCGGTGACCATCACGTTGACGGTGACCGGCTACTATCGCGACATCATCAATTACGGGCTGATCCAGTGAGCCGCGCCATGCTGCGATCTGTTCAGTGCGGTGCCGCGGTTGCGCTGGGGTTGCTGATGGCGGGTGCGGCTTTTGCGCACGGCGTGGCGGGCGGGGATGCCCGGTTCCTCGAATCACTCTCCGGCGTGCATTTCCTGCCGCTGATGTACCTGGGCGCCAAGCACATGGTGACCGGCTACGATCACCTGCTGTTTCTCGCCGGGGTGATCTTCTTCCTGTACCGACTCCGCGACGTCGCGCTCTACGCAACACTGTTTGCTGTCGGTCACAGCACGACGTTGCTGCTTGGCGTGCTGGCGGGCATTCACATCAATGCGCACCTGGTCGATGCCCTCATCGGCCTGTCGGTGGTCTACAAAGCGCTGGAGAACATCGGCGCGTTTCGTCGTTGGGGTGTGGCCATCAACACCCGCGCGGCGGTCCTGGCGTTCGGCTTCGTGCATGGCTTTGGCCTGTCGACAAAACTGCAGGATCTCGCACTGTCGCGCGATGGCCTGGTCGGCAACATGATCGCGTTCAACATCGGCGTCGAACTCGGCCAGGTCATTGCACTGGCATTCATTCTGCTGGCATTTCAGCTGTGGCGGCGCAGGGCCTCCTTCCAGCGCAGCGCCTACGTGACCAATGTTGCCATCATGACGGCAGGCTTTGTATTGATCGGCTACCAGCTTGCGGGGCTTGCTATCAGCTGACATCCATTGGTCAGGTGGTGCCGTAAAGCCTGGCTATTTGGGGCGGTCTGTAGCCTTGGACGGATCAATCGGTCCGGCTCCCAGCGGCAAGGCGCTGGTCGTGACGAATCCCGATTCCTCGGTCACATCCCAGTTGTGCTGCACGCCTGCTACTTCGCGCAGGAAATCACCGGCCGTGACCGTGAATTCCTGGCCGTTCTCTGTGAATTTCATCGGGCCGCGCGTCACGTAAATCATCGAATCCGTTTTCGCGCTGTTAGGTGGGGTTTTCATGCCTTTGGCCATGGTGACCGCGCGTACTGAGTTGCCTGGGAATTCGTAGCGACGGATGGTGAGCTGGCCCGCACCCTGCGAGGTCACACTCTGCGCCGTGACGACTGCCGGGGTTGCGCCGGGCACCAGGCTGGCGGCTGTCCAGGCGATGACGACCGCATCGACGGGTGCGCCTGGGTTGGTGAGCGCGCCGGTCGGCAGACTGGCGACATCGCCGGTTGCGAGCACCACGGGCTTGCCTTTGACGGTAATCTGGGCGCTGCCTTCCAAGACATACAATACGGTTTCGTCGGTGATCGGATGCAGTACACCGCCGTTAGCTTTTCGGAACGTCAACACCTTGACCGTCGCGGTCGGCCAGGCGACGATTTTCGCGTCGTAGCGCACTGCACTGCGGGGCGCTTTCTGGACCGCCGCGGCTCCGGATGCCGTGAGGATGTTACGTTTCTTTTGCCAGGCCGCCATTGGCGTCACGGCTCGGTCCTTGCCGGCCACCCAGTAGGTGTCGGCCGATTCCTGGGCCGTTTGTGCGGCAGCAGCTGGCTCAACTGTTAGTCCGAGCACAGCCCATGTGATTGCAAGCGCGCGTAGCATTTTGTTTCCCCTTAGCTGGTAGATGCCTGACGATGGTATGCCGCCGTGGCGCCGGACACGCGGGACGATGACCCGGGGACCACTGATTGGCCGGCGCCGCGTTAGCTTGGGCGGTTGCGAGTCGGTCGGTGCGACGGTCGCGCGGCCCGCGCCGCTCTCGGGCTGTTAGCGGGCTGCAACACGGGCGGCAGGATCTCGGGCAAGGGCGAGTCGCTGGTCATGCCGGCGCGGATCAGCCGCAACATTTCCGCATCCAGCCGCGGATCCGTAACCGGCGATACATAGTCACCGAGCAACCGCTCCACTTCCTCCTTGACGCGCTGGTCGAGCGTCATGCTGCCCCCCATCTGCCAGATCTCGCGATTGATGCGGTCGATCACCATGCCCGGCAAATACAATTCCTGCGGCCAGTACCTGAGCGTGTGCTCGGCAGTCAGCAGGTGTTTCTCCTTCAGCAGGTGCCGCACCAGGTCCACGGTAGGCAGGTCGTCCATCACTTTGAAGTCGCGGCAGAAGTGCAGCGCCTGACCACAGAGCTCGTCATCGAAAACGAGTTTTTCCAGGCTGAAGGTCAGCACGTAGTCCAGCATGCCGGGACCGGAGACGGAATTGACGCCGGCGATCGCGGCGAGCAGCGCGCTGCCAAATGTTTCGGCGCCGGCCTGCGCATCGAGGAATTTACCTTCGCCGAGCGCCATGTACCCCTGTGTCGGGAGACGCAGGTGTTTGGCAATTTCCACGTAGGCGACGTTCAGATGCTGCGTCTCGATCGCCGCCATCGGCGACATCGAGGTCTTCATGTGGAACGTGGCGGGGGCGCCGCCGAACAACACCGGCGTGCCCGGCTTGACGATCTGCGCCATCGTCAGGCCCGCGAGGACATCGGCGACATGCATGACCGTAGCGCCCACCAGCGTCACGGGCGCGATCAGTCCCATCAGCGTTACGGGCACGATTTCAATCGGGATGCCGAACTCGGCGCAGTCCATGAGGTTCTGGCACGAATCTTCGCTGAATCGATAGGAGCCAGTGGCTGTCACGGTAAAGATGGACATCGGCCGGGCAATCAGATCGGCCTGATCGCGGCGGAACAGCTGCATCATCTGCGCCATGCGCGGCACGCCGTCTTCGGTAAACGCGCCCGAGACCACCGGTTTGAGCGAATTGGTCATCACCAGATACAGCCGCCAGGCGTCCGATACCTGCGGTTCGATATCGTTGGTGGAAAATGCGGTCGCGAGATAGCCCAGGTGCTTGAGCCCGTCGGCCAGGCGCACGTACTCGATGAAATCGCGGGTCTTGGACTGGCGCGTCTCGCCGCTGCGATGATCCAGGATCTGCAAGCCGCTGGAACCCGGCACGAAATGCACCTTGTCGCCGCCGAGCTCGGTGTACGGCTTGCCGTCGCGATCGTAGAGCGTGAAGGATTTCGGCGTTGTCGCGATCGCCTGGTCGATCACCCCGGGCGGAAACAACACCCGGTCGGCCTCATCGGCAGTGCGCGCAAGCTTGAGGCCATGGTCGAGCAGGCGCTGGCGCAGGCGCTCGCCACGCACCTCAACGCCGATCTCGGCCAGGATGCGCTTGGCCTCATCGAGAATGGGAGTCACAAGGTGGTCAGGCACGACGCGCAGCTGGGGTCTCATCGGCTCGATCCTAGCCTCGTCCATGTGATCGACGCAATTCCGGCAAAATGACGGCATGCCAATGCCATCCGACATCGATTTCATGCGCGAAGCCATCGGCCTGGCGCGTCATGCGGGGCTTGCCGGCGAAGTGCCAGTTGGCGCGGTCCTGGTGCGCGACGGCAAGATCATTGCCCGCGGAGCTAACAGCCCGATTGAAGACTGCGATCCGACAGCGCACGCCGAGATGCGGGCGCTCCGCGCTGCGGGCAAGGCCCTGCAAACCTACCGGCTAACGGAAACCACGCTCTATGTGACCCTTGAGCCCTGTATCATGTGCGCCGCAGCCTTGGTGCATGCGCGGGTGCGGCGCGTGGTGTTTGGCGCGTGGGATCCCAAGGCGGGTGCCGCGGGCAGTATTACCGATGTATTCGGCCTGGCGGCGCTCAATCATCGGGTCGATGTGTTTGGCGGTGTGCTGGCAGAAGAATGCGGCGCACTGCTCTCGGATTTCTTTGCCGCGCGCCGCGGCTGACTGTGTTTGAGAAATGTCGGTTGCTGAAGGACCCGCGAAGCGAATGAAACTGCGGAATTTCCCGGCCTTGCTGGTCCTGACGCTGTCCGGCATCGCGCAGGCCGCCGTGCAGGTCATCACCGGCCCGACGCCGATCGAGCGTGGCGACGCCCGGGCGGCCGGCGATATCACGCTGGTCAACGAAAAGCTGGCCATCGCGATCGCGGTCGAGTCGGTGGTCCCGTATGGCGTGCCGCGCGGCGCGATCATCGATGTGGCGCCGGTGCGCGGCGGCAAGATCGGGCGCGACCGGGCGATCTTCGCCGACTTCATACCTAACGCCTGGTCCGGCTGGCCTAACACCTATCAGCGCGTGACGATCGTTCAAAGTGATCCGGCGCAGGCGGTGGTGCGCGCGGAGCGCGACTGGGGCAAGGTCACGATCACGACGCTCTATACGCTCAAGGCGAATTCCGATCACGTCGAAATCATGACCACAATGCAAAATGGCGGCGACGCCGTGCTGACGGACCTGCTCTCCGGGCTGACGCTGTGGGCGAAGGGTGGCTATTTCTTCGGCATTCCGGGCCTCGCGGGCCGCGAGAAGGGCAAGGCCGATGGCGCGCTGGCGGATCGCATCGTGGGCTACGACGAAGACTGGACCGTCGCGCTGCACTCCGCCGGGTTCGACCACATCAACTACGGCTCCAAGGATCTTTATCTTCAGCACAGTCTTAAGCCCGGCGAGAGCCGCAGTTTCAGCGGCTGGCTGCAGGTCGGGCCGAGCGGCGACCTGGGCCCTGTCATCCAGGCAGAAATCACCCGCCGGCACCTGCCCGCGGGCCTGGTGCGCGGTGTCGTGACCGGCCGCGACGGCGCGAAGATCGCGCGGCCGGTGATCGTGATCGAGAAGCAGGGCCAGCCCTATGGCTGGGTGTTAGGTCAGAACGGCAGCTACGAGCTGACACTCCCGGCCGGCGACTACACGCTGTATGCGACCGCGAAAAATTCCTCGCAGACCGCGAAAACGGCGGTGACCGTTGCTGCAGGCGCGAGTGCAGTGCGCGACTTTCGGAACCTCGATGGGCCCGGAAAAATTGAGTTCAATGTCAGCCGCGCCAGTGATCGCCGGCCGCTGGATGCGCGCATCGCCATTGTCGAAGGGCAAAAACCCCTGGTGCAATTTCTCGGCCGCAAGGTGTTTTTCACCGAACTCGACCGCAAGGGTAGCGTCGAGATTCCGATCGCGGCCGGACGCTATCTGTTCAACATTTCCGCCGGCGGTGGATTTCTGGGCGCGGGCCGCGAGCTCGCGCTGAACGTCGTCCCTGGCGCCACAAAGGTGGCGGCCGTAGCGCTGACGACGCAGTTCGATCCGCGCGCGCAGAATTGGTATGCGGCGGACCTGCACCACCATGCCGATCAGGCGGAAGCCGTGACCCCGCCCGCCGATCTCGCGCGTTCGCAGCTGGCGGCTGGGCTCGATCTGCTGTTTGTCAGCGATCACGACTCGACTGTGAATCACGTGGCGCTGCAGCGGATCGCCTTGCGCAGGGGCATGCCCTTCATTCCCAGCATCGAATACTCCGCGTCCTGGGGCCATTTCAACGCCTATCCGCTGTTGTTAGGTGAAAAAATGGGCATCGATACCAGCAAGGCGAGCGCTGCCGAGCTGTTTCAGGATGCGCGCCGTCTCGGCGCGATTATCATTCAGTCGAACCATCCCTACCTGCCCGATGGCTACATGACGAGTCTCGCAGCGGGCGTGGTACCAGGCGGATTCAATGCGGGCTTTGACCTGCTGGAGATCAATGCTGGCGAGCCTGACGACGATAAAAAAGTGCTCACGCAGTTGTGGAACCTGTGGAACAAGGGGCACCGAATCTATCTGACGTCCGGCTCGGATACGCATGACATCTGGAACGACCAGTCGGGGCGCATTCGCGCCTTCGCGCATCTGGATGCCAGGCCGACAGCGGCGGGATTTGCCCGCGCGCTGAAGGATGGGCATGCCTACGTAAGCTTCGGCCCGCTGATTTTTCCGTCGGTGATGTTCGGCGACACGCTGAGGCTCACGCCGGGCGCGCCGTTCACGCTCGGTTTTGATCTGAAGTCAGTTGCAGGCATCCGTAAAGTCGAATTGATCGGTGACGGTGCAGTCGTGAAAGCCGAATCGTTCGCCGGTCCCGCAGCTAACGAAGTGCATGTCGATTTTTCGCTGATCGCCGGTGCTGCGCACTGGTATGCGCTCCTGGTCGACGATAGTCAGAGCGCGAAGGCGTACACCAATCCCATCTGGGTCGATACAGTGAAGAGTCCCTTGGAATGAAAACCTCTCCTTCCGGTCTCACGACCGGCTCGATACCGCGCACTTTGTTCTTCTTTTCGTTGCCCATCCTCATGGGCAACGTGATGCAGACCTTGAACGGCTCGATCAATTCCATCTGGGTCGGCAAGTACCTGGGCGAGGCCGCGCTCAGCGCCACCGCCAACGGCAACACCGTCATGTTTCTGTTGTTAGGCGTCGTGTTCGGCATGACCATGGCGTCGACCATCCTGATCGCGCAGTACATCGGCGCGCAGCGGCTCGATCAGGCGCGCAAGGTGGTTGGAACCAGCGCCAGCTTCTTCCTGCTGCTGGCGGTGCTGTTTGCGGTGGCCGGCGCTTTTCTGGCCGAACCGATCCTGCACGTGATGCGCACGCCGCCGGAGTCGGAGTCGATGGCGGTGTCTTACATGCGGGTGCTGTTTCTGGCTCTGCCGATCAGCTATTTCTATTTTTTCATCATGGCCGCGTTGCGCGGCGCCGGTGATTCGCGCACGCCTTTCATCTATCTGGTGCTGTCAGTGGTGCTGGATATCGCGCTCAACCCGGTGTTCATATTTGGCCTGGGCATCGCCCCTGCCATGGGTATCGCAGGTTCGGCATTGGCCACCGTCGTTGCCCAGACTGTCAGCCTGGCCGGTCTGCTCGCGCATATCTACCGGCGCAAGAACCCGCTGGTGCTGCACCGTGCGGACCTGCATTTGCTGCGCCCGGATTTCGCGATCATAAAGACCGTGGTGACCAAGGGACTGCCGATGGGCGCGCAGATGATCGTGATGTCGGGCTCCATGGCGGCGACCTACGGCATGGTCAATAATTTTGGCGCGCATACGACCGCGGCATTTGCGGCCGCGATGCAGCTGTGGAGCTACATCCAGATGCCGTCGCTGGCGCTCAGCGCCGGCGTGTCATCGATGGCCGCGCAGAATATCGGCGCCAGCCAATGGGGCCGGGTCGGCTCGATCGCGCGCTACGGCGTGCTGTTCAATTTTCTGTTAGCAGGGTCCGTGATTCTGTTGCTCTATATATTCGGCCGCGCGGCGTTGAGCCTGTTTCTGCCACCTGGTACTCCGGCGCTGGATATCGCGCAGCACATCAACAACGTGGTGCTGTGGTCCTACCTGCTGTTCGGCATGGCCATGGTGCTGTCGGGCGTGGTGCGGGCCGCGGGTGCGGTCATGGTGCCGCTGATCGTGCTGTTCATCGCGCTGTGGCTGGTACGCATTCCGCTGTCGCTGGCGTTGCTGCCGCGCTGGGGGGCGGACGCGATCTGGTGGAGTATTTCCGCGTCCAGCCTGGTCGCGCTGTTCCTGGTCGGCAGTTACTACCTGCGCGGCACCTGGCGCAAGGCGCGCATGACGCCCGTAAGTTAGGGCGCTGCGCCGGTATCCGTCGCGGGTTTAGCCGGCTCCACCGCCGACGAATCCTCCGGAACGGCCGGCGTCGCCAGGTTGTCTATGGCGGCCTCTGAATCCGGATCCGTCAGCGTCGGCGCGGGCGGCGGCACGTAATCAGCTAACAAGGTCCAGTACTGACGGACATTGTCCACCAGGCCAACCGTCTCGCCGCCGCGCGCGTAACCGTTGGCCGCGCGCGCGTACCAGTATTGCTGCTCGAGCAGGGGCAGGTGGCGTTTGACGTCGGCCCAGAGATCCGGATTGCCGCCATTCTGCTGCGTCAGGATGCGCGCATCCTCGAGATGACCGAGCCCGGTGTTATAGACCGCGAGCGCAAACAAACTGCGCTCCGGATCCTTGATGCGAGCCGGTATGCGCTGCATCTGTGCCGCGAGATAGCGTGCGCCGCCCACGATGCTGGCGCGCGCCTCCATCGGGTTAGTGACAGCTAACGAACGGGCCGTGGCCGGCATCAGCATCATCAGACCTTGCGCGCCGTTAGGCGATACGGCGGTCGGATCCCATTGCGATTCCTGGTAACCGAGCGCGGCCAGCAGCCGCCAGTCGAGCTGCGTCGCGGCGGCTGCTTCCTGAAAGTAGGGCACCAGTTGCGGTAGTCGCGTGACCTGCAGCGTGCGGAACTCGGCCGCTGGCACGCGTCGGGTACGGCGTTCCACTGGCAGCGTGCGCTGCATCGCGCGCGCCAGCAGGCTCAGGCCATCGACATCAGTACAGAACTTGTCGATGGCCTGAATCAGCGATTTTGCGCCGGTGCGTACTACCCATTGCACTGGGCGCTCCTCGGTGTCGCCGAAGGCGTCGATCAGGCGAACCTGGTTATTGCGGACCAGCGCGAATTCCGCGGCATCCACCAGCGCGATATCCCCCGTGCCGGCCATCAGCAGGTCGGCCCATTCCTTCCCGGGTGCCAGGCCAACCGTAACAATCTGCAGTGCTTTTATTTCCGCGCGCAGCACCTCGGCGCGATGCAATTGCGGGCTGCGCTCGTGCACGAGCAGCTTGAGCCCCTTCAGATCTGCCTGCTGTCTAGCCCGGGTGCGGCCCCGCACGCCGACAAAGACCTGCGGCATCAGATAACACGGCGGAGCCGCTTGGCCATCAGGGCTCCAATCCGCATCGAATGTTAGGTGCGCGGCAGCCAGGTCGGCCTGGTTGTTACGCAGGGCGGCCTGCATCGCGTCCCGATCCGGGTAGGCGGTGATCTGCAGCCGCAGTCCCAGGCGCGCCGCAAAGTCGCGCGCCAGTTCATAGTCGAGGCCCTCGGGTCCCTCGGCGCCGAGGTAGTAGCTCAGCGGACCGAAGGTGGTGGCGACTCGCAACACGCCGCTTTCATGCAGTTTTGCCAGTGAGTTGTCAGGACGGCTGCAGGCACCGAGTCCCGCGACCAGCGCGACCAGCGCCAGGGTCAGTACCAGAGCCGGTACCCGCCGCCACGGCCGGGTCAGGAAAGCAGGGTAAAGCGCCATGGTTTAGAATACCGCGCTTGCAAACCGTCGTGCCGGAGAGGTACCGAAGTGGTCATAACGGCGCCGACTCGAAATCGGATGGTCGGGTAATTCCGGCACGTGGGTTCGAATCCCACCCTCTCCGCCAGAATGTAGTTCAGAGACGTCCGCCGGCGTTCGCCGCGGTTCAAAAATCCCGAGAAAAATAGGACTTTTCGTTCGTTTACGTTCGAAACTGATTCTTTACAGCCAGACCAATCTGGGGGTAGTTTTGGGGGTACCCGACGTTTTTCCCATCGCCCGCTACCCCCACAATTTGAGTTCGTGAAAGAAATAGAGCCATTTTTCCGAGGAATTTTGAAATTGGAGCTACCCCCACATGCTATCTGAGCTGAAAATTCGCGCCGAAATACGCAAGTTCGATCCCAGCGGGCCGCGCCGAAAGTTGCACGACGGTGGTGGGCTGTACCTGTTGTTCGAGGGCACCAAAGCGCCTGGTTGGCGGCTTCGGTATCGCGTTGACGGTCGCGAGAAGTTGATTTCGTTAGGCGTGTATCCAGAGGTCTCGATCGCGATGGCTCGCGACCGACGCGACGCGGCACGTCGCGAGCTCGCGGGCGGTGTCGATCCCAGTGCGGGTCGCCAAGCGGCGCGCGCCGCGCGCGCCATTGACTTCAAAACCGTCGCGGAAGAATTGATGGAATCGCAGGCGGCGCGGCTCGATCCGGGAACGATCGCGCAGAAAGCCGCCTGGCTGCGCAAGCGCGTCTATCCCTTCATCGGTCGCATGCCGATTTTCGATGTCAGGGCGCCGCAGATTTTGGGGCTTCTGCGCAAGATCGAAGCCACCGGGCGCCACGAGACCGCGCGCCGCGTGCGTACGGCGGTTGGCGAGGTCATGCGCTATGCCGCCGCCTGCGGCCACGTGCAGGGGGATCCGACCGTCGTGCTGCGCGGTGCGTTAGTGGCTGGAACCAAGAAGAGTTTCGCGGCGGTCACAGATCCCAAGCGCCTCGCGGAAATCCTGCGGGTGGTGTGGACGTACTCAGGGCAGCCGACGACCGAGACCGCACTTAAGATCGCGTTCTATGCGTTTCCACGACCCGGTGAATTGCGTAAGGCCGAGTGGAAAGAAATCGATTTTGCGGAATCCATGTGGCGCATTCCCGCCGAGAAGATGAAATCGCGGCGGGCGCATCTCGTGCCCTTGAGCCATCAGGTTGTTAGCTTGCTGGAAGAATTGCATGCGGTGACGGGGCACGGTCGCTATGTGTTCCCGAGCCCGCAGTCCATGCTGAAGCCGATCAGCGACAACACGCTGGTCGCGGCGCTGCGCCGGCTGGGCATCAGCAAAGACGAGCAGACGGCGCATGGCGTGCGCGCAGCGGCGAGCACGCTGCTTAACGAGCAAGGCTGGAATCCGGACCTGATTGAATTGCAGCTGGCGCACGTGCCGAAGGATCAGATCCGCGCGGCTTACAATCGAAGCGTTCGAGTCGATGAGCGACGCAAGATGCTGCAGCACTGGGCGGATTATCTCGACAAGCTGCGCGGGGGCCCGGTGAGTCCTTCGGCTGCCAATGGTCTTCGAGCTAACGTGAGACCAAAATTGACTGTAGTCAAATGATCGCATGTCAGCTTGCCAAACCCGAAGCGGACGTTTGGGATGATCCTGGTGAAAAGCGACAGGTATATATAGAGCAGTGGCCTAGTATATTATAAGAGCTATTTTTCGCATTTATCGAGAATTAATGTAATTATAATATCTAATCGTCACGTAGAGAGGATATATAATCTGCGGAAATTTACGTTTTTCGAGAAAAAATACTTATGGAACGTTCTGTACCTGTCCGCCTGCCTCAAGGAAGAGTTCAGCTTCTGAAAGTGCTTTCAGTTGCCGGCGACGTCGTTCACATTGACGATGTCGCGAGCGCGCTCTCCGTTTCCAGAGTGGAGGCGGCGAAGCGACTGTCGCGCTGGCGAGAGCAAGGATGGGTGAGCCGCGTCGGCTCAGGCGCATATGTCCCAGCGTCCCTGGCTACCCTTGGCAAAGAGCGAGTCCTGGACGACGCCTGGGTCCTAGTTCCGGCGCTGTTTGCACCGGCATACGTAGCCGGCCGGACGGCCGCTGAACATTGGGACCTAACCGAACAAATATTCAAGGATGTGGTCGTCATCACAGGACTAACAATTCGCCAGAAATCAGAGACGCGGCAGGGTTTCGAATTTACGCTTAAACATCTCGACCCTAACAAAATATTTGGCACCAAAACAATCTGGCGCCATCAAACTAAAGTTCCGGTCTCCGACGTTCACCGCACAATCGTCGACATACTGGACGACCCAGCCCTCGGAGGCGGCATCCAACATGTCGCGGACTGTCTAGACGCCTATCTCAAGCGCGCGGACCGAGATGACCAGAAACTCGTCTCCTACGGTGACCGACTCGGAAACGGCGCCGTATTCAAGCGGCTTGGATTCCTTGCGGAAAAACATCCCAAGGCCGCCGAGCTCGTTGAACTCTGCCAGGCACGTCTGACCGCTGGTAACGCCAAACTCGATCCCGCCCTAGACTGCCGGTGCATCGTTTCGCGGTGGCGAATTGCCGTTCCCTCCTCGTGGAAATCAGGAGGTACCGATTGATCGACCGACGAGAAATTCTTGAGGTCGCAACCCAGACCTCCCTAAATCCGCATGTGATCGAGAAGGACTACGTCCTCGGTTGGATGCTTGCGGGCATCTACGCGCATGACGAGCTCGCGGAATCGTGGGTTTTCAAAGGCGGGACCTGTCTCAAGAAGTGTTTCTTCGAAACCTACCGTTTCTCGGAAGACCTCGACTTTACGCTTCGCGACGCTGCGCATCTCGATCCGGCTTTCCTTAGGCGCGTTTTTGCCGAGATCGGCATTTGGATTTACGAGGAAACGGGCATCGAAATTCCAGTCGACCAGCAGGAATTCGACGTCTATCAGAACCCTCGAGGCCAACTCTCCTGCCAAGGGAAAATTAGTTACAAGGGCCCGGTGTCGCCAACGCGGCCCTTGCCGCGCATCAAGCTTGACCTGACTGCCGACGAGCATATCGTCCTGCCGCCCGCAACAATCGAAATCTTTCATCCTTATAGCGACGTTCCAGCCGAAGGCATCGAAGTGCTCGCTTACGACTATGTCGAAGCATTCGCCGAAAAATTCAGAGCTCTCGCCGAGCGTACGCGCCCGCGCGACCTATATGACGTAGTCAATTTGTATCGCAATACCGACGCACGCCCCGAGCAGCATCAGTTCATTGAGGTATTGCAGGCAAAGTGTGCGTTCAAAGGCATACCGGTGCCCAGGCTAACAGACATCGAGGGTCATCGTGGAGACGTTGAGGCTGGTTGGGCCAGTATGCTCAACCACCAGCTCCCGGCGTTGCTTCCCGTTGAATCCTTCTGGAATGCTTTGCCGGAGATTTTCGATTGGCTCCACGGCAAGCAGCTGCCACCCGAACTTCCCGCAATGCCGCGCCTTGGCGCCAGCGAACAAGCTATCCGCGAGCGTGTTGTTGCGCTTCCTGCCGGTGCCCGTGGCCAAAGCCTGATCGAATCCGTCCGCTTTGCAGCTGCGAACCGGCTGCTCGTCGAAATCGACTACCGTGACCAGAACGGCAGGCGCTCCACGCGCGCCATCGAGGCATATTCGTTACGTCGATCAAAGGCAGGAGACGTTCTACTGATGGCCGTGCGTGCGGAGGATGGTCAGCCTCGTAGCTACCGCGTCGATAGCATCCTTGGTGTCACGTCAACACAGACGCCATTTTCCCCCCGTTATCCGATCGAACTAACGCCGTCCGGACCGCAGTCAGTTCCACCCACGGCGCGATCTGCTGAAAGCCTGTCGCCACGCCTTGCTGATCGTCGCAGGTCGCTCGGGCGGCGAGATGGCCCCGTCTACGTTTTCCGCTGTACCCGTTGCCGCAAGCTCTTTGAACGCAAGTCACACGACGCCACCCTCCGTCCGCACAAGAACCCGGCGGGATACCAGTGCTACGGATCGTACGGAACGCATGTCCGGACCAAATACTAGCGGACTGCAATTGTTAAGGATTGTTCGACGCCTACCCATGCGGCGCATTGTCCGAGTGCGGCTAGGCTAATGGGTAGGTGTTGGATAATCCTTAACAAACCCGGACTTTCAGCTGGGACGCTGAAGTCGGCTACCGCCGCTCACTTTGCTCGAGCGTTTCGCGCTTGATCTGCGCGAAGGCGATGCGGACGCAGTCCGGGTCGAACACCGTGAATGTTCCGATCGGACCTTTGCCGCGGCTGTTGTCATAGGTGTGCGGCTCGTTGACGAACGGCACGGCCGCGGCCTTGAGTCGGCGGTATAGCGCGTCCAGGTCATTGGTCAGCAGCAGGATCGCGACCGCGCCGCTGTCGGCGGTCTGCTTGCATTGGCCACCCCGCTTCATGCTGGGCGTGTGAAAGAGTCCGATCGACCCGCCCATTTTCTCGCCGCTGCGCAGCGCGATGGCCCGTCCTTGCGTCGCACCAGGAGCGAACGCCGCCAGTTGACCTGGCTCGGTGGCCACGACGTCGTACTCGACGGTGAACCCAAGCAGGTCACGATAGAAACGCAGCGAGGCTTCAGGATCGGCACTCGCGATCGTTGTGCGGCGTACCGGCGACAGCTGCAGATCTTCCGCGAGGACTGGGGTCGATGTTGCGGAAAAGCTAAAGGCGCACGCGATCAACAGGAGGGTGGTTGCGACGCCTCGCAGACGCGGTGTGCTTGTCGATTGCACGCAAGTTATCGGCGAGTGTGTCATTGGCAAAGAACCTACTCGCCCCTTGCGGCCAAGTCAAAAGGGCGCATGTCAGCGCCCTAAGTCGGTGGACCATATCGAGCGTCGGCGCGCTTGAACTCAGAAACGATAGTGCTTTTGAACTTCCGCGGACGCCCGCGAACTTGTTAGGCGGTGCACGAACGTTAGCGAACCAGAATCAATAAATATTTCTGTGGCGTTGTTGATTGTTAGCATGCCAGGCGTAAAATCCCGTGCGAAGAGTTGTCGAAAGAAAAATGCAGGATAGCCATTCGGCTGCTAACGTCACACGATGTGATACATGGTTGCAGAAAGTTTTATTCAATGCCGTGTTAGCGCAGAAACAAAATCTGCGCTGCGGGTGGCTGCGCAGGAGCAGGGCGTCACCGAGTCAGTGATCCTGAAACGCCTGCTGCAGTCGTCGCTCAACGGCGCGCATATGTCGGACGAGGCGATCTTGCGCCAGGGTGCAAGGCCCGCACGAGATGGTCGCCTGAGCATCCGGTTGCGGCGCGATGATGCCCTGTTGTTGCAGGCGCGCGCCGGCGCGCGAGGGATGCCAACAGCCACCTATGCGTCGGTCGCGTTGCGTGCGCACCTCACCGGTACGGCGCCCGTGCCGCAGGCCGAGCTGGCGGCATTGCGCAACCTCATTCGGGGCCTCGGAACATTCCGGGCGCTGATGTCGCAAAACGCCTTCCAGGCGACTACGTGTGAGTTAGGGATGATGCTGAAGCTCTGCGAAGCCGCGCGGGACCATGTCAACGCGCTGCTCGAAAAAAATCTACGCAGCTGGCAATAGCGGGAGGGAGTTCGCGTGGACAAGGATTGGGTATGGGACATCGTGAGTCACGGCCGCCGCGGGCCTGGGCGACGGGATCGGCTGACGCTGCCGCAAATGGAGCAGATTCTGCGGACTGTGCGGCGTACTCCCGAGGTCATGGTCAAAGTGTCGGGGAGTGCCAGCAGCGCCAGGAAGGCGGTTGCGCACATGGCGTATGTCGGTCGGCAAGGGGAGCTCGCGATCGAGACCGACGACGGCCAGCAGCTCAGTGGCCCGTCAGCCGCTCAGTCGCTGTCGGATGCCTGGCAGATTGGCATCGACGAGCTGGTCGGCCGCAACCCGTACAAAGGCGCGTCAGGCCGACGCGCCGTCAAACTCACGCATCACATCGTCCTGTCGATGCCGGCGGAGACCCCGCCCGAGCGCTTGCTGGAAGCGGCCAAGGGATTTGCGCGCGACGAGTTTGCACTGCAACACCGATACGCGATGGCCTTGCACACGGACCAGGACCACCCGCACGTGCATTTGGTGGTTCGGGCGATGGGCAACAACGGCAGGCGACTGCGCATCGACAAACAAAGGCTGCGCGACTGGCGCACCCAGTTTGCCGAGCAGTTGCGAGCGCAGGGCATCGAGGCAAATGCCACGCCCGCGTGGGTTCGGGGACGTGTGTCCAAAGGTCCGCGCGATGGTCTCTACCGGGCAGCCATGCGTGGGGCCGTGCGGGGCACGTGGGATAGGTCACGGCGGGGGCCGATCAACGAGCAGGGGCTTTCGCCCACAGCAGCGGCGACTCAAGAAGCTGTTCAGGAAGCGTGGCGGGACCTGCGTTACCAGTTGATCGCCGAGGGATTGCATGGCCTGGCCGACGAGGTCAGGTGGTTTGGGCGGAGTATTGGGCCGAGAACGGGGGAGAGAACGATCGAGCGCGAACTGACGCGGTAAATAGGCGGTCATTCACTATTAAAGTGAATGGCCGTTGGCTTTATCAATGGGTTGCGCAATTAAGGTGCCTTTGCTTTCGCCCGCTTTACGTATCCGGGCAACGTGTATAGAGAATCGCGGTTTCCTATACACGTCAAACGCTTGCTACTCCTCAATGGGACTTGATCGCGGCCAGTAGTTGATCAACCTTGTTCTTGAAGAAATCGACGCTCCACAGCGACAAACTCTTTTTTTCCGCTACATTCAAAAAGCGCTCAATGTCCTGCGCCGCAGCCTTCCAGTCGATGGTGGTGACTTTTTCATTTAGTCGTGCGGCGACCCAGTTGTCGTCGATCTCAATCATTTGATTGGCCCAGGGCCCGTTCTGAAATAGCGCGGCTTTGAGATGCGGCAGGTTCGGGCTAACACGCTGCCTGACGTACCAGCCAAAATCGTACCAGTCGCGGCCTTTGAGATACGGTCGGCATAGCAGCGCATGGATTTTCAAGGCGAAGTTGCTGGGCAGGTCCTGATGGCAGACTTCGAAATCGAGCGGGAAGTCGAGATAGGTGTATGCAAAGCCGGAATCGGCAGGTGGGTTCACGTCGATTTCGAGTTTGATCTTGAGCGCTCGCTCCGCGGAGCCGCGAAAAAATTTGAGATTCAACTGATTGGCGATTGAGTCATCTTTCAGCGCCGCTTCGCGAATGTTTCGATCCATTCGCGACTTGTCGACCGCTTCCGCGTGTAACCCAAACTCTTCCAGCACTGCGACCAGCGGCGGGAGGTATCGGGTCCAACTGAATTGCGGCGCCGGGACTTTCAAAATGAAATCCAAATCCTCGGAAAACCGCGG
Organism: Gammaproteobacteria bacterium; assembly: GCA_031382085.1. GTDB lineage: Bacteria > Pseudomonadota > Gammaproteobacteria > Steroidobacterales > Steroidobacteraceae > UBA964. The sequence goes on from JANMYM010000013.1 coordinate 32,431, forward strand.
CAGTTTGTGGAGGATGCGCAGGCTGGTGCCGCCCTGGAACGCGGCGACTTCGAAGAAGCCGCCGCGCCACAACGAATACAACACAGTCTCCTGTGCGATTTCCTTGGTTGCCTGCATTTCTTCGAGCGCGTTGTTAGGCTTGTAGAGGGTCAGACGCTGTTGCAAGAGTTCAATCATGACCCAGCTCCCGGGCAAAAAACTTGAGGAACTGCTGCACTCGCTTTTGCTGGTAGGTCAGTTTGAGCGTGGCGATGTCGGCGCGGGTGATCGTTTGCAGTGATTCCGAATCAATGCGCAAACCGTCAGTGAGCCAACCCATGCCCTGCCACTCGACCTTGCGTTGGCAAACGAGATCCATCAGTGCGCGTGGCGGGGAGGCGACCAGCGCGACCTGCTGGTCGATCTGAAGGCGTTCGACGAGCTCGAGAAACGCCCCAGGCAGGGTCGTGAGTGGCGAGAACGTAAATTGTCCTAACGCAGGAAGTTCGTATTGCAAAGACTTGGTACCCGGATTAACTGAGGCGACCACTCGGGTGGCTTCGGGAATCCAGCCATGGTGTGCCAGCGCCGATTCGAAAGACACGTAGCTGCCGGCCACAAGCGCTTGGGAGAGTGCGAATAGGTGGGCAGGGTGGTCGCGAAAGCGTGCGTCCAGCACATAGAGCCCGCGTTTCAGGCGATGCAATTCGCCGGCCTTCGCGGCGCGGCTCGCCAGGTGATAGCGTCGCTGGTCGCTACCGGCCACCAGGCGCGCAAATTGCGCGTCCCTCAGCACGCGATTGGCCAAACCGTGCGCGACGATTTCAGACGTCAGGGTCTGCATGCTGGTCTCTATTATTTCCATTTACTGCCATTAAGTGAAAGAATACGGAAAAATAATAGCCTGTCAATCAGCTGTCAACGGCTTGTCGACACAATCGACATAGGCATGGTCTAGTGTCGAAAAAACTGATATTTTTCGACATATGGATTTTGACCCGTCTCGCCCCTTCAATGATCTGCCGGACCTGCCGCCGGCGGTCGATATCGAGACCAAGACCGTATTGAAGGCGTGTGTCGGCGCACGGGCCGCGCTCGCCGCGCTGCGCCAGGCGACTGCATTGATACCGAACCCCGCCGTGCTGATCAATTCGATCCCGCTCCTTGAGGCGCAGGCAAGTTCGGAAATCGAAAATATTGTCACGACGACCGATGCCCTGTTTCGCCACGCCCAACTTGAGTCTCTCGCGCCGGATCCCGCGACCAAAGAGGCCTTGCATTACCGAACGGCGCTCCGCGCCGGATTCGAATCGCTCGGCAAGCGACCCCTAACAACGCGAACGGCCGAAGAGGTTTGCAGCACGATCAAGAACGTGCGCATGACCGTGCGCAAAGTGCCAGGAACCAAACTCGCGAACGAAACGACAGGGGAGGTGATCTACACGCCTCCTGAAGTCGAATCGAGGTTGCGCGACAAGCTCGCCAACTGGGAGCGGTTCATGCACGACAGCCGCGATATCGATCCGGTGATCCGCATGGCCGTGGCGCACTACCAATTCGAGGCTATTCATCCTTTTACTGATGGCAATGGACGCACGGGCCGTATTCTGAATCTCTTGATGTTAGTCGAGCAGGGGTTGCTGGACCAGCCAGTGCTGTACTTGTCGCGCTACATCGTCAAGAACAAGGCGGCCTATTACGATGGATTAATCTCAGTTACAAAGGACGACGCTTGGGAGCCGTGGGTTCTGTACATGCTTCGCGCGGTCGAAAGTACGGCGGTTTGGACGCTGGAAAAAATTGCAGCTGTCAGGCAACTCGTCGAGCACACGGCAGACTACGCCCGCAAAACGATGCCAAAGCAATACAGCCGCGAGCTTATCGATCTCATTTTTGTTCAGCCCTATTGCCGCATCGAGAATGTCGTGGATGCTGAGATTGCCAAACGCCAAACCGCGTCGACGTATCTTCACCAGCTTAAGGAAGTCGGCGTTTTGCAGGAAAAACAAATTGGAACTCACAAGTTGTTTTTGAATTTGCGATTCTTGAAGTTGCTTACTCAAGATTCGAACAATTTCAAGAAATACGGTTCGCGCTAGAGACGATTATTTTCATGCCAATAAAAACCACGAATCCAAGAAATGAATCTCCTGGGAGTGAACTTTCCAAAATTCGAGATGAGCTGCGCAAGTTCGCAGCGGATCGCGATTGGGATCAATTCCATTCCCCGAAAAATTTGGCGATTGCCCTCAGCGTTGAGGCATCCGAGCTGTTAGAGCATTTCCAATGGCTTAGCGATGCTGAGTCTTCGAATCTCGATGACACGAAATTGGCCCGTGTTCGCGAAGAAGTCGCCGACGTCTTGCTGTATTTGGTTCGCCTTGCAGACCGATTGGACATCGACCTTTTCGACGCCGCGCGCGACAAGATCAAACTGAATGCCACGAAGTACCCTGTAGACAAAGCCCGTGGCAGCCATCGCAAGTACACGGACCTGTAGGCACTGGGCCGCATTTTTATGTGCAACAGGCAAATGCGGAGCGGTAAGGTATGAAGCTCTGGGTGGGTGTAACAGACAAGAACTGGTTTGATCTCCTAACACGAATCAAACCAGACGAAGTGAACTTCTGGCAGCCCAGCGGTTCCCGGAACTTCCGAGTATTGCAGCCGGGAGAACCGTTCCTTTTTAAACTGCATAGCCCTAACAACTTTATTGTTGGAGGCGGTTTCTTTGTACGTAGTTCTGCTCTGCCCGCATCACTTGCTTGGGACGCATTCGGTCAGAAGAATGGCGTTTCGAGCCTCAGTGACTTAATCGATCGCGTCAGAAAATACAGACGCGAACTAGAAGTGTCTGATCCTGTTATTGGCTGCAATGTATTGGCCGAGCCATTTTTTCTTGATAGGCCTATGTGGATCCCGGTGCCGTCAAGCTGGGCGGCGAACATTGTTCAGGGGAAATCCTATGACACGACCCAGCCAGACGGACGCTCGTTGTGGGAGTCAGTGCGGCGCCACATTGAATTCGGCTACCCCATAGCCGATCCGACTACGGAAACGTCGGACGCACAAGTCGCTCGTTTCGGAGCCGAGTACCTGGCGCGAGGGCGCCTAGGGCAGGGCGCATTCAGAGTCCTAGTCACTGATGCATATCAACGCCGGTGCGCAGTTACAGGAGAGAAGACGCTGCCAGTGCTGGAAGCCGCACACATTCGGCCGTACGCAGAGGAAGGTCCACATAGAATTTGCAACGGTCTGTTGTTGCGATCGGACCTGCACAAACTTTTCGACTTGGGCTACATCACCGTCACGCCGGAGCTGCGCCTTGAAGTTAGCACGCGACTAAAGGAGGACTGGCACAACGGGCGCGAGTACTACGCGCATCATGGCAAGTCGCTTGGCTTCCTTCCAATTGAATCTGTTCACCAGCCACGCAAGGACTACTTGACATGGCACAACGAAAATCGATTCAAGAATTAAGGCGTGGCAGGGGATCATTGGAAGCGTCTTTGTAACTGGTGAGACCTACCCCAAGCAATTTAAGTGATTATTTACCACGCAACAAAATCCGAGTTTCTTCACACCGCATTCACCCGCGACATTGAGGCCGTGATTCTGGAGGCATATAGAAAGCAAGTGGGGCATGGCGTGTCGCGCCAAGAGGTTCGTTCCTGGAAGGAATCGCTGCTCGCGATGGCGCGCGTACTGAATGATGATTCCATACCAGTCGACTGCGGAGTCGCCGTCGAATATTCCATTCCACAGTCCTCGAAGCGAATCGACATGCTACTCTCAGGTCGAGACGATGCTCGTCGCGACAATTTGTTGATCGTCGAACTGAAGCAGTGGGAAACGGCGAAACGAACCAATATGGACGCAATCGTTCGCACGCGTTTTTCGAAAGGTGAGGCTGACACGAATCATCCTTCGTACCAGAGCTGGTCGTACGCGGAACTATTGCGCAATTTCAATGAAACCGTTCACAGCGAAGACATCCCGTTGCAGCCGTGCGCGTACCTGCACAATTGCCGTGACGGAAAGGATTTGTTAGATCCGTTCTATGCGCATTACATCGAATTTGCGCCGATCTTCATGGCGGGTGACGAAGAACGAGACAAGTTACGTGGCTTTATTGCGCGCCACGTTCGGCACGGCGACAATGGCGAGTTGATTTATCGTATTGACAAAGGCCGAATCCGGCCGTCACGTCGTTTGATAGACGCTCTAAAGGGAATGATGGCCGGGAAGCGCGAATTCGTGCTTATCGATGAGCAAAAGCTTGTGTATGAGACGGCGCTTTCGCACGCCGCCAGCGCACAAAACGGCGACAAGCAGGTAGTTATCGTCGATGGCGGTCCAGGTACTGGAAAATCCGTTGTCGCTGTGAACTTATTGGCCACGCTGATCGCGCGGCAATTCAACGCGCGCTATGCGACCAAGAACCGCGCACCGCGACAGGTCATCGAACATACGCTTGCAGGGGCGCTGCGCCGATCACGTATTACCAGTCTATTTGGAGGCACGGACAAATTCGTCGGCTCACCACCCGACGAGTTTGATGTCTTAATCGTCGACGAGGCACATCGACTGAATGAGAAGTCCGGCTTCTATGGCAATCGCGGTGAGAATCAGGTTTCTGAAGTTATCGCCGCGTCGCGTTGTTCAATATTTTTCATTGATGAAGATCAGCGGGTGACATGGAAAGACGTCGGTCGAAGCGACGATATTGCGGCTCGCGCGCGGCATGCTGGCGCGCGAGTGACGCATTTGCGACTCGAGTCCCAGTTTCGTTGCAATGGTTCAGATGGTTACTTGGCATGGTTAGATGACTCGCTAGGCATCCGCACCACAGCGAACAAATTGCTAGATACAGATGAATATGATTTCCGTGTTCTCGACACGCCACAAGAAGTACGCTATCTGATCGAGGCACGCAATGCGCGAAACAATCGAGCACGGATGGTGGCCGGCTACTGCTGGGACTGGAAAAGCAGGAAGAAAATCGACGACATGGACGTCGTGATCCCGGAGCATGGATTTGGGATGCAATGGAATTTGGCGTCCGATGAAGGTCTATGGATTACCGCGAAAGACTCTGTGCGGCAGATCGGTTGCATCCATACGTGTCAGGGACTGGAAGTTGATTACGTTGGAGTGATCATTGGCCCGGACCTTGTTGTGCGCGCAGACCAGGTTATCACGCAACCTGAAAAGCGCTCAAAGCAAGATCACTCGATCCGCGGATACAAGAAAGCACTGAAAACTTACCCGAAAAGCGCGCGCGAGAAGGCGGACGCAATTATTCGCAATACTTACCGTACGTTGATGACGCGCGGGATGAAAGGATGTTACGTGTACTGCACTGATCGCGAAACCGCGCAGTATTTTCGTAGCCGCTTAAGCTCTATCCGCGACGCTGCGCCTCAACTGAAAGCGGCGGAGGGTCCCGGCGAGTACAGCATTGCATGATGGTCCCTGACGAAGCGATTGCTACCGTAATTAATGAATCCGCCAGCCAGCGCTGATGGAGCCAAGTGACACTCAACATTACCGTAGCCGCAGATCGATGCATCTACCAATGCGCCGACTATCGCCTAATGGATGTGCGTACTGGAAAAGTCACTGATTTCGAGACCCAGAAGATTGTCATTGCGCAATCGTCAAGTTGGAGCGCCACAATTTGCTTTGCGGGGGTTGGCCGCACATCAACTGTTGACGTGAGCCAGTGGCTCACCGATCTGGTCGCGGCAATAGCCCCAAAGGATCCGTTCGACCGCCTGCTCGACGATCTATTGAGAGCGGACGACTGGCTGTCTACCGTTCCCGCGCCAAACAACCGTCACTCCTTCTCTGTCGGCGCGTTCGTCGGCAATGACCCAGTGTTTGTGCTCATAAGCAACTTTGAGGATCTCGGCGGCGTTGCACGGGCCGTTGCATCCGATCGCCTGTATTTGCATCGAGTGCGCCCCGGCAAACCAGTAACCTATGTATCCGGCCAAAAGGCCGCACTCTCCAGATCTGCACGACGCCGCCTTGCCAGCCTCGCTCGACATGATCCGCAGGTCATCAGCATGTACTCCGCTATGGCGCGTGCGAATGAGGAGGCCGCATTGCAGTCGCGCCTTATTAGCCCAGCATGTTTCACTGCGCACTTGAGGAACACCGGTGAAGGTGGTGGTCGCCCCTACGGAACCGAAGCTATGCAGGTGCGGTCGCCCTTGGCTTCAATGGCAGCGGCTAGTCACCTGGCAGATAAACACTTCGGGCTAGGGCGTCATCGCCTCGTGCAGTTCGCTATGGCCCGCAGCGAGCCAACAATCGAATTTCATCATACGCAACTTCTGGAGAAGCCGAACGACCCTAATAGTCACTCGAACTTTGGCGCGTTCCTTGTGGAACATAAGAATGACGCAGAGGGAGCTGAGCGGGCATACAGACGCGCGCTCGAGTTGAATGAAGGCCACATTAATGCATTGGGCAACCTGGCCAATCTCGTTGCGCGGCGAGGCGATCTCAAGCAAGCCGCTGAGTTGTACGGGAAGGCGATAAGAACTCCGGGCCCTGGCCACGAGAACGCAGCTTGGAACTACGCAAACTTCTTGCTACATCATTTCGAGGACCGAGCGGCTTCGATTCAAGTCTTTGAGCAAGGAATTGCCGCAAATCCTAACAGCGGCAGGTTGCTCTTGGGTCATGCTGAGCAAATGATTTTGGACGGACGAGCATCGGTTGCATTGAGTGGTGCGGAAAAAGCGAGGGAGAAGGGTGCTGATCAGGCGGCAGTCGAGTGCTGCTACGCATGCGCTCTACATTTGAGTGGAGCACCAATCGGCCAGTGTATTGCTGCGTACAGGACCGCGGTCGCATTGTGCCCCGCAATTGGAGCGCTCAAACTCAATTTGGCTCAACTCCTATATTTAAAGGGCGAGGACGACGAGGCGAGCGCGCTAATTCGTGAGGCGTTCAAGGTTGGCGTTGACAGTTCAGCTCAATTGGAGGCGCAACTATACTTTCTGTGCCATACGTCAGCGGATCCGCGCAGGGTCGCCGAAGCTACAAAGACGCTTCTCAAAGAGGGTGGGAGATTCAAGTGGGATGCAAGTTCGAACATCGCGTACCTGCGTAAACGCGATCCTGCGAGGGCAGAACTTGCTGAGTCGTTCTTGGAGATCATGCGGGGTAACACCAGTCCCGACCAACTGGACAGTCTGGTCGCTCATTCTGCAACTTCAGCGCCGCGCGGATGACAGGTTGCGACACGCCAAACGTGGTTCGACAAGAACTATATTGGGTCAAAACCGGCGCGAGCTGCCAGATCATCACTTGCGGCCAAACGATGGCCTGACAATCACGAGAGAGTCTTGGCAAAGCCGACACGAGCCGGGGTAACTTTGGGGGTACCCGCCAGTCGCCCTGAAAAATAGCCATTTCCAATCAACAGCTTAGGCGGTCGATGTGACTGCCACCCTCGCCGATAAGACCAAGCTGTCGCGCGAGACTCTGTATCGCACGCTCTCGGAGCGCGGCAATCCGCGCCTCGATACGCTCACCGCAATTTTGGCGGCCTACGGCATGCGCTTGAGTGTGCGGTCGACCGTGAAATCAGGTGGGCGACGTGGCGAACCAAGGGTCGCGCATGCTTGAACTGAGAAATATTGGGCGTTGGTGACCAGTGCGGGTCAACATCGGCAGTCTGATCCTAACGGCGGCTTCCCGGAAGGCAATCCGACAGCAGCCGGCCCGAAGCGGACGTTTGTTGTGGCGCGTGCTGGGCTAGCATAGAGTGCTCAGGAGCCTACAATTTCGAGGGCACCCTATGCTCCGCATGCTTATCGTTTCGCTCATCCTTGTCGCGGCACTACCGACCGGCGGTAACGCCGGGAATTCGGCTGACCACAACCAGAAAGCGATTCTCGTGACAGGCGCCAGCACAGGTATCGGTCGAAAAATCACAGAACGACTGGCGGCGGATGGATATTTCGTCTATGCCGGCGCTCGCAAGGAAGCCGATCTCCAAGCACTTGGAGCCATAAAGAACGTGCAGGCCGTGCGTCTGGACGTGACCAAACCCCAGGACATCGACGCCGCGGTTGAGACCGTGACGAAGGCCGGGCGCGGTTTGTATGGACTCGTCAATAATGCCGGGGTTGTCACGATTGGACCCCTGATCGACACAACGCCTGAGGAATTCGATCTCATGATGCAGGTCAATGCCTATGGTCCATATCGCGTGACCAAGGCCTTCGCACCGCTGATCGTTGCTCACCGTGGTCGAATCATCAACATCGGCTCGATCAGTGGAATTCTCAACGATCCCGACGGTGGGGCTTATCAGATGAGCAAGCACGCCCTTGAGACCTTCAGCGTTACGCTGGCGCAGGAACTGGCCCCGTCTGGCGTGCAGGTCAGCATTATCGAGCCGGGCGGTTACAAATCCGACATCTACAAGAATGAGGTTGAGCGATCAGGCACGGGCAAGCAGTACGTGGATGAATGGACGAAGCTCAAGGAGCCCGATGAAGTGGCGGCCGCAGTCGAGTCGGCGTTGTTTGAGCCGAGGCCAAAGCTGCGTTATATGGTGGTTCCGATCCAGGAGCAGGCCGAGATCACCATCAAAGCGCAGATCGAGCAGCTTGTTCAGCTCAACGAGGGACAACGGTACACTTACGATCGCGCGACGCTCATCAAAATGCTCGATGCTGCGCTCGTGGGAGCGCGACCGCGATCGAAGTAACCAAAGAACTATCCTGAGCGTCGCGTCGCCAAACACTTCGTGGCGCTAGCCGGCCAAAACCGGTCAGTCAACTCACCGAGACGCCTGCCCAAGAGCTACGGTTCGAGCGCCCCTCGCCTGTCACCGGCCAAAGTGGCAATGTTTAGTCCACGGGGATTGCGGCATCGGCGCGGATCGAGCGGCAGAAGGCGGCCCAGACCGGCAATTTGCTACTTTGAATTGCATGCTCGAAAAAGCGGACGCTTGCAACTACAACGCTAACGTTTGCGCCCATCGAAGCGGCGAATACAGTTGGAGCTTGGCACTCTATTCTTCACGCGTTCGATGCAACTCATTGTTAGACCCCACGGACCAAGTACTTCTTGAAGTAGCCTGCTTTTGACGCGTATCCCAGGCGCTCATAGAAGGATTTTGCGCCCGCAGTAGCGAGACCCACAAGCACACATCCGCCGGAGAGCGCCCAGTCTTCGAAGTCAGCCAAAAGTAGCCTGCCAGTGCCGTTCCCTCGCGAAGATTCCACTACCAGAATTTCGTCTACCCAAGCAGTATTTCCATTCGCATAAAAGGTTGCATGACGCGTGCCAGAGATATATCCACACAGCTCGGTGCCGTCTGCCGCGACCGCAACTCGCGACATTGGGTCGTAGAGTTTTTGACTCAATGATCGTCCGAAGGCGACTTCATCCGGCGGTGTCGGGGTAGGAAACTGGAGCACAAGGTTGAATAGCGTAGACGCGTCATTCAGGGTGGCTGAACGGATGTGCATGGTGATGCGGCCTAACGAATTGAGTTCAGCGGCTGCCGACGGCAGTCCGCCGGAACGACGGGTGAGGCATTGGGGCTATGCGCCTCATGCGAGATTTGCGACTAACAGCCTGTGACCGATGTCTATCTCCGGCAGAGTGCGTAGATGCCCGTACTTGCGATCCCATGCGCCGGATTCCAGATCCGCTTGCAGCGCCTTGAGGCCTTGCTTCACGGTTTCTTCGTCGGCCAACGCGAAGTTGGAGATGTTTCTGCGAATCTCGCCGTTCAAGTACATCTCCGGTCGTGCCCAGTACCCGCTGAAAAGACCGTCTTCACACTTTGCGGGGAGGGGTATCCGGACCCTTTCGATCGGGCCCAACTCATCTTCGATCGCACTGACTATGTTAGCCATTCTTCGATCTGAGAAGAGCGTTGGAAAGTACTCCTCTGTCAGCCACAAGGCCACGCCGTCCTGCGGATATCGCAGGAAGATCACTACTCGATTTCGAATAACTCTGTGCAACTCTCGCAGTCCCGCGCGTACGTCTTGCCAGTGATGAATCGTGTTGACGGCAAGCGCGGCATCAAAACTCTTGTCTTGGAGCGGCAAGGCTTCAGCAGAAGCCTGAATTGCAGGTGCAGCTCCGTCCGGTCTTTGCCGAATCATCGTTTCCGACGGCTCCACGGCGAGTAACTCTCGATCACTGGGCTCATAGGACCCTGTGCCTGCTCCTACGTTTAGCACAGAGCGTGCATCTCCGAGCGCGATGTCAATCAATCGAGCAATGCGCGGATCCTGCTTCCGTGTGTCGCGGTAGGTCTTTCCGATTTGGTCGTAACGAGGCTGCATGGTTTTTCGACGCCTAACGTCAAATAGGCAATCGACAGGCACACATTGTACTCACCGCAACCGGTCATTCACCACCGACGGCTTAGGGTCAAATCCGTCAATACAGCGGTTCGGCGCCAAGCTCTGAGTGCGCAACCTTTTCTGCCAACGGCGGGGAAAGCCGCCGAATAGCCTCGCGCACTGTCGGCAAATACACGGCTGGGCTATATGGCTGTGGACATGCATCGAATATTGACCACATTGGTCAGCTCGCAATCGACGAGGATCAACGACTTGCAAATCCGATAAGCGTCCAATTGCTGCGCCCGTCCACACCATTCGTTAGCAGTCACGTCATCTCGTGATTGTAGCGAGCGGCTTCGTCAGAAATTTTCACCTCGTCCAGCGCCGCGAGTTCCTGATCGGTGAGTGCGGAAACATGCATCGCGCGACGATCCAGGCTACGCAGGCGTTGATATTCCTCGGCCGAGAGCAGCACGACATCGTCGCGCCCATGGCTCGTCACGATCACCGCTTCGCGGTGCGCAACCCCTCGCAAGCGGCCGAACTCGCGTTGAAATTCACTGGCTGGCACTCGTGCCATGACGGATCCTCGGCGGCACAATAGAATTGTTGAATTATACGTAATGTGCACAATATACGCAAATACCATAGATTTGAACACTCAGTGCTGATCGCGCTAGGCGGTCAGCAGTCTATGGCCCGGCTTAAGTTGAACGAGCTGCGCGCTGTAGAAAGCTCACGGGCCGCCGCCCGTTACCGTGGCGCGTTAAGCGCCTCGACGGCTACCCGGGGACTCTTCTCGACGATACGCAGCAGCGCGGCAGCCGGTCGGTCGGTTTGCGGCGCGCCTGCTCCCAATTCTGCAGCGTCTTTACGCTTACTCCGATGAGGCGCGCGAAATCGGCCTGAGAAAGCTCAGTGCGCTCGCGAATCGCTCGGATACGCGACTCAGACAACTTGAACACCCGCGAGGCCTTGCGTTCGCCGCGCGCAATCTGGCCCGCCTGCTTCAAAGACCGATATCCGGTTGCCCGAATGTCCTTTTTGTACCTAGTTCGGATGTCCAGCCGGTACGCAAACGATGCCTACCGCCGCTCGCTCTGCTCGAGCGTCTCGCGTCTAATCTGCGCGAAGGCGATGCGGACGCAGTCCGGGTCGAACACCGTGAATGTCCCGATCGGGCCTTTGCCGCGTGAGTTGTCATAGGTATGTGGCTCGTTGACGAACGGCACGGCCGCGGACTTGAGACGGCGGAACAGCGCGTCCAGATCATTGGTCAACAGCAGGATCGCGACAGCACCGCTCGCAGCGGTCGCATTGCACTTGCCGCCACGTTTCATGCCGGGGGTGTGGAAGAGCCCGATCGAACCGCCCATTTTCTCGCCGCTA
>JANMYM010000031.1:0-5527 GCA_031382085.1 Gammaproteobacteria bacterium
TTGTTGCCGGCTTCCGCGAAGCAGGCGCCGCTGACAAGTCCCACGTAACCGGAACCGAAGATGGTGACCTTCACGTCAGCGTACCTGCCTGTTTTTCAAACTCGCGGCGGCCCGCACGGCCGCCTTGCCATCCCACAGATCGGGCCGTTTTCCGCGAGGCCATTGGCCAGCCACCACCCGCTGCACCGCCGCTAACAGCTCCGGCACCTTGACCAGCCGGTTGCTGCCCTCGGTCACCGTCACGGGACGCTCGGTGTTCTCGCGCAGCGTTAGACACGGGATGCCCAGGTAAGTAGTCTCTTCCTGCACACCGCCCGAATCGGTGATCGCCGCGCAGGCGCCGGTGACCAGCCCCATGAAAGGCACATAGCCCAGAGGCTCCAGCAGACGAATGGATCCTGCGGCCTGCAGCTTCGCCCACAAACCGAATTCCTGCAGTTTCTTGCGGGTACGGGGATGCACCGGGAAGACGAGATCGACGTCCCTGGCGACTGCCAGCAATTGCTCCACCAGCAGACCTAACGGACCGGCCTCATCGACATTCGACGGCCGATGCAGCGTCACCACCGCGTAGGGCCGCGTACCGAGACCTAACGACGCGCGCGTGCCGTCCGCGGCGATGCCCGGGCGCATCATCTCGTAGCTGTCGATCATGATGTTGCCGATGCACTCGATGCGCCTCGCCGGTACGCCTTCCGCTAACAGATTGGCGTCGGCGTCGTGCGACGGTGTCCACAACAGATCGGAGATCGCATCCGTGACCAGGCGGTTGATCTCCTCGGGCATGCGCCGGTCGCCCGAACGCAGGCCCGCCTCGAGATGCACGACCGCGATCCAGAGTTTGGCGCCCACCATCGCGCAGGCCGCGGTGGAATTGACGTCGCCGACCACCACGATCCAATCCGGCTTTTCGGCCAGCGCGACTTTCTCGTAGGCAATCATCACGCCGCCGGTCTGCTCGGCATGCGAGCCGCTGCCGACGTTCAGATGCACGTGCGGATCCGGCATTTTCAGGTCTTTGAAAAATGCATCCGACATGTTGGCGTCGTAATGCTGACCGGTGTGCACGATGCGCGGCTCGCACCAGCTTTCGCGCGCCAGCGCATGGTACAGCGGCGCAATCTTCATGAAATTCGGCCGCGCCGCGGCGATCAAGTGAACACGCATGGCATCAGCCCTGGTCGAGTAGAGCGAGAATTTCGGCGGTTTTGTCGCGCATCAGCGCCTCGTTGCCACGCGACTCGACATTGAGCCGCACCAGCGGCTCGGTGTTCGAGCTGCGCAGGTTAAAGCGCCAGTCGGCGAACTCCAGCGACAGGCCGTCTGTTAGATCGAGCAGCAGGGCCTGCGGCTCGTAGCGCGCGCGCACCGCGGCGATCGACGCCGCGGCGTCCTTCAATTTGCGGTTGATCTCGCCGCTCGCCGGGAAGGCTTTCATGCGCTCGCCGACCATGCTCGACAGCGACTTGCCGGTGATCGACATACGCTCCAGCACCAGCAGCCACGGAATCATGCCGCTGTCGCAGTAGGCAAAGTTGCGGAAGTAGTGGTGCGCGCTCATCTCGCCGCCGTAGGCCGCATCCACCTCGCGCATCTTTTGCTTGATGAACGCGTGCCCGGACTTGCACATCACCGGCACGCCGTCCAGGCGCTTCACGATATCGATGGTGTTCCAGGTGAGCCGCGGGTCATAGATGATGCGCGCGCCTTGCTCGCGTTCGAGGAACGCCTCGGCTAACAAGCCGACCAGGTAATAGCCTTCGATGAAGGTGCCCTGGTCATCGAAAAAGAAACAACGATCGAAGTCGCCATCCCAGGCAATGCCGATGTCCGCCTTGTGCTTGCGGATCGCATCGACGGTGGGCTTGCGGTTCTCCGCCAGCATCGGATTCGGCACGCCGTTGGGGAAAGTGCCATCCGGCTCGTGGTGAATCTTGATGAACTCGAACGGCAGGTGCTTCTCCAGGCGATCGACCACCAGCCCGGCCCCGCCGTTGCCGGCGTTGCACACGACCTTGAGTTTGCGCAGCCGCTTGAGGTTCACGTAGCCCAGCAGGTGCTCGATATAGGCGTCGTTAAGGTCGACGGCGTTGCGGCGACCGAGCCGCGCGGGAGGCGTCGGCAGTCGCCCGTCGCGGATCATCGAGGCCATTTCCTGCAGGCCCGTGTCGGCGCTTATCGGGCGCGAGCCCTCGCGCACGAACTTCATGCCGTTGTAATCGGGCGGGTTGTGGCTGGCGGTGACCATGATGCCGCCGTCGTAGCGCTGCGAAAAGGTCGCGAAATACGTGCCTTCCGTGCCGCAGAGCCCGATGTCCATGACATCGACGCCAGAATCGAGCAGGCCGCGGATCAGTGCGCCCGCCAGCTCGCTACTGGAGAGCCGGATATCGCGCCCCACGGCCACCTTGCGCGGTTTGACAAAGCCTGCGTAGGCCTGGCCGATCTTGTATGCCAGATCCGCGTTCAGTTCGTCCGGAATGCGGCCGCGAACGTCGTAGGCCTTGAAGCTGTTCAAATTCAATCAGGGTCCGCCTTATTTGTTCGTGCCTTCGCGGCCGTAGCGATCCTCGAAGCGGACGATGTCGTCTTCCCCGAGGTAGCTGCCCGACTGCACTTCGATGATGTGCAACGTAATTTTACCCGGGTTCTCGATCCGGTGTTTGGCGCCGATCGGGATGTAGGCGGACTGGTTCTCCTCCAGCAGGAAAACCTCATCGTTACGGGTGATCCGGGCCGTGCCCGAGACCACGATCCAGTGCTCGGCGCGATGATGGTGCATCTGCAGCGACATCGATGCGCCCGGCTTCACTGTCAGGCGCTTGACCTGGTAGCGCTCGCCGTTTTCGACGCTGTCGTAGCTGCCCCAGGGCCGAAACACTTCGCGATGCAACGAATGCTCGGTGCGTCCCGCGGCTTTCAATTGCTCGACCAGTTTCTTGACGTCCTGGACCCGGTCCTTGGGCGCCACCAGCACCGCGTCCTTGGTTTCGACCACCACATGATCCCGGAGGCCCACCGTCGCAATCAGACGGCCCTCGCTGTAGAGATAACAACCGCGGGTATCGTGCGTCAGCACATCGCCGTGGATCGAATTGCCGCTGTCATCCTGCGGCGAGGCATCATGCAACGACGCCCAGGAGCCGACATCGCTCCAGCCCGCCTCCAGCGGCACCACGACCGCGTTAGCCGTTTTCTCCATCACCGCGTAGTCGATGGACTCAGAGCGGCACTTGCCAAAGAGGTCTACCGGCACGCGTGTGAAATCAAGATCGCGCGTCGCGCCCGCAAAGGCCGCAGCGCAATCCTGGGCAATGTCGGGGGCGAGCTTCTGCAGTTCCTCCAGATAGCGCGAGGCCCTGAAGAGGAACATGCCACTGTTCCACAGGTACTCGCCCGATTTGAAAAATTCGTTAGCTTTTTCAGCATTTGGCTTTTCGACAAATTGCTGGATCGGGAACGTCGGGCCCCTGCCCTTGGCTTTGCGGATATATCCGTAACCAGTTTCCGGGCGATCCGGCACGATGCCGAACGTGACCAGCATGCCCTGCTCCGCCGACGGCAGCGCGAGCTGCACCGCCGCCTGAAAGACGGCGACATCGCGGATCACATGGTCCGCCGGCAGCACCAGGATCACCGCGTCAGCATCCAGCGCCTGCGCCGCATGCGCCGCCAGCGCCACGGCCGGCGCTGTGTTGCGGCCCACGGGCTCGAGGAGGATGCCGGCGGGCGGCCTGCCTAACAACGCGTGCAACTGCTCGGCGACCAGAAAGCGGTGCGCATCGTTGCAGACCACGATGGGCGCACCAACGCCCGCGAGGTCGCTCACGCGAGCCGCGGTTTCCTGCAACATCGTGCGGTCGCTGGTGAGGGCCAGCAGCTGCTTGGGGTTCAGCTCACGCGATAGCGGCCAGAGGCGAGTGCCGGAGCCACCGGAGAGCAGGACGGGGATAAGGGACATAAGCGCGGGATTTTACCGGCAGACCATTGGCAAAAGTGAACGAATTCGGCAGTTTTATCGGGTGTCAAAAATGATGCTATAGCATCACTTTATGCGGTGCTATGATGTCTACCATGCGCAGTACCGTGAGAATTGACGATGACTTGATGGACGAACTTCGACAAAAGGCCGACCAGGAACAGGTGTCGCTCAGTCGCATGCTCAATCGAACCCTTAGGGCGGGCCTGCGTACCGGGAAAAGCACGCGAAACAGCCGTCGCCCCTATCGCGAACAGGTGTTCGCCATGGGGGAGCCAGAATTGGATTTGGACAAGGCGCTTGCGGCAGCCGCCCGGCTCGAAGATGCCGAACTCCTGCGCAAGCTCGCCACGCGTAAATGAAAATCGTTGATGCGAATGTCTTGCTCTATGCCGTCAACGCCGACTCTGCACATCACGCGCGCGTGCGCGTCTGGTGGGAAGCCTCGCTGAACAGCGATCAGAGCATCGGGCTGCCGTGGGTGGTGATTCTGGCGTTCCTGCGGCTCTCAACCCATCGCGCCGCGTTTCCTAAACCGCTGACGGCGAAGCAGGCGGCGGACAGAGTCAGCGCCTGGCTCGCCTGCCCTGTGGTTACCGCGCTCAGTGAGGCCGATGGGCACTGGGCAATACTGCAGCGACTGTTAGCTCAAACCGGTACCGCAGCGAACCTGACAACCGATGCGCACCTGGCCGCAATTGCCATCAGCCGCGATGCGGTGCTGGTGTCGTGCGACAACGACTTTGGAAGGTTTGCGGACTTGCGGTGGGAGAATCCGCTGGTCGCCAAATGAGTGGTTGTTATTGGCCAAGCAACCTGTCGGGTCGACTCTTGTTAGCGGTTAATCCAGCGAGACCAGGCCCGGGCAATCATTTTTCCGTCGCCAACGGAACATCGGAAATTCGGGATGCGGCAACCCGCTGCAGCCTCAACGGCAATCGTTGCAGGTAGCTCGGCGCGCTATACATGAATTTGAGCGTAATTCCACCGCACGCAATAAAACCTGCGAATGAAACCCAGTCCGGAGCACCAAAGAAACGCAATGCCAACCCAACCGACGACCAAAAAACCCCGAAACAAAGCAGCACAATAAATGCGGCACGCACGCCAAATCCGGCGTCTAACAGCAGGTGGTGCATGTGTTCCCGATCGGCGCTGAACGGGGATCTGCCGCGCAGCAAGCGCCGCAACATCGTCCACAGTAACTCGTAAACTGGCATGGCTGCGAACCAAAGCACACCGACTGGCGACAACGCAACGTCGCGCCCTTGGCTGAGCGATATCCCAATACTCGCAAGCACAAATCCCAGCAGCGTGCTCCCGCCATCTCCCATAAAACAGCGCACCTGACGATTGAATCGGGCGGGCAGATTGAAAATAAGGAAACCGATGATCACACCGGATAACAGAATTGCCATGGCGACAGCGTTCAATTGACCTGCTGAAAGTCCAACGGCAATGAACGAGACCAGTGCGACCAGTGCCATGGCACCCGCCAGGCCGTCCATACCGTCCAGCATATTGAACGCATTAACTGCGCCAGCCACG
>JANMYM010000053.1:0-21633 GCA_031382085.1 Gammaproteobacteria bacterium
CCGAGTCCCGCCATCATGGGTTGCGTGATCTTGGCGACTTCGCAATCGACGAACGCCGACACAAAGGTAATCATGAAAACGCCACCGTTACGCTTCAGTTCCAGCAGCACGTTGTCCGGCACATTGCGCTGCAGGTCGCACAGCGCGCGCGCGCCGGCATGCGAAAAAATCACCGGCGCTTCCGAGACGCGCAGCGCATCGAGTGCGGTGGCATCCGCGACGTGCGACAGATCGACCAGCATTCCGAGGCGATTCATCTCGTGCACCACTTCTTCGCCGAATGGCGTCAGGCCGTCGTAGCGCTTGGGTATCTGCGCGGCCGAGTCCGCCCAGTCGGTGTGCGTGTTGTGCGTCAGGGTCATGTAACGCACGCCGAGGTCGTAGTAGGCGCGCAGCGCGCCGAGTGAATTTTCGATCGCGTGGCCGCCTTCCATGCCCAGAAACGAGGCGATACGGCCACGACGCATGGCTTTGCGCGCGTCGGCTGCTGTTAGGGTCAATTGCAAGGTGTCCGGATAGCGTTCGATGATGCGGCGCGCGAGATCGATCTGCTCCAGCTGCATGCGCGCAAAGCCGCTGCCCGATTCGCCCGGAATGTACACCGACCAGAACTGACCGCCGACGCCGCCGGCACGCAGCCGCGGAATGTCGGTCTGGCCGCTGGTTTGCTGGCGCAGGTCGTAGGCGACGACATCACCCGGCGCCTTTTGATACTGGCGCAGTGTGATCGGCAGGTCGTTGTGGCCGTCGATGACCAGGCCGTGCGCCAGCAGCTTGCGCGCGTGCCGTAGCGCTGCGTCTGGTTCGGCGGCGTAGCCAGTCAGCGCCACGGCCCCGAGTGCAATGAACGTCAACAGCGATGGGACTTTCATGATCGAACCTGTCGTAGCAAAGTAGGTTGTAGTCACGTTATCAGGATGCCGTATGCGAGCCAATGCCCTTGTTGCACTGATCACCGGGCTGTTCACGTTTGCTGCGGGCGTCGCCATCGCCGCCGATAGCAGCCGTACGCAATGGGGCGCCTTCGGACGCGATGCCGGCGGCACGCAGTTCTCGCCACTGCGTGCGATCAATCGCGGCAATGTTGCTGGACTCGTCGTGGCCTGGACTCACCACTCGGGTGACCTGGTCGCCGCGCCGTCGCCCAAGGGCACGTCGTACGAGGTGACGCCGCTGCATGCTAACAATTCGCTGTACTACTGCACGCCGCTCAACCGGGTGCTGGCGCTCGATCCAGCGACCGGACGTGAACGCTGGGTATTCGATCCACACAGGGCCGCAGCCGGCACCAAGCCACTGGCGCCCGAGGCGCGACGCGCGTCCAATTGCCGCGCAGTCGGCTACTGGGAAGCATCCGACGCGGCTAACAAAAAGCCCTGCAGCCGGCGCGTGTTCAAAGGCGACAGTTTTGGCCGTCTGTATGCGATCGACGCGGACAGCGGCAAGTCGTGCGCGGATTTCGGCGCTGCCAAGGCTCATCCCGGATTTGCCTCGCACGCAGACTACGAGAATCACGGCCAGGGCTTCCTCGGCATCCCGGCGCCGCCGCTGGTCATCGGTGATCTGGTCGTGGTATCGATTGCGTCGAACGATGGCATCGCCAACGCAAATGACGGCGTGATTCGCGCATTCGATGTACACAGTGGTGCGCTGCGTTGGGAATGGAATGTCATTCCCCCAGAGCGCCGCGAACAATCGGGCGCCGCCAATGTCTGGAGCACGATGAGCGCGGATCTGGCGCGCGGACTGGTCTTTGTGCCGACCACCAGCCCATCGACCGACTATTTCGGCGGCGGCCGGCAATTCGATCTGCCGATGGCAAATGCCACGGTCGCGCTTGACGCCCGCGATGGCCGCGCGGTCTGGGGTTTCCAGACCGTGCACCATGATCTCTTCGACTATGACCTGCCCGGGCATCCTTTGTTAGCCACGATCAGGCGCAACGGCAAATCCATCGATGTCGCGATCCAGCAGACCAAGATGGGCTGGCTGTTCGTGTTTGACCGCGCCACCGGCGCGCCGGTGTTTCCCATCGTCGAGCGCAAGGTGCCCGCGAGCGATGTGCCGGGCGATGTTGCGTCGCCGACCCAACCGGTGCCGACAGGTATTGCACCATTCGCGCATCAGACACTGACGCGCGACTCCTTGTTTGGCCTGACGCCCATCGATCGCGCGCAGTGCCAGCAGCAGTTCGACCAGCTGCGCTACGAGGGCATGTACACACCGCCCAGCATCAAGGAGACGCTGTTGTTTCCGTCTGCGTTAGGTGGTGGCAACTGGGGCGGCGCTGCCTACGATCCTGGCAGCAATTTCCTGATCGTCAAGGCGGAGAACCTGGCGACGCGCATACGTGTGATCCCCAAGGATCAGCCAGACAGCGCATTTCCCGGCAAGGACTATCTCAACCGCCCGTTGGTGGGCACCCGCTACCGCATCGAGGGCGAGTTGTTCACCTCGCCGTTAGGTTTGCCGTGCACGCCGCCGCCCTGGGGCACGCTGAGCGCCATCGACATGGACAGCGGCAAGTTGGTCTGGCAAATGCCGCTGGGCCGTATCCAGAAAGTTGGCGTCAAATCGCCGGCCTCCTGGGGTTCACCTAACGTCGGCGGCCCGATGCTAACGGCCGGCGGGCTGATTTTCGTCGGCGCCACGATGGATAACGAGTTTCGCGCCCTAGATGTCGCCAGTGGCCGCGAACTGTGGCGCGCTACGCTGCCCGCGCCGGGCATGGCGGTGCCGATGACTTACCAGGTGGGCGGCCGGCAGTTTGTAGTCATTGCCGCCGGTGGCAACGCGCGCGTTGGCGGCGCGCAGAGCGACGCCCTGGTCGCGTTCGCGCTACCACGCGCTCAAAGCGCGACGCGATCCGTAGCGGGCAGGCAATAAATTTCGACCGGCGCCTCACGACCGCGCAGTTGCAGCGCAGGCAGCGTCACGTACCGCAGGTCCACTTTGCGCTCTTCGATCACCGTCATCACGCTACGTGAGAACAGCGCTTCACCGGCGCGCGCACGCTGGCTCAGGCGCGAAGCCACGTTCACCGTGTCGCCGACAATGGTGTAATGCCGGTAACTCGGGCTGCCGACGTGACCGGCGATGACGTCGCCGGCGTTGATGCCGATGCCGAGTCCGGTGCGTACATCGAGGCGCCGGTGCCACTCCTTGGCCAGCTCGCCGAAGCGCGTCAGCATTTCGCGCGCCGCACGCAGCGCCTGGCAGGGCGCGTCGTCGCGTTTGTCGGGCACACCGAACCCGGCCATCATGCCGTCGCCCGCCATGTGAAACACGCGGCCGCCAAACCCTAACGTGATCTGGGTCAGCAGCTCAAAATATTCGTTGAGCAGCGGTACGACCTGGTCTGGATCCATCTGCTCGGAGATGCGCGTGAAGCCACGCATGTCGGCAAACATCACCGTACTCCAGACGCGCTGGTATTCGCCGCGATCCAGCGGCACCGAGTCCTGGCGATGCGCGTGGCGCCCGGCGCCCCATTGATGCAGCTCCAAAAGATTACCGGCGGGGTCGCGCAGCGAGATGCTCGGCACGCTGCCGGCTTCGGCATGCGTGCGATAGATGACGCCCAGGCGATCCAATTCCAGACGCGCTGCGCCCAGATCGGTCACCGCCAGCGTGATGTGCGGTTCCGCCGCGTCTATCCCATGGCCCAGATCGAGTCCTGCGAGCCCGAGTACATCCCGGTAGAAATCACGCACGCGATCGCCGGCGGCCGCGGTCGCGCCGGGGCGCAACGCATGATGATGCAGTTCGACAACCCTGATGGCCATGAATGTCCATTATTGCGCAGCGCGAGCGCGCCGCACAGCATGATCCGAACCGCCGGTGCTAGCATTGACTTTCATGGAAATCGACATCATTTTGGAGCCCAACCTGACCCCGGCCCAGGTTGCGGAGCTGGGCGTGGCGGCTGAGCGTTTTGGCATTCGTGCCGTCTGGACCTCTAATTACTTCGCGCACTGGGACGCTTTCCTGTCGCTCGTGCCGCTGGCGCAACAGACCAGCCGCCTGCAGCTGGGCGCGCTGGCAGTCAGTCCGTTCGAGATGCATCCGCTCAAGATTGCTAACAATCTGCTGACTTTGAATGAAATGAGCGCTGGCCGTGCGCTGCTCGCAATCGGCGCTGGAGAAGGCAATCTGGAGGCCATGGCGCTCAGCAAGCCACAGAAAATCGTCGGTGCGGTGCGCGAGGCGGCCGAAATCGTGATGCTGGCCGGGCGCGGTGGCCTGGCCAAAGGCTACCAGGGCGAGCATTTCCAGGTGAAATTTCCCTGTGCGTATGACTGGCTCAAGGCGAAGCAATCACCCTATGTTTACATAACCTGTTATCGCCACCAGATGATGAAGATGGCCGGCAAGATTGCTGACGGCGTGTACCTGGGTGCGATCCCGACCGAAATCATCGCGCCAGCCATGGCGGCGGTGCGCGACGGACAGGCTGCGCGGACCGCGCCGCGCGTGCATCCGGCCCGTGTCAACGCGTTCTGGGGCTGGCATATCAAATATGATCGCGCTAAGGCGCACATGGAATCGCGCCGCGAACTCGCGTGGCGTGGACGCAAGCTGGACGCCGATGTCTGCCGGCTGTACCTGACGGAAGAGGAAACGCAGCTGGTTGTTAGCAAGTTCCAGGCCTTCGTCGATGCCTGGTTCGACCGCAGCGGCATCGTCAAGGGCGTGCCGGACGACGTCTGCAATCGCCTGATGTACGGCCTTACCTCAACCGGTGGCCTGGAGGACATGGACCGCGAAGTCGAGCGCTTCAAGACCTTCGAGCGCGCGGGCCTCAGCGAAATTGCGCTGCGACTGCACGAGGACCCTATGGAAGGTCTCGAGATCATCGGCAAGCACCTGCTGCCGCGACTACGTTAGCTGGCGAGCGAAGGCCAGCACCTCGGCGGCCAGCCGACGCTTGTCCTGGTCGGTCTTCATGATCGTCGCCGTGGCCAGCGACGGCAGGCCAAAGTCCGGCGCCATGCCGGCGTCGGCGCGATCGATAACGTAACCGTCGAGCAAGTCGCCGTAGTAGCGGGCCACGGCGGTCGCAGTAACGGGCAGGCCCAGCT
The DNA here is from genome assembly GCA_031382085.1 of Gammaproteobacteria bacterium. Classification (GTDB taxonomy): domain Bacteria; phylum Pseudomonadota; class Gammaproteobacteria; order Steroidobacterales; family Steroidobacteraceae; genus UBA964. The sequence goes on from JANMYM010000053.1 coordinate 5,082, forward strand.
CCGTCATGATTTTCGCGGTTGGTCCCTTGATCGCCGCACCGCCGACAATCGGCGACACCGCCACCACGGGCGCCCGGCAAGCTAACAGCGCAGTGCGCAGCGCCGGCATCGCGAGCAACGGGGCGACACTGAGCCAGGGATTCGAAGGGCAGAGAATTACCGCTTCCAGCGCCGGGTCTGCTAACAATGACAGGGCCTCGGGATTTGCGCCAGCCGTGGCGGCGCCGCGATACTCGATACTGTGCACCGCCGGCTGGGCGCGCAGGCCGACGAAATAACGCTGGAAATCCAGCACTCCCGCGTCCGTGGTCAGGATCGTGCGCACCGGCTGGTCCGACATCGGAAGGACCTGCGCCTTGATGCCGAAACGCGCGGCGATTGCGCCGGTGATCGCCGTGAGACTCGCGCCTGCGCGCAGCTGGCGTGCGCGCTCGACGTGCAGCGCGAGGTCCTTGTCGCCTAACAAAAACCAGTCCTCGCCACTGAGGCGGCGCAGCTCGGTCATGAACTGCCAGGTTTCGCCGGCGCGGCCCCAGCCGCGTTCCGGGTCCGCAAGCCCCGCGAGCGTGTAGAGCAGGGTGTCCACGTCCGGTGAAATGTACAGGCCGAGGTGCTCGAAGTCATCGGCGGTATTCACCAGCACCGCGAGTTCGCCGGCGCCCAGGGTCTGGTAAAGACCTAACGCCAGTTTGGCGCCGCCGATGCCTCCGGAGAGCGCCAGAATCCGCGCTTTCAAGCAAACAGGTCCTGCGTCAGCGGGCGCAGCAAGTGCGCCGCGGTTTGCGTCGACGCCTGCCACGTGAGGCCGCGCACCAGCACCAGCGGCGTGCTTTCGGCGGCTTCGCCCATCGCCAGCGCGGCGGCGGCGGCAATCGCATCGGCGAATGCAACCTCGGTCATTTCCAGCAAGCGCCCCTCACGATCCGCCGCGCCACGCCGATCGAGCAGCGCTGGCAGGCCGGCCACGCCGATCGCCACATTGGTAACGCCCAGGCGCCAGGGCCGGCCGAAGCTGTCGGAAATCACGACGCCTAACAAATCTCCGCAGCCGGAGCCAGCCAGCAGCGCCTGGCGGATGGCCCGGGCGCTGGCATCTGGATCCACGGGCAGCAACAGCACCTGCTCGCGGCCGTCGGTGCGCCTCGGCACGTTGGACCGATCGATGCCGGCATTCGCCATCACCAAACCCAGCCGGTGGCGCACGATGAGCACGTCTTTGGCGGCGCGCACCACCGCCCCGCTTTCGTCCAGCACCAGTTGCACGAAGCGCGGGTCCTTGCCTGTTAGCTGCGCAAGTCGCCGGCCTTCGGCATTCGGTGCTGCTTCATCGAGCAGGCGGTAACGATTTTCTGCTTTCGAGATGATTTTCTGCGCGATGACGAGAATGTCGCCGCTCTCGAGCTGCCAGCCGTTGCGCGCCAGGGCTGCGGCTATCGTGCGCGGCAAATCGCAGCCCGGCTCGATCTCGGGCAGGCCGGCGATCGCCGTCAGGCTGACGCGCCCGGTCACGGCCCGGTAATGCGCAGTCCGGCGCCGTCGACCGCGTAGTGCTTGTTCATGAATATCAGCACCGAGGTCAGCGCCTCGGCGGCGGCGGAATTGGCCAGCGCGCCGCCGTGCAGCCCGCGCAGGCGGCAGGCATTGACGATTTCGACCACCCGTTCGCGCGCAGCCTTGTCGTCGCCGAACACCAGCACATCGCAGTCGATGTCGGCATCGGTCGCCAGTTTGTGCGCGGCGACGTTGTGAAACGTGCTGCACAGCGTGACGCCCGGGCCTAACAATTTCTGCGCACACTGCGCCGCGCTGCCGTCCGGCGGCAACTGCACGCGCATGACCCTCGGCGGTTGCAGCGGCACGGTGGTATCGACGACCAATTTTCCCTGCACGACCGGCGCGATGCTCGCCAGGATCCCGGCCTGGGACGCAAACGGCACGGTGACGATGACGATGTCGGCCTCGCGCGCTGCATCGACATTGGATGCGCCGCGCCCGGCGGCGCCTAACGTCGCCGCTACCGCTGCCGCGCGCTCGGCGTCCCGCGAGCCGACGATCACCGGATACCCTGCCGCCAACAATCGCCGCGCGATGGCGGAGCCGAGGTCGCCGGTGCCGCCAACGACGGCAATTTTTGTCTGAGTACTCATCGGGCGCTGCTTACTTGGCCGGTCCCGGCGGCGGCACCAATTCACCTAACATAATGCGCCGCATGGCCTCCGGCGCGACCAGGTGGCAGTAGTGCGTACCCCGAAATTTATCCGGCATGAACTTCCAGCGCCAGTCGGTCCAGCCGGCGTACAGGGCCTTGGAAATAAAATGGGGCCGCTGGTCCGCGCCCATGTAAATGTCCTGATACGGCTCTGTCCAGCTCGGTCCGGTGTAGCGGATATCGTCGCCATCCAGCATGACGGTGTCCGGATTGAATTTCACCCGCAGCATTTCGGTGCGGGTCATCGATGCCCAGACCGCCAGTACCATCTGCTGATGCGCATCGCGGCAGCTCCGCGAGGTGTTGCTGACAGCGCCCGCACCTAACACAGCATTCAGATTGTCGCCGGTCTTGAGCTTGCAGGAAATGCGGACCGGCAGCGACCGGGCAGCGTCGGAATATTCGATATACTGCTGGGTGCGCAGCGGCTGCAGTTCCGGCTTGGAGGTAACAAAAGCGGCATAGTCCGTGTGCACGACGTTCCGGGGCGCTTCGCGGCTGCCTTCAAGATAGGTCTGTAACTGACCGCAAAAGTCCGGTGTGGTCATGGCCGGCAGGGCGTACTGCGGAGGCGCGGCGTTGGCCATCGCTGCGGCGAGCAGCAATCCTGACAAAAAGCTTGAACGGACAATAATCTCTGCCATTCCGGAGAACCCCCTGCAAACTGATGCGATGCTCAATCAAAAGTACCTATCGCCTGGGCCGCGACAATAGCCGACAATTGTAAGCAACAGGCATGATATCGAAGGCTCCAGGGTCAGACGGCTATTTTGCACGCATCGTGGTCGTGACACGGCGCGTGCGGCGCACCTATGCCGCCTCACGCCGGTGCATTGCGCGCCAGGGCCGTTCTGTTTCGCTCCTGTACGTTGCACTACTGGTGGCCGGCTGCACCCACGTGCAATCTGTTGGCGAGCGTTTTGCGGCCATGCCGCCCGTGGACGATGTTGTGACATCGACCGCCTGGTATCGTCCCACGGCCGTCGTTCGGGGCGCGCGCCAGGCAAATCGGTCCGATCGCATGGCGCCACAAAATCTGCCGCTGGAGCGCAAATGGTCGGCAGCGATCGACGGCGCCGTCCGTTATGAGTCTTTGTCTGTCGTGGTGCGGCAACATGGCCGGCTGCTCGCCGAGTGGCACGCTGCCGCCGGCGGCCCTGCGCGCCGTTACGACTCGCAGAGCATGCATCGCGGCTTGTTAGCACTGGTGGTCGGTGCTGCGCTCTCAGACGGTTCGCTGGCCTCGCTGGCGACACCGATCGCAGCGTATATTCCCGAATGGCGCAATGATCCACGCGGCCGGATCACCATCGAGGACCTGCTGTACGGCCGCTCCGGGTTTGTCGACCCGGCGTTCCAGCAGCAAGTCGACAACGCGGGTCTCAGGCTGTTCATCGGCACCGACTTGCAGGCCCAGTTGCTGGCCTTTCAGCCGGTAAAGAACGCGCAGCCCGGCAGGGGTGGCGCCATTGAATCCCAGTTGTTAGGACTGATCCTGGAGCGCGCGACGCATCAGTCCTACGCGCATTACCTGTCGGATAGAATCTGGCGACCGATTGGCGCCGGCGATGCGCTGGTGCGCCTTGACCGGCCGGGAGGCAGCACGCGCACGTTGTGTTGCCTGCAAGCGACGGCGCGCGATTGGGCGCGCGTCGGGCAGCTGGTGCTGGATCTCGGCCGTGCGGACGACCGGCAGCTGATCGCGGCGGACTGGATAGCGCGCCTCGCGGCACCGGGGCCGGCAATACCTAACATGAGCATTTACTGGTTCGTGAAGCCAACGCCGCTGGCGCCACGCGAATTCGGTCGTGAAAAGATGCCGGCCACGCCCACGCCGTTTGCGCGACCTGATGTGTTCTACGCCGGCGGCCGCGGCGGCATTCGTGTCTATGTGATCCCATCGCTTGATGCCGTAGTCGTCCGACTCGGAAAGTTGCGTTACGATTTCGACGATGGCGTGTTCCTGAATCCCTTTCTTGAGGCGCTTGCAGAATGAAAAACCTTATTTCCGCCGCGATCCTGTTGTTAGGCGCGCCGTTGTTTGCACAGTTGCCGCCGCCCGGTATGCCGGCGAAGCCGTTTGGCGAGCTGCCGAGCCCACCTGCGCCCGATTACGCCAACCCGGGGCACTGGGCGGCATTGCCGGATCGGGCTGATGCCGCCGACCTGACCCCTGAAGGCGACGCCTTCGGTGATCGTCAGGCCAGCGCCAAAGTCGATGTCTTCTATATTCATCCGACCACCTATCGCGGCAAGGAATTCTGGAATCAGCCGCTCGATGACGCCGCGACTAACAAATGGACCGACGATTCTGTGATCGCGCGGCAGGCGTCGGTGTTCAACGCCTGCTGCCGCGTGTTCGCGCCGCGCTATCGCCAGGCGACGGCCGCCGCCACCATGGCCCCGCCCGCGATGAAGTCACTCGAAGCCTACGACTTTGCCTGGCAGGATGTCAGGGCCGCGTTCCTCTATTACATGCAGCACTGGAACAAGGGCCGGCCGTTCATCATCGCCGGCCACAGTCAGGGCGGGGCCCACATTGAGCGCTGGCTGCAGGAGTTCGGCAAGAATCCCAAAATGCGCGCGCAGCTGGTCGCGGCCTATCCGATCGGCATCGCCTTTCCGCGCGGCGTGGTCTCACGCTCGTTCAATGGCGTACCGGTTTGCAATGAACCCCGCGACACGGGTTGCTTTGTCAGCTGGAATACTTTCGATCCGGACAGTGACGGCGCGCAGCTGGTCGCATCGGCGCAGAAGCGGTACCTCGCCCGGTATGGCGACAATCCGGAGACCGAGGTCGTGTGCGTCAATCCGTTGACATTTTCGTTAGCAAGGCCCGCGGTCCCGGCGAGCGCAAATCTCGGCGCCTTGCCGGCGACCCGGACGGATGGCAGCCTGCCGCCGACCGAAGCCGGCATTCTGGGCGCTGCCTGTGCTAACAGCGTGGTCAAGGTCAGTAAGGTGCCCGCGGCTGGCTTCGCGATCGTCAAACTGCCGGCCGGCATGCTGCATTTCAATGACTTCGACCTTTTCTACCAGAACATCCGGCTCAACGCCGTGGCACGCGCTGACGCCTGGGTGGCGCGCGGTCGAAGCAAAAACTGAGCGCGCCGCGCGGCGAACAATCTGCCGCCATCGCCATCGCCGTCGAATCTTGGACCCCTGTTGCGTACGCACAACAAGGGCCCTTGATGGGTGATTCGTCCCTGTTGGGCGCTTGTTATTGGGGTATCCGCACGCCTATTATTGGGGTATAGGAAAATTCGCGGTGGGAATCGGGCGTGGCAATGCACACCATTGCGGCTGAAATCCAACGCATCACAGTCTTAGGAGGGAAGATTCATGGCCAATCGCATCGTCGCGCATGCTGTCCGCACCGCACTAATATCATCTGCCGCATTGGGATGTGGTTTCTACGCCGCGCCCGTCATTGCGCAGGACCAGGTTCAGAGTGGCGAGCAGCTCGCGGAAATTGTCATCACGGGTTCGCGCATCGTCCGAAAGGACTTTACGTCGAGCAGCCCGATCACCACCTTCCCAGCCGAGCAGGTTGTGCGCAACGCCGACGTCACGCTCGATACGTTTCTCAACTCGCTGCCTAACGTCAATCCATCGGGTACGACAACGTCAAACAACCCGGGCAACGGCGGGCAGTCCAACGTCGATCTCGGCCTCGGCGCGAACCGCAACTTGGTGCTGATCGATGGCCGCCGTGCGATGCCTTCAGCGAGCGACCTGACGGTCGACATCAACACGATTCCGCAGGCGATGATCGAAAGCATCGAGATCGTCACCGGCGGCGCGAGTGCCGTATACGGTGCCGATGCCGTCGCAGGTGCGGTGAACTTCAAGCTGAAGAACAAATTTCAGGGCGCCGATCTTCGTTACAGCTATTCGAACGCCCAGAAACAGTGGGATGCGAAGGAATACAACGTTTCGGCGGTTCTGGGCGCCAATTTCTCCGAGGACCGAGGCAACGCGATCATCGGCTTCGATTACTCCTCGCGCGAGGGAATGATCAAGGCGCAGCGGCCGTTCTCGGCCATCGCGACCTCGACCACCAGCTACGTCCCCGAGGGCAACTACATTCAAGGCAGCAATCCGGTATCGCAGGCGGCGGTCGACGCGGTGTTTGCACGGTATGGCGTAGCGGCCGGCGCCGCGCGTCCAAACCTGATCAGCTTCAACACCGACGGTACACTGTTCTCGCGCGGCATCTTCAACAGCCCGATAGATGTGCAGAACTTCCGGTATCCGATCGACCTCAACGTCAATACCCGCTTCTATCCGGATTTCTATTCCTTCAATTTCGATGCGGTCAACATTCTGACGCTGCCGCTGGAGCGCCGCTCATTCCTGACCAAGCTCAATTACGAACTGGACGGCGGCGTCGAGATCTTTGCGCTGGCGGGCTGGACCAGTTACAGCGCCGACACGGCGCTGGCACCGACTCCGTTCCCGACGGTGGCAATCAGAGCACCCGGCGAGGCGTCGTCGATACAGGCTACGTCTGCGCTCGTTGCGCCTGGACGGCGAATCTCCAACAATCTGATTATTCCAGTGACGAACCCCTGGATTCCGGCGGATTTCCGCGCGCTGCTGGCGTCCCGCACCGGTGACGATCCGAACCTGGTCGGCTCAGGGGCTACCGAGCCGTTCCAGTTCCGGCAGCGCTCGCTGAGCGCGGGATTGCGCCAGAGCACCTACGACAATACGGTCGTGCAGTACACCGCGGGAGCACGCGGCAAGTTTTTCAGCAACAAATGGGGCTGGGAAATTTCGTACTCCGAGGGCTACACCGACATCAAGCAGACGCAGGCCGGCAACTTGGATACGAATCGGTTGCTGGAACTGGCGGCTGCGGCCGACGGCGGCGTGAGCCGGTGCGGTCCGACAGGCTTCAACCTTTTTGGACGCAACCCGCTTTCAGCACAGTGCGTTGCTTACATCACCGTCGCGAGCAACCTGCAACGATCCTTCGAGCAGAAGATCGGCGAGGCCTTCGTCAGAGGCGATCTCTTCGAGATGCCGGCCGGCCCCTTGTCGGTCGTACTCGGCGCCCAGGGACGCTACTTCAAGTACTCCCTCGACCCGGGCCCATCGGCAGGTCCAATTTCCGGTTTCAATGCGCAGACCCCTGCGAACACTAAGAACAGCTTCAAGGATGTGTTCATGGAGGCGCTCGTGCCGCTCGTGAAGGACGCCACCTGGGCGAAGTCTTTCGAGCTGAACTTCGGCTACCGATTGTCGACGGCCGAGTTCGAGGACAAGCAGAACGTCGTCAAGAGCCCCTCCGACTCCAGCAGCGCGTTCTTCGCGTCGCTGAGCTGGCAGGCGCTTGACTACCTGCGTGTCCGTACTGGGTTCCAGCGTGCCGTGCGTGCACCGAACTTCACCGAGTTGTTCGATGGCGGCGGTTCGGCACCGCAGTACTTCGACCCGTGTTCGTCGAATAGCGCCAAGCGCACGGGCGCGGACGCTGTCGCCATGCGGGCGCTGTGCCTCGCAACCGGGCTCGGCGCAGCGGCTGCCAATACCTACGTCTCGACTCCGGGCGGGCAGATCAGCATTACGACCTCTGGCAATACAGCGCTGAAACCGGAAACGGCCGACAGCTTCAGCTTTGGGCTGGTGTTCGATTCGCCATGGGAGGGTGCGTGGGCAAATCTGCAGGCATCGATCGACTACTCCAAGATCAAATTGAAGGACACGATCAACACGCCTGCGCCGAACGTCATTGTGGCGGCCTGCTACAACTACTACGGCACCAACCCGAGCTATAGTGCGGCGGATCCAAACTGCCAGGGCATCATCCGCGCTGGCGGCGACATCCTGGGGCTGTCCTCGCCGTTCGACCCGACAGGCAATGGGTTGTATCCGGGTATCAACGGCGGCGTGATTCAGGGCGACAGCATCGATCTGCAGGTCGCCTACGGAAGCAAGCTGCCGGTAGGCGACCTGAAGTTGAACCTGCTGCTCACGCGTAACCTGTCAAACGAGCAGTCGGAGGCTTCGGACCTGCCCTTGCTCGACTACACGGGAACGGTCACTTTCTTCGGAGCGGGACTCGGTTCCAGCAACCCGAAGATGAAGGCGAACCTCAGCGCCATATATACGGTCGGTGATTTCGCCTTCGACACCCGCGTCCGTTGGATCGGTGCGATGAAAAATCGGGCTAACGCGATCTTCCCAGGCGAGACCAGCTTCACGGGTGTTCCAGCCGTCACGTACATCGATGTCGGCGCGTCGTGGAAGATGGGCTTCATCGGCACCGATTCGCAGCTGCGCATTGGCGTGAACAATGTCACGAACAAGGTACCGCCGTTGTATGCGCCAAACGTTCAGTCGGGAACCGAGTCCTCGCTGTATGACCTGATTGGACGCCGGGTGTTCGGCCAGGTCGTCGTGAAGTTCTGACCTAGTAGGCTCTCTGGAAATGCAAAAGGGGGCGGCAGCTAACTGCCGCCCCTGTTTTCTTGCGCTGCAGGGACTCGAACACCATGCCTGAGTCGGCATCACTGGCGTTGGCACTGGCGTCAGGCAACGTTGAGCGCGGCGAGTTCTGGGCCGCGGCAAGCCATCTTCGACTGGCGCTGGGCTCAACGGAGTCGCTCGGCGAGAAATGGATTGCCGCGATCACCCTTGCGGGGCAGATCGGCGATGACTATGGCGCAGTACTCGCAGCGCAGCGCCTCTACGCGGAAACGCGCCGCCAGCCCGCGCATGCCTGCTTGCTTGCTGAGGCGCTGACTCAGGCCGGCGATCCGCAAACCGCTGCTAACCTTCTCCTGCCACTCGCGAAGGTAGGCGAGCTAACGCCCGACCAGGATTTCAAGCTGACCCGCATGCTGATGTTCGCGGGCAGGATCGATGAAGCCCAGGCGCTCTGCCGGACTTTGCTCCGCGCGCATGCCGACAGCCCGACGCTGTGGGAACGCATCGCACAAACAAAGCGCTTCCGGCACAACGATCCGGACCTCGAGCCGATGCGCAAGGTGTATGAACGCTGGACGATTGCCCGGCCGGCCGGGCGCGCTGCGATCGCCGCCGCAATCGCAAAGGCATTCGTCGACATCGGCGATGACGCCGCCGCCGACCAATTTCTAAAGGCGAGGGCAACTGCGAACGGCGCGCGGTTTCCGTTCGATCCGCGGGCGCTTGCCGAGGGACTGCGTGACATCGTCGACTGGTGCGAGTCGGGCGCACACGATCCTGCGTCGGAGGCGATTGCCGGCAGCGAGCGGCCCATTTTCATCCTGGGCCCGGCGCGTTCCGGGACTTCGCTGCTCGATCAGGTCTTTTCATGTCATTGGGCGGTCCGGGGAGGCGGTGAGCTGCGGCACTTCTGGCTGGCCGCACGCGAACTGGAAGACTGCAGCTCGGCCAGCATCCATAAGTTCGAGGAGCATGTGCAGTCGCAGTATAATCGATCGGATCCCTGGGCCGAGTTCGGCCGCCGTTACCTGTCGCTCGCCGACGAACGGTTCGGCGCCGGCGCAAGGTTCACCGACAAGCTACTGTCGAATCTGTACCGCGTCCGCGCGATCCGCCGCAGCCTGCCGAACGTGCGCTTCATTTACCTTAATCGCAGCCCGATCGATGTCGCATGGTCCTGCTGGCGCTCGCAGTTCGACAGCGAATCGGCCTGGGGCAATTCGCCGGAGGGGATCGCGTTTTATATCATGGCCTATCGCCGGGCCATTGACGCGTGGAAGCGGCGGTTTCCGGACGCGTTCACCGAGATCTCCTACGAGCGCCTGACCCGTGAACCCGACGCGGAAATCCCCCGGGCCCTCGCAGGCTGCGGACTATCGGACGACACGGCGACCCGGCAGCCACAGTTGTCGACGCGTCCCGTGATTACGATGAGCTTTGCACAGGTCCGCGAACCGATACACACGCGCAGTGTGGCAGCGGCGGCTGCGTTCCCGATGGCCACCACAAGACTGCGTGCGGCCCTCGAGGCGGTCGGAGTGGACCCGTCGTGAGCGAGGCCGAGGCACTGCGGCAGGCACGAGCTGCGGCGCTGCGCGGCGAAGGTTTTGCGGCGCTCGATCTGCTGCGGCAGGCGATCACCGGGCCAGAGCAGTTCGGCGCAGAGTGGGCCGCTGTTGTGCGGTTGTGCGCCAAACTCGACGACGACGATGCAGCGCTGCTTGCTGCGCAGCGGCTTTGGCGTGAGACGCCGCGAACCGTCGCGACGGCGTTCATCCTCGCGCGCTCCCTCGAGGCGACTGGCCGTGTGGCGGAGGCCGTGGCGCTGCTGGAGCCTGCGGCGAGAGCCGGTCAGCTCGGCGCCATGGAGTTGCAGCATTTGTCACGGATGCTGATGTTCGTGGGACGCCTTGAGTCGGCGCTGACGCTGGTGCGGCGACTGCTTGAAGACGATCCAGGAAATTTCTTTTTGTGGGAACGTATTGCGCAATTGAAACGGTTCACGCCAGGTGACCCGGACATCGATGCGCTGAGCAGACTTCAGGACCACCTCGGAACCGCGGCGCCGCGGCTGCGCGCCTCGGCAGAATGGGCACTCGCGAAGGCCTTCGTCGACATCGGCGACGATAGCGGCGCGGCCCGCATGCTGGACCGGGCGGCCGCATCGCGGCGGGAGGTCACGATGTTCGACCTCGCATCGATCGAACACAGTGCGCGCGCGTCGCTCGCGGTGCTGCCGCCCACGGAGCTTGCGGCAATCGGCCATTCGGACGAATCATCACGTGTGATCTTCATCCTCGGACCGCAGCGCTCCGGAACGACGCTGGTCGAACAGATCCTCGGCCGCCATCCGTCGATCCGCGGCGGCGGCGAGCTCAAGTTTCTCTGGCTAACAAGACATGCGCTCGGAGACTTTACGCAGGCGCCGATCGCGGCCTATCTCGAGCGCATGAGGCGTGAAGCCCCAGATATCGATCCGTGGGCAGCGATTCGCCGTCGATACTTTGCACTCGCCGACGAACGCTTCGGTGCTGGCGCGTCGTTCACCGACAAGCTGCTGAGCAATCATCTGCGACTTGCGGTAATTCGTCATGCTTTCCCGGGCGCACGCATCATCCGCTGCCGGCGCGACCCGCTCGACACCGCCTGGTCCTGCTGGCGCGCGCGTTTTGGCGAGGAGTCGGCGTGGAATGCGTCACCATTCTGGATTGCCCGGCACATCGCGGTCTATGAAAGTTTGCTCGACAGTTGGGCGGAACGCTTCCCGGACTGGTTCATCACGGTGAGCTACGAGCAGCTGGTAGCCAATCCCGAAATGCAAATTCCGGCGTTGCTGCAGGCCTGCGGCCTGCCCGATCACGGGGCGACGCGTCGGCCGCATGAATCGACGCGCGCCGTTTCGAGCTCGAGTTTCGCGCAGGTCCGCGAACCAATTCACGCCAGCCGCGTCGGGGCCGCGCAGGCATTTCCGATCGCGACGCGTGCGCTGCGCACAGCGCTCGAGGCCGAAGGCCTGACCGTCGGCGCGCAGGAGGCATGATCGTGGAACAAGCCGAATTCGAGCGCCTTTGGGCGGCCGCGCAGGCCGGCTACAGCGACGCGCAGCAGGCGCTGGCCGGGGTCTATGCTGACGCTGGGCGGGCTGAAGAAGCCCGTCATTGGCTGTTTCGCGCCGCCAGCACCGGTCGTACCGACGCGCAGACGCGCCTCGGACTCTGGGAGATTTCCGGTTACGGCGGAGTCGCCGACGTCGAGCGCGGTCTGGGTCGTATCCTGGGTTGCGCGCACGCCGGCGATGGCGATGCGGCACACCTCTTGTCCATCGTATTTGCGGGTGGCGTTGGGACCCGCTGCGATCGGGCGCAAGCACTGCACTGGCTGTTACAGGCTGCTCAACGCGGGCATGTTCGCGCCACCGCGCAGCTCGGTCTACTGGCTGGTGCGCACACGTCGAGCGGCGCAAATCTGCTGCGCATTGCCGGCGCGAGGGGCTCGATTGTCGCGATGTACGCGCTCGGCCAGGCCCTTGAAAACACGGACGAGGCCGCCGTCTGGGAATCTGCTGCGGCCGCCGCTGGACACCCGCTCGCCCGTGTCGCTGCCACACCACGGGAACTGCGCGTCGAGCAGGTTCGCACGCCGGACTGGCCATCATTGACCTATATGATGGACCTCGCATGGGTCGACGCGCCGTTCAATCGCTTCCGCGAGCGGGATTGCCCGCACATCGAGTCGCTGCGCGATTTTCTGGCACCCGCAATCTGCAACTACGTAATCGGCATGGCGGCGCCGGTGCTGGGTCGCGGTAAAGTGGTAGACCCAAAAGGGACGGAGAGTGTCAGTGAAGTGCGTAGCAATGCCGTGATGAACTTCGGCCTGGCTGACAGCGACTTTTTGTTGGAGCTGATAAATCTTAAGACTGCGCGGGCAGTCGATATACCGCCGGAAAATGCGGAAGGCCTGGGGGTCCTGCATTATCGGCCTGGAGAGAGCTACGCGCCCCATGTGGATTACCTCGCGGCGACCGCAGCGAATGCCGCGCAGCTGGCGACGCGCGGCCAACGCGTGCGGACGCTGCTCGTGTATCTGAACGACAACTTCGAGGGGGGCGAGACGGTGTTCCCGCATTTGGAAATCGGATTCAAGCCTCCCCGAGGGACCGCCCTGATATTCCACAATGTCGACGCCAGTGGGTATCCGGATCCGCTGACCCTGCACACCGGGGCGCCACCGACTCGCGGCGAGAAGTGGCTGATCTCGAAATGGTTCCGCAACAAGGCCCTGCGGCCAGGAGCTGCCTGATGTCACAGCGTTTTCCGGTCATTGAATTCGGATCCGGAATCCGAGCATCCGTCGCGGCCGAGGTTTACACGCGTACCGGGCGCGTGCACATTGCAAACTTCCTGTCGCCAGCGTGTGCGGAACGTGCGTACCTTAGTCTGACTTCCGAAGTCCCCTGGCAACTGCATTTCAATGACGGAGACCGCCTCTACGATCTCAGTGCCGACCAGCTGGATGCCCTGCCCGAGCCTGACCGTGTCGGGCTGATGGAGGCCATCTATCAAAAAGCTGCGCACAAGTTTCAGTTCCTGTTCGACAATTTTTCCATCTCCGACATGTACGCCAAGCAGCTGCACCTCGACCTGTACGTGATGGGGGTACTAGAGTTCCTGAATTCACCACGCTTTCTCGACTACGCGCGCAAGCTAACAGGGATCAGGGACATCTCACTGGTGGATGCACAGGCGACACGCTATCGCGCCAGCCATTTTCTGACCTGTCATGACGATAATGTCATCGGCAAGAATCGCGTGGCAGCGTACGTGCTGAGCCTGACTCCGCGGTGGCACGCGGACCTGGGCGGGATCCTGAGTTTCATCGACAAGGATGGCCATGTGGCCGAAGGCTTCGTGCCGCACTTCAATGCGCTGAACATTTTCCGGGTGCCACAGAAGCACGCCGTCAGCTGCGTCGCCCCGTTCGCGCCCTATCCGCGCCTCAGCATCAGCGGCTGGTTCCGCAGAGGCTGAGCGCTAACGCGGGTGCAAAAAAAGGGCCCGATGGCGGGCCCTTTTTATCGGCGCCTGGAGCGCCTGTCTTACCTGATGAAGCTCAGTTGAGCACTCGCAGCACCACGCGGCGGTTCTGCTGCATGCCTTGCGGAGTCTTGTTAGACGCGGCCGGCTGGCGCTCGCCATAACCGCGCGCGGTCACGGCGTTGCTGACGCCCTTGTCCTGCAGGTATTTCATCACCGTCCCGGCACGGCGCTTCGACAGATCCATGTTGTAGGCGTCCGAGCCCTGGAAGTCGGTGTGGCCTGCAACTTCGATCTTGAGCTCCGGATAGCGCTTCAGCACTTCGGCCGCGCCGTCGAGGATCGGGAAGCTCTCCGGCCGCAGATCCGCTTTCGCGGTGTCGAACACCACGCCCGGCAGCCTGATCTCTTTCTTGAACGAGCAGCCGAACATGTCGACCCGGTCGCCCTTCGGGGTATCGGGACACTGGTCCTTGCTGTCGACTACGCCGTCGCCATCGCTGTCGAGTTCGCAGCCGTTAGCATCGACCTTGGCGCCGGCCGGCGTGTTCGGGCACTGGTCCTTGCCGTCGACCACACCATCACCGTCGGCATCCAGCTCGCAGCCCATGGCATCGACTTTGGTGCCAGCGGGCGTGCCCGGGCATTTGTCGACGTTATCCAGCACGCCATCGCCATCGGCGTCCTTGATGACTTCACAGCCATTGGCATCGACTTCAGTGGCGGGCGCGGTGCCCGGGCACTTGTCCATGTTGTCGGGTACGCCGTCACCGTCGCTGTCGGGCGGCGGCGGAATGACGATCTTGCCGCCCCAGTTGTACTGCAGGCCGAGGGCTATCACGTAATCGACCGGGTCCCTGGCAGTCAGCACTGTGGAAAAGCTCTTGCGAGCGAAGACCTCACCCCGTAGCTTCAGGCTGGTGCCGGTGTCGGTGTTGCGCGAGAGGTCGCCCAGGAAGCCGACGCCGTAGTTGGCGTAACTCGCCTGTTGGTGCGATGAAACGCGCGTATCCGCGTTCAGGACGCCCAGGCCTATGCGTACGAATGGGTTGATCCTGGCCTCCGGATAGAACATGCGCAGCGCGCTGATTCCGACGCTGCTGGTCTGCAGCTGCTGGCCCACGGCAACCCCGTGATTGCTGGCTGCCAGGATGGCCTCAATCGCCCATTTTTCGCTCATCGCACGGCCCAAGCTGAGCGCAAAGCCGGCGTCGTCATCGGCTTTGTGGCCGTCGTCCAGGAAAATGCCCTGGGCCTGGATGTTGACGTACTTGCTGCCCTCGTCCTGGCTCGCCAGGGTGGCGGCATTCAGGCCCAGGCCCAGGCCCGTGAGCGCGGCCAATTTTATCCATCGATTCATGTTGTTCTCCCGGGAAAACGCTACCCGTGTAAGCCGCGAATTATAGCTGACAGCCCGGCTGTTCGTCCTAGTGGACCGCAGCATCAGGGCGTTTTCTGGCCCTGAACACCGCATGGCTGACCGCGTCGCCGACGCGGATATGGCGGCGCGCCGCCTCGCCACCGCGCAGCTCCAGAACCGCCTTGATCGGGGTCAGGCTGCTCAGAATATCCAGCGAAAAGGGCTGGGTCATCGGCAGGATCCGAACGACCTTGCCACGCGTGTCGATGAACAGCATGTCGAGCGGAATATAGGTGTTCTTCATCCACATGGTGGCGATGCGCGGCCGCTGTTCCACAAACAGCATGCCGCGCTCGGCCGGCAGGTCGCG
This sequence comes from Gammaproteobacteria bacterium, assembly GCA_031382085.1. GTDB lineage: Bacteria > Pseudomonadota > Gammaproteobacteria > Steroidobacterales > Steroidobacteraceae > UBA964. Next base: position 20,492 of record JANMYM010000053.1, read on the forward strand.
CACGAACATCAGGCCCTGCATCTGCTGCTGTTGCGTGCTTGCAGTCCAGATCTGGAATTCATGCGCGCCGGCCGAGCTGTGTATCGTCAGACTCGATTGCGGAAAGCCCGCCAGGTCGAGCTGCGGCCCCTCAGCCTGTGCCCCGAGCAGGCCCGAAGCTAACAATAGCGCCAGGCAGGAGCTGGCCATGAAATGCCGATGTAGATTGCAGTGCTTGTTTGCGCGTTTATTCATCGAGGGTCAGTACAGTCTGCAGGTCGAATCGGGACAGAAGTATGCGCGACCGGCCGTCGAGAGTCGTGGCGGGTGCGATACAGAAGCCGCGGGCTGCGACCTGCCAGCGTTGCGGGCTATGGCCTTTGGCGGGCACCGCTTGCTGCAGCAGTACGTCCACGGTGCACTTGTCGGTACCGCGCGTGGCGTAGATCCGCCCGGGGCTGCCGACGATCAGGGTCAGGTTGGCGGCGAGATTGGCGCCGTCCACACCCGGCTTGGCGCCGGCGATACCTAACAAGACGCGCAGCTCGTGTTTGGATCCCGGCAGCGGGCCCACCGCAGTCAGACGCAGGGCGCCGCCGTCGGGACGCACTGAGCCCTCACAGCGCATCACACGGTCGGTCCACGTGAGTTCGCGTTCGACGGCACCGTGGAAGCGGGCGCTGAGCGCGCCCTGGCCGCCGCAACTGGTCCCGAGGCTAACAGTCGTTGGCACGCCGCTGACCGCGGCGCTCAGGGTCAGGTACGCAACGAGGCTGAAAAAGGGCAATACCGGCATCGCGCTAGTGTACCTAACGGGAACTCAATCGCGGGCCACCAGCATCAGTTTCGCGAATTTCCCGTGGCAGCCGCCGATGAAACGCGCCAGATGCAGCGTCAGCGTCAGCAGCAGTACGCCGGCCGCGAACAGCAGCACGATGCCGACGGGCGAGCTGAACCCGTGCGCCAGCCACTCGGGCTGGATATGGGTTTCCAGGCCGCTGGTGATCTGAAAATCGCCGCTGGCAAGGCCAAGCGCATTGGCCAGTCCGACTAACGCGCCAGCGGTCAGCGTGCCGCCGAGCGTCGTGCCGACCAGCGCGATGACGAAATAGACGATTCCCATGGGCAGCATCAGCACGAAATAGGCGAGTGTGGTCCAGGTG
>JANMYM010000056.1:0-86561 GCA_031382085.1 Gammaproteobacteria bacterium
CGCTGATCGACAGCGCGCGATTCCGGCCGCGCAATTTGACGCGTGCTGATGCGGAACTCGCGCGCTTTCTGCAGATGGTGCGGGACTACCCGCGTGCCCACCCCGCGGCCGACTACTTGCGATAAATGCCGATGACCGAACAACGCGTGTTGGTGGTTGGCGCGACCGGCATGCTCGGGCGGCCGGTTACGCGGCGCTTGCTGGCAAACGGCTGGCAGGTGCGTTGCCTGGTACGAGATACGAAGCGCGCCGCGACGCTGCTCGGACCCGGTTTCGAGCTGGTCACCGGCGATGTCACGCAGCCGGCCACGCTCGATGCGGCGTTCGCCGGCTGCACGCATTTGCACCTCAATCTGCGGGGCACCAATACCGTTGCCAGCTATCAAGCCAACGAAGTCAACGGTGCAAAATCATGCCTGGAGGCAGCGCAGCGACATAATTTCAAGCTCGTTAGCTATTTGTCGGGCGCTGGGCGGCGCGACACCGCGTTGGAGCGGCACTTCGTGGTTCGGGTCAAGAAAATTGTGGAGCAGGCGCTTCAGGCAAGCGGTTTGCCGTGGATCGCCTGGCGGGCCACGCATTTCATGGAGTCCCTGCCGCAGTTTGTGCGCGGCGGGCGCGCGACAATTCTGGGGCGACAACCCGAACGATTGCACTATGTTGCCGCGGCAGACTACGCGCGCATGGTGGCGCAGGCGTTCAATGAACCCAGTTGCTGGGCCAGGCCGCTTTACGTCTTTGGGCCCCAAGCCCTGACAATGCGCGAGGCTGTCAGTTTGTACGTCGCCGCCAGGCATCCCGGAATGACCGTCGGTACCTTGCCCTTGCCGATTGCGCGCGCGCTGGCAGGCCTTACCGGCAATACGGATTTGCGTTTCGCAACGGAACTCTTCGCGGCTTTTCGTGACATCGGCGAGGACGGCGATCCCAGCGAGGCCAACCGTTTGTTAGGGCCGCCGCGCACGACGATACAACGCTGGCTCAGGGGCGAGTTGGTGACATGACGGCTTGCGGGGCCTCCAGCCTGTTAGTTGAAAAATTGCGAGTGGTTCGCCACGGCGGGGCATTGTTGGCGACGATAGACTCCGAGCCGGCCCCCGCCGGCCTTGAGGCGGCCTATCGGATTGCCGACGAGTTGGTGGCGCTCGATGTCGCTCGTTTTGGCCCAGTGCGCGGCTACAAAATTGGCGCGAACAGTCGCGCCGGTCAGCAGCAGCTGGGTCTCGCGGAGCCATTCTTCGGCCGCGTGCCCGCGCGGCGGATTGTCGCGAGCGGGGCGCCGCTATCGGTGCTCCCGATCGGCTGTACCATCGAAGCCGAGGTGGGAATTTGCATGGCCGCCGACCTGCCATCGCGATCCCGGCCCTATGCCGGCGAGGACATTCGGCGCGCGGTGCGAGACGTTCTACCGCTGTTCGAAATCAACCGGCCTTCCTATGCCGAACCGTTCCACGTCGGCGGATTATTCCTGGTTGCGGACAACGGCGTCACTCAGGCGCTGGTGGCCGGCCGGGCGAAGTCACGTGAGCAGGTCGGGCCGTGGTCGGATGAGCAGGTCCAGATGTCACGCAATGCGGCTGTCTGCGCAGAATCCAAGGTTGGTGCGCGCGTGGGCGATCCGCTGGACGCGGTGCTCTGGCTCGCGAATGCGCTGTCGAAGCGCGGCACAGGTCTGCAGCAGGGCGACATCGTAGCCAGCGGTGCGCTGACGCCTCCGGTCCCTTTTGCGCCAGGTGACCGTGTGTTGGCCCGCTTTGCAACGCTGGGTGAGGTCGAGTTTCTCGCAGGAGACTGGGCCTGAGCGCGGGTTATGCCGCTGGCGGCAAAAAGCATTGGCGCATTGCATAGCGCGCTCGGGACAATGGCGGAGTAGTCGGTAACTTGCTGGGCAATCGAGGCGACCTGTGCTGAACGACCGAATTGAAGCCAAGTGGATCGACACCTTCGAACATGCGTTTCGATTGTGTCGTGTCGAGGCGGGCGATGTCGTGGCCATTCTGTCTGAGACACAATCGCGGGCCATCAACGTTCATTTGTCGGAACTCGCGTTGCTGCGGCTTGGCGCCCGGGCATTTCATCTGGTGTTGCCGACGCCGCGGCTCGAAGCGCCGGTGCCCGTGCGTTCGACCGGCTCGTCGCATGCCATCGGCGGGCTGGAGCCCGTGTTAGCCGCGCTGACGAGCGTCAAGTTCATCGCCGATTGCACCGTTGAGGGGATCATGCACGCCCCTGAAACACCGCGCATCCTGCAGGCCGGTGTGCGCGCCATGTATATCAGCAATGAGCATCCCGAAGTCCTCGAGCGCTTGAAGACCGATCCAGCGCTGTGGCCCAGGATTCAGACCGGCCGCGAATGGATGCAGCAGGCCAAACAGATGCGTGTTAGCTCGAAAGCCGGCACGCGCCTGGAAATATCGCTGCAGGGCGCCCGCGTCGGCGGCAACTTCGGTGCCAGCTTCAATCCGGGCCAGTTGTCGAGCTGGCCGGGCGGCATATGCAGTTGTTTTCCTCCCGCACACTCGACTAACGGCGTATTGGTGCTCGATGCCGGCGACGTCAACCTGACCTTCAAAAGGTACCTCGAGCGACCCGTCAGCTTGCGGATCGAGGACGATTTTGTGGTCGCCGTCGAAGGCGAGGGGCTCGATGCGGACCTGATGCGCAGTTACTTTTCGGCCTGGGGTGATCGCAATGCTTACGGCGTCTCGCATGTCGGCTGGGGCATGAATCCCGGCGCGCGCTGGGACGCGCTGGTGATGTACGACAAAGCTCAGATCAACGGCACTGAGCTGCGCGCATTCGCGGGCAACTTCCTGTATTCAACCGGCGGCAATCCGTTCGCCGATCGCCATACGCTGGGGCACTTCGATCTGCCGGTGCGCAATTGCACGATCGAACTCGATGACAAGATCGTTGCTGTCGAAGGACGTTTGCAGGCGCCGTTAGCGTGACGACCGCAGCGCCAGGTACCGGGTTTCTGCGTGTCGGTCCCCGGCCGCGTATAGCGATAGACTGCCTGGGTACGGGCCCACTGGTGGTTTTCCTGCATGGCATCGGCGGCAACCGACACTCCTGGATCGACCAGCTGCCGGCGGTCGGCGCGGAGTTCACCGCGATCGCCTGGGACGCGCGTGGCTATGGGGACAGTGACGACTACGAGGGCCCTTTGAAGTTCACGGATTTCGCGGATGATCTGTGCCGGGTGCTGGATTACTTTGCGGTTGACCGGGCCCACGTCGTCGGCACGTCGATGGGCGGGCGTATCGCGCTCGATTTCAATGCCCGCTACGGGGCGCGAGTCGCAACGCTGACTCTGGCGGACACGAGCGCGGGATCCGCCAAAGTGGCAAGTGCCGAGGAAGTGGAGAAGTTTCTGGCCTTGCGCAAAAAGCCTCTGCTGGAAGGTCTAACGCCGCGGGATATTGCGCCGCAGGTCGCGGCAAGCCTGGTGGGCCCCGGCACCGGGCCACAGGCCATGTCGCGCGTTCTGGAGTCAATTGGCAAGCTGCATACGGATTCCTACGTCAAGACGCTGGACACCGTGACGCGCCATACGGCCTTCGCGCCGTTTGCGGACATCCACGTGCCCTGTCTGCTGGTTGTTGGCGAGCACGACCGAATCGCGACGCCCGACTACATGGCTAACATGGCGACTCAAATTTCGGGCGCGAAATTTGTAATGATCCCGGGTGGGTCGCACATCGCTAACATGGACAGGGCCGCGGAATTCAATGCGGCGTTGTTGCAGTTTCTGCGTCAGCACCGCGCACTGGCAGACAGCCCGGCGACCGAGATCATTAGTGAGCAGGCGTGACTGAGCGAGCATGAGCAAGACGGGAAAAAGCGCCCGCGTGGTCTTGCGGTCATATCCGGTCGGCACGCCACGGGTCGAAGATTTTGCACTCGAGATGCAGGATGTGCCTGCGCCATCGGCGGGACAAGTGCTGGTGGAAACTCATTTTCTTTCCATGGACCCGGCGCCACGGTTGCGTATGAACGCCGCACCCGGTGGCCCGCCGCCATTGCCGTTAGGCGAGACCGTGATGGGTCGCGGCGCAGGAGTGGTGATCAAATCCGCAGATGAGCGGTTCAAGGCAGGTGACATCGTCGCCGGTGAACTGGGTTGGCAGGAGTATTCGCTGGCGCCGGCCGCGCAACTCCGGGCGGTCAATCCAAGTCTGGGCCCGATGCAGTGGTCGTTAGGCATCCTCGGGCCGTCCGGGATTACAGGCTGGTGCCTGGTGCATCGCGCAGCCGCCGTTCGCAGCGCAGAGGCGGTATTGGTCAGTGCAGCCGCCGGTTCCGTCGGATCGGTTGCGTTGCAGCTCGCGAAAGGTCTTGGTGCACGCACCATTGCGCTCGTCGGTGGCGAACGTCAGCGCCAGTTCGCGCAGATCGAATTGCAGGCCGATGCGGTCGTCGATTATCAGAGCCCTGGCTTTGACACCGAACTTGCGGCGGCCGCGGGCAATGGTATCGATGTATTCCTGGACTCCATCGGCGGCGAGCTGCACAACAAGGTCATGGCACACATCGCGCCACGGGCCCGCATCATCGCCTTTGGGTTCATCTCCGCCTACAACGCCCAGGGGAAGGCAGCTGAGTATGGCCGCATCTACGAACTGATACGCAAGCGGGCGCAGTTGCGTGGCTTCCTGGTGGGCGACTACGCCAGCGAGTTTCCGAGCATAATGGGCGAGTTATCGGCGCTGCTGGCCCGAGGCGCGCTGCGCAACTTCGAACACTGCGATAGCGGCATCGACGCGGTGCCGCGGAGTTTTGTGCGTTTATTCACCGGCGATCCGCTCGGCAAGCAACTGGTCCGGCTGCGGGGAAACGATCCATCATGAAAGCAATTTTGTTAGAGAGCTACTCGAACGACTACGACTGCTTGCAGCTGCGCGATGTCGCGGAACCTTCCGTCGGTCCGCGCGATGTGCTGGTCGAGGTTCACGCCGCTGGCTTTAACCCCTTTGACTGCAAGCTGCGCAAAGGCTGGCTGCAGCGGATTTATCCATTTGCATTGCCGCACATCCTCGGCGGCGATTTCGCGGGCCGAGTGGTCAGGAAAGGCGTCGCAGTGTGGGAATATGCCGAGGGTGATGCCGTCTACGGATTGCAGGAAACGATGCGCGACGGCGCCTACGCCGAGTATCTGGCGATCAACGCGGATTGCGTGCGGCGCATGCCGGCGAATCTGAGCTTTGCGGAGGCCGCCTCGCTACCCATGGTCTATGAAACGGCCTGGATGGGCCTGCACGATCAGGCGCTGCTACGGCCGGGTGAGCGTGTGCTGGTGCAGGCGGGCGCCGGCGGCGTCGGTAGTGCGGCCGTGCAACTCGCGCGGGTGTTAGGCGCCAGCGTCGCCGCGACCTGCCGCGCGGGCGCATTCGATTTTGTCAGATCGCTCGGCGCCAACGTTCTCATCGACTACCAGGCGCAATCCTTTGCGACGCTGCTGCAGGATTTCGACATCGTGTTTGATCCTATCGGCGGCCAGGTCAATCTCGATTCCTATCGGGTCTTGCGGCGAGGCGGACGCATCGTGGTCGTGCTGCGCGAAGACAAACTTGAAATCGAAAATTCCGCACGCCTGTGTGCCGAGCACGGCGTCACCCGTCATGTGGTCGCGTTCGAGCAGCGTGCGGATGTCCTCGATTATATCCGGCCGCTGTTTGAACGGCAGCTGTTGCGGCCGGTTGTTAGCCAAGTGCTGTCGCTGGCGGACGCCGCGACCGCGCATCGCGCCTCCGACGCAGGTGGCGCGCGCGGCAAGATCGTTCTGCAGGTCAGGACCGACAGGGCGGGGTAACACATGTCGATCATGTTGACCGACGAGCAACAATTGCTGCAGACGACGGCGCGTCGATTTGCCCGCGACCAGATTGAACCGGTTGCGGCCAAAATCAATCAGGCGCGGCCGGATGATCCCTGGACCTTGTGCGAACCGCTGTTCCGGCTGGGCTATGACCTGGGCTACACGCGACTGTTGCTGCCCGAGGCCGATGGCGGCATGGGCGCCTCAATGGTGGATGCCGTGCTGGTGCTGGAAGAGCTGGGCGCTGCCGACGTTGCGATAGCGGCGGACCTGTTTGCGCTCAACATGACTGTGGCGCTGATTGTGGCGGCGGTGGGTGATGAGGCGCAGCGCCGCGAATTTCTGGGTGCGATCTGCCGCAGCCCCACGATGCTGTCCGGTGCGCTCAGCGAACCTAACGTGGCTGGTTCCGAGTTGTTCACCCAGGATCCCGATCCTGCGCAGGGCATCAGGACCTTCGCGCGCCGGGAACGCGACCACTACATCATCCGCGGGCAGAAATCGGCTTTCATCACCAATTGCGGTATCGCCAACTACTATTTTGTCCTCGCGCGGACCAGCCTCGACAAACCGCTGTGGGAGAGCATTTCGGTGTTTTTTGTGCCGGCCGTTACTGCGGGCCTCAAGGCCGGCCGCCGAACTCGGATGTCAGGCTGGCACACCGGACATCACGCGGAGTTATCTTTCGAGGATGTGCGAGTGCCGGCAGGAAATTTGCTGGGTGGCGAAGGCGCGGCGGCTCGCGTCATGGGCACTTTGCCGCAAATGCCCGTCGCTCTGGCGGCGGCCTACGTCGGGCTGGCCCGACGCAGCTATGAGTTTGCGCTCGATTACGCGCAGCACCGCAAGAGCATGGGCAAGCCGATCGTGCAGCACCAGGCCGTTGCGCTCAAGCTGGCCGACATGTATGGGGATTATCAGGCTGCGCGCCTGGTTTTGTGGGATGCGGCCGTGGACTGCGCAGTCGATCCCATGCGGGCGGCGACATTGAAGGCGCCGTTGGCCAAGACGATGGCCGTCGACGCGGCGATTCGCAATGCGGAGCGTGCCGTGCAAATTCTGGGCGCGTACGGCGTGACCGCCGAATATCCAACGGCCGGCTGGTTGAATGACGCGTGGATTGGTTATTCCTGCGATTTCACGCGCGACCTGCTGCGGCTCGGTATGGTGCCGTTTCTGCCACGTTAGGCGGCGGTGGCGCCGGCAACCGATTGCAGTGCCGCGATCAAAGCATGCGTCGCAGGCGAAATCGCTGCACGCTCGCGCACGGTCATGGTGACTTCGACGTCGCGTTCGAGGGCGGGTACCGGCAGGCGCTCCAGGGGCATGCTGCGCGGCCTGGCGGCGAGACTTTGCAACGGCAGGTAGCTCAATGACTGGTTGTCGAGCAGCATGCTGCGGATGAAATTAGCGGAATTGCTGGTAACGGAGGGCTGCGGGGCCGGCAGGCCACCGGCCATGAAAATTTCTTCGAGCACCTGTCGCCAGCGTTGCGTTTCTGGCGGTAACACCCATGGAAACTCCAACAACTCTGACAGTTCGACTTTGCGCTTGCGGCACAACGGATGGCGCGGTCCGGCCACGACACAAACCTTGTCCTTGACCAGGGTTGTTGCACTGACGTCGCTGTCTGCGGGACGCGGCCAGCCGCCAACAGCTAAGTCGATTTCTCCGCGGCGCAGTGCCGGCATGATCGTGTCGACCAAGCCTTCAATGACAGTCACTGCAATGCCGGGCTTCGACTTGCGCAACTGTCCGACAGCCAGGGGCATCAGATGTGCCGCAATACTGGGACCAATACCTACCGTGATTTGTCCTTTGACCGCACCGCGCAAATTGGAAAGTTCAGTCTCCGCGTGGCGCATTTCCGCGCGAATGGCGCGGGCGTGCATCGACAGCGCATCGGCATACACGGTGGGCACCACGCCTAACGGCGTGCGTTCGAATAATTTGACCTCGAGATCTTCCTCCAACTGCCGGATACTTTTGGACAATGCAGGTTGCGTCAAAAACACTTTCTGCGCGGCCTGGCCAATGCTGCGCAAATCGTATACTGCAAGAAAGTGCTTGAGGCGGCGCGAATCCAGCAGGTCCATGGTGGGTCCAGGGGATAATAAAAAGTGATGAAGACTGCGCTACATATAACTCTAGTTTCTGCCCTTTGCAATCGGAGCAAGACATGACGACCGCCCATGACGTGGTACGGCACGAGACCTGGATCAATTGCATCGTCAGCGCGGTATTGGCGGGCGGCGTCGCCTGGCTGATTTTTCGGGGGCAGAGTGCGGTTGCGGCCTGGGCGCCGCCGCCCGGCGGCATATTCGGGATTCTGCCCGGCACTTTCAATTTTACGCTGCTGGTGACGCTTGCTCTGACAGCGGTTATCCGCAAACGCTATCGGGCCGTAGCTCCGCCTGCCGTGTCGTCGACGGCGCCCTGGGGCTGGTTGCCACGGCAGCTGTTGCTGCGGGGCCTCTTGCTGGCTGCGCTTGTGACAACACTGTTCGTGCCGGCAACAATGCTGCTGGTGATCTGGGCGATTCGACTGTCCCTCGTGGCCGCGATCTGGACACTCCCAGCCATGATTGGATTTTTCATCGTCTACTTCGTGCTGGTGACCGCCTTCACCACGCCGATCGTCGTGTGGTGCGCATTGCGTGACATCGCGCCCGCAACCACAACAGCCTGTTAGGGAACGGTGCGCAGATACCGGTACGACAGGTCATCGAGGCCGCGAATCCCCTTTGGCATGTCCTGGCTGTTCTCGAACCATCGATCGGGAATCGGCAGCCAACGTCCCCAATCCATGACTTCAGTGCGAAAACAGATGCGCCACTCGGTGCCGCGGCACGTTAGCTTGTCCAGGTACCGCGCGCCGACCTGCAACTGCACCAGCTCGCTGCCCTGGGATATCACGTGACAGGCGTGCACGTACGATTCGGCGTTCGCGGAGTCGCCGTTGACTTCGATAGCGATATTACCGACCAGGTGGTGAGTGTCCCGCATGCCTCCCTGGAACTGCATCGCAACATTCAGAAATCCCGCGATTGGACCCCGATAGAACTGACCATAATCGACTTCCGCGTCGGGCCAGAATTGCGCGGCCAGCAGACCGCGATCCAGGCGATCCAGGGCGCGCGAAAATCCATACACCCGTTGCCGAATTTGCTCGCTGGCCTGCAGAGTGCGCAGCTCGGCCGCCAGTGATTCCAAAGTAACTGTCATGGTTCGGAGCATGCCACAGTCAAGTAGCGCGCCGCAGCAGTTGAATACGCCCGACCGGGCAGCTCGTGCGCATATCTTTTGGATATGGGCCCGATGGCCAAAGCGATGACGCGCATGCCGCTGCGTGCTCGTAGATTGCTGGTGCTGTGACACTTCACTTGTCCGACTACACCGCGCACGTCGATACTTTTGCGCGCGAGCGGCTGCCCGCGCCGGAACTGTGGCCGCAGCTGTGCTTCGATCGGCCTGAATTGCAGTATCCGGAACGTCTGAATTGCGCGACGGTGCTGGTAGATGATGCGATTACCGAAGGCCATGGCGAGCGCACGGCCATCTATGCGGATTCCGGTGCCTGGAGTTATCGCGAGTTATGCCGGCAGGCAAACCGCATTGCTAACGTGCTGGTCCATGACATGGGGCTGGTGCCCGGTAATAGAGTGCTGCTGCGGTCGCCGAATAATCCGCTGCTGGCGGCCGCCTGGCTGGCGGTTGTCAAGGCGGGCGGTATCGCCGTGGCGACCATGCCGCTGCTGCGCGCGAAGGAATTGTCGCAGGTCGCCACCAAGGCCCGCATCAGTCATGCGTTGTGCGACCACCGGCTGTTGGGTGAGTTGCGGGTGGCGGCCGCCGATACCGGTTTGCTAACAAAAATTCTCGCTTGGGGCAACGGCGATCTCGAAGCCGCAATGGCGCGTCAGCCCGATGTGTTTCACAACGTCGAGACAGCGCGCGATGATGTTTGCCTGCTGGCATTTACCTCGGGCACGACCGGGCAACCGAAGGCGACCATGCATTTTCATCGCGATGTGCTCGCGATGGCGGACGTCGTTGCGCGCCACCTGCTGCGGACGCGGTCCGACGACGTATATACCGGCAGCCCGCCGCTGGGCTTTACCTTTGGGCTGGGCGCCCTGTTGGTGTTTCCGCTGCGGTTCCGGGCGGCGACCGTGCTCATCGAGCAGCCTTCGGCGGCTAATTTGTTAGCCGCTGTCGAGCGCTTTGGCGCGACCTGCCTTTTTACTGCGCCGACCCTGTACCGCACGTTGGCACCGATGGTCGATCGCGGCACCATTTCCAGCCTCAAACAATGCGTTTCGGCGGGTGAGCCCCTGCCTAAATCGGTATCCGACGCCTGGCATGCGGCGAGTGGCATCCGGCTCATCGATGGCATCGGCGCGACCGAACTCATTCACATATTCATCTCGGCGAGCGGCGATGACATACGGCCCGGCGCGACCGGAAGGCCGTTGCCGGGTTACGAAGCGGTGGTTCTCGATGACATGAACCGACCGTTGCCGCGCGGCTCCGTGGGCCGCCTGGCAGTGCGCGGTCCAACGGGTTGCCGATACCTGGAAGACGCGCGACAGCGGGAGTACGTGATCGATGGCTGGAATGTTACGGGTGATCGGTACCGTGTCGACGAGGATGGCTACTTCTGGTTCGAGGCGCGCACCGACGACATCATCGTCTCCGCCGGCTACAACATCGCGGGCCCGGAGATTGAGGATTGTCTGTTGACATTACCGGCGGTGCGCGAGGTGGCGGTGATCGGCAGCCCGGATCGCGAGCGCGGGCAGGTCGTGAAAGCGTTCGTTGTGCTCAAGGACTCTTTTCAGCCCGACGCCGCAATGGCGAAGTGTTTGCAGGACCATGTGAAAGCACACATTGCGCCCTACAAATACCCGCGGCTGATCGAATTCGTGACCGTGCTGCCAAAGACCGCGACCGGCAAATTGCAGCGCAGCGAATTACGGCGTCTGGAGCAGGACCCAAATCGCGCGCCGAAACTCGTTTTCGGATAGATTGCCAGCATGACAACCGCAATCGTTTTGATCAAATCCCAGACCGACCAGGTGTCTGCCCTGGCGCAACGCATTGTCGAGCAACCAGGCGTCCAGGACGTCTATTCAGTCGCAGGCCAATACGACCTGGTAGCGGTGGTAGTGGCCGCGGACAACGACAGTTTGGCCGACGTCATCAGCGACAAGATTCGAAAACTGCCAGGGATAGTGGATTCAATGACCTTGATCGCATTTCGGACCTATTCGCAACGACAGATTGATGCCGGATTTGCGCTTGGGCTCGACTAGCCGCATTCTGTTAGGCGTCTTGTGGTCGTCGGTTGCGTCGGTTGCGTCGGCAGCGCCGGTTGTGCCCCCCAATATCCTGTTGATTGTTGCCGACGACCTGGGATATTCCGACCTGGGATCCTACGGTGGCGAGATCGATACGCCTAACCTCGACGCGCTCGCGCGGCGTGGCGCGGCGTTTTCGCAGTTCTACACGGCGTCGTCCTGCTCGCCTACCCGCGCGATGTTACTGACGGGGGTGGATCACCATCGGGTTGGTTTTGGCATGCTCGCGGAAGTGCGCCAGTCCGTGCACCAGCATGCGCCCGGGTACGAAGGCGAGCTCGATCCGCGCGCTCCGACGCTGGCCGAGCGCTTGCGCAAGCGTGGCTACTACACGGTGATGGCGGGGAAATGGCATTTGGGGGACAGCGGCGCGTCGACTCCCGTGGCACGTGGCTTTGACCATTCCTATTCAATCGCACATGGCGCCAGCAGCCACTTCGATGATCGAGGCTACATGCCGTCGGTACCCAAAGTCGAGCATCGTGAAGACGGCGCACGAGTCGCGGTTGGCGCTGGCTTCTATTCGTCGGATTTCTTTGTTGCGCGAATAATGCGCTATCTGGATGAGCCGGCAGCGCAGGGAAGGCCATTTTTTGCGTATCTGGCGCTGACCGCGCCGCATTATCCTCTGCATGCGCCGCGCGACCTTATCGGCAAATATGAGGCCCGATACGCCAGCGGCTGGGACGTTGTGCAGCGGCAGCGGGCCAAGCGCCTGCGGTCAGCGGGATTGTTAGGTCGCGATCGGGACGCCGCGCAGCGGGCGGCTAACATCCCGCGCTGGCTCGCGCTGTCCACTGACGAACGCCGCTTTGAAGCACGTCGCATGGCTATCTACGCCGCAATGATCGAGCGGCTCGATCAGGACGTAGGTCAGTTGCTCCAACACCTCAAAGACAGCGGCCGACTGGACAATACGCTGGTCGTTTTCATGTCCGATAACGGAGCAGAGGCGACTGAGCTGGACACGATGCCGGCGCTTAAGACCTGGTACGACAAGGAATTCGACAACTCATTCGATACGCTTGGCAGCGCCGGGTCTTTTGTGGCGCTGGGTCCAGCCTGGGCCGGGGTCGCGGCGACGCCGTTTGCCGGCTTCAAGGGCTTGACGCGCGAAGGCGGAATTCGTGCGCCGCTGATCGTGGCGGGACCTGGCGTGCTGCGCGGATGGCGCGCCCAGTCGGTCAATGTGGCCGATTTGTCCGCCACCTTGCTCGCGGATGCAGGTATTGAGCTTCCTGACACCGTGGCGTCCGTTGCCGGGGAATTACCTCTCGACGGACAGTCGTTCCTTGACCTGTTGCGTCATGCGAACCAGGCGCGCGCGCAAGGACCGCTGTACTTTGAAACCTATGGCGCGGCTGCCGTCATCGACTCAAGTCGTTGGAAGGCGCTGCGCCTCGGCCCGCCGTGGAGCGATGGACAGTGGCGCCTTTACAACCTGCGAACCGACCCGGCGGAGTTGCATGACCTGTCCGCAGTCGAGCGTCCACGGCTAACAGAGCTGATTGCTGCGTATTCAACCTACGCAAAACGCGTTGGCGTCGTGCCGCCGGAACGGGAGCCGGTACTGCCCTGGGGTTACAGCAATCGCTATCGGCGGTTTCAGAAACAACAATAGCCGTCAGCATTCGCCGATCGCTAGATCGGATTTCGATCAATGGACTGACGCAGCGGTGCGAGGCTCGCGAGCAGAGTGGTGATTTCGCGATCGCTCAGGTCGCGAAAACTGGCATCGATCCAACGCTCGTGCGTTATCGCCATGCGCTTGAATAAAGTCCTGCCTTTGCGCGTCAGGCTGACGCGCTGTACACGCCGATCATGATCGCCGTCCTTGCGGACAATCAGTTTTTCACCAATCAGCCTTGCGACCAGCCCAGTGACATTGCCATTGGACATCAGTGCCTGGCGCGACAATTCGCCCATGGTCAGGCCGTCGGACGAGCGGTCGAGCGCCGCCAGCACGTCAAACCGCGGCAGCGTCGCGCCAAATTCGCGCTGCAGTCGCAGGCGCAGCCGCTTTTCCAGGATCACGCTGCAACTCAGCAGTCGCAGCCAGAGGCGCAGCGAACCCTTGCTGTGCCCGGAGCCGCCGGACTTTTCTGCGCCGGACTGTGAACTTCCGCCGGTCACCATCGCGCGGTCTTGATGACTTGCATATACTTTAATGTTAAAGTAATTGCATGGTGGCCTGCAACGGATCACTGACATGAAGCGAGTGGTGTGCATGGGGGGCGGGCCTGCGGGCCTGTATTCGGCCATCCTGCTGAAAAAGGCACGGCCGGAGCTCGCTGTGGAGGTCTACGAGCGCAATCGGCCGGACGACACCTTTGGCTGGGGCGTGGTGTTTTCAGATCAGACCATGTCCGGCTTCGCCGCGGCGGATGCTGAATCGCACGCCGGTATTGTCAGCCACTTTTACCATTGGGACGACATCGACGTCCATTTCAAGGGCCAGACGATACGCAGCGGCGGACATGGCTTTTGCGGAATTTCGCGGCAACAGCTTCTGCGTGTGTTGAGTGATCGTGCTGCCGATCTCGGCGTGCGGCTGCATTTTGAACAAGAACTCGACGATGAAACGCAATTCGCAGATGCCGATCTGATCGTCGCCGCCGAGGGCGGCAACAGCAAGACCCGGGCGCGTCATGCGCAGGTGTTCCGGCCTGACATCGACGTGCGCAAGTGTCGCTACATCTGGCTCGGCACGGAGCGGCCTTTCCCCGCCTTCACCTTTGCATTCGAGCAGACGGAACACGGCTGGTTTCAGATTCACGCGTATCAGTTCAGCGCGCAGCTTTCGACCATGATCGTGGAGACTCGAGAGGAGACCTGGTTGGCCCATGGGCTGGACCGTGCTGACACAGACCAGTCGATCGCCTTCTGCGAAAAATTGTTTGCGGCCTACCTCGGTGGCGCGAAGTTGATGAGCAACGCGCGTCACCTGCGCGGATCGGCCTGGCTCAATTTCAATCGCGTTATTTGCGAACGCTGGTACCACGATCGCAGCGTGCTCATCGGCGATGCGGCACACACGGCTCACTTTTCCATTGGATCGGGTACCAAGCTTGCGATGGAAGATGCCATTTCGCTGACGCAGCAGGTGCTGCGGCATGCGGATCCGCGGGAAGGCCTGCGGCGTTATCAGGAAGAGCGCAGTACTGAAGCGCTCAAGCTGCAAAGCGCCGCGCGCAATCGCATGGAATGGTTTGAGAATGTGGCGCGGTTTGTGGGCCTCACGCCATTGCAATTCAGTTACAGCCTGCTGACTGGCAGCCAGCGTATCGGTCATGCGAACCTCAAGCTGCGCGACCCTGGCTACGTGCGGCGCGTCGAAAGCGACCTGGCGGCGCGCTATGGCGCGACGGGCCCGGTGCCACCGATGTTCCTGCCGTTCAAGCTGCGTAACCTCTGCGTACCTAACAGAGTCGTGGTATCGCCGATGGCGCAATACAAGGCGGTCGACGGCACGCCGGGCGAGTGGCATCTGGTGCATTACGGTTCCCGCGCCCTGGGTGGCGCCGGGCTGCTGTTCACGGAAATGACCTGTGTCGCGGCGGATGCGCGCATTACGCATGGCTGTACCGGACTTTGGAACGCCGCGCAGCACGACGGCTGGCGCGAAATCGTCAATTTCGTGCACAAAAATTCCGCCGCGAAAATCTGTCTGCAATTGGGTCATGCCGGTCGCAAGGGTTCGACGCAGCTCGGTTGGGAACAGGCGGACTATCCATTGCCGGCCGGCAACTGGCCGCTGATATCCGCCTCGGCGTTGCCATATCGCGACGGAATCAGTCAGGTCCCAGCGGCGCTCGATGCGGCGGGTATGCGCCGGGTGGCTGACGAATTCGTCCGGGCCGCCTTGCTCGGCGCCGCCGCCGGGTTCGATATGCTGGAACTGCATATGGCGCACGGCTATCTGCTGGCCAGTTTCCTGTCGCCATTGACGAATCAGCGCCGCGACGAATATGGCGGCAGCGTGGCGGCGCGCGCGCGTTTTCCCATGGAGGTGCTGCGCGCGGTGCGGGCTGTGTGGCCGCAAGATCGTCCCCTGAGCGTGCGGCTGTCGGCGACAGACTGGTATCCTGGCGGATTGAGCGAGAGCGACTTGTTAGCGACCGTTGAATTGCTGCGCGCGGCCGGCGCGGACATCATCGACGTATCTAGCGGTCAGACGATCGTGGATCAACAGCCGCGCTACGGCCGGATGTTTCAAACGCCGTTCTCTGATCTGATCCGTAACACGCTCGGTGTACCAACCATTGCAGTTGGCAACATCTTCGACGCAGATCACGTCAACTCGATTATCGCCGCGGGCCGCGCTGATTTGTGCGCGCTCGCACGGCCGCACCTGGCAAACCCCTCGTGGACACTGCAGGCCGCAGCGGAGCAGCAGTACCACGAGCAGCAATGGCCGTTACCCTACCTGCCTGCGAAGACCCAGCTGGAGCGCAACGTTGAGCGCGCCGCGAGTCTGCAACCCGGGAATGTGTAGTGGGAATCATTCAAGATCAACACGCTCTGATTACTGGAGGTGGCAGTGGCATCGGTGCCGCGACCGCGCGGCTGCTTGCCAGGGCGGGCGCGCGGGTCACGGTGTTAGGCCGTCGTGCGGACCGATTGCAACAGACGCTGAGCACGCTGGTCGAGCGCAGCCAGGCCCAAATGGCGGTGGTCGATATCGTGGACGCTGCGCAATTGAGCGTTGCTCTGGACACGGTCACGAAGTCATTCGGCGCAGTGACCTTGCTGGTGAACAATGCGGGCTCAGCCATCAGTGCACCGCTCGCCAAGACAACCGATGAACTCTGGCAGCAGATGCTGGACATCAATTTGACGGCCTCATTTCGACTTTGTCGCGCGCTGTTGCCGGGCATGGTAGATGCTGGCTATGGGCGCATCGTCAATATCGCGAGCACTGCGGGCCTCAAGGGCTACGGCTACGTTGCGGCATACTGCGCCGCGAAGCATGGCGTAATCGGGTTGACGCGCGCACTGGCTATCGAAGTCGCGCGTAAGGGCATCACCGTCAACGCAGTCTGCCCCGGGTATACCGATACGGATCTCGTCCGCGATTCCATCGGCAACATAGTCAGGACGACCGGTCGCACCGCAGCGCAAGCTCTGGCGGAGTTGGTGGCAGCCAATCCGCAACAACGACTTATCCAACCGGATGAGGTTGCGAACACGGTGTTGTGGCTATGCAGCCCGGGTTCTGAAAGCATCAACGGTCAGAGTATTGCCGTCGCCGGCGGCGAAGTCATGTAAAGGTGTTAGCTCATGACCCATAGTGTCGTCGATCCTGCAACCTATCAGGCCCGGAATTTTCATTGGCGGGTCGATGGCCGCGTAGGCTTCATTACGCTCAATCGCCCTGAACGCAAGAACCCGTTGACGTTCGACTCCTACGCGGAGCTCCGTGATCTGCATCGCGCGCTGGTGTACTGCGAATCGATCAAAGCGCTGGTTGTGTCCGGCGCTGGTGACAACTTCTGCTCGGGCGGTGATGTGCACGAAATCATTGGCCCGTTGACCCGCATGACGATGCCGCAATTGCTGGCGTTCACGCGCATGACGGGTGATCTGGTGCGTGCAATGCGCGCCTGCCCGCAGACCATTCTGGCGGCGGTCGATGGTGTGTGCGCGGGCGCGGGCGCCATCATCGCGATGGCCGCGGACCTGAGGATCGGCACCGACCGATCCAAGGTTGCCTTCTTGTTCGCCAAGGTTGGGCTCGCGGGTTGCGACATGGGCGCCTGCGCCATCCTGCCGCGTCTGATAGGGCAGGGCCGCGCGGCCGAACTCATGTACACGGGCCGCTCGATGACGGGTCAGGAGGCCGCGCAATGGGGTTTTTACAATCGCACGTCGCTGCCCGCCAATTTGTCAGGTGATGCAGTCGCCTGGGCGGCGGAGATCGCCGGCGGTCCGACCTTTGCCCATGCCATGACCAAGAACATGCTGAATCAGGAGTGGAACATGAGCCTGGACCAGGCTATCGAGGCCGAGGCGCAGGCGCAGGCGATTTGCATGCAGACCGAGGATTTCCGGCGCGCCTACAACGCGTTTGTTAGCAAACAACGTCCGTCCTTTCAGGGCGACTGACCGGCCATGCAGCCGCGGACTTTGACGTCGACCGATCTGCCGTTTTTCGATGCGGCGCACCGGGAACTGGAAGGAAAGCTGCGCGATTGGCTGCGGACTTACGGCCACCTTCCCCATCCTGACGCCGCCGGCGTAGATGCAGCTTGCCGTCAGCGCGTTAAGTTTCTGGCCGAGGGTGGAATCCTGGGTTATGCCGTACCCGGTCTTTACGGCGGCGCGCAGACGCAATTGGATTCCAGGTGCTTGTGCTTGATTCGCGAGAGCCTGGCGTTTGCCGATGGCCTGACCGATTTTGCATTCGCGATGCAGGCCCTAGGTAGTGGCGCAATAACGGTCGCCGGATCCGACGAACTCAAGCAGCGATACCTGCCGGCAGTGGTTCGTGGCGAAGCGGTGGCGGCATTCGCGTTATCGGAACTTGACGCGGGGTCGGACGTCGCCGCCATGACGACGTTTGCGCGGCTCGATGGCGACCATTTTGTCATTGATGGCGAGAAGACCTGGATCTCGAACGGCGGAATTGCGGATTTCTATTGCGTCTTCGCCCGCACCGAACCGGGTGCAGTTCGCAGCGATGGCGCGGTTGGCGCGAAAGGAATCAGTGCGTTCGTCGTGCCGGCCGATTCGACCGGGCTTGAAATCGCCGAGCGCATCGAGGTCATCGCGCCGCATCCGCTGGCCCGCTTGAAATTTACTGAATGTCGCATATCACGGTCGCAGCTGATCGGCGCACCCGGCGACGGCTTCAAAATCGCCATGCGCACGCTGGATATTTTTCGCAGCTCGGTAGCAGCCGCGGCACTGGGCTTCGCGCGTCGCGCGCTGCAGGAAGCCCAGGCCCACGCCGTCGCGCGGCGGATGTTTGGCAGAACACTGGTGGAATTTCAGCTAACACAGGCCGCGCTGGCCGAAATGCTGACCTCGATCGAATCCGCGAGCCTTCTGACGTATCGTGCTGCCTGGCTGCGCGACCTGGGCAAGCCGGTCACACAGGCTGCCGCCATGGCGAAATGGCAGGCAACCGAGAACGCGCAATGGGTCATCGATCGCGCATTGCAGATGCACGGGGCGCTGGGCGTCAAGCACGGTGAGATCCTCGAGCGGCTGTATCGGGAGATCCGCGCATTGCGTATTTACGAAGGGGCTTCTGAAGTGCAGCAAATGATTATCGCGCGCGAGATGTTGCAATGAGCCACCAGATCCTGCAGCCGCCGCATTGGCCCCGGCCGCGCGGATATAGCAACGGTGTCGTCGCGTCGGGCCGCCAGGTTTTTCTGGGCGGGCAGATCGGCTGGGACGAACACGGTAAATTCGCGGGGCCCGATCTTGCATCGCAGGTTCGCAAGGCGCTCAGCAACATTGTCGAGGTGTTAGCTCAGGCCGATGGCGCACCGGAGCATCTGGTGCGTCTGAGCTGGTATGTGACCTGCATGGAAGACTATCGCTCGCACATTGTAGCGATCGGCAAGGCATATCAAGACATCATGGGTAAGGTGTTCCCGCCAATGTCAGTGATGCAGGTTGTTGCGCTGGTTGAGCCAGAGGCATGTGTCGAGATCGAGGCGACCGCCGTGGTGCCCGATCTCAAGCATCGCTAGGGCCTGCCAGTGGCAATGTGGCGTCCGCCCGAACGCATTCGGTTTGCGCCTTTGCAGGCGTCGTGGCCTAACAGCGAAAACGCCGCCCATTCCCGACTGTTTGCGCCGCTCACGTATCAGGCACTGCAGTTAACATCCAGAACCTGGGTGCCCGCCATGGTGCCATGGCGGGCCACCGACGACGGCTTTGTTACTCAGGACAATCTGCAGTGGTATGAACGATTTGCGCGCGGCCAACCGGGAGCGCTGGTAGTCGAAGCCACCGGCATTCGCGATGTCCCGAGCGGTCCGCTGCTGCGGATTGGCCATGACCGGTTCCTGCCCGGACTGCGCGACTTGGCGGTCGCGATCAAACGCTCCAGTGACGGCCAGACCCGCGCTGTCATCCAGATCATCGACTTCCTCTCGATTCGGCGGCGACCGGATCGTGAACGGTATCTGCGCGAGTTCCTGACCATTCAGCCCGTGCATCGCGAACGGCTGCAGTTGGCAGCGGCGCCCGAGTCCGTGGTCCGGAACGCTTTAATTGGAATGCCCGATCACGAGTTGGCGGATATATTGTCACCCCGCGAATGGGAGGCGCTGACGCACGGTGCCCGCGAGCGCGTGACGGACACCAGCCTCGCGCACATTCGGGATCTGCCCGAGACTCTGCCGCCATTGTTTGCCGCGGCCGCCCGGCGCGCGCAAGCAGCTGGTTTTGACGGGGTTGAATTGCACTTTGCGCATGCGTACACCATGGCGTCATTCTTGTCGCCGCTTAATTCACGGCGCGATAACTACGGTGGCAGCCTGGCTAACAGGCTGCGCTTGCCACTGAAGGTCTATCGCGCAGTGCGGCAGGCGGTCGGTCAGAACTTTGCGGTCGGTTGCCGCATGCTCGCCGAGGAATGCATCGAGGGCGGCGGCACCGTAGCGGATGCGCAAGGCGCGGCGCTGGAGTTGGCCCGAGCCGGCATAGACTTTCTGTCGCTGTCTCGAGGCGGAAAATTTGATGACGCACGCCAGCCCAAAGTGGGGGAGGCCGCATACCCATACACGGGTCGAAGCGGGTATGAGTGCATGCCGTCGTACTATTCCGATGCCAAGGGCCCATTTGGCCGCAATGTAAGCGCCGTCGCCGCGATAAAGGCATCATTGTTAGTCGAAAACTGCGCGACACCCGTTGTGTTAGCAGGCGGCATGCACCATTTCAATCAGGCGGAGGCGGCGCTCGCACTGGGTCAGGCCGATATTATTGCCTTCGCCCGCCAGGCACTGGCCGATCCGGACTGGTTTCGCAAGGTGCGCGCGGGTCGCGGCGCGGAGGTGCGCCTGTGCATTTATACGAATTACTGTGAAGCACTGGATCAGCAACATCGTCAAGTAACCTGTGAGCTCTGGGACCGCGAGCGAATTAATGAGGCCGGCGCCAAGCTGTCACGCGATCGAAAGCGCCGCCTGATTCCGCCGGATTGGAGTTAGCAGCGTCGCGGTGGGCGGTCGGCACGGTCTGCAGGAACTTTCGGGTCGCCGCGGCAATTTCAACGGGCGCCTCGAGTGGCGGGTAATGGCTCACATCATCAAACAGTTCGGTCTTGGCGGTCGTGGATGTCAGTCTCGACGCCAGCAGACCGGCGGTCGCGATCGGCAGGACCGGATCCTTGGTCCCCCAGAGAAGTAAAGTGGGTGCCTTGACGGCGGCTAACAAACGGACCACTTCATCGTCCTTGCGCATGATGGCCGTCATGCTGGTGAATTCGCTGGCTCCCGGGCGCCGGTTGAGTTCGTAGTACTCAGTGACCAGCTCGTCGGTTACGCGTGCACGTCGCCAGAAATTGGATTGTAGAAAGTCCTGCCAGCAGGTTCTTGAAAACGGTCTGGAGTACTTGACGCAGACGCCGAGAGACCATCGCAAGCTGAGCGGCAAACGACGCCGCGCGCCGTTATTGTCTACCGGTGCTGAAGGCGGCACGTTGGCCAGGACCAGTGCAGTCACGCGTTCGGGATAGGCAGCCGCGAATCGGTAGGCAATGATTCCGCCGCTGGAAGTACCTAACAATGAGACATTGCCGACGCCCAGCTTGTCAAGCAGGCCGCTCAGAAACTGTTCCGAGGTCAGGGAGAAATCCTTTGGCACGGGTCCCGACAGTCCCGATGGAGGCTGGTCGTAACGGATGACTCGATAGCCGGAGCCGAGCTCGCGGACCATGTCATCAAACATGCGCAGGCTGCCAAACGACCCGTGGATCAGCACCAGCGCCGGCCCGCTGCCTTCATCGCGATAGTTGACCTGGACGCCGGCAACTTGCAGCTGGCGCGCGCCGTGTCCGTACCGCGGCTGCAATTCGGCGAGCGTCACCGGCGGCGCGTCGCGGCGGGCCGCAAAAAACCAGCCGCCCAGCGCCGCGGCGCCGGCAAGTAGCCCGAGTGTTGTCGCCAGAATTCGCCTGGTGAGTGTATTCATGCGTTAGTTGTTAGCATCCACGACAACGACCTGAAACACGCCGGTGCCAGCCCGCAGCAATTTCGCCCGCGCGTATTCAGCTGAATTCCAGAATCGAAGCGCCGTTGCCCGATCTGGCCATTCCGAAATCACCGCGCCACCACCGTTTTGCCAATCACCTTCGAGTACCTGCGTGTTGTGACCTGTCAGCAGGTAACGGCCACCGAATTGTTCGACCAGAGGTCCGACCTGCATCTGATACGTCGCCATGAAACGCGGAAAATCGCTGAATGTGCCAAGCACGATCATGTAGCACTTCATCGCAGCTCAGCGAGTTCGTAGGTGAAGGGCATTTCCGCCCAGGTTTCCTTCACGGTCAGGTGATCGTCGCCCCAGGTCCAGAGCATGAACGGCGCTTCGAGGCCGAGCAAATGCACGGCAAAACTGCGGCAGTTGAATTTTCCGGCGGGGACGGTGATTTCTTCCATGCCGCGATAGCTGATGTCGAGATCGAAGGTCTCGATCCCGATCGCCTCCTTGCCCACGGTCTCCTTCGAGTAGGTGATGCAGTCGCTGAGGCGTTGCACGGCGTTGGGCTGGCGCATGTCGAATAGCGCAGTCCACAGGCCATCGTTGATGATCGGATGTGAGCCGAAGGCGGGCGTCGCGCCCGCGTAGGCGCGCGTAAAACTGTGTTGGCTGCCCTGTGCGTCGAGCGCGGTGCAGATGACTTCACCGCCGCCGAACTGGAACCAGCCTGCGCCCAGGGCTTTGCCCTGGTGGTTGATACGCAGATAGGCATCCAGGGGTCGCCAATCCGGGCCCAGTGTCAGTGTGACATCGCGCACCAGATCCAGATCATTGAAATGACACTCGCAACGAAAAGTTCGGCTGCCATCCCGATAACGTGTGGTGGAAAAATATTCGCAACCGGTTTCGTTACGGTCCAGGTCGAGGTAGGCAATGCGACCACGCATGCTGGTCGACGATAAGTTTGTCAAAGACAAGAACCGCTCCTGACTCAATCCGGATAGCGCAGGTTTACTTCAAGATAGATGCCGTTGGGATCGAATAGCGACATGGTACGCAGTCGGATGACCTGGCCTTTCACGGGGCCTGGCACCGTCCAGTCGGTGGGCGGTGCCACGACCACCGCATCGGTTTTAAGGATTCGCTGGTAAGCGGCGTCAGGGTCGGCGCTTTTGACTACCAGGATCGCTTCACCTTCGCCCACGGTCTTGCGGTGTTTACCGGGCCCGGACGTCATCTTGTGGTCGAGATATTTCATGAAGCCAATGCCGCCGATCTCCGGATCATCGCCCTCGCTTGCGAAAAAAACCAATCGCGCGGGCGCGCCGTCGGGTGCCGTGGGTGGAAAGCGCCAGTCGACAGCTAACACATTATCGTAGGCGACGCGCCAGCCAAAAGCCTCCGTGTAGAACTTGATGGCGGCATCCAGGTCGCCAACAATAAACGTGCTGCGCAGCAGGATGTCTTTCATTCCGGGCCCTTTCCACGATTCGATTCCAGCAGGTCCTCGGCTTGCAGCCGGTAGCCCGAAACAGCTAACACGCCGCAGGCCATGCATATGGCAGGCACGATCGTGAAGCCGATGTAGATGGCCATGATGGCCTGATCCGACTGCGGTGTCAGACCGGCCGAGGTGCTTTGCACATAGCCCATCGCCGTCATCAGCACGCCAAGTCCCGCAATGCCGGCCGCCGCGGAGACCTTGTCGATCAGGCTCGTGAACCCGGCAAACGATCCTTCGCGCCTGAGACCGGTCTGGATGTAGTCGTAACGAATGGCGTCCGACAGCATGGAGTAGGCAAATAGAATCATGCCGGCGGATGCAACGCCGATCAGCAGCGCGCGCGTGACTAACAACGAATAGGGTTCCGACTGTCCCACAAAGAACCAGGTCAGGTGCAGCAGGCCGAACCCGAGCATCGAGGCGATATAGCAGCGTTTCTTGCCGATGGCCTGCGCGACCTTGAGCCACAGCGGCATCGAAACGACCACGCCTATGGTCGCGAACAGATAGTAGTTGCCCAGCCAGTTGTCTGAACGCTTGAGAATATAGCGGGTGAAGTAGGCGTTGCTGATGGAGGTTGTTGCGGTGCCGATCAGCACGAATATGTGAGCGATCGCGAGCACGCGGAACGGAAGGTTATTCCAGGCCAATTGGAGTTGCTGCGACAGGTTCGCGAAACGCATGCGTGGCGGATTGGCGACCACGGTACTGCGCACCGAGTCGCGCAGCAAGGCAACCGAAAGCAGCCCGGCCAGCAGGACGATCCCGGCGACCACCCAGGACACATCGATATGCCCCGCACGGGACGATCCCCAGCGTGCCAGCAGCCAGGCAGGCAGGGTCGATCCCGCCAGAGTGCCGATGGTGTTGCCGATGACACGGTATGACATCAGGGTTGAGCGTTCATGAAAATCGTCGGTGACTTCGACCACCATGGCCATGCCGGGAATAGTCAGGGCGGTGTAGGCGGTCGCATGAACGATCATGACCGCCGCGACGAAAAGCCAGAGTCCGGTTGCGGACAGGCTGGCCGGTGCCGAGAACAGCAGCACGATGGCGACCGGCATCAGCACGCTGCCACCGAGCAAATAGGGCAGCCGGCGACCTAACACAGTGCGGGTCTGGTCGCTGACCGCGCCTAACATTGGATCGAGCACGCCGTCATAAATCTTCACTGCGGCGAACAGCAGACCGACGGTGGCGGCGGCCATCGCGAGGTTGTCGGTAAAATAGCGGAATGCCAGTAGTGTCACCACGTTCTGGCCCGCCGCATGGGTGAGTGACGCCAGCGTGAATGCGATGCGGATTTTCTGGCTGGCACCAGCGCGGTCGTGAGATGGCAAGGTGTTGTTCTTATGATTGCGCCGCCATCGGCGATGGGCGAAGCATACCGGGTCGATGTCAATTTACCAGTTTACAGGCATTCGTAAAAATTCCGATATTGGAATTTGCGGCTGGCGTGCTGGAATCTAACGTGTGCGTCGCGCGTCATGGCCCGGCTGTGCGGCGGCGCCCAGACTTAATTCCCGGTTGTAATTTGCGAGCAATCTCTCGACGGCCGGCACTGTTTCCGCCTGTCGCCGACGCAGCAGCGGGACCGGCGATCCAATCGCCAATGCGCCGAATCGCAGCGGGCTCTTGGTAATCGTCAGGGGCCAGGCGAGGATGCCCCAGCCATCAGATTTCATATTGTAGCCCGTGGCATAGCCGCTTTGCCGGACCTGCTCGATGGCTTTGGCAATTTCATTTACGCGCTGAAAACGACGGCCCAAAGGTACATGGCGTCGGCGCGCATGAGCTATCAGCGCGCGCACCTGCGCGGCGTCGTAGAAAGTGGCAATCGCAAGTCCCGGCGTAGTGAATGGTTCCTGCACCTCGCCTGGAGCGTAGCTGCTATGGCCGCGAATCTTGCCTAACAGAAGCGCCGAGATACGGATATGCGCGCCGCTCGGCACCCATATGGTGACTGTGTCTCCGGCGATATCACGCAGCGTGCTCATCAAAGTTTGCAAGGGCTTGGAATATCCACCCACTTCTGCAAGCCGGTTGCCGAGTTCGCACAGCGACGGCGCGACCGAATAGCGTGCCGTGTCCGAATCACAATCTACGTAGTGCAGCGCAACCAGTTTCTGCATCAGGCGATGCATGCTGGAAACCGGGATGCCGAGTGATTGCGCGAGATCGCGATTCGACTGCGGTTCGGGTGCGACGCTGAGTTGCTCCAGTACGCCAACCACGCGAGCCACAGTCCTGGACGTGCCATCCATGAGTGCCATAATGCCTCAGAGCAGCCAAGAGGTCTATTTGCAGCCGCTGTCAGCGAGTGGGTGTTGCTGCCTCGATGTAGGCCGACACCAACTGCGCGAATCGCTCTGGTGCTTCGAGTGGCGGGTAGTGCCCGACGTCCGGCATGAAAATTCTGGACACCTGCGCATTTGTTAGGTATCCGGCGAGTACTTCGGCCGATGCCGGTACCAGCAGCTGGTCGCTGCCGCCCCAGATCAGGAGTGTCGGCGCTTTGACCGCATTCATTGCGGCAACAGCGCGCTTGTGATTGGCGACCACGCCGACGAAGGCAAGGTAATTCTTTTCGGGTCCGCGCCGGTTGAAATCGTAATACTGCTCGCGGATGCCCTGGTCCAGCCGGCGCGGATCGCCGCTGAAATAGTCGAGGAACAGATTCCAGAATTTCTGCGACTGGAATCCGGTCTCACGGGCTACACGCTGTGCCTCCACGAAGTCGGCGCTTTGTTTCATGTGGTCCGTCTTCACGGGATCTGACGGAGTGTTAGACAGGATCAGGCGTTCAACGAGATCCGGCCGTTTTGCCGCGAGTTGCACGCCGAGCGTGCCACCGCTCGACACGCCAACATAGGTAACGCGGGTGACGCCGAGCTGCGCCAGCAGGCCCTCTGGAATATCCGTCGGTTGCATGCGCGCAGCGAGTTCGTCCGATACGCGCCCCGACAGACCCTGCGGCGGGATGTCGAATCGAATCACGCGATAGCGCCTGGTCAGAATGGGCGCGATGCGATCCCAGGTCTTGAGCGTACTCTGCGAGCCATGAACCATCAGGATGGCCGGTCCGCGGCCTTGGTCCTTGTAATACACCTCAATGCCGTTGATGACAGCGATATGACCCTTGGGGTCCTGGTACTTGGTACGCAACTCTTCGAGTGTCGCATAGGGTTTGGCGGGGTCCGCCCCCAGGCATTGCTGGCTCAGGGCCAGGATCAGCAGCAATGCCGGCAATATCGATTTCATAGCGTCACCTCGATCGGAACTATTACTAGGGTGCTAACAGATTGCCGGGCCAACCTGAAAAATGCCTGGCGATCGCGGGCCAGTCCCCGGCGGAAAAGCTCACGCCCGCGACCCGCAGCCGGTCGGGGCCCTTGATCGCGGTGGAATGACCTTCGCCGCGGGTGTCCAGCACCAGCAGCATGTCGCCCGGTATCAGGGCGACGCTGTGTAGCGAACCACCGCCAACACCGATTTCCATGCAACCGCCGAGCATGACCGTCATGCCGGCCACAGGCGTCGGATGACGCGCCTGCATATGCCCGGCGTCCGCCTGGAAGGGGCGCCAGCCCTGGCAGGGCAAGAGTTCATTGAGTGCCGGGCCGCTGCCGACGATCTGCAATTCGACCAGGTGCGAATGGCCATCGGCGCCGGAGTAAAGTCCATAGATGCTCATGATTGCGGTGGATCATAGGGTGGACACCCGGTTGGGTGCCAAATGGTTTTCGCGCCGCATTCCACTATTGATACATGTGGCAACAGGCTATCTGTCGCAGACTGATGCAATGCCGCAATATCCACGGCAGCGGGTTGCAGCCGAACATGCCCTGGGAGAATGCCGATGAAAGTAATCGACGTCGATACGCATGTGGTCGAGCCCGCGTCCGTGTGGGACTACCTGGCCAGGAGTGAGCAGGAGTTTCGTCCTTCAATCCTGCGCAAGGAGACGGGCGCTACGATCCAGGCGCATTTCTCCGGCCCGAACACCACGGAGTACTGGGTCATCGACAATTATCTTTACGGCAAGCACGACGCGCCCGCGATTGCGGGTTATTCCAAGGGCGAATTCACCGCCGATGCCATAACCCTGGATAACCTGACGTCGCGCCTTGCCGACATGGACCAGCAGAAAGTCGATATTCAGGTGATTTTTACCAGCCTGTTCCTCAATATCCGCTGCGCGCACCGGCAGGCGGAGCTGGCACTGACGCGCGCCTACAATCGTTGGATTGCCGAGCGCTGCAAAGCGTCGCAGGGACGTTTGCGCTGGGTATTTGTGCCGTCGCTGAAAAATCCGACCGAGACGGTCAAGGACATGGCCTGGGCTCGCGACAATGGCGCAGTTGGTGTTCTGTTCCGCGGTATCGAAGGCGACAAATTTCTCGATCACCCGGATTTTGATCCGGTGTACGCAAAAGCGATGGAACTCGACTGGCCCATCTGCGTTCACATCGGTCATGGCAGCCCTGCTGTCGAATCCATCGCACAGCGTGATGGCGCGAAATTCAATCGCTTCAATTCCGACAGCCCGAACTATTTTGCATTCACCACCTTGCTCAACAGCCAGCTGCCGAGCCAGTTTCCCAAATTACGCTTTGGATTTTTTGAGTCCGGCTGTACCTGGGTGTCTCCAGCAGTGCAAACGGCGCTGCACGTGCGGCTCAAGCCCGAGGATCTGATGACGCTGGTGCGCGAGAAACTCGACGCGCATAACTTTTTTGTGACCTGCGAATTGCACGAAGACTTGCCGTATATCATGCAATACACCGGCAACGATCGACTGATGCTCGGCAGCGATTACGGGCATCCGGGCGATATTGGCGACACGATTTTCTATCGCCAGGAGCTGGACAAGCGCACTGACATTCCACAAGCGGCCCGTGATCGTCTGATTGCTGACAACGGCCAGCAGCTGTTCCGGATTTGATCGGGCGCTCGCTGGCCAGGCTGACATCGCACCAGGACCCTCCTATGAAAAGATTTCTCCTGCGGCTTGGCGGCGCGATCGCCGTGGTGTTGGTTGCGATCGCGCTGCTGTTCCACGCCGCGCGTGCCGGATGGCTCACACCGGACGAGACAACAATGCGGATGCGTTACGCACTGCCGGAATCGAAGTACCTGGACATCGATGGCGAGACCGTGCACTACGTCGATCAGGGCAGCGGCCCCGTCATTGTTCTGGTGCACGGATCTTTCGGCAGTCTGCGGATGTGGAATGCATGGGCCGCACGACTGGCCGGCAAGTACCGCGTCATCCGCTTCGATCGCCCGCGCCAGGGGCTGTCCGGCCCTGCGCCGGCCGGGCGCACCGGGACCGAACAGGAAATGCGCATCATCGCCGCGCTGACACGGCAGCGCGGTGTCGATCGGTTCTTCCTCGTGGCAACATCCAGTGCCGGCGCTTCTGGCGCCGCCTATGCCGCTGATCATCCCGAGCAGGTGCGCGGCGTGCTGCTGGCTAACATCGCGGTTGGCGCTTTCAATCCGGCTGCCGGAGAACGTACGCGCATGTTTCGATTCCTGGTGTCGATTGATCCCTGGCTGAAAGGATACAAACCGCGGGAATTCTGGCGCCAGGTCCTGCTGATGAATTTCCATGAACCTGCCAAAGTGACGGTCGAGCTGGCGCAGGAATGGTCGGATCTCAATAATCGCGCCCAGCGCATGCCGCCGGCAACTTTCAAAGGCAGTCCGATGGCGGATTTCGCCAAGACGGTCGATGATTTGAAGCGCATGACCGTGCCGACTCTGTTGCTGTGGTCGGATCACGACCATGAATTGCCGCTCGAGACCATGGGCCGTCGCGGCCTCGAACTTTTGGGATCGGCGGACAAGACACTGGCAGTGGTTGCCAATTGCGGCCACATGATGCCGCTGGAATGTGGCGTCACGAGCGCGCCGTTTGCGATTACGTTTTTTGACCGGCTGGTCGCCGCTGGTGGCTGACAGGAGTGTTCGCATGGCTAACAACAGGACTTCACGGCGTGATGTGCTCGCGCTGGGGGCGGTGGTCGCCGCCGGGGGCGCGGTGAGCACAGCTGCCAGGGATTCGAAACCGACGCCGGTGCAACCGGCCGTGGGCGTGGTCGAGCGGGCATTTCTGCGACTCGCCGAAGGCCTGGTGCACTATCGATATTGCGGAATGCCTGACAGCCGTGCGCGCCTGCCTTTGTATCTGGCGCACGCGGGGCCGGGATCCTCGCGGGCCTTTGAACCACTATTGCCGTCGCTCGCAAAGCAGCGATTTGCATTCGCACCCGATATGCTGGGCAATGGCGATTCGGCGCCACCCGCAGGCGACACGGTGGAAATTCAGTACTACGTGGAATCTGCCGTGCGTATCATGGATACGTTAGGTATCGATAAAGTGGATTTCTACGGCGCCCATACCGGTGCGCAAATTGGCTGCCAGCTGGCGGTGACGAATCCACAGCGGGTCAGGCGCCTGGTGCTGGACGGCATCCCGCTGTTTACGGAGGAATTCAGGCAGCGGCTGCTCGCGAACTATGCGCCCAGGGTGGCGCCGGACGATCATGGCGGGCACCTGTCCTGGGCCTGGAACTTTGTGCGCGATCAGTCGCTCTTCTGGCCTTATTTTGATCGCCAGCCCGCCAACCGGCTTGCGAATCCCGTGGCCGCACCGGCGCACCTGCATCTCGGCGTCACCGATGTCCTGAAAGCGCTGGGCACCTATCACATCGCGTATCGCGCGGCTTTCATGCAGGACTTGCGGCCGCTGCTGCCGCAGCTGAAATGTCCGGTGATGATCATGGCATCGGAGCGCGACCCGCTCAGCATCTACCTGGATGATGCCGCAGCGCTGGTGCCGAATGCTAACAAAAAACTCTGGCTGCGCAGCTCAACGTTGACCGAACGCGTTGACGCCGTCAACGCCTTCCTGGACAGCTGACAATTTTTGCCGCCGCGCAGCGTGAACCCGCTGGTCGGCATGGCAACAGTCTCCCATTGGTTGTGTGGTCGAAACGTCATGTGTCTGCGGCGGGTGCTGTGAACGTAGGGTATCGGCCCAGCGCCAGCAATAGTCCGCCACCTAACAAAAATAACGCGCTGGCGAGGCTCAAGGCGAGACCATAGTCACCAGTCGCGTCGCGACTCCAGCCATACAGCGCTGGTGACAGGCCGGCAGCCACGCCAAACGGCACATACAGCAGTCCGTATATTTTTCCATAGTGCGCCATGCCGAAGTAGCGTCCGGCGAGATAGGCAATGAGATCGGTCTCTGCGCCTGCGGCCAGTCCGACGATCGCCGCACACAGGTAAGCTAACGACAGAGTCAGCGAATCTCCCGACAACAGCCAGCAGGCGATCGCCGGTGCACACAAGATCGGCAGGGCAACCAGCGGCGCCCAGATCCGATCCAGCAGGAATCCGGTGCAGACCCGGCCTGACAAAATTGCAACTGCGAGGCTGCTGACCACGCCGCGTGCGGTAATGCGGTCAAAACCCTGCAGTTCCAGCAGTTGCTGCAGGTGCACGTTGATACCTCCGTAAGCGAGTGCAATAAACAGCACGGACGCGAATATCAGCCAGAAACGGTAGTCGCCAAGCGCCTCACGGCGCGTGGCGCCGGTCAGTCCCATGGCGCCGCCAATTTGCGCGGGACGTTCTTCCGGCCGCGGTTCTCGAAACAGCAGCCAGACCACCGGCAGCGCGATAGCCAGCGGCAGCAGAGCTAACAATGGAAACGATGCGCGCCAACCCCAGGCGTCAATGGCACGACCTGCGAACAAGGGTACCGCGACGCCGGTCAGGCTGGTGCCGAGCAGGGTGATGCCGAGCGCGAGGCCACGCTGGCGGAAGAACCACAGGTTCACGCCGCGCGACCAGGTCAGCGGGCCGGAACCTATCGAGACCAATCCCGCGAGCAGCCAGGCCAGCCACCAAGCGCCGACCAAGGCGGGTGTCAGCCCCAGGCTGGCAAACGCGAGACCGAAGGCGAGCAAGGAGCCCAGCGCGACGGGCCGCAGGCCGATGCGATCGGTGAGTGAGCCCACATAGGGCGCCATGAAGGACGCGGCCAGACCGAACAGCGTGATCGCGAGACTAATATCGCCAACCGACCAGCCGAGCTCCGTGTGCATCGGACCGATCAACTGGCCGATGAGCGTGTAAGGCACAGGCGAAGCGCCACAGGCGACGCCGACCATCCCGGCGACCACCACCCGCCAGCCGCGACGGAATTCCGAATCTGCTTTCATGGCACCTTGCGTCTTAAGCGTTGGTGTGGGTTGTCAGAGCGATCGAGTGAGGTACAGGGCGACCTGCCCGATCTGCAACTCCGTCAGTCCCAGCGCCTGCGTCTGCATGGAGCCTAACAACAATTTTTCGACGATAGCGTCGGATTTCAGGTTGCGGAGTATCTCGACAGCGGGAATACCCGACTGATTGGATTCGTGGCAGGCGCGGCAGCGCTCGGCATATAGGCGGGCGCCATCCGCGAGGTTCGCAGCATCAGCGGCAGGGGCGGCCGCGGTCCCGGTTGTGCCCGGGCCCGGCGCGAGCACCGCGAGTGCTGTGCTCACGTGCGAGCCGCCTGCGGAGCCAAGGCCAAAGACCTGAATGCGATCCGTGCCGACGATCACCAAACCGTCCGCGATCGTTGCTTCATTGTACTTGCCACTTGGCTGCAGTTCACCGGGCCTGCTGCGCCAGAGCAATCGCATCGACTCGGCATCGACCGCGTACAGCACCGGCTGCGGCGCATCGAGTCCGTACAGTGACGCAGAGCGAGGCCTGTTGCTGTCCAGGATCCAGACGATCGCATCGCGCGCTCCATGGCTGCTGACGATGGGAGAGCCGGGATTTTGCAGCACCAGGCCGTCATGCTCCCGGTCGAGTCGCAGGTAGGACGGTTGCTCCGGCCGCGACGTGATCTGCAACCTGACAAGGCCTGGCGCGGCGCTGACATTTTGCGCGGCGCCGGTTTTGGCGCTGCCCGTCGCAAACAGATAGTCAATTCCCGCGGCGTTACGAAAATGCGCGAGCGTGGAGCGGCTGCGTGCCTGGTCACCCATGCCGTCGCGTTCGGTGTAAGGACCGAAGATGTTGAGTGGACCGCGCGCGCCGAATTGCGGCTGTGGCCCGGGTGCTAACAAAGATCGGTCGCTGGCGGCATCGTCGCTGCAGGGCTGGCGCTGTGCCAGGTTGCCAGGCAGGTGCTCGCGATCGAGCAGGTAGGCGTTGCCTTGCTTCGCTCCGCCGAGTGCCAGCAGGTGTGGCGTGGAACTCGTGTTCGCGGCCAGGTCAATCAGCGTCGGGCTGCTGGCGCCCAGGTCCATGTCGCGCGAGCCCGCCTGGCAATAGTTGAATGGCGTGTAGGTGCCTGCCAGCGCCATGCCCGCGTCGCGCGCATCCGTCAGCTCGATGACAGACTGCCCCCAGTTGCCGGGGCTGTCCGGAAATACGCCGGCAACTCCCATGTTAGCCAACGTATTGAGCACGCTGCTGCCCGTGGACATGTAGACATGACCGCGACCGTCAACGGCGGGACCGCCCGCGGCCCACATGCCGCCGACGCCTTCCTCGGTCTTCCGGGTGGCTGAAAATGCCGACGCCACCCGCGGCTGCAGCGTATCCAGGGCTAACAGCCAGCCGCTGGTGGGCTCGCCACCGAAGGACACATAGAGTCGCGAGCCATCGGGACTCAGGTTCAGGGCCGAGCGCTGTATATGCGCGAAAGTCGCGGGGAAGCGATTGACGCCATTGCGATTGATACCGGGCGCGTTGATAGATTCGGCATCCAGGCGTACCGGCCACCCGGCAATCATCCGGCCGTCGCGCAGGTCGAGCGCCGCCGCCTGCCAGAGGTCCTGGTCATCGCAAAAACCGACGTAGAGCCGTTGCTGCCTGAGATCGATGACAGGCGTACCGAGTATCCCGAGACTGCCGCGCCGGCAGGGCTGATTTGTTAGTTGGCGGCGCCAGAGTTGGGCGCCGGCGGGCACGTGGCCGCGCGTCCTGGCGTTGATCGCGTAGACGAAACCGGTCGCGCTGGCTGCGTAAATGACCGACAAGCGGTGTCGCGTCCCGCCGGCCACCGGCATGTTGATGCTGGAGACGTAGAGCGGTGTTGCAAACAGTCGTGCGGGCGTTGCTGCAGAAGGATCCAGCGGCGGCGTTGACCACTGTTGCGCAAACCGGGTGCTGGAGACGTTTGTGGGCGTCAGCACCGTTTCAAGGGGATTCCAGCCGCTACGCGCGCGATCAACATGGTAGGTCAGCTTGTCGGCCGCCCAACAGGGCTGTAGCAAACCGAGGCTAATGAGCAGCCAGGGTATCGTTGTTAGGAAGCGCAGCGCGGCGATGCGGGTAGCACGCTTCATTTGTTTCGCGGAATCAAGGACCCTGTGTCCATGCGTCGACCAGATCCGGGTATTTGTTAGGCGAGGATGCTGCGCGATGCGAAAACAGAATCGTGCCGTGCGACCGGGGCGAGCACCGCGCCGGCGAGAGCCGGTATCTGTCGACGAGACAGCAACATGAAGATTCCTCCAAAATGCCTTGCCTGCAGCTAACGGTACCTGAGTCCCGCTCCCCTGGCGATGGCGAGTTAAATTGAGAGGCAACCACGGGCCGGGCGCAGCGGATGCTTTGCTGGCACGTGCCCGTTGTTACTGGCTGAATCGCCAGCACCTCAGTGGCAAAATTGAAAGCAGGCATACATGTCATCAACCGCTTTGCGCGAGGCGCGCGTTTCGCATTCGGTGCTGCACCCGGAATGGCTGGCGGCGGAGGTCGCTCGCCGCTATGACCTGAAGGGCGCGGTCGGCGGCTTCTTGCTTTACCGCGGCATGAACGATGTCTATTTGATCAAGGACGAGCAGGCCAGGCACGCGTTGCGGGTCTGGCGGCGCAGCTGGCGGGAGGTTGACGCGGTCAGCTATGAACTCAATTTTCTCGATTTCCTGCGCAGTCGGAATTTTCCGGCGTCGACGCCTCTGCGCACACGCGACGGCAGCCTGTATTTCAAGGTCAATTCGCCCGAAGGCGAGCGCGCGGTGGCGTTGTACGACTGGGCGCCCGGCCGCAAGTTCGGCGATGTACTCAACGAGAAGACCGCTGAGCGCATCGGCGCGGTTTTTGCCGAGATGCACCTGTTAGGACTGGAGTACAGCCGGGGTCATGCATTCAAGACCGACGATGCTGTTAGCTTCATGATCAATTTGCCGGCGCTGCTCGAATTTCTCTACGACCGCCCGGAAGACGCCCGGGACTATGCGGCGCTGGCGCCGCGGCTGGTCGAGCGCCTGCGCGCTCTTCAAAATGAAGACGTTCCGCTGGGTGTAGGCCATCGCGACTTTCATCCCAGCAACGTCCACGTGGATGACGACGGCCGCATCACCTTGCTCGACTTCGATGCCGCCGGTGAAGAATTCCTGATGCAGGATGTCAAAAACTTCGCCTGGGGCAATTTGTTTTATGGGTTCTCGCCAGCCTACGGTGAAGCGTTCGAGCGCGGTTACCAGACCGTGCGGCCGTTTACAGCGGCCGAAGTACGCCATGGCGAGCTGTTCCTGATGGCCAAGGCGTTTCGACTGGTCGCCGGCATGGCGCACAGTTCGGTTGCAGTCGGGCGTGGCACGCTGCGCTTTCGCAACCTCGACTGGCTCGGCGAATACATTCGCAGCCGCGCACGCTCGTTGGGTTTGCTCTAAGTGAGCAGCATGGCGCGTGCCTGGTGGTTTGTCGCGCTGCTGTGCTTTGCGTCGTTGTTGTCGGTTATAGATCGCGGGATTCTCAATCTCGTCGTCGATCCTTTGCGCAGCGAACTCAACCTCAATGATGTGCAGATCGGCCTTCTGCAGGGTCTTGCGTTCGGCCTCATTTACGCAATCGGTGGCGTTGCGTTAGGTGCCGTGGCGGATCGATACAGCCGCCGCAACCTCATCATCTTTGGCATCGTGATCTGGAGTCTGGCGACCTTCGCGGCGGGACTGGCGCGCAATTTCGGCGAGTTGTTTGCCGCGCGCGTAGTCGTGGGCCTGGGCGAAGCCGCGCTGGCGCCGGCCGCAGTTTCGCTCATTGCCGATCTTTTTCCGGCGGATCGCCGCGGCCGGCCCATGGGGCTCTACATGACGGGGCAGGCGATTGCGAACGGCATTGCGATCACCCTCACGGGCATGGTGATTGCCGCAGCGGCGGCACATCGCTTTGATGCTTTGGGCCTTGCGGCAGACATTTCGCCCTGGCGGGTTACTTTCATGCTGTGCGGCGCGAGTGGCCTGGTGCTGGTGCTGCTGCTGTTCACCTGCCGTGAAGCTGCACGCGCACACCGGAGCGCGGCGCCAACTTTGTTAGCACAGGGGCGTGAGACGTTGATCCATCTGGTGGAGCGGCGGCATTTCTTTGTGCCGCTCTACCTGGGTTTCGCGAGTTGCTTCACTGCAGCTTACGGCGCGGCGGCCTGGTCGCCCGCCATGCTCGGGAGAGTGTTTGGCCTGGGCCCGGCGCAGCTGGCGCAAGTCCTTGGGCCGCTGGCGGTCATATTTGCCGCCGCCGGACCGCTGCTCGGCAGCGTGTTCATCGATCCGCTGGTCAGGCGTCATGGCGATCAGGGCCGATTGATGCTCGTAGCGGCGGTCACCTTGTTAGCCATTCCATCAGGCCTTGCCGTGCTGGCGTCGGATGGCCGGACGGCGGCACTGCTGGTGGCCTCAAGCAGCGCAATCTATCCTCTCGTGGGACTTTGCGTGATTACGACCTTGCAGTCGCAATGGCCGGCGCCGATGCGCGGACTCGGTGTTGCGCTGACGGGCCTGGTCAACACGGTCATCGGCGCCGTGAGCGGCCCTTTGTTGATCGCGTTGCTGACTGAGCGCGTGTTCAGGGACCCCGCTCAGGTAGGGCGCTCCATTGCGTTCGTCATAGTGCCTGCGTTGTTGTTTGGCATTGCGATGTTTGTTATGGCGGCGCGGGCTGTGAACAGGGCGCCGGACCCGGCTGACGGAGTACACGCGTGACGCAAGAATCGATGCGGGAGACCTGGGATGTCGCGATCATGGGCGCCGGCACCTGCGGGCTCGCTACCGCAGGATTTGCCGCGCAGCGCAGCGCGCGCGTGCTGTTGATCGATGCAGCACCCACGGTGGGTGGCACCCTGTTGGTCGGCTTCGGGCAACTGAGTGCCGCAGGCACGCGACTGCAGGCCGAGAAGGGAATTGACGATTCACCCGAGCGCCATTACGACGAGGCGCTGCGTATCAGCAAGGGCACGATCGATCGTGAACTCGCAAAGCTGGCGATCTTCAATGCGGGCAAGACCTTCGACTGGATGATGGAGCGCGGTTACGACGTGTTGCCGCAATGCCCCGCCATCGAGAGCGCGCATGAGCCCTACGACGTCGCGCGCTATTACTGGAGCGGCGATCGCGGCCTGTCCATCCTGAAAGTTCTTGAGGGTGCGATGCGCGAGCAGGAAGCGCGCGGCCGCGTCACGGTGCTGACAAAGACCCGAGTCGTTGCCCTGGTGCAGAACCGGCAAGGCGTTGTGCAGGGCGTCGAGATCGTCGATGCCGATGGCGAAGATCGCCGGGTAATGGCCCGCAATGTCGTGCTCGCGGCGGGAGGGTATGCAGCTAACGCCGACATGTTCCGGCGTTTGTGCGGACAGCGCAGCTATGTCAAGGGCGCCTATGACTACGCGCAGGGCGCGGGTCTGGAACTTGGCGTCGCGGTCGGGGGTTACCTTCGAGGTCGCGAAAATTACCTGTCGAATTTCGGTTGGCTGCTCGACGACGGTCCATTCCCCAGCGCGATCCTCGGCCGCGCCAATACCTATCCCGAGAGTCGTCTGCCCTGGGAAATATACGTGAATTCTTCGGCGCAGCGATTTGTCCGCGAAGATGAGCCCAGCGTCGATCTGCGCGAGCATGCCTTGCTGGATCAGCCCGACCTGCGCTACTGGATCATTTTCGACCAGGCGATTTTCGACCAGGCGCCGCCTATGGTCATTGGCTGGAGCCACGAGCAGATGGCAGCGGCATTCAACAGCAAACAGATCTTTCGCAAAGCTAACAGCCTGGAAAATCTGGCGCGTGATATTGGTCTCGACCCGCCAGCGCTTGTGCAGTCTGTGGCCAGTTACAATGCGGGGCGTGAAGCCGCCATGGACACGATGGGTCGCGTGCACATGCCTGCAGCCATCGGCACTGGGCCGTTTTACGCGATCCGCCAGCAGGGCGGGTCGGTGACCTCGACCGTGGGCCTGGCGGTGAATGCGCAGCTGCAGGTGATCCGGCCGGACGGCGCCGCGATTCCCGGGCTGTATGCAGGCGGTGAAATCCTCGGTTCCGGCCAGTTGCAGGGCAATGCATTCGTCGGCGGCATGATGGCGATGCCGGCGATCGTATTCGGGCGATTGTTAGGTGAGAAGTTCCTGAATCTATGAAATCCGTGCCAGCGAGACAGCCACGATGCAACGTCGAACCTTTGTCGAGTCATTGGCGGCGAGCGCCAGCCTGTCGGTCCACGCGAGCGTTGCCATGACCGCCCGGGTCGACGCGCCGCTGGCCGGCGTCGGCGCACACTGGATCGGCGCGCCCGCGCTGACTGGCGGCAAAGGCTATGCCGCCTGCCCACTCGGCGCCACTCACTATCGCATGTTGTCCGATGGTTCGTCGCAGTCGCGTCATGCGACGCCTTTCCTCCTCATTCACCAGACGCCGTTCGGCATGGCGGAGTGGGTCGACATCCAGCCTTTGTTAGCTGCCACCGGCCGCACGGTCATTGCGCCGGACAACCCGGGCTATGGGATGTCGGATGCGCCGATCACGGCTGTGACCGTGTCGCAGCTTGCGGACAATCTGATCGCGCTGCTGGATCACCTTGGGGTGCGGAAGGTGATCGTCGTTGGCCACCACACGGGAGCCGCAATTGCCGCGTCATTTGCGGCCCGGCACGCCAGGCGTACCGCTGCGGTTATCCTTCATGGCTGCCCGCTTTACACGGCCGAGGAGCGCGCAGAGCGGCTCGCGCGACCTGCGCGCGCATTTGAACCACAAGCGGACGGCAGTCATCTCGCTGACATGTTCAAAGCAATTCACACCCTGTCAGGCAAACGCCCGGAGGCGCTGGTCACGGCAACCTGGGCAACTTTGGGCGCCTGTCTCGCGGGCCCGGACACGCCGACTTACCAGGCGGTGTTCGCCAATGACATGTCGCTGGACGTCGCCAGGATTGAGGCGCCGACCCTGGTACTGACAGATCGCGCGGACAGTCTGCATGTCAAGGATCAGCAGGTCGCCGCGATGCGCAGCGACTTCGCGCTCGAAGAGTTCTCCGACGGCGGTTCTTTTTCCCTGATGCTCGCGCCACAGCGCTGGGTGCAGCAGGTGGCGGCTTTCGTTCGCAAAAAATCAGTCTGAATAATCAGTCTGACAGCGAGTTGCTGGCAAGCGCTGCGCGACGAATCCGGTCGATGGTCGCAATAAGGTGACATCCATCTTCTTGCAATACGCTGCGATGTGGTTGTCCACGGATCGCGCGCACGAATTCTGTCAGCTGCGTCTCAAAACAGGCCGCCATATCGCTACCGCCCATGCGCCGCCGTTCCGGACCCGGACCATCCGGCGTGCCGACCAGGAGTTGGTCGTTCCAATAAAGCCAGTCGCGGTCCTCGAGCCGCAGCACGCCGCGGTCGAACAGCAGCGTTTTTCGGTCCACGACCTGGCGCTGATTGTAGGACACATGCACCGTGGCCATGCGACGGCCGCGGTAGCCTAACAAGATCATCGCTTCGTCTTCGCCCTGCCAGCCGGATTGATGGCGCGCAGTCTCCACATGGACCCGCAGTGGCTCATCGCGCATCACCAGCTGCACGAAGTCGAGCGCATGCGGCGCGAACAACGACAGGATGAGGCCCTGTTCGCGGGTGCGCGTTGCCCACCACGGCGCCTGCGGACCGTCCCAGAAAACGCATTGCGACACTTCCAGCGAGTGAAGCGTGCCGAAGTCCGCAAGGTGGTCCTGCAGGTAGCGCACGGCGGCGCTGTGACGGAAGGTGTGGGCCACCGCCAGGATTTTGTTAGCAGCAATAGCAGCATCGGCCATGCGGCGCGCATCCGCGGCATTCTCGGCCATCGGTTTTTCCACCAGCACGTTCCGGTTCGCAGCCAGCGCTTGCAGCGAGTTTGCGGTGTGCAGTTCATTGGGCGTGCAGATCAGTACCGCTTCGATCTGCGCCAATGAGAGGGCGGAGGCGAGGTCGCCGAACGCATGGGGGATCGCATGGCGGGTCGCGACCTGCCGGGCGCGGCCCAGATCCTGGTCGATGACCGCGACCAGCTTCAGGTTCTGAGGTTGGGTCTGGATTGCGGCAATGTGCGCCGCCGAAATCCGGCCGCAACCTAACACGGCAATACCGACGGGCGCGTTGACTTCTGCGGGCATGGAGTCAGTTTAAGCAGGCCTGGGGCCGGGGCAAGGGAGATCCATCCGCTGGCATCTGTGTCGTAGAAACAACAACCTAGCGTCCGGATTCCGGACAATGGAGACTGTGCGCAGAAGGGGCTGGAAGGGTCGATGATAGCCTGCAAGGGTCCAGCCATAATCCGTTGCATTCCGGGAGCGAAGCCATGTTGTTGCGAAAAGTATTTCTGTCCACCGTGTCGTTTGTGGCGACGCTCAGCGCTGGCCAGCAAATGGCGATCGCCGCTGATAAACCAGCGTCGGAAAACGCCAACACGATTGAAGAAATCGTCGTCACGGCGCGTAGACGCGAAGAAAGCATTCTCGAAACCCCCGTTGCGATCACGGCCATTACCGGCGACGAGCTCGCGGCCAGGGGCGTCAACAACTTCAACCAGCTCGCCGACGCCATTCCTGGCTTGAACCTGTCTAACATATCCGCTGGCGCTGGCCGCAGCGACCGCTCATTTCAGGCGATCACACTTCGTGGCATCGTACCTTCCACAGTGCTGTCGACGCTAACGGCGACTTTCATCGACGGCGTGCCCGTCGCTTCGCCAACTGCCATTGCGAGTGTTAGCGACCCGGCTCGCATCGAGGTACTCAAAGGTCCGCAGGCGGCGTATTTCGGTCGCAACACCTTCGCCGGTGCCGTCAACGTCGTAAACAGAGAACCGGGTCAGGAGCTGGGCGGCTCGTTCAGCCTGATGGCCGGGTCGCGCAGCAACCTCGACTTCCAGGGGTCGATCGATGGACCCGTGTTTGGTGACCGAGTTGGATTCCGTGTAAGTGGCCACTATTTCAAGAAGGACGGTTCGTATGACAACGCCGCAAATCCTTCAGAAACATTGGGCGACCAGGAAACGCGCTCGGTTAATGGACTGCTGACTGCCAAATTTTCAGAGAACTTCTCTGGCAAATTGTTCGTGCTTTATTCGGAGGACGACGACGGTGCTCCGGCGCAGGGTATGGCCTCGGCCTTCGAAGTGCGCGCAGTAAACGGTGTGGCCGTAGGACTTGCCCCGGGCAGTACGACGAGCATCATTGCCACCAACGGAACGATGTTGGCGGTGCCTGCACCTGCGGGCACCGCGACGGCGCCTGTCATTATCCCGAACCTGTCCACGTGCATGGTCAACGGCTTGCAAAGGGGTATCGCGGCAACCGAAACGGTGATCGCGCGTCCGTGGTTCTGCGGTGCAGTACCCAGAATCAATCCGGCGTTCAGCCCAGCGCAAAACACGTTCTCCGATTCCCTTCTGGCGGCCTCACTGGCAGATCCACGGCATCGCGTTGTGTCGCCGTCGCAGGGCACCGAGGGCTACGGCCTCGCGCGCGAATACCAGCACGCTCATCTGAACCTC
The DNA here is from genome assembly GCA_031382085.1 of Gammaproteobacteria bacterium. Lineage (GTDB taxonomy): Bacteria > Pseudomonadota > Gammaproteobacteria > Steroidobacterales > Steroidobacteraceae > UBA964. The sequence goes on from JANMYM010000056.1 coordinate 40,651, forward strand.
GACTACAAGTTCGGGGAGTCGGGTTTCACCCTGTCGTCGCTGACAGGAGTTAACGCTGAGTACTGGAGCGAGCTGGCGGATCTGGATAACTACAATACAAGCCTGATCAATAATCCATCGACCACATCCACCGTGTCGAATCGTAGAAGCTCTTGGGATTTTCCGTTCGTCGTCGAACGTGAGACTTTCGACTTCTCGCAAGAATTGCGTCTGGCCTATGACAAACAAGGCCCGTTCACCGGTGTGTTCGGCGCAGCCTACCTCAAGACGAGGATCTGGAACGAGCTGGTCAACATTCAGGCTGAGGTGCTGAATGCCGGCAATAATAATCCGGGTTTTGGAACCGCCAATCGCGACTTTCTGACAGGTGGCGTTGGTCTGAACACTGTTGAGACCAAGAGTGCGTTCTTCGGCGCGACCTATCAGTTTACCGACACCTTGAAGGCTAGCCTTGAGGGCCGCTATCAGAGCGATTTCGTCGTAGGCCGTGCGCCGTCTATTGGCGCCAATATCGGCGCCGCCGCTGCAGCGGCCTTCGGCATTCGCGCGGGGGCGTATGCAGGTCTCGCAACTATCGTCGACAAGAAATACAACAATTTCCTGCCGCGATTCATTGTGCAGTATGACTTCATGCCGAATCTTATGGGTTACGCGTCGTACTCGAAGGGGGTCAACGTCGGCACGAACACTTTTAACACGGCTTTCCTGGGTCTCGTTCAGCAGGGCATCGATGCAGCGATCGGCCTTGGTCTGTCGGTGGTCCAAAAACCCGAAAAAATCACGAACTACGAAATCGGCCTCAAAGGCAAATTCCTTGATGGCCGTTTGACGCTGCAGTCGTCGGCGTACCACGCGAAATGGACAAACCAGCTGAACAACGCGGGGACCTTGTTTACCAATCCAGCGAACGGCCAGATTACGCAGGTCACGGGATTGCTGAACACCGGCGACGTAAAGCTGCAAGGGCTCGAAGTCGAACTGCAGGCAAAGCCGACCAGTCACCTCGACCTGAATTTCGCGGCCGCGTTGACGGATACGAGTATTCAGAAGTATGCGTTCGTCACTGTATCGCAGATCTCTGGAGTGGTCGGCGATGGCTTCAAAGGCCGGCAATTGCCCGGCTCGTCAAAGCTCTCGATGAATGCGGGAATCCAGTACAGTTCCCCGCTCGAAGCATTGACGGATGGGCGCTGGTTTACGCGTGCCGATCTCTCCTGGAAGGACAAAATCTTCGCCGACGCGTCGAACCAGGTCTGGATCAAGGCGCGCACGGTTGTAAACCTGAGGGCCGGTGTGTCGCGAGGCGCACTGGGCTTTGAAGTGTTCATTCTGAATGCGTTTGACGACCAGAATTACTCCAGCGTGGCTGAGCAGAATGTGCTGACACCGAACTTCGCACTGACCGGCGCATACAGCTACCTGAATCTGTCGCTGCCGGAACTGCGAACTTACGGCGCGCGTGTCACGTACAAATTCTAATCAGGGTTGCCGGTTCGCCGGAATACAGCGGCGGCAGGCAATTGCCGCCCTGTTGGCAACATGCATTCTACTATGCGCAAGTTCTTTGGCGCTCGGTGCGACAAAGTCACCGCAAGAGCAGTTCCGAGCCTATCCAAACCGTCTCGCCGACTTGCCGCCCAATTGGTCCACGAGCAAACCGATCCGGCTGCAGGTATGTTTCAACCTGAAGTACCCGCCGAACTCCCCGGAAGCTAACAAGTTCCTTCAGACCTGGTACCGCAGCATCAAGGCGATGCCATTTGGGGTCAAGCTGAGGATGGAGCGCGTGGTATTTCCGGTGAAGTATGCCTACTGCGCATCGCTGACGTTCAAGAACTGGGCGAACAACCGTGAATACGAGACTAGCGAGGTGTTCCTGAACTATTACCGCACGGAATGGAAACCCGCGGTCACCGAGGCGCAGGAGCAGATGACCATACTCGATACGGACGTAACCCCGCGTTAGTAGACCGGCCCTGGTAACGGCGGCGCAACGCGCGGAGGCGCACGATGAAAGTAATGGCGGCAAGTGCGACTCGACGACATCTGCTGTTCGCAGCCGCAGGCCTGAGCGGCACGGCGCTCGCGGCGCCCCGAGGTTCGTTGCCGGCGGGCTCGCGCCTCGAACTCAGCGATCCGCGAGTGGCGCTCGAGTGCTACGTGAAACTGCGGGGTTCAACAGCCGACGCGACGGTGTTCCAGCCCTACGGCGGCGACATCTTCCTGGCTGCGGATGGCAGGCTCGGCGTGCCGCTGTTAGGGTTCTGGGGGCTGCAGAAATCAACCTGGCGGCGCGGCGCCGATGACAGCTGGACCAATCGGGATTACGACCTCGGGTTTTATGTCGATTACCAGACTCGCGCAATCCTCGATCGCTGGCGCAATCCAGTCACGGGTCGCGAGGTGAAGGTTTATCACTACCGTGGCGGGCCCTCGGGCGGCCGCTTCGCGTTAGGTGCCGTGGCTGGTGCCGGCGATCCGTACAGCAACCTCAAAGGCCGCTGGACCGTGGCCGGCAGGCAGGTGTGGTACACGGTCTCGGTCTGGGGTGAGCGTCCGAATCCGCTGAAACCCGGTGAATTCCCCGAGGCCTGGTCGGGCGATACGCTGCGCAACTCGATGAGCAGCACCTATTCTGGTCCGCTCGCGGAGCTGGCCGATCCTGCCGTCAGCCAGGTCAGCGGACTGCAAGTCTGGAGCAACACGTCGTCGTGGATGCACTGGATGGAAATGGGCCAGCGCCCCGGCTACAACCACTGGCGCTGGATCGGCGCGAAAGGCACTGCCGTTCGCGATCTCGAGCCTGCTTTGGTCGCCGCGGTCGAGCGGATTTGGCCCGGCTATGTGACGCGGGACGCCGCATGGAAGTCGCCGACCTCCGGCGCGCTCGACTACCTGCGCCTGCGCCGCGGACTGCCACCGACCGACTGAACGAACCTGCGGCTACTTGTTGTATTGCGCATCCGCTCCCAGATCCTCGCCCTCGGCATAGCAGCGGATGTAGAACCATCCCAAATTCAGGCCGAAATGCGTCGCGTTGTCGACCGCGTAGGCATAAGCGATGGGAACAACTTTGCCTTTTTCATGAATGCGAAACAGCGGGTACTCGCGATCGGGTGGCGAGGTGAATGCGCGGGAGTGGATCGTGAACGTCAACGTTCGACCATCGGGCCAGGCAATGTCGGCTTCACCACCCTGATCGTGCAGGTGGATGGTTTTCAGAAACCGCGTCTTACGCATCTCGCCGTCGGCATTCTCATGTACCGTGCAGGTGAATGGCCGTGCCCTGGTCTGCTCGAACCATTCATTGCCGGGCTTTTCCCTGAACCAGTTGTAGCGTGGCCCGACAACCAGGCCATAGTCGACGAGCTTGCCACCGATCTTGCATTGCCCCGCAGGCAGGCTGCCCTCGAACTGTCCGCCGACAAAGTGCAGCAGCAGGTCGCAGGACGCGCCCAATGATGTTGTGCCAGCGAACTGGGTCAGGCGCAGCGCACCGGCGGCGGTGTCGGTGCTGACCATGTAGCTGCGCGTGCGCAGCGGCTTGGCGGGATCGTCATCCAGATTGTCGATGACAGAAATCACATTCGGGCCGAGGCTGGAGCCCGCGACCCTTTCGTAACGCGAGTGCACACGATAAAAGGGTTTGTTAGTCAGTGGTGACAAACCGCCGCCGGACTGACGCACAATCTGTTCGTGATTATCGTACTCGCCGGGCCACCACTCCATCAACAGCTCGACTTGTCTCTTCAGGTCATATTCGCTGCTGGCGGCCAGAACGGGAGGTGTCGCGATGGCAGTGAGGCCGAGAACGATGTAACAAATGACAATGCGCAGACTAGCCATTACAGAGACTCCAATTCATTTTCATACGCCAGCGCCGCGCGCTGCCTCGGCCCGCTGGGTGGTTCAGCAACGACAATGCTGCCGCCTAACACGCGCCGGCGTCAAATGGATCGGCGCATGGTCGCGCAAGTCGCCGTTGGCCGGTCATTGCGCAAGTCGCGCTTGACGTGGGGGCTGGGAGGATCCATCGTTTTGCCATGATTTTCCGGATCCACACTGCTTTTGTGAGCGAACCATGAGCAAACCAATCAGCGCTGAAACCGCCACGCCGCAAATCAATCGCCGCAGCGCGATTGCCTTGGGAACGAGTGCATTGGCAATGTCCCTGTCGCCGGCCGAGGCCGCCGTGCTCGATGTGCACAAGCCCCAGGACGCCTGGCAGATCCATCGCAAGTTGCAGTTCCGGACCGACTCGGGCCTCGTGTTCTGGTGGATACGCGGCCCCTCGTTCGGGCAGGTCGGAGCGGATCTAACACCGTTGTACGAGTTGAACTTCGGTACCGTGCAACGCGTCACGCAACGCGCCGACGGAGGTTTCGATGTGACGCAACTCGAAATGGCATTCCGCACCGATCTCGAAACCGGGCAGCCGCTGAAGTCGCTGCGAAATCCCTATTCCGGCGAGCCCATCGCGATCGAGTTCACGCCCGTAGGACCGACGACCTTGCGCTACTCGCGCGACAATGTGCCGGTGGTGCCAACGGAAATCGGTGGATCGAAATTGCAGTTTGAATCAGTGCCCTCGCGCCCGTTCGTCATTGGCGATACCGTCTACTACCGCCATCGCGCGAAGTCGCGCGTGATTACGGCCGGTGCGGCCGATCGAATCATCAACGACATCAGCACACTCTCAGGTCCGGCGCGCGAGGCACTTGATCCCGCTGTGACCTGGGTCGATGCCAGGCTGCAGTCGTCAGACATCACCGGTTGGCCGCGATGGATGAAGATGGGCGATCGTCCGGGTGGCGTTACGCTGCGAGGTGTCGGTGGCAAGCTGCGTCGATTTGCCGACATGCCGGCCGACTGGCTGGCCATGTTGCGCGAGGCCCGGCCGGATATAGCGGCCGATCCTGTCGCAGCGCTTGACCGTCCCCAGGCAACCTACAAGAACTAACAAACCCGCATGTCCTGCAAGAATACAATCCTGTTAGTTTGGGAGTAGGAAAATGCCGAAAACTTTGATCAGGGCCGCACGTCGCTGCGGCGCAGCGTCGATCATGCTCGCGCTAACCCAGATGTCTGTCATTGCGATGGCCGCGGAGTTGCATTTCACGTCCGTGGCGGGCGCGGGCGGCGTGCCGCTCAACGTGGTTTCAGCCGGCGACCCGGCCAAGCCCTCAATCCTGCTGGTCCACGGGATAGGCCAGAGCTATGTGAGTTGGGAGAACCAACTGCGCTCGCCGCTGAGCGACCAGTATTTTGTCGTGGCATTCGATTTGCGCGGACATGGCAATTCCGGCAAACCCTGGAACAAGGAGGCGTACCAGGACTATCGTCAGTGGGCGGGCGACGTGCAGGCGGTCATCGCGGCCCTGCATCTTGACCATCCGGTGTTGGTGGGATGGTCCTACGGAACTCTGGTCGTTGCGGACTACTTGCGGGCCTATGGAGCGACCGGACTGCGTGGCATTGTGCTAACAGGTGCATACGGCGGGCTGACGCCTCCACCCAAGGCGCCACCGGCGCAAGCTCCGATAGCGGCGCGCATGGAGCTGCTGCGCAAGCAACAAGGCAGCGGCAATATCGAGGACAACATTGCGGCCGCAGCCAGCTTTTCGCGCTTCCTCACTGGCCGTGAGTTGCCGGCAGACTATTATCTGCGAGCGACCCAGATCTCCATGATGTTGCCAGGCTATGCGCGTCGGTGGATGTTCGATCGTCCGCTGGCGAATGCCGACGTGATTGCAAAGATTACGGTGCCACTGCTGATCACGGTCGGCGGCAAGGACCCAAGCACGCCGGAACAAGATGCGCGCGACCTGGTGGCGAAAGTGCCCGGCGCGCGCCTCAGCCTGTATCCCGAATCCGGACACTCGCCGTTCGCCGAGGCGCCGGAAAGGTATACACCTGAGCTGGCCGAATTCGCGCGCCTGCGCTGACCAAGGGCCGACCAAGGGCCACACGCGCCGCAGCACCGAGTCGCGATGCACCAGTGGACGGTCTTGGTTACTGCATCCCATCGCTCCTTGGCCCATCGCTTCATGTTGTTAGCTCTCCAGCCGCTCAGCGATTTCACGGGCGGCGCGTTCGCCGGATTCCATGGCAGCCTCCATGCCTACCTCCATGGTGCGCAGGTGCTCGCCGGCAAAATGGAGATTGGCGTGGGGTTTGCCCATGACACGCGCCCAGGCCAGCGCCTTGCCCGGCACATATTGATGACTGCAACCGCGGATCGTGGGCGACTGCTCCCAGGAATGGGCACCCACGAATTCCAGTTGGCCGCGGGTCGACGGACGAATCCGCTCGATTTCGGCGATCGCAAACCGGCCGCGTTCTGCGGGCGGCATGGCATCGAGCTTGCGCGAGTTCTCGCTGAAAGCCAGCGCGCTGATCAGTTGGCGCGAGCGGTCCGATTCAATCTGCTGGCGAATCAGATTGAATGCGCCGTCGGTCCACATCGACGCTTCGACACCGTCAGATTCCCAATACGGCGATTTGACGCGCAGCCAGACCTGACTCTGGTTTCCATACGGCATGCGCCGCACGGCATCAGCCTGTTCGCCCCGCAGATTGGGCGTGACGGCAATCGAGCGCAGCACCGAGAAGGGAACCGCTGCCAATGTGTAGCGGGCCCGCAATCGCGATCCGTCCGCGCAGCGCAATTCGCAGTTTCGTGCGGTCATATTGATTGCAACAACGCGCTTGCGCAGCTGCAGCCGCTCACCGATCGAGACGCTCATCGCGTCCGTGAGGCGCGACGTTCCACCAATCACATGTTGCGAAAGAATACCGGCTCGCTCGAACGCATCCTTGCCGCGGAGCAGTTCTGAGTCGACCGTGTCCGCGCCGATTTTCGCGCGTGTAGCCTCCTGCATCATGCGCAGCACCGAGAGTTCCTCCAGCGGACGCCCTTGCGACACGCGAATGATGCGGCGCGCTTCGCTGGAAGCGCCGAGGCGTGCCAGCCAGGCAGCTAACGAGATATCGTAGGCAGAGGCGTCGTCGGCCAGCCAGCCGTCCAGAGTCTTGAAGGGCGTGCGGCCCTCGACGTAATAGCCACCCAGGGCGTGGGGGGCGATGCTGCGTTCAGGGCCAACCGTCAGGTTGAGGCTGGAGGCCGCCCATTGGCTGGCCGGCACCAGCGTTCCACCTAACACAAACGAATAGGGCGCATTGATGTGCGCGCCAGGCCCGAGGCGCACGTTCAGACGATTCGCAACGTCGATGACGCGGGCGTAGTCACGGCCGATCTGCGCGCCGCCGAGATCCGGAGTCAGGAACCAGCGATCCATGGTCAGGCAACGGCCACCACTGTGAGTGTCGGCTTCCAGGACCACCACCTTGGCCCCGAGTTCCGTCAGGATCAGCGCGGCATTGAGGCCCGATAGCCCGGCGCCGAATATGGCCACATCGTAAGTGTTGCGGCCCGCGGCAGTCACGCGGCTGGCGGCCCATGCCGCGGCAACGCCGCCCAGGGCGGCAACCGTCTGGCGGCGCGAGTATTGTTGGTTCATCGAGCGAGCCTCATGCGTCGAAATTGCAGAACATACAGCGTATCAGTTTGTTAGATCTACCCGGCGTGGCCGCATTCGATGGCCGTCATGTGGTGCATGCAATCCATAGACTTGACGACCGCGGCCCAGCTGCCAAGATGCGCGGCCAGGGTCGCCAGGGAGTTGCAGAATGCCAGCAAGACGGTCGGTGATATTGGGAGGCATGTTCGGCGCACTCGCAAGTGCGTACGCGAAAAGCGCCACCCAGAATCCCGCGCGCACGTCGGCGGCGCCCTGGGTGCGGCGCGTTTTCCACATGTATACGGGTGCGGATGGCGCCTCGTTGATCCGCAAAGTGCCGGTGCCCAAGCTCGGTTCCTCGTCGACAGCCAGGCTGCTGCGGCGACCCGCCGAACGCGTGACGATCGGCACGATCGCGCCCGGGTTCATGATGGACTTTCACATTGCCAATCAGCCTAACTATTTGATTCCCATTTCCGGCACATTGGTTGTGCAGCTCAAGGACGGATCGAGCTGGTCGTTTGGTCCGGGCGATATTCTATTTGCCGAGGATTGCACCGGCGGCGGACATCGTTCGGGCGCCGGACCCGATGGCTGCTTCAGCGTCTCGGTGCAGATTGCCAGGACCGGCCATTGCGATTTGATGACCGCCAGTCAGGCGAATGTCTTGTTAGGTGGCGACGTATCGACCCCGTGAGCGAAGCCTCATGGCGGATGCGTATTGGCTGGGGTCTTGGATCGCTGCCGGGCAGTGCGCTCAGCGTGACCGCGAATGTCCTGCTGTTACGATTCATGACCGACACGTTAGGCATGGCTGCGGCGCTCGCGGGGTCATTGTTCGCAGTCGCGAAGTTGTGGGACGCTGTCGTCGATCCCTTCATTGGCCGGCTCACTGACCGGATCCGCACGCCCTGGGGCCATCGCTTGCCGTGGATTCTCGCCGGCGGGTTGCTGAGTGCGCTGGTGCTGGTGGCGGCGTTCGCGGCGCCGCTGGCCGACGGAACCGGGCTGATTGTGTACATGATGGCCATGATGTTGTTGTTCGCGACCAGCTATTCGATTCTGATGATTCCGTATCTCGCAATGCCGGCGGAAATGGCAGTCAGCTATCACGGCCGCACGCAGATGATGGCGATTCGAGTGCTGTGTTCGTCCGCCGGCACGACCCTGGGTCTCGCAGTGGCGCCGATACTGCTCGCGCACTGGGGCGCCACGCGTACGGGCCACACCAAGGTTGCAATGTTGATTGCCGTTGTCGCGGTTGTGACGACGATTCTCTGCGTCTGGATGATTCGCGATGCACCGCGGCCAGTGCGCCCCAACGTGCCGCAAATCACAGTGCGCGAGCAATGGCGGTTGACGGTCGCCAATCGCCCTTTCATCTGGCTGCTAACGGCCAAGTTTCTGTACTTCATCGTGCTGGCCTGCAGCATCACCACCTTCGCTTACTTCACGAAACACGTGCTAAAGACTTCCGACGCCTGGCTCGGCACGTTTCTCATGTTGCAATCGCTGGCGGTTGTTGTCTCTCAGCCGTTGTGGTTGCGCATCGCGCGCGTGGCCGGAAAAAAGGCCGGCTTCATGATGGCGGGATCGGCCTATGGGCTGGGGCATTTGTCGTGGTGGTTTGCGACGCCGACCGAACCTGTGGCGCTGATCTTTGCGCGTGCGGCATTCATCGGCATCGCGGGTGGCGGCACGTTTTTATTCATGCAGGCGATGTTGCCCGATGCCCTGGAATTTGATCAGCTGAGCACGGGCCAGAACCGGGCAGGTGTTTTTACGGGCGTATTTGTTTTTGTCGAACAGGCGGCCGGCGCGCTCGCCGCAGCGCTGATCGGATTGCTGCTTGGGGCCATGGGCTATGTCGCGGCTACCGAAGGACGAATCGCAGCGCAACCGGCAGGCGCGGTGCTTGGCATCTATCTGTGCGTGTCGGTCATTCCGTTCGCAGTACAGCTGGCATCGTTGTTAGCCATGTCGCGCTACAATCTGTCGGCTGACACGCTGGAAAAACTGCGGGCGCGGTCCGCATTGACGGGCGCCGAGATCGGGTGAATGAGCGACGTTTATTGTCTTTACGGCGCCAGCGAGGGTAAATCGCGACTCATCGAGACAGCGTTGCGACTCGACGATCAATCAAGGGGTTGCGTATCAACCGGCGGCGCGCCGCCCGGCTTCGGGCGTCCGTTGCCAGAGAACGGGGAAGAACTCGCCGTCAGGCGCCTGGCCTTCTGGCATGTTGGTCACGCCCGGGATGGGCGCCTTGTACGGTGCCGGATACCAGCGCACGTCGTCACCGAAAACCCGGACCGCGAGGCCGATGCGCGGCACATCGCTTGAGGCGTTGCCTTTGGAAAAATGCGGCGTATGCGGATGAAACACGACCGCGTCACCGGGCTCCATGTCAAAGGAGACGATGCGAAACGCAAATTGCGGATCCGCGCGCAGCTTTTCGAAATCCGGGCAGACGCCGTTAGCCTGATCGGGCCGAAAGCCGAACTTGAGGCCGCGCTCGATGCAGTAGCGGTGATAGCCTGCCACGTACTGGACGCGCCCGTTGAGCGCGTTGACGGGCGAAAACGCGGTCCAGATGTTAGGCGCCATTTCGCCGACCACCGGCCACGCGGTTTCGTCGCAATGCCAGGCCATGATCTTGGGCGAGCCCGGCGGCTTCACAAACAGATGATCGTGATACAGGCGAATCGCATTCGCGCCGATCACACGCCCGACGACTTCGCCGATCGGTGAGCGCAACGCAAAGTCGCGAAATGCGCCCGCGTTACGCGACATGAAGCACACTGAAGTCATCGCCCCGTGGGACGGACCGAGGATTCCGTGTTGCCCGGGTTCGGCGATCACTTTCTCTATCGCCGCCTGCATGGTGGAAATCCACTCGGCGTCGAGCATGCCACGTATCAGGACAACACCATCGCGACGGTAGGTATCGATGTGCTGCTGAGTGACGGGGTACAACGGTTGCGAGTTCATGTGCTCAGCGCGCGTGTTGATCTTAAGTTGTGCAAAGCCGCAAATTCCATATCCACATGATCAGTATGATTGCGCATTATTTTGCACTGCGATCTGAACCCGTTCAGGTCGCTAATTCCAGTATTGGAATTGCAGGCCCAGTCGGGTCATCCGTTGTCGCACCGGCCACCAGTCAGGATGGTAGCGTCGCCCTCTGGTAAGTCTGGAGGTCTCAGCCTTGGCCACTCAGTACCAAGATTTGGTTGATACAACGTTGATTCGAAAAATTTCCAGCGCTGACCATGAGACCAAGTCTCTGCTGAAAGGCCTGCGCATTATCGAAGCCGTTAATCGCTGGCCCGGCATGATTCTCGCGCATATTGCATTGCGCTGTGGCCTGCCGCGCACCACTACGCATCGTACGCTGCGCACCCTCGAGCAAAATGGCTTCGTCTATCGCGACGAGGCAACCGGTCGATTTTTTCCTTACCGGCGTGTGTTAGCTCTGTCGAGCGGCTTTGATCCGGTTGCCAGGGCGACAGCATCAGTGCGTGACGAATTCGCCGAGTTGGGCCCCAAGGTGAGCTGGCCCATGCATTTTGCGACACCGTTGCTGAATGTCGACGATCCACAAATGCGGCTGGAGGCGTCCACCGACTACGTCAGTCCGCTCGCAGTCGAGAAACTGCTGCCCGGGAAATCGATTCCGCTGCTGCAATGCGCCGCGGGACTCGCATGGTTGTCATCGGTGCCGCAAAATGTTTGCGCGCCGATCCTGGATCGTGCCATGCGCAGCCATTGCGAGCGGCCGGCGCAGAAGCGCTGGACCAGGCCCGCGATCGAGGAAACGCTCAATCTCGTCAGGCGTCGCGGCTTTGCGGATTTCTACTGGCTGTGCCGTCATACGAACATGGTCGGGCTGTCAGTGCCGGTGCAGATCGATACAGAACGGTCGGCGGCCTTGACCGTTCGCTTTGCTGAATCGGCAGTGCCCGTCAAAGAGGCGGTGGCAAAATTCTTGCCGGTGTTGCGCGCCGTGGCCGCGAAAGTCAGCCTGCAGACGGGTGCTGCAGAGCCGATGACAATGCAGGCGTCCTGATTCTCACTTCCAGGGATTCTGAGTCTGTTTTGGCGGGTCGGTGACAAGACCTGGAAAGACACCATGCTCCTGCACTTGACGCAGCCCGAATCACGCGTGCGGGGGGTAGCCCCGACCTGTCGAACCGGCCTGCCATCGATGCCTGTTTTTTTCCACGGTTAGCGGTGTACCAATGCAGCGCTTATCCGCCGTTTTTTTCCTGATAGCGGTCAGCATTGCCGCAGTCGCTGATGCTGCGCCCCGTGAACTCGTTCGCATCGACAGCGGGCGCCTCCGGGGCTTTACCGCAGGCGACATTGTTAGCTTCAAGGGCATCCCATTTGCTGCGCCGCCGGTCGGTCAACTGCGATGGCGTGCGCCGCAGCCTGCACAGCCATGGCCGGGTGTCCGCGCCGCCACAGAGTTCGGAAGTGCCTGTCTGCAGCCGGCCTCGCGGGCTGCATCTTCCCCGTCCCTGGGCGCACCCATCAGTGAGGATTGCCTTTACCTCAACGTCTGGCGACCGGCCAGCCCGAAAGGACTGTTGCCGGTCATGGTGTGGATTTACGGCGGGGCACTCGTCAGAGGTGCGACCTCGATAGCCACGACCGACGGCGCCGCGTTAGCACGCCGCGGTGTCGTTTTGATCTCGATCGGCTACCGAGTCGGTTACCCCGGGTTTTTTGCACACCCGACACTGACGCGCGAGGCCGCCGATGGCGGGCGCCTTGCAAACTATGGGCTCATGGACCAGGTCGCCGCACTGCAGTGGGTGCGAAAAAATATCCGCGCGTTTGGCGGCGATCCTTCGCGAGTAACCATTTTTGGTCAGTCGGCGGGCGCTCTGTCGGTCGAAGCTTTGTTAGTCAGTCCCGCGGCGCGAGGGCTCTTTCACCGCGCAATCGTGCAGTCTGGTTACTACCGTGGTTCGTATCCGCGCATCGCGGAGCGCGCGCCGGATGGGCGCAATTCTGCGGAGGAAGACGGCATCGCCGCGCTTAAGACTATCGGTGTAGAGATTATGGACGTCGTCTCGCTGCGAAACCTGACAACGCAGCAGTTGCAATCGCTGCCGCCTTACGGCGTCAGCGGCGCAATCCCGGCGATCGATGGCCAATACATCGTCGAAGACCTATGGACCTCGCTGCGCAATGGCCGCATGGCTCCGGTGCCGCTGATGGTAGGCGCAACCAGTCAGGAGACGCCGAAGATGCCACCGGACATACGTGTGCAGTTTCGAGCGGTCATGCAAACATTTATTCACCCGGACGAAGAGACGGCACTTGTGCCCGTGTACGGTGGTCAGGAAGGGCTCGATCAGAGTCTGAGCAGCGACTTCACGTTTGCGGCGATGATGCGCAGCCTTGCCGAGATCCATCTGGCTAACAAGCACCCGGCTTATCGTTACCGCTTCGCAACGCTGCCCGATGAGGCGGCGCTGACGCTGCAGGGTCTGCCGCACACTGGCGATCTGCCCTACGTGTTTGGCACGCTCGACACCGCGCGCTGGAAGATGCAGGCGCGCGACCGAGCGGTGTCCGACGCGGCGATGGATTACTGGGTTGAATTTGCGCGCAGTGGCCGGCCGGCGCCCAATGGCCGTCCGGCCTGGCCGAGCGCTGCGGGCGAGCAGATCATGCTGTTTGACAACAAGGGCGCGAGACCCCAGCTTGACGATCGGTCTGATCGATATCGAGCGCTTGCCAAGATCATCGATCCGCGGTCCTGATAGGGGTTCGGGTGCATCACCCGATTCCTGCATTCAGACAGTCGCGCATTGCGAGCCGTTCGCTACAGGCGTATAAGAGTCTATGTACATATCCCTATTGGAGAGTCGTGGTGGCCGAGGAAGCTGTTCGCTGGACGATCAAAGTACCGAAATCGACCGACATTGCCGTGCGCAGTTTGTTGGCGCAAAAGGGACTCAAGAAGGGCGACCTGTCGAAATTTGTTGACGAGGCCGCGCGGCGGCGCGTTTATCAGCAAACCGTGCAGGACGCCCGTGCCCGCAATGCGAATGTGTCACCTGCAAAATTGGTAAGCCTGATCGAAGAGGCCTTGGCAGAAGTTCGCGCAGAACGGTTCAGTACGCGTCGTTGACAGCAGCAGGGTCTGATGCGCGTCGTCCTCGACACGAACCTGTTGATCAGCGCCTTGATTTCCGCGCGAGGTTTCCCGGCACGCTTGCTCGACGCATGGGATGAGCAGCGTTTCGAACTTGTTAGCTCCAAAGAGCAACTGGACGAAATAAGAGCGGTTAGTCATTGTTCGCGGTTGGCGCCTTACATCGAGCGTCACGATGTGGGTCGATTCATTAATCAACTCCAGGCTGAGGCCCTGATACTCGCTCGTTTACCGCGCGTTGATCGCTCCGTTGATCCCGCCGACAATTTTATTTTGGCGATGGCCGAGGCGTGTAAGGCCGACTATCTCGTCTCCGGCGACAAGCGCGGCGTCTTGGCACTGAAAAGGCACGGGCGCACGCACATTGTCACCGCTCGCTCAATGGCCAATATTTTGGGTCTTAAATCAGAACGGCCAAAATTTGCCGCGAAACGCCACAAATAAGGCAACATACACAATCCGTGCGCTGCATGTAGTGCGCTACGCGGCGCGGACGCTGTTCCGTCGCTGCACTTCGCTCCTGAGGGCCGACAGGAACTGTTCTGCCATTGGGTCCGTGTGCAGGGCAGTGGGCGTGATGCGGAAACGCTCGGACCCCTTCGGCACCGTCGGGTAATTGATAGGCTGCAGGTAGACGCCATGCCGGTCAATCAGCCGCTCGGCCAGTTTTTCGCAGAGCGCGGAGTCGCCGATGATGAGCGGCAGAATCTGGGACACGTTGTGGAGCGGCGGGAGCCCGGCGCTGATGAGAGCGGTCCTCAGTTCGGCGGCCAGGCTAAACAGGCGCAAACGTTCCCGATCGCTATGCCTGAGGTGACGAACACTGGCCAGTGCGGCGGCAACGACGGCCGGCGGCAGCGCGGTCGTGAAAATAAATCCGGGTGCGTTGCTGCGCAGGAAATCGACAGTCGCGGCGTTCGCCGTTATGAATCCGCCGACTGCACCGTACGCTTTGCCCAAGCCGCCTTGCAGTATGTCGACCTGGCCGATGAGTCCCGCTTTTGCCACCAGGCCGGCGCCTTCGGGACCCTGCACGCCAACAGCGTGCGTTTCGTCGACGTAGGTCAGCGCGCCGTGCAGGCGAGCGATGGCAACCAGGGCCGCGATCGGTGCGATGTCGCCATCCATGGAATAGAGCGATTCGAACGCGACAATCTTCGGTGCCTCTGGATCGCCACGTGCTAACAAACGTTGCAGGGAGTCCGAATCGTTGTGTGTGAACACTTCGCAGTGGGCGCCGCTGCGGCGCATGCCTTCGATCATTGACGCGTGGTTGTTCGCATCCGAGTAGAAAACGCAACCGGGAAGCTTGCGGCCCAGCGTTGCCAGGGTCGTATCGTTCGCGACATAGCCGGAAGAAAATACCAGCGCTGCGGATTTGTCATGCAGGTGCGCAAGTTCGGCTTCGAGCTCGACGATCAGGTCGTGGCTGCCGGAAATATTGCGGGTGCCGCCGGCACCCGTACCATAGCGGCTCAGCGCCGCGCGACTGGCATCGATCAGCACCTGGCTCTGACTCATGCCGAGATAATCGTTACTGCACCAGACGACAACGTCCCGGGGTGCGCGGTCCGGTCTCAGGTACAGCGCGTGCGGAAATTGGCGGTTGTTGCGTTTCAGGATGCGAAAGCGCCGGTAGCGCTGCTCGCGGTGCAGCAGCTGCAACTGGTCATCGAAAAATCCACGGTAATCGAACATGTCAGTGAAGTCCCAGGCGGCGCGCGTGGCGCGCGCCGTAGCTGATGATGTAACTCGCACCAGCGCGGCGAAAAACCTGCCAGGATTCCAGCAGCATCGCATCGAAATCGCCCAGACCCTCGCGCGCGAGCAGGGTGAGCGATGCGTACTCGCCGCTGACCTGATATGCGCCCACCGGCTTTTGGGTCGCCGCCGCGATCGGTGCTAACAAATCGATGGAACTCATGCCGGGCTTGACCATCAGCAGGTCAGCGCCTTCCTCGGCGCAGCGCTGGCTCGCGGCCAATGCGTCGCGGCGCGAGCGTACGTCGAGTTGGTAGGAGCGCCGATTGCCGTGCTGCGGATTTGACTGTGCAGCGGCCCGAAAGGGGCCGTAGAAATTGCTGGCGAATTTGCTGCTGTAACTCATAATGGGTACGATTTCGTGTCCCTGCGCGTCCAGCTGCGAGCGTAGCCAGGCGACGCGGCCGTCATTCATGTCGCTCGGGCTGATGCCATCGGCGCCCGCATCTGCGTAAATCAGCGCCAGGCCAGCCAATTCCTGCAGTGTTGCCGCCAGATCCTGTTTGCCGGCGTCATCGAAAACGCAGCAGTGTCCTGTGTGGGTGAAGCTGCAGAGGCAGGTGTCGACCCACAGGCTTGCGGTATCGCCGCAACGCTCGCGTATTTGCGCAATGCTCCTGGTGGTGAATTCGGCGCTAAACGCCTTCACGCTCTTGGCGGCGGGCACGGGGAACAGCAGAAAATGCCGCACGCCTGCGGCCAGGTCCGCATCCACCTGCTGTAGTAGTGAGGCTTCGTTGTGCGTTTTATTGCCTAACAAACCCGGGATCGCACTCGCGTGGCTGGCGGCGGTGCTCAGAAACAGCGGCTGGATCAATTGGGCGGCGCCGAAGCCGGTCTCCGCCACCAGATCGCGTAACGCCGTTGTCCGGCGTAACCGTTGCAGGCGTTTCATGCCAGTAGCTCTTCGCGGAAGTGCCGGGCACTCAGGAAGGGGCGCACATGCTCCGGACCTAACAGCTCACACGCGATGCGGTAGGTGTTGCCGGGGCCGCAGCCATGCCAGGCCCCCATCAGCGACGGAAAGGCTTGCAGATACTCCCGCAGCTGCGTGCCGCTGTGCCAGAAAAAATGCGAATGGGCGCTGACGTTCGCCACGGCCTGGCGTCGCAGGGAACGGTAGGTCGGCAGCAGCTGCGCACGATCGGTCAAGAAACCGTTTTCATGAGAGAGTTTCAGCCACCGGGATATGTGGGGATACCAGGCGCGGATGGCGCTCGCGCCGGTCTCGCCCAAGGACTCATCGCTGCCCGTGACCCAGACGCCGCGCGCGGCCAGTTTGCGCCAGGTGGTGAGGCCCGCCGTCCAGACGATGGTGCGTTCGTCCATGGTGCTGTCGATCGGCAGCGCCTCGGCTCTGGCGATTAGCAGGCCGCTGTCGGCACCAAAGTGCGTGGCGGTGCTAACAGTGGCGAGTCGCGTACGTACCGCGGATTCCGGCGGCTCGCCGCACCAGATCGCGCCTGGATCCCGCGGTCGCGGCAGCGCAGTTCCGAAGCGGTAAAGCCGGGCGCGTTGTGCAGGCTCGTCCGGCCAACTGCCGCGGATGAATTCCACGTCGCCGAAGTCGAATCGCAAGCGCGTCAAGCCCAGCGGTTCGTCGTCGCCGTAGCGACGCGCGATGGATCTCTCGGCGCAGACCAGATCGAATGTGTCTGCATGGTTGAGCGCGCGCCACAAATCCAGATGCGGCGTGCGCACAGGGACTTCAACCGCCAGCGCACCCTGCGCTGGCGCTGCGGGGCAATAGAGCAGGGGCAAGACCATCGCGCGGCAGGCGGTCATGGCCTGCCGGACGATGGACTGAGTCCTGAGCAGGGAGGTTTCTGAATCGCAAGCGGTATCCGCAATCGCAAGGGCAGGTGTCTCGATGAGCCGATCAAGTGCGGCTTTTGCGATCACCAGGGCGTCGCCATCACCGCGCAATAGTTTGCGCAGCCGGGTTTCGATGTCGCCACGCACCGGTGAAAACGAAATATTGACCGGTTTCACTGGGAGAGCCCAGTCCAGGAATTCCTCCAGATGGTGACGCCGCCGTGCCGACGAACTCAGGATCCTGAGACCCTGGGTGACCGCGGACCCTAACGAATCTCGCCGTACCAACAAGACGTCGCGCGCATCGGCGCGCGGCAGCGTGGCTGCGACAACCGTGCGGTCGCGCTCCCGATACGGCAGGTCTTTCCAGGAATGTACCGCAAGATCGATATCGCCCTGCTCCAGCAGGACGCCCAGGTCGTTGCTGAACCCGCCTCGTGCCGTGATGAGTCCGGCGTCAGGTTCGGAGCTCCGGTCGCCACTGACTTCGATAAAACGGTATTCGATCCTGACAGCGGGGTCGATGCGTTGCAGCTCAGCACCTACCTGGTGCGCCTGCACCCGCGCCAGCGCGCTACGCCGTGAACCCAGTCGCAGCAGGCGGCTCATGCGGCGACGTCCGATGCGCCAGCCCTTGTCAGTTTGGCGTTAGCAGCGACCTCGCCAATGACCAGGATGCTGGGTGAGCCGATGCGCAGGGTCTGAACAAGTTCGACCACCGTATTCAGTGTGCTGCCGACGACTCGTTGTGCCGGCAAGGATAGATTTTCAACCACGGCCACCGGCATGCTGCCGCGCATGCCGAAGTGCAGCAGTCGTTCGCGAATCAGCGGCAGCGAGGCGGCGGCCATATAGATGACCAGCGTTTCCTTGGATGTCGCCCAGGCCTGCCAATCCGGCGCCGGCGCGTTCGCAGCGCGTTGCGCGGTCAGCAGTCGCACTCCCGCGACACTGCCACGATTCGTAAGTGGAATGCCGGCCAGACCCAGCGCCAGTGCGGCCGTGATTCCAGGCACGACGTCGACCTCGATGCCAGCCTGGCGAAGGACAGCCATTTCTTCGCTGCCTCGGCCAAAAACGAAAGAATCGCCGCCCTTGAGCCTCACGACATGAAGTCCAGCCGCCGCCTTTGCTAACAAAAGAGCATGGATGTGATCCTGGGAGGCGCTCGGGCCGCCGCCCAGCTTGCCAACGTCAATCAGGTCGGCATCGCGTCGCGCCAGTGCGAGGATGGCCGGCGGGACCAACCGGTCGTGCAGAATCACATCGGCGCGTTGCAGCGCCTGCAGGGCCTTGAGTGTCAGGAGGCCTGGGTCGCCGGGGCCGGCGCCAACCAGCGTCACATGGCCCACCGCAGTGCTCGCGGTCGGTGCCGCAGCGTCCACCACGTTGCGCAAAATAGTCTCCGCCGAATCATGCTGGCCGTTCGCCACCAGCCGTGGCAATTCGCCATCCAGCAGGTGCTCCATGGCCTGGCGCCGCGCATCGGGTTGTGGCCAGCGGGCTCGCAGGCGAGGGCGCCAGGTTGCCAGTAAATTTGCCAGCGTGCCTAACGAGGGTTCGAGCAGCGCCTCCAGCCTGGCACGCAGTCTCCGTGCTAACACGGGCGAAGCGCCGCCCGTGGAGATGGCCACGATCACCGGAGAGCGGTCGACAATGCTGGGTACGATGGCGCTCGACAGTTCCGCATCGTCGACCACATTCACCCAGATGCCGCGCGCTCGGGCGGCCGCGGCCACGTCCGCATTGACCGTCTGCAAGCCTGTGGCCGCGATCACCAGCCTGGCGTTCGACAGGTGATCCGGATGAAAGGACGCGCTGACATGCTGCAACAGGCCCAGATTGACGGCGTTGTGCAGCCCGGCGTCGGTCAGCCGCGGCGCGACCACGGTTATGGCCGCGCTGGCGCTGCGCAGCAGGCGATATTTGCGGGCCGCAATCGGCCCACCGCCGACGATCAGGACGGCTACCTCCCGCAGGTCGAGAAAGAGTGGCAGTCGGTCCACAAAAATACCGCCGCTGCTGCCTGTTAGCCGGCGAGGCCATGCAGGCCGCACTCGCGCTTGAGCCCGAAAAAGCGCGTGCCCTCGAGACTGCCGGCTTGCTGCAGCGAGCGTGTGGTATGCCAGTCGCCGATCGACACATAGCCCTGGTCCCACAACGGGTGATAGGAGAGACGATGCTGTTTGAGATAACGCCCGACATCACGATCCGACCAGTCTGCAATGGGTTGGACCTTGAAGCGTCCGTCCACGAAATCAACGAACGGAATGGCGGCTCGGCTGTTAGATTGCGAGCGACGCAGACCCGCGATCCAGGTCTCCGCGTCCTGCTCCTTGAGCGCGCGTCGTAGCGGTTCTGCCTTGGCGATTTCGCCATACAGTTCAAGGCCTTCGATACCCTGTTCCCAGAGTTTGCCGTGCCGTGCCTCGAGCCAGGTGGGTGATATGGCCGGTCTGACGACGTGCAGATTGAGTCCGAGGCGCAGGGACAATGTGTCGACAAACTGATAGGTCTCTGGGAACAGGTACCCGGTGTCGACCAGAATGACTGGAATCTTCGGTGCCAGTCGCGTGACCAGGTGCAATGAGACTGCCGCCTGCGCGCCAAAGCTGGACGAGAGCACGTGGGCGCCGGGCAGATTCTGCAGCGCGAATTCGACCCGCTGCTCGGCGCTGCGCTCCGCCAGGGCGACATCGATCGCTAACAAGGCGGCGGTTTCGCCGCGGCCCGCGGCCGCGATCAAATGAGCTGCGATCGCCATAAGAAATCTCCAAATCTTTCCTGAGCCAGTCTTTCGGTCGCAAAACGCGCGAATAGCGGATCGAGCGCGGCAAAGACGGCCGCCTCATCGAGATTTTCCCGATACAGTTTGTTCAGCCTTTGACCGGCCGCGTCGCCACCCAGATGCAGGTTGTAGCGGCCCGGCGCCTTGCCAACCAGCGCGACTTCGGCAAGATAGGGTCGGGCACAACCGTTCGGGCAGCCGGTAATTCGCACGCCTAACGCAATGCCATCGAGTCTGTGCGCGTGCAGTCGAGCTTCGATTTCGCTGACCAGCGCCGGCAGGTAGCGTTCCGCTTCGGCCATGGCGAGCGGGCAGGTGGGCAGGGCCACGCAGGCCAGCGCGTCGAGGCGGACTGGCGACGCCGTCTCGTGCAGCGACAGCGCATGCTGCTTGATCAGCGATTCAATGGCCGGGCGTGCACTGGCGGAAATGCCGGCGACAATCAGGTTTTGATTGGGTGTCAGACGGAACGTGCCGGTGTGGACCGACGCGATCGCGCGCAATCCTGATCTCCAGGGTGCTCCGACACGATCGGCAATGCGGCCGGAGGGAATGCGCAGTGTCAGTGCCAAGCTGCCATCAATACTTTGGGTCCAGCCAAAGCGATCGCCGTTGCTCAAGAAACTGACCGGCCGCGCCGGCTGGAATTGGCTGCCCGCGCGGCGCTCGACCTCGGCACGAAATTCGTCAAGCCCCAGGGTTTCGATGGTGTACTTGAGCCGCGCGTGTTTGCGGTTGCTGCGATCGCCGCGGTCGCGCTGCGTCGTCACGACCGCTTCCGCCACGGCTAACAGCTGGTCCGGCGTAATGAAGCCCAGGATATCCGCGAGGCGCGGGTAGGTGGCCGCATCGCCGTGGGTCGCGCCCAGGCCACCGCCCGCCGTGACGTTGAAACCGTCCAGGATTGTGCTGTTAGCATCCGCCGCTATCGCAATGAATCCCAGATCCTGCGCAAATACGTCGACGTCGTTGACCGGCGGGACCACAAATGCGGCCTTGAACTTGCGCGGCAGATAGGTGGGTCCGTAGATCGGTTCCTGCTCGCCGCCTGCGACCGGTGCCCCGTCCAGCCAGATTTCGTGATACGCGCGTGTGCGCGGCAGCAGGTGTTCGGAGAGCCTGACGGCCCAGTCATGGACAACCGCATGCAGTTGCGAGGCCAGAGGATTTGCGCTGGCTAACACATTGCGATTGACATCGCCGCAGGCTGCAATCGTGTCGATCAGCACTGCATTCATCGCGGCAATGGTCGGTTTCAGGTCACGCTTGATGACGCCGTGAAGCTGAAAGGCCTGGCGCGTGGTTAACCGCAGACTGCCGTTGGCAAAACGGGTCGCCAGATCGTCGAGCGCCAGCCACTGCCGCGGTGTGCAGACGCCACCGGGAAGGCGCGTGCGGATCATGAAGCTGTAGGCCGGTTCCAGCTTCTGCAGGCGGCGTTCTTCGCGGATGTCGCGGTCATCCTGCTGGTAGCTGCCGTGCAGCTTGATCAGATGGGTGTCGGCCTCCGCAAGTCCGCCCGTGGCGGGGTCCAGCAGGCTTTGGGCGATGCTGCCGCGCAGGAAGCGGCTGTCCGCTTTCACTTTCTCGATAGGACTCGGCGGGGCCGTGGGGTCGGCAGTGGTCATTCGCTTCAGTACACGTCGCGAGCGTAACGTCGTTCGCTCGCGAGTTCCTTGAGATACTCGTCAGCGGTATCACGCGAACGACCGGTGTGGCGCGTCAGGACATCCAGCAAGGCCTCGTGCACATCCGGCGCCATGCGCTGCGCATCGCCGCAGACATAGACATGCGCGCCGTTCTCGAGCCAACGCGCGAGTTCAACGCCTTGCGAGCGAATACGATGCTGCACATACACTTTCTCCGACTGATCACGCGAGAACGCGACATCGAGCCGCTGCAGCGTGCCGTTACGGCGCGCCTCGAGCCATTCGGCCTGATAGAGAAAATCGCTGAACCGGTGCCGTGCGCCAAAGAACAGCCAGTGACGGCCGCGCGCGCCGCTCTCGACGCGGTGCTGCAGGAAGGCACGAAACGGCGCGACGCCCGTGCCGGGCCCGATCATGATGATGTCGCGCGTGGGGTCCGCGGGCAGTCGAAAACGCGGATTCGGCTCGATATAAGCGCGCACCGAAGCTGTCTCGCCACGGCCCGGTGTCGCCAGGAAATGCGAAGCCGCGCCCAGGCGCTGCTGGCCGTCGCGCAGGTAATCGACTGCTGCAACGGTCAGGTGCAATTCATCGCCGACACTGGCGCGGCTGGATGCAATGGAATACAGACGCGGTGTCAGTGGGCGCAGCGCACGCACCAGGTCCCCGGCCGACCATCGTGCCGGGAAGCGTTCCAGCACGTCGAGCGGCTGCCAGTCGCGCAGCAAGCGGCGCAAGGCGTCCGGCTTGCCGTCCGCGTGCAGCTGATTCAATTCACTGTTGTTAGCTCTTTCGGTGTGGGCGTCGAGGAACGGACGGGCGAGGCGGGTGATTTCCCGATGCTCGGTGAGCCAGCCGCGCAGAGAATATTCTCTGCCGTCGATGGCGATCGGCCTGTCGGGATCGGCGCCGACAAGTGCAATGACTCGGTCGACAATCTTTGCCGGGTTGTGGTGCCAAAAGCCCACGGCATCGCCGGGTTGATAGGTCAGCCGCCCGTCGGGGGCGGCGAGTTCCAGATGCGTAACCGGATGATCTGAATTGCGGGCGGTGATGAGCGTGCGGGTCAGGACTTCGGTTGCCACCGGCGCATCGCGGTCCGCGGCCATTTGCTGCGCCGGCGGCGCTGACAGCATCGCGATATGCGGGCTTTGCAGGCGTTCGCGCGCGATCTCGAGCGCCTTGCCAGACCAGCTCTCCGCGACCGTCTGATAGTCGACATCGCAGTCGGCGCGATCGGCGCGCCGTGTCGCACCTAAGGCCGCGAGCCGTTCGTCCAGCGCGCGTCCGGTCTCGCAGAATTTTGGATAACTCGAATCGCCTAACGCCAGCACGGCATAGCTCAATTGTTCGAGCCGCGGCGCCTTGCGGCTGGTTAAAAAATCGACGAACGCCCGCGCATCGTCCGGTGGATCGCCGTCGCCATGGGTGCTGACGACGAGATACAGGAGTTTTTCGTTAGCAAGGTCGCGCGGCTTGAAATCTGCCACATTGACCAGACGGGCTGCCAGGCCCTGTGATTCCAGCTGGCGATGCAGCTTTTCGGCGACGCGCCGGCCATTGCCGGTCTGGCTGGCGTAAAGAACGGTGGCCCGCGCAATGGCGGAAGCGTCGGCGACTGGCTTGCCGCCGGGGTTGTCATTGCCTGCGGCCCGATCGCGTTCTGCCGCCACGCCTGCCAGGAAACCCGACAGGTACCGTAGCGTACCGGCATCGAGATTGCGGCTCAGCTCGAGCAGGCTGCTTGTCAGTTTCGAGTCTGCCTGCGGTGCGGGCATCACGGTGGCCGGGGACGCGTTCATGAGCCCATTATGCGCAGCCAATCTATATACGAAACGTCTTAATAGGGCATTACTTGATACCAAAAACGTATAATACGGCCGACAACAAAGATGCGAGTCTGGCGACCCGTGATCGATACCGTACTGACACTGCTGCTGCAGCCACAAACCTGGGTTTTCCTTGCGATCGGTTTCGTCGCACAGCTTTTCGATGGCGCGATTGGCATGGGTTTCGGCGCCATCAGCTCGACCGTTCTGGCGGCCATCGGATTGCCACGCGAAGTGGCCAGTGCGTCAGTCAACGGCGCCAAGATTCTAACGGGTGCCGCCTCCAGCATCGGCCACATTACCTTGCTCAATGTCGACTGGCGCATGTTGGTCGTGTTAGGTGGGAGCGGCGTGCTGGGTGGTGCGCTGGGTGCGGTCGTGCTGACGCGGCATGCGGGACCCTGGTTGGGCGTCTTTGTCAGCGCCTACCTGATCGTGGTCGGATTCGTCATCATTTTGCGAGCCCGCGGCATGCCGCCGCCCACGGTGCCCCATGCCAAGATTGGCACCGTGGGGCTGTTTGGCGGTTTTCTGGAAGCAATGTCCGGCGTCTGGGGGCCTCTGGTCACCAGTAATCTGGTTGCGGTGGGCGCGAATCCCCGTTATGTCGTCGGCACCGGCAGCATTGCGGAAACCTTTGTTGCCTGCGCCGTGTTCGCCATTCTGGTGCGGCATCTGGGATTTGAGCAGCTGTCGCTGGCTACCCTGGGTCTGGTCGCCGGCGCTTTGTTAGCTACGCCAATTGCCGCGCGGATCACCCGCGACCTGCCGCGCAAGCCACTGATGATCGCAGTGGGGGCGTTGGTAATCATTCTGAGCATCATACGTCTGGTGCGGGACCTCGGCGTCCTGGTGGCCTAACAAATCCGCGGGCCGGTTGAGCTGCGCTCCGGTTTAACGCTGAGCGACGCTATAGACGAAGTTCGCCTTGGGCGTGCGCTGGTAGCGAGTCGCGATCGTGTCCTTGATACCGGCGTAGCCATCCTTCGCATCGACGTAACGCGCTTTGAGCGCCTCAGCCGCCTTGCGATCGGCGCGCGACTTGATGACCAGCACCTGCTTCTCGAGCTGCGCCACCGCACCGGGCAGCGCATCGAAATCGATCGCCATGCAGCCCTTGTCATGGCCGTTAGCCGCGGTCTCCTCGTCATGCCAGGCGAGTGCGCCGGCATCGAGGAAGCTACCGACCTGGATCGCCGCGAGCTGGCTGTAGTTACGCGGTGTGCCATCGGCCGCATACATGCCGCGCGAGATATGGCCGAAGGCCCAGGAGACGCCGTCGCGCAGGATGCGCCGATGATCGTCAGCGCTGAACACGCCCTTCGTGGCGAGGTAGCCGGTCAGAAAAAGTGCGGAAGTCTGCGCTTTGAGCTCCTCGAGCGTCGAGGCGAGCGGCCCGCCGAATGCCATCGGCCCGGTGCGACCTGCCACCGCATAGTCGTGCGAGGGCCCGAGATTGTGAGCCGCTTCGTGCAGCAGCGAGTCGAGTACCGACTCTTGACCCGTCGGCCGGTAAGCGGCGTCGGTCGCCTTGCAGAACAGCGCCGACGCCTGCGTCGCGCGCCGCGCGTTGCTGTCGGGATCCGTGTAGAGGTTGGTCATCGAAACGGTGCGGCCCCCCGCCATGGCGACCGGACCCCAGTTCGGCAGCGACTGGCCGACGGTCGCGCCCGATGCGTTGCGCTGGTCACCCGCGTTGATCACCATGTCGATGAAGTCTGGCAGCGCGAAGTTCACGTCACGCACTTTGTACGGTGCACCTGCCAGCTGTGCGATCTTTTGTTCCATCGCGCCCTTCAAGGGTTCCAGGCGGGTCTGCCACGTGACCGAATCGGGGTTGATACGCGCAAGCTGCAGCGCGAAGCCCGCCTTCCACGCACAAGGGTCGTAGTAGACCTCGTCCGGTCCGACGCGCACGTACCAGCGGCTGTTGCGCGCGTTCATCGCCTTCCACGCACGGTTCGCCGGCTCCCAGTCGTTGCTGCGAAACGAGGCCGCCGCCGCGCGCAGGTAGGCCACCAGCGCCGATTCGGTCGCGCCGAGGGCATCCGCGGCGGCATCAAGTGCCTGCGCGGTCGCCGACATGTCGTCCTTCCAGGCTTCCGTGTACGGCACGGCGACGTACTCGCCCGGCTTCGCTCCCGCCCTGACAATGCTGAAGTGATCGCGCAGCGCCGCGGCATTCGGCGCCTTCTCGAGGCGCTGGCAGAAGCCCGGCGTGTCCTGGATATCGGCCGGATACAGGCCCGAGCGCTTTGCAGGCTTCGGCTCGATCGCGCTGCAGAGCGGATCGTTCTCGGTCTTCGGCGCTTCGCAGAACGGCGACTGGTTGCGGTGAAAGAGCGCGCGGCTCGCGGCATCGTCCTTTGGGATGGCCGCGTCGAGACCGAACGCGCCCGTCTGTCGCGCGTACAGGCGCTCGATCAACGTCGCGGCGTGCATCAGGTGGCCCACCATCGCGCGCTCGGCCGCGCTGTCGGCGCTCAGGTCTGTACGCACCAGCGTCGGCGCACTCTGCGCGAGTTCGTCGCGCACCAATTGCACCCGTCGCGGTGCGTCCACGGCGGCCGGCGCCTGCAGTGTTGCGTAGGCGGCAACGAAGCGCGGCGTGAACGCACCCGCCGCATCGACCCACAGCGCCACGTCGTCGTCCGGGAATCCCCACAGTACCGCGAATTCGCTGGGTTGCAGGACGCGGTCGCTGTTAGCATCCTCACGCCAGAAGAACGGCAGGAAGTGCTCGGCCGACCGCGTGTTGAAGTCAAGGCGGGCCATGGAGTTCAGCGCGGGGGCGGTAGTGGGTGGCTGCGGCGGCGCGCAGGCGGCCAGGAGCCCGAGCGCAAGGCCCAGGGCAACGAAGACTCGGGAGAAGGACGGCATGCAGGTGGCTCCACGGCGCTTAAGATTGGAGTCGACAGTATATCGCCGGGCCCGTGGATTAACGTTGGCTATTGAACCGGTCGATGTTCTGCCGTTCGAATACCTTGGGATCGGATCGGACACGCGCATTTGCCTCTTTGGAACCCGTCCCCGCGAATATGTCGGTCTCCCCCGCGGCCAATGCATCGAGGACCTCATTGGCATGCTGCAGCGGAGAAATGCCGCGCGTGTATCCCGCGGGCGTCATTCCGGTGGTTACGCCGCCCGTAAAGACGCCGGCGGCTAACAAAGGGTATCGGTCCAGTTCGGCCCGTACGCCTGTAATCATCGCACTGGCCGCAAATTTCGACGCCGAGTAGCTGCAATAGGCCGGCACGCTGTAGAGCGCGCCGACCGACAGGATCTGCACGATCGCGCCACCACCGTTAGCGATGATGACAGGGGCAAAGAGATTGATCAGAGCCGCCTGGCCCCAGAAGTTGGTCTCCATCACGAGACGGGCATCATCAAAATTGCTGGCGCTGATGAAGCGCCGCTGCTCCGCTTTGTTAGATCCGGGGATGCCGGCGTTATTGATCAGCCAGGTCACGTCCTGCGCCGCAGCGACGGCGGTCCGTCGCTGCGCGTCGTCGGTGACGTCAAGCGCCAGGCCGATCACGCGCTGGTGGTCGAGCGCTTCCAAAGCGGCCAATGTCTCCGGGCGTCGCGCTGTTGCGTCGGGCATTGCTCATGAATGGCGTGCCGCGACGATACCGGCCCGGATATTCGGCGGACTGTCTGGTTGGAAACCGGGCAGCCAGCGGCAATCAAGCGTGCGTAGTCCCGCTGCCTCCACCTCGCGGCGTAGGATGTCCGGATCGAGCGGATTAATGAATTTTGGATGCCGCGCGGGATCGGAACCCGGCGCTAACAGCTCAAGAAACGCGCTAACCAATCCCGGCCACGGGTCGCCGGCCGCTTTGCGACGTTCGTATTCTGCGGCGCGGCTGGCCCAGGGCCCGCCATACGGCGAGTCCGCTACCAGATATAAATGTCCTCCGGGTTTCAGCCATTGCGCCATGAGCTGCACGCTGGTCGTGATGTCGGGTCCCCGCAAAAAATGCAGAGCCCGCGAACACAATATTGCCCCGAAAGACTGCGCCGGGAAACTCACCACGGGCAGGGTCGCAGTCTGGGTGCGCAGCAAGTCGCGATGTTCGGCAGGCGTCCGCTGCCGCAGGATTTCCAAGTGCTGCTCCTCCATGTCGCAGGCCAGCATCCGCGCGCCACGTGCGAGTGCTGGCAGCGTCGCAACGCCGTAAGCGCAGCCAATGTCCAGGCACTCGGCGCCGCATTGCGCTGCGAATTCAACAAATGCTTCCGAGATCGGATCCAGCTGCAGTGTCATCCAGCCGGTGGCGTTCAGCGTCGGCACGAATCCGGGCAGAGTCGATTCAGGTAGCGATTGATTCATGGGCCCGCCGTCTCAGAATTCCTTGCGCACTGTTAGGCCGTACGTCCGCGGCTGGTTCGGGTAACCCGAAAAGCTACCCGACTGCGCCACCGACGGGAACGCGCTCAGCAGGTAGTCGCCGTCGTTGAGGTTGCGGCCCCAGACCATGAACTGCCAGCCATTGCGCGTCAAACCCACGCTGGCATTGAGGGTTTTCACTTCGCGCGAGGCAATGCTCGCCAGCACGTTCTCGACCACCTGGACGTTGTCCGTAAAGAGGTAGTCCGCGCGCGCAAAGCCGTCGAAGCTGCCGATCGACCAGTTGTAGGTCAACGCCGTCGAAACGCTGTAATCGTTGATGCCCGAAGGTGTGGTGCCCGACAGATCCGTCGGGCCATTCGGGCCAGCCGCACCGGGGAATGAATCGTAGTTCGCATCGAGGAAAGTGCCGGCGACATCCAGTTGCCAGTGGTCGTTGAACTTGTACTGGGTTTCAATTTCCACGCCTTTCGCCGACTCCTTGCCCGCGTTTCCTAACACGAAGCCGGTGCCGATGAAGATGTTCGACTGGAAGTCCTTGATCTCCTGCTTGAACACTGCGATGTTCATCGCGAACTGCGGCCAACGGCCTTTGAGCCCGATCTCATAGACGGTGGATTCTTCCGGCGCCGCCAGGCGCGTGCCATAACGGCCGTAGTACGGATTGGCCGCCAACCCGAGAGTGGTGCGATCCGGCGTGGCCGGCGGCAGTGGCCGGCTGTCACGCGACAGATTCCAGGAGCTGGCCTTGAAACCTGTCGACACACCGGCGTAACCGTTCAGGGTGTCGCTGAACTTATAGGCAACGCGCGCCGTATAAGTGAGCTTGCTGTCCGACGACTTGCTGGTGAACGGCACGACCTGAGGCAGGAACTGCAGCGGGTAGATCCCGAGCAGCTGGTTGCACACCGGGCCACTGGTCGGCGTGCACGGTCTGACGCTGGCGAGGTCCGCAGCCTGCGCTTGCGCCGGGAACGCGGCAAAGTTGGCCGGCGTCGGCGCCCGGCCGCCGGTCAGCGCGCCAAAGATCTGCGCGAAGCCGATCTGCACGAAGTTCAGGGAAGAGAACACATCGTTGTTAGATTGCGTCAGCGACACGTCCTTCTTCGTGTCCGTGTAGGCGAGGCCGCCGGTTAGTGTCAGGCCCTCGACAACTTCAAAATCGAGTTGGCCAAACAGCGTATAGGCGTCGTTGCTCTGCTGGGTGAAGACTGCGCCGCCGGTGCCGGGTGCGAAGAACGTGCCGTTGGGCAGGCCGAGCGCGGCTTCCAGGCCCGGTAGCGCCGCGGCACTGCCGATCAGGCCGGAGGCATAGGGGCGGAACGCCGCACCGTAGCGAATGTTGCTGTCGTACTTCACGTCCTCCGTGAAGTAGTACGCACCGAGCAGGCCGCGCACTTTGCCTTTGCTGTCAAAGGCCAGGCGCAGTTCCTGCGTGATGGTGTCGATCTTCTGATCGTTCTGATTGGTCGGCACCAGGTTCGCGCTGGTGAAGTCGGTGTCGTAGTTGAACGCCGCCTTCTGCTGGCGCGATGAGGTGATCGATGTTAGCTCGACCGAGTCGTTCAACTTCCAGTTGATGTGCGCCGAGACGCCATTGTTATCGACTGAGTTCACCGGCACCGTATTGAAATACGCCGCGCGATCGAACGGACTGCCGGTGTACAGCCGGCCGCCAACGGCATTGACCAGGGCGCCGGTCGGCCCATTCACAAGATTCACGACGCCGCAGCAGACTTCATCAATGTTGCTGACGTCGGCAATCGCACGCACCGACAGGTTGTCGGTCGCGTTCCACAGCAGCTGGCCGCGCAAATCCCAACGGTCGCGGTCGTTGATCCTAAGATTGTTGTTGAGTTCGGAGAAATAGCCATCCCGCTGGTTGAGCCCGCCCGCCAGGCTGAAGGCGACCTTGTCGGATAGCGGTCCCGTGACTTTGCCCTTGAACATTTTCTCCGCGTAATTGCCGACCGTGCCTTCGACGCTCCCGCCCCAATCAAACGAAGGTTTCTGCGTGACGACGCTGATGACACCCGCCGAGGCGTTTTGCCCGAACAGCGTGCTTTGCGGGCCGCGCAGCACTTCAACGCGTTGCACATCGACCAGGTCGCCGATCTGCGAGGCCGAGCGCGAACGGTAGACACCGTCGATGAATACGCCCACCGAGGACTCGATGCCGGGGTTGTTAGCGCCGTTGCCGAAGCCGCGGATCAGGAAATTGGTTTGCGTGGAGGTCTGCAACTGCGACACGCGCAGCGACGGTACGATCGTGGCGAGATCCATCACATCCTGAATCGATGCGCGCTGGATGGTAATCAGCGGCGTTACCGTGACGGCCACCGGCACATCCTGCAGGGTCTGTTCGCGCTTGGTGGCGGTCACCACGATTTCGTCGAGTTGCGACGCGTCCTGTTCTTGCGCGACAACAGTGCTTGACGAAAAGGCCAGCGCCGCCAGCAGGCCGGCACTGAACGGACCGATATTGGCAAATGATTTGATAAACAAAAACCTCTTTGGACCGGGCTCGTTACGGCGGACGGCGGAGTGTCCTCTGGAAAATGACCGGCGACAAGCACCCATGCGATGAAGCGCCTTGCCGCCTAACACGCAGGAGTTGCACGCAAAATCGCAAATTCCCGGTCCGGGCCCGGTATAATTGTGCGGTTACAGGCAGCGGGCTGCGCTTCGGGCCACCTGCTACTATTTCTCCCGTCACGGCAGGGGTACGAACAGCGCTTTGCAGAACTAAATTGATTGTATAATCAATAGCTTGGATAAAGCTCGTCCCACCCTGCCGCTCCATTACATTCTCAAACCATAAATAACACCCATGTTGCAACGTATTCGAGACACGCTCAAAAACAGCAAGACCCTGCAGTACATCGTGCTGCTGCCGCTGATTCTGGTATTTGCCGCCTGGGGCGCGTATGGCGTGGTGCAAATGGATTTCTTCGGCGCGTCTGACTATGCCGCCAAGGTCGACGGCGAGACCATCCCGCGCGTCAAGGCCACCGAGGCCTGGAGTAATCGACTGTCGGACTGGCAACGGCGTTTTGGCGGCGAGCTGCCCGTGGCGGAACAAAAACGCCTGCAGGCCAACCTGTTAGAGGGACTGGTGCGCGAACGACTATTGAGTGATCGCGCGTTCGGCAGCGGTTATCGCGTGTCGCGCGAAGTCGTCAATCAGTACGTCCAGCAGGAGGAGGCGTTTCAAATCGAAGGCAAATATAACGACGGGCGCGCGTTGTCGGTGCTGGCGCAGATTGGTCAGACCCAGGACGCCTACCTCGAGGACCTGCGCATGCGGCTGCGCAACCGCGAATTGCAGCGCGGCGTCGAGGTCTCCAATTTCCTGACGGCGGCAGAAATCCAACGGCGCCTGACGCTCGAGGATGAGCAGCGCGAAGTTGCCGTGCTGAGCTTTCCGGCCGATAAATTCGCCGGCGCCACGCCCGACGATGCGGCACTGCAGACCTGGCTAACAAAACATGCGGCCGATTATCAGACGCTCGAGTCGGTGCGGCTGGCCTACGCCGAGCTGCAGCTCGCGCAAGTGGCCGCCAAGGTCGTTGTGACCGACAATGATCTGCGCGATTTGTACCAGCAGAATAAGGTGCGCTATGTGACCCCGGAACGGCGTCGCGCGCGCCATATTCTGATTGCGGCGACCGGCACTGACAGCGCGGCGGCACAGGCCAAAGCGCAAAGTCTCTATCAGCAGGCCCTGAAGCCGGGCGCGGACTTCGCCGCACTGGCACGCGCCAACTCCGAGGACAGCCAGACGGCCGTGCAGGGCGGTGATCTGGGCTGGCAGGAACGCAGTGAGGGCGATGTGACGCCCGAGCTGACCCAGGCGATTTTCAGCCTGCAGCCGGGTGCGGTGGCCGCGCCGGTGAAAACCCGCTTTGGCTTTCACATCGCCAGGCTCGATGAAATTCAGGCTGGGCGGGCACG
This sequence comes from Gammaproteobacteria bacterium, assembly GCA_031382085.1. Lineage (GTDB taxonomy): Bacteria > Pseudomonadota > Gammaproteobacteria > Steroidobacterales > Steroidobacteraceae > UBA964. The sequence goes on from JANMYM010000056.1 coordinate 72,490, forward strand.
CAGCTTCGAAGAAGCGCGCGCCGATCTCGACACCGAGTTTCGCAATCGCACGGCTTCCAGCCAGTTTGGCGATCTGCAGGAACAGCTGCAGCAGCGCATCGAAGGCGGCGGCGCCAGCCTCGCGGATCTCGCCCGGGAATTCGGGCTCAGCGCCGGCGCCGTGGAAACCTATGCGCGCGGCACCGGCGGCGGTTTGTTAGGTAGCAATGCCGATCTGGACGCCGCAGTGTTCGCACCGCGTGCACTCGAGCAACGCCGCATCAGCGGCCCGGTCGCGCTCGGCAATGAGCGCATCGTTGTTTTCCGCGTCGAGGAACACCGCAAACCCGCGCTCAAGCCACTGTCCGAGGTGCGCGATGCCGTCGTGGCCGCCGTGCGCAAGGAGCAGGGCACGGCAGCCGCCCAGGCGGCCGCCCAGGCGGCGTTGCTGCGGATCAACGCCGGTAGCGACAGCGTTGCAGCCATGGCCAGGAGCCAGGGCCTGAAGCTCGATGCACCGCGCTTCGTTGGCCGGGCGGATCCGTCGTTGCCGGCACAGCTGCGCAGCGCGGTGTTTGCGGCCCTGCGACCTAACAACGCAAAAGGTTCGGGGGCGGTACGGGGCGTGCTGGCGCTGGAGGCAGGTGGCGCTGCCTTGTTCGAGGTGACCCAGGTTCGGCGCGAACTCGATGCCTCGAATGCCGAGCTCAACAAACAGCGCGTCAGCGAGAGCATCGCGCGAGGCGGCGCGGGCGATGTGTCGGCTTATATCGAGGACCTGCGGCGTCGCGCCACGGTTGAGAAGAACCCGAAGGTGTTCGAGTAGCGCGCGATCGACGGGCGGGCGCGATAGCCACGGCCGCGCGGCTCAAAGGGCGTCGCGCTTGCAAGATCGCGGCTCGCGGACTCACACGCGATCTTGCGCGTTCGCTCGGGCGCGCTGGCGCAAACGTTCGTCACAGGATCTTTTCCCAAGCTGCGCTGACGCTACTAAGTTTGCGCTGGCCGCGCGCCCGAGCCGCCGCCCATTCGCCGCTCAGCCGTGGCTATCGCGCTCGCCCGTCGATCGCAGAGTCCGCGTCGCTCGCGTCCAGTTGCCAGGCGTTAGCCACTCATCGTGTGAAAAGTTATTTGCGGGCCACGACTCTACGATTCGGCTTCAGCGAAGCTCATGCCGACGGTGCTGTAGCCGCTATCGACGTAGACGATTTCGCCGGTGATGCCACGCGCCAGATCCGAGCACAGGAAGGCGGCTGCATTGCCGACATCTTCGGCAGTCACGTTGCGGCGCAGCGGCGCAACGCTGGCCACGTGGTGCAGCATTTTGCGCAATCCGGCGACACCCGCAGCCGACAGCGTCTTGATCGGGCCGGCGGAAATACCATTGACACGAATGCCTTGCGGGCCAAGATCCGCCGCCATGAAACGCACGTTAGCCTCCAGACTCGCCTTCGCGAGTCCCATAACGTTGTAACTGGGTACCGAGCGCACGGCGCCAAGGTACGACAGCGTTAGCAGGGAGCCTTCGCGGCCCGCCATCAAGGGCGCCATGACCGCTGCCAGCGCGGTGAAGCTGTAACTCGAGACGTCATGCGCGATCCGGAACGCCTCGCGCGAGGTGTTGGCGACAAAGCTGCCGCCCAGGGCTTCCCGGGGCGCGAAGGCGACGGCGTGCACAACGATGTCGAGCGAGCTCCAGCGCTGGCCTAACGCGGCCGCGCAGGCAGCCAGCTGCTCATCCGCCGTCACGTCCAGCGGCAACACAATTTCGCTGCCCAGTTCTTCGGCCAGCGGCTCAACACGTTCTTTTAGTTTGTCGTTGGCATACGTGAAGGCCAGCGTCGCGCCTTCCCGATGCATGGCCTGGGCGATGCCCCAGGCGATCGAGCGTTCGTTGGCGACACCCACGATGAGGGCTCGCTTGCCCGCGAGAAATCCCATGGCAGCAACTCCGGCATTCCAAGTGTTGATTATTTTAGCGTTTGTCGTCTATCGATCATCGGCGTTGCGGCAGAAAAATCTCGATTGTCTGGCCCACCTTGATGGAGGCGGCCGAGGCGAGATTGTTCCAGCGGCGCAGCTGGGTCACGGAGACATTGTAGAGCCGCGCAATGCGAAAGAGCGTATCGCCGGAGCGGACGCGGTAGCGCAGCTTGTCCTTGCTGCTGCTGCCGCTCGAGCGCGCCGAGCGGCTGGGTGTGCCGCTCGCCTGGGCAATGACCAGGCGAGCGCCCGCCCGCAGCTTCTCGTTAGGTTTGAGGCCGTTGAGGCGCGCCAGGGTGCGCACATCGATGCCGGTGCGTTTCGCGATGGCCCAGAGACTGTCGCCGCGGCGCACGACATGAATCGACGGCCGGCCGCCACCGCGGATCCGGCCGCGGCGGCGGCCGCCGCTATCGACCCGGGCCGCCGCGCGCGCGACTTTGTCCGGCAGGCTGGTGCTGCCGGAGGGTACCCGAAGCTCGCTGCCGACCACCAGCCTGCTGCCCTCGAGATCATTCAGCTGGCGCACCACCAGGGGCTGGGTTGCGTAACGTTTGGCAACCGACGCCATGGTTTCGCCGCGCCGCACCGTGTGGTGCGCGACGCGCATCATTTCATCCGGTGTTAGCTGTCCGAGGCCTTGGCGAAAGGCATCGGCGGCGGTCAGCGGCAGCAGCAGGTAGTGCGGTCCCTGCGGCGGCGTGGCCCAGCGGTGATAGGCCGGGTTGAGCTCCGTCAGTTCATCGTAGCTGATGCCGGCCATTTCGGCCGCCAGCTTCAAATCGATCTGTCCGCCGGTTTCGACGCGCGCGAAGTACGGTTCATTCGGGATATGGCTGAAGCCGATGCCGTAGAGTTCCGGATTGGCAATCAGCCGGCTCATGGCTAACAACTTAGGCACGTAGGCGCGAGTTTCGGACGGCAGGCGCAAGCTCCAGAAATCGATCGGCAGGCCGCGCGCCTGGTTTTCCCGGATCGCGCGTTCCACGCAGTGTTCGCCGCAGTTGTAGCCGGCCACGGCTAACAACCAGTCGCCGTTGAATTCATCGTGCATGAACTGCAGGTAATCGAGAGCCGCGCGCGTGGATTCCATGACATCGCGGCGACCGTCATACCACCAGTTCTGCGGCAGGCCGAAGCGCTTGCCGGTGCCCGGGATGAACTGCCACAGCCCGGCCGCGTGCGAACGCGAATAGGCGAAGGGTTCAAACGCGCTTTCGACCACCGGCAGCAGCGCGAGCTCAAGCGGCATACCGCGCGCTTCAACCTCACTGACGATGTGATGGAGGTACAGCTCGGCACGGCCGAAAACGCGCTCGAGGTATTCGGGGTTGCGCGCGTACCAGCTCAGCTGCACGTCGATCGCATTCTGCTCGAGGTCCGGAAGTTGCATGCCCTTGCGCAGCCGCGCGAGCAGATCCGCAGCAGCATCAAGTGCCGGGGTTGATTCAACGCCCTGCGACGTCGTGGCGGGTTCCGGCGGGCTCGGGATCACCGCGTCGTTGGATTCGATCAGCGCGCCCTCCAGGGGCGTGCCCGCTTGGAGCAGGTTGGCGTCATTCTCGGCGCGCGCCGGTGCTACGACCGCCAGCAGGGCTGCAGCCAGTAAACTTTGCAGTGCGTTTGACCCGAAAAGCCTCGCCAAGCCAGCTCCCGAAGCAAAGGAAGCCCCGTGCCACGATATGACACAAGACCTTGATCCATTTGAGCGTATTTAACCCGCAAGTCCGGAAAATTGCTATTGTTTTTACCCTGGACCATGTCTCAAATCGACACACAAAATCGCTCCCATAACGACCCCTTGGCGGATTGGTGGAGCACGTCTCAGGGGAGCGCCATCGTTGCCGCCGAGGCTGACTTGCTGCGTGACGCCCTGGACAAAGTGTTTGGTTGGGAGCTGCTGCAGGTAGGCGCATGGGGCCTCGGTCGCCCGTTGCTGGCGGCCGCCCGCACCCGTCACCAGGCGCTGGCCGGCACGCTCGAGCAACAGCGCGCCGGAGCACAGCTGGACCTGGTCGCGCGCGCCGCACAGCTGCCGATGGCCTCCGATTCGGTGGATGCGGTGTTGTTAGCTCACGCGCTGGAATTTGCGGTCGATCCGCACGCGCTGCTGCGCGAGGTGGACCGGATACTGACCGGCGAGGGACAGTTGCTGGTGCTGGGGTTCCGGCCCTGGAGTCTGTGGGGCCTGCGCGCCGTGGCGTCGCGGGGCGCGTTTCCGCCCGGCGTGCAGCACCTGCTGTCCGAACGCCGCCTGCGCGATTGGTTGGTTTTGTTAGGTTATGAAGTCACGCCGGCACGGCGCTATCTTTTCAGCCTGCCCTGGGGCAGGCTCGGTGCGCCGGCGCGGGTGCTGCGGCGGGGGTTCACCAGCTGGTGGCCTGCCGGCGCTTACTTATTGCAAGCCCGCAAGCGGCTCTATGCCGGTACGCCGCTCAGACTGCGCTGGCGTGATCGCGAACGCCTGCATGTGCTTGCCGGTCTGGCGCGCCCGACCACCCGCGGTCAGTCGAAAGACCCGCCGCTGTGAATGCCGATGCCGATGTCGAAGTCGTCATCTATAGCGATGGCGCCTGCCGCGGCAACCCGGGGCCCGGCGGCTGGGCGGCGCTCCTGATCAAGGGCAGCAGCGAGCGCGAACTGAGCGGCGCCGACGCCGCCACCACCAACAATCGCATGGAACTCACCGCGGTGCTGCGCGCGCTGGAAGCACTCAAGCGGCCGGTGCGCGCGCGCGTCTACACCGATTCTGAATACGTCCGCAAGGGCATCACTGAATGGCTCGCCCACTGGAAAAAGCGCGGCTGGAAAACTGCCGATCGCAAACCGGTGCGCAACCAGGATCTGTGGGAGGCGCTGGATGCGGCGGCCTCCGCACACCAGGTGGACTGGCGCTGGGTCAAGGGTCATGCGGGCGTGCCAGGCAATGAACGCGTCGATGAGCTCGCGCGCCGTGCGATCGACGCGCTGCTTGGGTAGGATGCGCGTATGCGGCAGATCGTCCTCGACACAGAAACAACCGGCCTCGAGGCCGAAGCGGGTCACCGCATTATCGAGATCGGCTGCATCGAGCTCATCAACCGACGTGCGACGCACAACCGGTTTCATCGTTACCTCAACCCGGAGCGCGACATCGACGAGCGCGCGCTCGCGGTGCACGGCATTACGCGCGCGCAATTGGAAAAAGAACCGCGCTTCGCCGAGGTCGCCGCGGAGCTGCTGGCGTTTCTTGGCGATGCCGAGCTCATCATCCACAATGCGGCGTTTGATCTGGGCTTTCTGAACGCGGAGTTCGCGCGCGCCCAATTGTCAGGCGCGCGCTTCGCCGACGGGCGCCGGGTGATCGATTCGCTGACGCTGGCGCGCGAGTTGCATCCGGGGCAGCGCAACAACCTCGATGCGCTGTGCAAGCGCTACAGCGTCGACAATTCGCGCCGCGAGTTGCACGGCGCCTTGTTAGATGCGCAGCTGCTGGCCGAGGTGTATCTCGCCATGACCGGCGGGCAGGCGGCGTTGGCGCTGGGCGACGCGCGTGCCGCCTCGGTCACGCAGGATGTTAGCATCGGGGGCGCGCAGCGGGTCGAACGGCCGACGCACCTGCGGGTGATTCAGGCAGGCGCTGAGGAACTCGCCGCGCATGAGGTCTTGCTCGGCAAGATCGAAAAAGCGGCCGGAAAGCCGGCCCTTTGGCGCGCTAGCGAGGCGCCGGGCTGATTTCGCGACCCAAGTCGCTTTTTCCCGCGCGGCAGTCCGCCACAATTGTCTTTTACAGGGGTATTTTGCATGCTGAGTCTTCGTAATTGCCGCGTCGCTGTCGTGGGTCTGGGCTATGTCGGGCTGCCGCTGGCGGTCGAGTTTGGTAAACACTTCAAGACCGTGGGCTTCGACATCAAGTCCGCGCGCATCGCCGAGCTGCGCAGGGGCAAGGACAGCACGCTCGAAACCACGCGCGCGGAGTTGAAGGGCGCGAAGCACCTGAGCTTTACCGACCAGCTAACAGACCTGAAGGCCTGCCGCGTTTTCATCGTGACAGTGCCGACGCCGATCGATGAATACAAGAGCCCGGACCTTCGCCCGTTGATTGGCGCGAGCAACAGCGTCGCCAAGGTGCTCAAAAAGGGCGATGTCGTTATCTATGAATCGACCGTGTATCCCGGCTGCACCGAAGAGGTCTGTATTCCGATTCTCGAGAAGGTCTCGGGACTCAAATTCAACAAGGATTTCTTTGCGGGCTACAGCCCCGAGCGCATCAATCCGGGCGACAAGCTGCATCGGTTGCCGAGCATCAAGAAGGTCACGTCAGGGTCGACGCCTGAAGTGGCCGAGTTTGTCGATCAGTTTTACAAGACCATCATCACGGCAGGCACGCACAAGGCCAGCAGCCTGAAAGTAGCCGAGGCCGCCAAAGTCATCGAAAACACGCAACGCGATGTCAATATCGGTTTGATCAATGAACTCGCGCTGATTTTCGGGCGCCTCGGCATCGACACCGAAGAGGTGTTGTTAGCGGCCGGCACCAAGTGGAATTTCCTGGGCTTTCGTCCGGGCCTCGTCGGCGGACACTGCATCGGCGTCGATCCTTACTACCTGACGCACAAGGCGCAGGCCGTGGGTTACAACCCCGAGATGATTCTCGCGGGGCGGCGCTTGAACGACAACATGCCGATCTATGTCGCGGATCGCGTCGCGCGCCTGATGGCAGCCAAGCGCATTCACATCAAGGGTTCCAAAGTGCTGGTGTTAGGTCTGACGTTCAAGGAGAACTGCCCGGACACGCGCAACTCCAAGGTGGTCGACGTCATCCGCGAACTGCAGTCGCAGGGTGCGAGTGTCGACGCCTACGATCCCTGGGCGGACCGCGCCGAAGCCTGGCACGAGTACAAGATCCGGCCGGTCAAGGCGCCGAAAACGCGTCATTACGATGCGGTCGTCATCGCCGTGGCCCACGATCAGTTCAAGGCGCTGGGTATCGCCGGCGTGCGCCGTTTCTGCAAGAAGACCCACGTGGTCTACGACATTAAATATGTCTTTCCGCGCGCACAGGTGGATGGGCGCCTGTAAAATCGGCGCATGAAAATCCTGGTCACCGGCGCCGCCGGTTTCATCGGCTCGCACGTTGCGGGCCTGCTGCTGACACGCGGTGACGAGGTCGTCGGTCTCGACAATCTCAATAATTACTACGACGTGCGCCTGAAAGAAGCACGACTTGCGTGCCTCACCGGCCGCGCAGGCTTTCGCTTCGTCAAGCTCGATCTCGAGGATCGCGCTGGCATGGTGGCACTGTTCGCTCAGGAAAAATTCGAGCGCGTGATTCACCTCGCAGCCCAAGCCGGCGTGCGCTATTCGCTCGACAATCCGCACGCCTATGTCGACAGCAACGTCACGGGCACGATCAACGTGCTCGAAGGCTGCCGGCACAACCACGTGCAGCATCTCGTGTTCGCTTCGACCAGTTCGGTCTATGGGCTCAATACCAACATGCCCTTCAGCCCGCACCGCGGCGTGGATCATCCGCTGTCGCTGTATGCATCAACCAAGCGCGCCGGCGAGTTGATGTGCCACAACTACGCGACGCTGTTCAAGCTGCCGGTGACGGCGCTGCGGTTCTTCACGGTCTATGGCCCCTGGGGCCGGCCGGACATGGCGCTCTTCATGTTCACGAAGAACATCCTGGCCGGGCAGCCGATCGATGTGTTCAACAATGGTCATCACAAACGCGACTTCACCTTCGTCGAGGACATCGCCGAGGGCGTGGTGTGGGCCTGCGACCGCATCGCGACGCCTAACAAGGACTGGGACCCGGCGGCGCCGGACCCGGCCAGCAGTTCCGCGCCGTTCCGCATCTACAACATCGGCAACAACCAGCCGGTTGAACTGGCTCGCTACATCGAAGTGCTGGAAGACTGCCTCGGCCGCAAGGCGATCAGGAACCTGCTGCCGCTGCAGCTCGGCGACGTGCCGGACACCTATGCCGATGTGCAGGACCTGGTGCGCGACGTCGGCTACAAGCCGGCGACGCCGGTGGAAACGGGCGTGAAACGCTTTGTAGACTGGTATCGGGCTTACTACCAGGTCTGAGTCTATTTTTTCGACCTGACTAATTCGGTGGCAGGCACCGAATTAGTCAGGTAGAGTATTGGCCATGTTTCTGGCCCGCGATCATCATCTCGATGCGATTCGGCGGCTGCTGCGGCACTATCCGGTGGTGGCCCTGGTTGGCCCCAGGCAGGTGGGGAAAAGCACGCTCGCGCGGCAGCTCGCTGGTCCACGCACCGAGAATTACTTCGATCTAGAAAAGCCTGCGGACATCGCGCGACTGCAGGACCCATTCCTGACGCTGGAATCACTCAAGGGACTCGTGGTCATCGACGAGGTGCAGCGTCGCCCCGACTTGTTCATGAGTCTGCGGGTCCTGGCGGATCGTCGCCCAATGCGAGCCCGATTTCTCGTGCTCGGCAGCGCCTCGCCAGAACTATTGCAGCAAAGCTCCGAAAGTCTCGCGGGTCGAATTCGTTACTATGAATTGCCACCGCTCTCCATGGTGGAGACTGACACACGACGCATGACGCGCCTGTGGTTGCGTGGCGGCTTTCCTGCCTCCTTCCTGGCGCGAAACGACGCGATCAGCATCGACTGGAGGCGCGAGTTCATTCGTAGTTTCGTGGCGCGGGACCTGCCGTCGCTGGGTGTTCGAGTGCCGCCCGTCACCATGGAGCGCTTCTGGGCCATGCTGGCGCACTACCACGGGCAAACTTGGAATGGATCCGAGATTGGGCGTTCGCTGGCAGTTGCGGATACAACAGTGCGAAGTTACCTGGATATCCTGGCCAGTAACTATGTCATCACGATCTTGCGTCCCTGGCATGAAAATTTGGCCAAGCGGCAAGTCAAGACTCCGAAAATGTACGTTACGGACTCAGGCCTGTTGCACAGCCTCCTGGATGTGCGCGATGCCATTGCCCTCGAGCGACACCCCAAAGTCGGTGCGTCCTGGGAAGGTTTCATGGCACAGCAACTGTTTGTTCATTGGAAGATCGATCGCAATGAACGTTATTACTGGCGCACGCGCGGCGGTGCAGAGCTGGATCTGTTGATTGTCCGCGGCCGGGAACGTATCGGTTTCGAGATCAAGCGCACCACTGCGCCTACACTGACTCCCTCCATGCGTGCAGCCGTTGAAGACCTCAAGTTGCAGCAATTGTGGGTCGTCCATGCCGGCAAATTGCGATTTCCGCTGGCTGCCCGCATCCAAGCCATACCCGCGACCGAGCTGACCAAACTATGACATTTCCCCATTGGAAACTGCTGGACGAGAACGCCGCGCGGCAAGCGAGTCTTGCGTCCGCGGACTTCATGTCCTCGAATCGCTTTGCGGATTTTTCTGCCAGCGGCGAGGGGCTGCTGCTCGAATACACGCGCCAGCGGCTCGATGGGGCGGCGCGCACCGCATTGCTTGGCTTGTTAGATGCGGTGGATCTGCGCGGCGCGATTGCCGCCATGTATCGCGGCGATCCAATCAATAATTCCGAAAACCGCGCCGTCCTGCACACCGCCTTGCGCCAGCCGCCGGGCGCAGGTATTGGCGGCGCTGAAATTGAGCGCCTCGTGTTAGCCGAGCGTGAGCGCATGCTGGCATTCGCTGAACGCGTTCGGCACGGCGAGGTGCGCAGCTCGAGCGGTCAGCCCTTCACGACCGTCGTAAACATCGGTATCGGTGGCTCGGATCTGGGCCCGGCGATGGCGGCTGAGGCGCTGCGGCTGTTTCGGGGGCACGGCCCGGATGTGCTGTTCGTGTCGAACGTCGATGGCTGCGCCCTGATGGACCTTTGTGCGCAACGGGATCCCGCGACCACGCTGTTTATCATTTCCTCTAAGACTTTCACCACGCAGGAAACCATGGCGAACGCGCAGTCGGCGCGTGCCTGGATCCGCGAGCGCCTGGGTGAGGCGGCGGTGCCGGCGCATTTTGCCGCCGTCTCGGTAAATACGCCCGCGATGAACGAGTTCGGCGTGCATCCGGACTATCGCTTCGTCATGTGGGACTGGGTCGGCGGCCGCTATTCGCTGTGGTCGTCGATCGGCGTGTCGCTCGCGATCGCGATCGGGCGCGAGCATTTCGCCGCGTTGTTAGCCGGCGGGCACGCGATGGATGTGCATTTTCGCGCGGCGCCCTGGGACCACAATCTCCCGGCCCTGCTCGGCGCGCTGGCGGTATGGAACAACAATTTCATGCAATTGCCGACGACTGCGGTGCTGCCGTACGACTCGCGGCTCGCACGTTTTCCGGCGTTTCTGCAGCAGCTCGACATGGAGAGCCTCGGCAAGTCCGTCACGCGCGATGGCCAGCCGCTCGCCTGCAACAGCGGCGCCGTGATCTGGGGCGAGCCCGGCAACAACGCCCAGCATTCGTTTTTTCAGCTCCTGCATCAGGGCACCGCGCGCGCCTCGCTCGAATTTTTACTGCCCGTGAAGTCGTCCTGCGGCCGGCAGGATCATCAGGATCTCGCGATCGCCAATTGCCTCGCCCAAGCGGAAGCTTTCTGGCTGGGGCAGCAGGGCGAGGGCATCCCGACGCATCGCGCGCACCCGGGCGGACGGCCCAGTGTGCTGTTGCTGTTCGAACGACTCGACCCGAATACGCTGGGCAAACTCGTGGCGCTGTATGAACACAAGGTGTTCGTGCAGAGCGTGATCTGGGGCATCAACGCGTTCGATCAGTGGGGCGTGGAGCTGGGGAAGAAGCTCTGCGCGCCGCTGGTGCCGATGATCGCGCATCCGGACCTCGTTCAGGATGGGACGAGGCTGGCGCCTTTGTTGCGCCGAATACAAAAACTGCGCTGACTCAGTGACCCCCAGTCCTCCCCGAATTCTGTTTGTACCAGTAACGTCGCCGCGCGGTTCGGGTGAATACGCGCGCGCTTTGTCGATCGCAACCGCCGTCACACGTCGGATGTCAGGCGCGATCTGCCATTTTGCATTGAGCGAGGAGGCGCCGTATGCGCAGGAGTGCCCGTTCCCAGCGACCTGGCTGCCGTCGTCTCCCACCTTTCACACGCCGCAAGTTCGTGCGCTGATCGCGGAGTTTCAGCCATCGGTGGTCATCTTTGACAATGCCGGCCGCACCGCGCAGCTGCGAGCCGCCAGCCAATCGGGTGCCCGGGTCGTGTTTGTTAGCTCGCGGCAACGTCAGAGGCGCCGCGCATATCGCCTGGGCTGGCTGCGGCTGGTCGATGAGCACTGGATTGCGTATCCTGAATTCATCGCGGGATCGCCAACTTTCATTGAACGCGCCAGGGCGGCGATCATGGGTCGGCCGGTGGCCCGCTACCTCGATTGCCTGATTCCCGATGCCGAGGCCGCTGCAGTTCCGCAGGATCATGTACTGGTGCTAACAGGCGGGGTCGCGGATTCCCGTGACTTTGCCGCTGCGCCGCACGTCATGGCGCAGGCGGCGGCGCGCCTGGCCGCCGAGAACGTGCCGGTCGTGCTGGTCGGCGCGCCGGCCGAATTTGTGCCGTCGCGCAAAATCGATAACCTGACAATCCTGCCTCGCTTGACGGTCACCGATATGGCGGCACACATTCGCGCCGCGCGTTTGGTGATCTGCAACGGCGGGGACACGCTCATTCAAGTGCTTGCTCTTGGCCGAGCCTGCGTTGCCATCGCCATGGCGCCGGACCAGGTGATCCGCCTGGATCGCTGCAAGCGCCGCGGGCTGGATCTGCGAGCGGATATCGACTCCGACCAGATACTCACTCGCACGCGAACTCTCTGGCACGATCCCATGAGTCGCGCGGCGCAAATTGAACAGGTCGACCAACTGAAGATTACCAACGCGATGGAGCAGGTCATCGACTCCATCGCAAGGCTCGGGGAGCGCGCGGCGCGTGAATCGTCGACGGGCGCGTCTCTGCGTGAGGCGAGCCGATGAAACGACGTGTGTTTCCCGCGCTGTGGTTCGCGATTGCGGTGACCCGGACCGCAGGCGCGGAGGGTGTCAGCGCCTATTTGCCGCTGAATCTTGAGCCCGAACTCGAAGCGCGCATCGAGCAGGTGCTCATGCTGGCCGATCAGCCGGTGCTGAAACGTCCGATTCCGGTGACGACCCTGCGCGCTGCATTGACCCGCGCCTGCGCGATCGACACGGATGCGTGTGAGTATGTGGAACGACATCTGGCTGCGCTGCTGGACTCAGCGCCGTCCATTCGCACCCGTGCTGAAGGTGCCGCAACCAATGGCACTGATCGAAGCGTGCCGAACCGCTACGGTCTCGATGGCACGAGCCCCTGGTTTTATTCGGCGCAACTCAATTGGCAGCCCAACCGCTATTCACTCATCAATGCCGGCGCGGTCGCTTATGACGGCGAGGTGAATCCCGCAGGCTCGTATGTGTCCCTCGGCATCGATCGCGCGCAGCTGGACCTGGGCTATCGCTCGCATTGGCTGTCACCGCTGACCGACAGCAGCATGCTGATCGGGACCGAGGCGCCGACCATGCCCGCAGCGACGCTCTCCAACATCGTGCCGCTGACACGCCTCGGCTTGCGCTACGAGTTTTTTCTGGCCGATATGTCGCGCTCGAATCGCATTGCTTTTCGCAATGGATTCACCGCGGGACACCCTCGGCTCGCCGGTGCGCATCTCTCGATCGAGCCCGCGCGGGGCTGGTCGATCGGTGTCAATCGACTGTTGCAATATGGTGGCGGCGCGCGCGGCGGACAGTCGTTTGGTGATCTGCTGAATGCGTTTTTTAATCCGGGTCGGTTTGATAACGCAAACAGCGGGGTGCTCGACGATCAATTTGGCAATCAACTGGCGTCGGTCACCAGTTCGTTCGTCTTTCCGGCGCGCAATCCGATTGCGGTCTACCTGGAGTATGCGGGCGAAGACACATCACGCGGCCGCAGCTATCTGTTAGGTAATGCGGCGTTGTCGGCCGGGATTCGCATGCCGCGGTTCGCCGGCCGATTCGACCTGACGCTAGAATTCAGCGAGTGGCAGAACGGTTGGTACGTGAATGGCCTGTACGGTGACGGCCTGACAAATCGTGGCCGCGTTATCGGGCACTGGGGCGGCGCTCAACATGCGCCGGGCGATGAAATCGGCGCGCAGTCCGCCATGGCGCGCCTGGGATGGACTAACAAGCACGGCGCCGACATTGAGCTGCGCTACCGGACGCTGCGTAACGAAACGTACGGCCGCTTTCAGTACGACCGCGCGCAGGAACTGTCGCTGCGCTACTCGCGTCCCTTCCGAGAGCGGATGATCGCCGGCGCAACGCTGGAGGCAGGGCAGGACGTGTTCGGTGAGTCCTATGCTCGGGTGGCCGGTTTTCTGCGCTATGCCAATGGGGCCTCGGAATCGCGCCCGAGCGAAAGAAACGCTGGCAATCGTCCCGCACGTGCGGATGGCGCCGAGTGGTTTGTGGACGCCGGTCTGGCTTCCAATCGTGTCACGATTGATCTCGCGGACAACATTCCGCGGTTCACGCAAACAAGCACCTCGCCGCATGTAGCACTAGGCGTTCGTCGCGCGGTGTCGAATCGTCAGGATTTGGGCGTGCGCCTGGAGTTCGACCAGATCGACGGCCATTTGCTAACGGCGGTGCGCGCGCTCGACTATCGCTATCGCTTCCGCGGACCCCTCGCGGTCAGTGCATTTCTCGGCGCGGCACGCTACAACCTGGCGACGCCCGCATACGGCTTGTGGGGTGGCGCCGGGGTCACATGGCGCGATGTCGTTGTCGGTTGGGATCTGGGGCTGGAGGCGCGCATCGGCATCAAGATCGCGCGCGACCACTTGGTACCGGGTGATCCCGTGGGCGGTCGTCCCGACAGTTTCTACGATATCGAAAGCGCAGCGCTGTCGCTGTCCAGGCGGTTTTGACCGTAGCGACGGCACAGGATTTCAAATGCGCTCGCCGGCGCAAAGGCCGCGTTCTTATCGAAGCCGGGCTGGCCATGCATCATCGCGTGCCACAGATGCACGGTGCGGCTGTTAGTGTTGAAATCGAAAGGCGCGCCTTCGAACATCTGCCGCCATTGTTCGCAGGAGACCGGGTAGAAATGTTCCACCGGCTTGGCGCGGTTGAGCAGTTTGAAATGCCGGAC
>JANMYM010000063.1:0-99224 GCA_031382085.1 Gammaproteobacteria bacterium
CGCATCGCCGTGCTGACGCCGCACCAGCCGCGCGGCGATGAGCAGGTGCGCAACTATTTCGAAGAAGCCGGTTTCACGATCAAACGGCTGACCGGACTCAAGTGCGCCTCGCCGACGCTGATCGCGCATACCGAGGAGCAGCAGGTCATCGACGCGCTGCGCGCGCTGAACGGCGATGATGTCGATGCGCTGGTCCAGGTTGGGACCAACCTGGCCGCAGTCCGGCTCGCCGCAGAGGCCGAGCTCTGGTTCGGCAAACCGGTGTTAGCCATCAATGCCATTACCTACTGGGACGCCTTGCGCCGTTCGGGCATAGCGGACAAGATCACGGGCTTCGGGTCCGTGCTGGAGAAATTCTGATGTTCATTGCGAAGCAGGATTTGTCAGGTCTCAAGTATCGATTCCAGGAAGCAACTGCCAGATGGGCCGCCAGCCGCTGAATTTCACAACAAACAGGGGATCATCATGAATATCGCGAAAATTGTTGAGCGGATCAAGAACGTCCTGTTGACGCCTAAAGTCGAATGGCCCGCGATCGCCTCGGACCCGGCGCCGGCGGCGAGCATCTACCAGGGCCATGTGCTGCTGTTAGCCGCCGTCTCGGCGCTCGCCGGCTGGCTGGCCTGGGCATTTCTCGGTTCCATTGCGAATGCGATTGGTTTCGGATCGAGTTTCTTTCTGGTGTCTGCGATCCTCAGTTTTGTCCTGACATTCGCCGCAGTATTCGTCAGTGCCTGGCTCGCCGGCACGCTGGCGCCCAATTTTGGCGGCAGCAAGGATCCGCTGCAGGCCCTGAAGACCGTCGCGTATTCATGGACCGCGTCCTGGGTCGCGTCCATCGCGGCAATCGTGCCGGTCATCGGCTGGTTGATCGCGATTGCCGGCGTTATTTACAGCGTCTATCTCTTCTATCTCGGCTGTCAGCACACGCTGAAAATACCGGCCGACAAGGCCGCGGGCTTTACCGCCGTCGTCATCATCCTGACCATCGTCCTGATGTTCATTGTCAGCTCGGTCACGTCGTCGGTGGCGGGGATGATCGCCGGCCGCTCGCTTACGGGCCGCGCAACCGCACAGGTCGAAGCGGCGGTTGAAGCGGCTGCGGCAACTGCCGCACGCGCTGGCGAAGCGGCCGAGGCCGGCGGCTCCAGCGCGGATGCGGCGCGCGCCGGCGTAGCGGCTACGGCGGCGGGCACCGCCGCTGTTAGTGCGGCGTTAGGCGCGCTGGCCGGCAAAGCCGCGGCGGTGCCTCACGATGCGCTGCCGACCGACGACCTCAAGTCCTTCCTGCCGGACAGTATTGGCGACATGAAACGCACGGCACTGTCGGTCAATCGCAACCAGACGATGGGCATGCAGATCAGCAAAGGCGAGGCAAGCTACGACGCCGGTGACGGCAAGCGCATCGCGCTGTCGGTCGTCGACACCGGCGGCGCCTCGGGCTTTCTGGCGCTGGCCGGCGCGGCGGTTGCGATGGGTGAACAGGAAACCGAAACGGACACGGGTTTCGAAAGAACCAGGCGCGCGGGCAGCCGCTGGTTCCACGAGGAATGGGACAGCGCCAGCAAGCGTGGCAAATACTCGGTCTTTATCGCCGACCGCTTCGTTGTCACGGCCGAGGGCGACGCCGCCAGTTTTGAGCAGATCAAAGGCGTCGTCGATGGCGTTGACCTCGCGCGTCTCGAATCCCTGAAAGACTCCGGCGCACCCGCCAAATAGCGTGCGTCAGCGCGGATTGCGCGCCTTGTACTGCAGGTACATGTTGGTGAATTCGGGCCACGGTTCGGGCCGGTTGAACCACAGCGGATGCACCTTGCGCAACTGCGCAAGATGCGCCGGCGCTATTTGCTCCAACGTCAACAATTTTTTTCCTGCTTCCGCCCAGATCAGGAATCCCGGCGTCGGCCCCATCTGCATCCACGGGAGCCAGGAACTGGTAGCGGTGTAAGCGAAATCACAAGGCGCGCTTGCGGTCGCAGTGTTTTCTATATCCGACAACTTCGAACGCAGCGTTGACTGGGTCGCGACGATCAGATCCTTGCCGGCCGACTCCAGCGGCCACTCGCGCGGATCCAACCAGTTCGGCGCCTTGATGTAGCTCGACTTGGTCATCCAGATGTCATCGCCAACGATGCGCCAGGGGTAATTGAACGGTTTGCCTGTGTTAGGCATGACGTCGCGCGAGCCGACGATGCGCGGCTCCTGTTCGCTGAAACGAAACCGGACCGGACCTTCGCGATAGGCAAGGGGCCTGACCTTGCGGCCGGTGTGCGGATTCAGGATCTCATCGCCGTCTGTTAGATATTCACCGGTCTCGGCATTGCGGTACAGAGATGCCTCCCAGTCGATGACATTCCATTGCAAGGGGCCGACCAGCTCGGTGCGGCGCAGTATGCAGCTCTCGACATTGATCAGGGGCCGGACCGGTTCACCAGGCACGGCAATATCGAGGCGCCCGGTGAACCAGAAGAACACATCCTGGGTCACGGTGCTGGCGCGCATCTTGAGGTAGGCGGTGACGTTGTCGGCGGGTTTGCTGAGATCGAGCGGAACACGTGTGCCGCGTTGCACCTTGGCGCTCGCGACGCCCGCAGCACTCGCCAGCCCTGCGGCGACTGAACCTGCCATCACTACGCGACGCGATATCGAATCCGGCATAAGGCTCTCCGCTGCGGGGACATTAGGTCAAGTCTGCAGAATAGCGACTGCGCGCGGCGAGCTACAATGCGCACCGCCCCGCTGCACCGCAATGCAGACAAGGACCTGATCGCGATGAAAATCTGGCTCAAACGACTCGGCTGGACTGTACTCGGTCTTGTTGTCGTTGTTGGTGTTTTCGTATTCGACCAGCTGCGCCATGGCGGCCAGTTCCACGAGCTAACAGTGTCTAATTTGCCCGAGTGCAGGACGCTGGCCATGAATGCCAGTGCCGAGGACATCCAGATCGACCGGGCGCACGGCGTCGCCTACCTCTCGTACCTGGACCGACGCGGCCAGATCCAGGGCAAGCCGGTGCTCGGCACCGTGATGCTCGTCGACCTGAACGCGCCGGAGCCGCGCACGCGCCCCGCGCTGATGGCCGACCCGCCCGATTTCCGTCCGCATGGCATGGCGCTGTACCGTGCCGGTGACGGCGCAATGCGCCTGTTTGTGATCAGTCACTCGCCGGTGATCGGTGACAGCGTGCGCCAGGAAGTGCATATTTTCGAGCAGTCGGCGACTGGGGCATTTTCCCTGGTACGCACGGTGCGCGACCCGCTGATCAAGAAACCTAACGCCATCGTCGCGGTCGGCATGGACCAGTTCTATCTCGCCAACGACTCAGGAGCCGGCAACGGCTGGGAGCGCGTTCAGGAAACGGCGTTCCGCCGCGGCCTCTCGAAGCTCGCTTATTTCGACGGCACACGAATGCGAGCGGTTGCTACCGGACTCCAGTCAGCCTCGGGCATTGCCGCCAGTCCGGATGGCACGCGCATCTACGTCAGCGAAACAACTGGCAAGCGCGTGCGTATCTACTCGCGCAATGCTGCGAGCGGCGATCTCACCCTGGAGGAGCTGCTGGAGGTCGGCAGCGCGCCCGATAACCTCAACGTCGACGAACGGGGCCGCGTCTGGATCGCGGCGCATGCCAGATCGCTGGCGCTGGTACGCAATTTCATCAACGAAAAGAACCTGTCTCCAAGCCAGATTCTGCGCTTTGACCCGACCGCGACCGGGGCTGCGCGCCTGACGCAGGTGTACCTGAACATGGGCGAAGCGATTTCCGGCGCCGCGGTCGGCGCGGTTTACAATCAATCACTGCTGATAGGTTCGATCACGGACCGCAAGTTGCTGCGCTGCCGCCTGCCATAGACGCATGACCACGGAATCGGTTTCCTCTAACAAAGCACTGTTCGGCCTGTTAGCCGCCAGCCTGGCGTTCACAGCCGCCATCTGGCTGCTCGACGACAGGCTCGCGCATTTCGTGCGCGAGGTGCAGCAACCCGGCATGCCGCACATCTATCCGTGGATGCTGGCGACACCCAGCGACTGGGCGCGTTACACGGCCTGGGGCGGCTATCTGCTGCACCAATGCGCTTTCTGGTGGCTGATCTGGCGCGCGCAATCGCAGGGCACGCGCTTCACCAGCGGGCTGAAACCGCTCAACTACCTGGCGTTTGCGGTCACTGCCGGCGGCATCCTGCTGCATTTCGTC
Source organism: Gammaproteobacteria bacterium (assembly GCA_031382085.1). Lineage (GTDB taxonomy): Bacteria > Pseudomonadota > Gammaproteobacteria > Steroidobacterales > Steroidobacteraceae > UBA964. Next base: position 4,196 of record JANMYM010000063.1, read on the forward strand.
CAGACACATCTTTTCTATGACGGCCTCGCGCAGGATGTGTCCGAGTGGTCGGCGCAATGGTCGGTCATCGCGCTGTTGCTGGTTGTGCTGCTGATGGAAAACCGCCGCCGCGGAATTCTGTTAGGGCGGCGCTGGGGCGGATACGTGCTTGAAGCCGGCGATGTGGCGCGGCGTTACCACGGTTATTACTTCGCCTGGGCGACCATTTATACTTTCTGGTACCACCCGATGGTCTCGACGCCCGGCCACTTGTTAGGTTTTCTGTACATGTTCCTGCTGTTTGCGCAGGGCAGCCTCATGTATACGCGCGCGCATACCAATCGCTGGTGGACCGTCAGCCTCGAGGGTCTGGTGATGATCCATGGCGTCATCGTCGCCATGATGAACACCGACGGCATGTGGCATTTGTTCGGCTTTGGCCTGGCGGGAATCTTTGTGGTGACGCAGGCCTGGGGCCTCGGACTCAGGCGACGTACCAACTGGCTGCTGGTCGCGGCCTACGCCGTGGGGCTGGTGGCGTTTTACGCGAACTGGGGAATTCGGGACATCGTCCTGCCGTTCAGGATCCTGGGCGGCTACTTTGTCGCGCTGCCGGTTCTCGCCGGCATGGTCTGGTTGTTAGGCCGGATGCTGCGGGGTGGCCGCAAGTTCGGTTGACCCGTCCGTTGGCCATCTGACGCCCGTTGATCGCCACAGGCATTGCAGCCGCCGGGCAGGCGCGCTAGCGTGGCTGGTACACCAACCTGGAGCGCACGCATGACCGTCTCCCGCCGAAAATTTGTCGCCTCCTCCGCGGCTCTGGCCGCCGCCAGCAGTCTGCCCGACGTAAGCGGTGCGGCGTCCGCCCTGGACGCCGATGTCATCGTCATCGGGGCCGGTCTCTCGGGACTCGAGACCGCGCTGACGCTTGAGGAAAACGGACTGAAAGTTATCGTCATCGAAGGCCGGCAGCGGGTCGGCGGGCGCGTCTACACGCTCAAGCAGATCCCCGGACATCCGGAAGCCGGTGGCAATACCATCGCCGCGGCCTATGGGCGCATGATCGCAGCCGGACAGAAATACGGTGTCGAGGTGGTCAATCTCACCGAACGCCTGTTCGGCAATCGCGAGACTCAGGGCCTGTACATCGACGGCCGGCACGTGCCGCTCAAGGACTGGCCCACTCATCCGAAGAATCCGTTCGCCGAGGCACAGCGCGCGTTGCCGCCCTGGGCCTGGGGCGATGCCGTGCTGCGCAAGAATTTTCCTTTCAAGGACATTGAAAACTGGACCGACCCGAAGCATGCCGAGTGGGACATTTCTGTCTACGAGTTTTTGAAACGCCAGGGCGCGACCGACGCGCAGATCAAACTCGGCTATGACGCTAACATCGCCTACGGCATCACCTCGCGCGATGTCTCGCTGCTAACAGTGATGTTCGCCGAATACTGGCAGCAGGTGAATCGCGGCGCGCTATCGGCGTTCTCGCGCAGCGCGGGCGGTCCAAGCGCGCCCGGTGCTCCGCCAGCGGCTCCCCCGGCGTCCCCGGGCGGCCCGCCGCCGCTGGTGGTCGGAATGTTCAAGGGCGGCAACCAGAACCTGCCGATCGCGATGGCGGGCAAGCTGTCCGGTCGCCTGATGATGGGTACGCGCGTAACTGGCATCGATGTCTCCGGTGATGGCGCCGTCGTGCAGACCGCCGACGGTAAACGCCTGCGCGCCAAGGCCGTGGTGTCGTCGCTGCCGTACACGACGCTGCGCAAGCTGCGCATCAACCCGGCGCCGCCGGAGAAGCAGAAAACCGCGATCGCGACATTAGGTACGATTCCGATCACGCAGTTTCATATCGTCGCGAAGAAACGCTTCTGGAAGGAAGATGGCCTCAGCGCCTCGATGTGGACCGACGGCCCGATGGGCATGTGCCTGGCACAACGCTTCGGCGAGGTCGACGAAGTCACCAGCCTCGCTGTCTGGTGTCGCGGCCAGGCGGCCATCGACATCGACAAGCTCGGACCGGACGGCGGCAAGAAGAAAATCGTCGCGGAATTCGAGAAGATGCGGCCCGCCGCCAAAGGTCTGTTAGACGTTATGGCGGTGCAGTCCTGGGGCGCCGACCCGTTCTCGCTCGGCGACTGGGCGATCTTCCAACCCGGCCAGGTTACGGCCTTCGTGCATGAAATGGCCAAGCCGCACAAGCAGCTTTATTTCTGCGGCGAGCACACCTCGATCGGCAGCCGCGGCATGGAAGGCGCGATGGAATCGGCGGAGCGGGTAGCGCTCGAGGTGCTCGAAAAGCTTGGCTAACACAGCGATAACGTAGCAGCCAATTGCGGCAGTCGGGGGTATGTGCTATATTTGTGCTATCTGTGAGCTAAAGGAGCACGAGCATGGCGGCGACCACAACCATCCGATTGCCGCCAAAATTGCGCGCCCGGCTGGGTTCCCTGGCCAGGCAAACCGGGCGCTCCGCGCATAGCCTGATCGTTGAAGCGGTCGAGCGGCACGCCGACTACGAAGAGCAGATGCGCAGCCTTGTCAAAGAGGCCCTCGCCGCGGACGCGGACATTGAAAAAACCGGCGAGGTCTATCGTGCAGACGATGTGCATGCCTGGATGAAACGGCTGGCGGTCGGCGAGTCAGCAGCGCGCCCAAAACCATGGCGCAGGTAATTTATTCAGCGCGATCACTGGTGCATATCGAACGTGCTTTTCAGTTCCTGCGCGACAAGAACCCTGCAGCTGCAATGGATGCGGTAACGGCGATCCAATCGGCAGTCGACAATCTGAAGGGGCATCCGTTAATTGGCCACCGTATCGAAGGCGAATTGCGCGAACTGATTATTTCGTACGGACAAACAGGTTACGTAGCCCTATATCGGTTCGTGGTATTGCAGGATGAAGTGCGCATTTTGGCCATTCGTCATCAGCGAGAGCTCGGCTTTCAGCCCTGAGCGCGGTAGGCCGCGCCTGAAAACCCCGCGCCCACGGGTGCGCGCCGGAACCGGTTTCCGTCCCGATCCGGCACGGCGGCAGTTTCGCAATCAGTCCCCGTAACTGCCCGCGCTTGATCGGGCGCCGCAGCAGCAACTGGCCAAAAGCATCCACGCCATGCAGCTGAAAACGTCGTCTTTGCCAAGGCGATCCCCACCGTAGTAATGTTCATGCGGACTTCCCCTTTCCGTTGAGTGATTGAACTTGTTTAACCACTTCAATAGTGGCACTTCGATGCCGTCGCGGGACCGGGAGCGCGTCATGCCGATCGAGACATTTAGATCGAAGGTTGATTGGTGGTTGGCGATGGCAATTGCGGTGTCAATTGGCGCAGGGACCTATGGAGCATTTGTCACGGCCACCGCTGGACCAGCAATGTTGCCTTTCACGGCCATGTTTCTTGTCGGAGGGATAGTGCTCCCAGCCTGGATCGTGGCAAGGACCGAGTACACACTGAGTGACAGGGAGCTGCTGGTCAGAAGTGGTCCGTTCCGATGGCATGTTCCGATCGGCTCAATCTCACGAATTCATAACACCAGAAACCCGCTTTCTAGCCCGGCACTTTCATTGGATCGAATTCACATCGAGTACTCTCGGGGCAAAGACATCATGATCTCGCCGCAAAAAAAGGAGCAGTTCCTATTCGCGTTGGAGACAAGGCGGAAAGCCGTCGCCTAACAATCCGGACGACCGCTAACGGCCCTGGCTACAGCGGCAGCAGACCATGACCGAGTACGTTTATCTCTGGCGGTATCAGGTCAGACTCGAATGCCAGAGGGAGTTTGAATACCACTATGGCCCAGGTGGCTCTTGGGTAAAGCTATTCCGCCAAGCGCCGGGATACGTTGCGACATTGCTGCTTCGAGATAGGTCGAATGCACTTCGCTATGTGACAGTAGACAGGTGGCAGAGTCGAGAAATGTATGAAGCGTTTCGCCAGCAATTCCCAGTCGAGTACGCGGCGATCGACCGCCTGTGTGACAGCTTCACTGAGTCTGAAGTAGCCCTCGGGGAATTTGATCATGGAGCCGCCTAACAATTCGTATATGGAACGCAGGCGCGGTGGAAGCATTAGATAGTTAGGTCGGTGAATGCCCTTGCGAGATAAAGTGCTTTCGGTGACGCTTTTCCATTCCAAGCCTCGTTCAGCGAGGCGTTTGGCGGCAATTTGTGGCCGGCGGCTCCGCATTGACCGGCGGCATTAATGTAGCTACACTAAATGCATGCGTATCACCTTCAACCGCAAGAAGTGTGAGCGCACGCTGCGAGAGCGTGGTCTCGATATGCGTCGGGCCAAGGAAGTGTTTGCAGGGTTGCACCTGACGCATGTAGATGACCGATTCGACTACGGCGAGCCGCGGTTCATTTCGGCCCGGTGGCTTGACGCGCGTCTGGTTGTTTTTGTCTGGACCCCGCGTGGCAAAGCGCGGCGTGTCATTAGTATGAGGCATTGTCATGAACGTGAAACGAAGCAGCTCCGGCCGTACCTTGAAACGCAAGAGTGACGAGGCGCCAGAGCTTACGGCGAGCTGGGCGGCGAGTGCCGATCTCTATCGCGGCAAGAAACTCATTCGCCGTGGGCGGCCCAGGCTGGACAATCCGCGACAGTTATTGTCGTTGCGTCTTCCGCCTGAAGTGATTGCAGGCTGGAAGGCAAGCGGTCCCGGTTGGCAGACGCGCATGGCCGCATTGCTGGAGAAATCTGTTCGGTCCTCCAGGCGAACCGCCGGCTAACAACGTGTTGCAGCGGGCCCTCGGCGAAGTACGCCAACAGATGTTTCTCTACCCAGCCCCACCGTCGGCCAAGTTTGCGCCGCCGCGGAAGCCGGCACAGTCGCCGAGCGCTTGACACCGAGCGGACCGGAGCGCATATAGGGCAATAACGTTTCAGTTCGAGGAGAGCCGACATGGCGATGGTCGACTGGCATCTTCAAGGTCTCAACGTCACAACGTGCAACTGCGCCTGGGGCTGCCCCTGCCAGTTCATGTCGCTGCCCACCAGCAACAACTGCCGCGCGATGGTCGGGTTTCGCGTGATGCGGGGTCACTTCGGCTCGACATCGCTTGATGGATTGTGCTTTGGCGGCATGTTCGCCTGGCCGGGTGCGATCCACGAAGGTCACGGCGAAGTGCTGCCCATCGTCGATGCGCGCGCGAATGCCGCGCAGCGCGAGTCGGTGCTCAAGATCATGACCGGTCAGGAGACCGAGCCGGGCGCCACAATCTTCAACGTCTTCGCGTCCACCTACGAAAAGGTGCACGAGCCGCTGTTCACGTCGATCAAGGTCGACGCGGATATCAACGGGCGCACGGGTCACATCATCGTCGACGGCATTGCCGAGGCGCGCGTCGAGCCGATGCGCAACCCGGTCTCGGGCGAAGCGTTCCACGCGCACGTCGCGCTGCCGACCGGTTTCGAATACGCCACGTGCGAATTCGCGAGCAGCACCCTGAACACCTTCAATGCACCCATCCACCTCGCCTGGCAGGGCAAGCACGCGCACGTCGCGGAACTCGACATGACAGGCCAGGGTGTGGTGCGTAAACGCGCCGCTTGAGCGCGTCAGGTGCCGGCGCGCGATCGGTTCATCATCCTGTCCAGCCTCGCAGCGCTCGTCGCGCTCGCGTGGGCGTACCTTTGGTTCGCACCGATGCCCATGCCGGCGACGAGCGGCGGGCTGGACACCGCGAACTACGCCGTGCTGACCTTTGCAATGTGGGCCGTGATGATGGTCGGCATGATGGTGCCGTCCGTCGCGCCCACGGTGCTGCTGTACCAGCGCACGCAGCGGCATTGGCGATCGACAGGCGCGTTAGCCTACACGGGCGTCTTCATCGGCGGCTATCTGCTCGCGTGGACCGGTTTCTCCGTCATCGCCACGTTGTTGCAGATCAGGTTTATCCATGCGGGCTGGATCGATGACATGGGCGTCGCCTCCAATCGACGCGTCGCGGCACTCTTGCTCGCTGCGCTGGCGATTTATCAATGGGCGCCCGCGAAGCGGGCCTGTCTGGATCATTGCCGCTCGCCCACTGATTTTCTGACCACGTACCACCGGCCCGGGCTGAGCGGGGCCTTGCGCATGGGTGTCCACCACGGACTTTACTGCATCGGCTGCTGCTGGGCGGTGATGCTGCTGCTGTTCGTCGGCGGCGTCATGAATCTGCTGTGGGTAGCTACGATCGCGACGCTCGTGCTGGCGGAGAAATTGCTCGCACGCGGCCCGTGGCTACGCTTGTCGATCGGGGTCGCGGCCGCGATCGGTGCGCTTGCCCTCATGTTGTCGTAATCTTTGAATGCGCGCCGCCTAACAATTCATTTGCCGTCACTCCCAGGTTGCATTTTCGATAGTGATACTATAGTATCACTTTATGCGTACCGAACTCGTCACGACACTAAAGCGTCAGGCCACTGAATTGCTTGCCGAGCTGGGCAAACATCGCGAGCCCATTCTCATCACGGAGCATGGGCGACCCAGCGCCTACCTTGTCGACGTAGAGAGCTACGAGCTGCTTCAGAAGCGAATGAAGTTGCTTGAAGGCATTGCCAGGGGCGAAAAGGCCATGGAAGAAGGGCGGTCTCTGTCGCAATCCCAGGCCAAGCAACGCATGGCACGATGGCTGAAGTAATTTGGTCGGCACCAGCACTAGCCGACCTGGACGCAATCGCCGATTACATTGCATTGGATAATCCGCGGGCGGCTTCGGACCTCGTTCGCCGCGTCTTTGCCCACACCGATCAACTCGTGTCACAACCGCGAAGTGGGCCCAAGTTGCCAGAACTTCGTGGGTGGCGATACCGGCAAATTAGCGAGCCTCCATGTCGCGTGATTTATCGCCACGAAAAGAACCAAGTGTTCATTCTTCACGTTGTGCGTGCGGAACGGCAACTGAAATTGAGCGCGTTTGCGGACAGGGCCAGTAAACGAAAGTGACGGCTAACAATCTGCTCGACCGGCAGCGTAGTTCAGTCACGCTATGCGCGCACGGAAGTCTTTCGGAGGATCGGACATGCTGAAATATTCAATCGTCGTCACTGTCGGTCTGCTCGTACTGTCACTTCTGACGCTGCAAACCGGGACGGCCGCCAACCCGGGGGCTCAGGTGCGCGACACCGCGGCGCATGCGCACCTGACGGAAGTGGCCTGCATGGACGTGCCGGCGGGTGGGACGCGGCCCGAATTTGGCTGCTTCAATGTCGGCACGGTCACGGGGCTGCAATTCAGCCAACCGACCGTCTACTGGCATCTGCGCACATTTGGAAGTAGAAAGGCTGCAGACGCGGCCAAGAGTGCGACGGGAATCGTAGTGGAGGAAGCTGGGCGGGTGTGGCTCTCTGAGTTTGGACCCCGGAACAGCGCCCCGCGCGAAGGCGCAGCGATCGCAGTAATCGGACCTCTGCAACTTCCTTCGGCAAAGAGCTATAGCGCGGTTCTCTCGTACGCTGTCATGCGACCGGGCGACAGTTCGAGGGTGCACACACACCCGGGCCCTGAAGGCTGGTATGTGCTCGCGGGAGAGCAGTGCCTGGAGACTCCGGCGGGTGCCAGCAGAGCTCGAGCCGGAGGAACGATGTCCGTACCACCCAATATTCCAATGGAACTGAACGTGAGTGGAAAGTCGCTCCGACGGGCGTTCGCCCTGGTGATCCATGATGCAACTCAGCAAAGGGGTACACCCTCCGCCTGGAAACCGTCCGGGGCGTGCGCTCGGTGATGACCACGCGCGTCGGGCGCATGACACAGCTAACAGATGCGGGCCCTAGTCGTGCGGCGATCCGAGTCCGTGCCACTTATAGGTCTGGTACGCCTCCAGCTTGCCGAGCTCAGGCCGCATGGGCGCCTTGCCGCGCCAGCGGATCAACCAGACGAAACCCAGGAACGCCAGCGACATCCAGCAGAACTCGTGCATGCGCCAGTGGGCGACGCCGTAGCGCGCCAGCTGCTCGGCAGCGATGAAGCCAACTGTTAGCACGACACCGGTGAGCAGCGCGAACAATTTCCAGCCAAGGGACTTGCCGGGTTGCGACCCGATCGCAATGCGCCAATAGAAGAACAAGAAGAAAACCGCATAGAGCCTGATCAACAAAGGCCCTGGCGAAGCCGGTGAACCCACAGGCGCGGTGCCAGAAAAATAATGGTTGACCCAGAATGCGCCCGCCGCGAGGAAAATGATCATCGCGTAGCGCCATTCGCGCAGCGGCGTCTTGAGCCAGCCTTCCCACATCCAGACCAGGAGCGCATAGGCGATCCAGGTTCCGAAGATCAGCTCGTAAAAGGCGGTGACCCCCTGCCAACTGGGGTCGATATGCGGCATCCATGCAGACATTAAGAGACTCCCTTGTTTCGAGGGCCGCATTTTGCCGGTATTCTGCGTTGATGCACAACGCCATGATTACCGGCTGGGGAAAGTGCCTGCCGCCCGCGGTGCTCAGCAACGCGGACCTCGCAACCTTCCTGCCCACCGACGACGAGTGGATCAAGAGCCGTACCGGTATTTCCGAGCGCCGGGTGTCGCATGTGAATCTCGGTGAATTGACCTATGTCGCGTCCATGCGCGCGCTGGCGGCCGCCGGGCTCAAGGGCTCCGACATCGACATGATTGTCTTTGGCAGCTGCAGCTACGATGATCAGGTGCCTAACATGGCGTCGGGCCTGCAGCGCCGCATCGGCGCCGAGGGCTGCGGCGCCATGGACATCAACACGGCCTGCACAAGCTTTCTCTATGGCCTGTCCGCCGCCAACGCGCTGATCCGCACCGGCGTGATTCGCAACGCGCTGCTGGTGGGCGCCGAGCTGATCTCGCCGTTCATGGACTGGCATGACCGTAACGTCGCGGTGCTGTTCGGCGATGGCGCCGCCGCCGTGGTGCTCGAGCGTACCGACGAGGACGCCGGTTTGTTAGCCGAGAAGCTCGGTTGTTACGGCAACTCGCGCGAGATCCTGCGTATCCACGGGATGGGCGGCAATTACGCCAACAAGGGTTGGTTGTTAGGTCGCACGGCATGGCAGTTCGAAGGCCAGGAGATATTCAAGAAGGCCGTGGGCGGCATGAGCAGCGCCTGCAAGCACGTGCTCAAGGCCACCGGCATCACCGCGGAGCAGGTCGACATCGTGATTCCGCACCAGGCCAACCTGCGCATCATCGATTCGGTCGGCAAGCACGCCGGCGTGGCGCCGGAGAAGATGTTCATCAACGTTCAGCGTTACGGCAACATGTCTGCGGCGACAGTGCCGGTGGCGCTGTGCGAAGCACTCGAACAGGGCCGCATCAAGCCCGGCTCGCTGCTGCTGATGCCGGCTTTCGGCGGCGGCCTCACGTTCTGCGCGCATCTGATGCGCTGGGGATCGCGGATACAGCCGTTAGGCGAGAGCGCTGTGGAACTGCCGCCGGCGACCGAGTCGGCGCTCACGATCGTCAACCGCTACCGCGCCCTGAAGCCGCCATTGCAACCGGTGACAGCCGCCTGAACTGGTTGCGCATTCTCCGGCTCGCGCTGCTGGCAGCAGGGTTTTGCTGGGTGTCTGCCCAGGGCTTCCCGGGCTTGATCGAAGACCGCAGCGTCCGCACCCGAACCCTGGCTTTCGACTGCGCAAACGGCCGCTTTACTGCCATCCTGCTGCTGGACAACGCCACCATTTTGTTAGCTGATCGCGGCTCGACGCTGCAGCGGGTCGCCGGCGCGGCTGCGGAAACCTTCGCCGACGGTGTCAGCCGCTTCTGGACCGATGGCGTCACGGCGACACTCACCGTGCCGGGCGCACCCCTAACAAACTGCCGTTTCAATCCGGAGCGCGCGGTCCTCGCGGCGGGCCGCCTGCGTGGCGCTGAATGGGCAGTCTGGGACGCGCAGCATCGCTGGGACCTGCTGCTGTTGCCTGCCGCGGGCGGCGGCTGGATTGCGGAGCTAACAGAGGGGCGACGGCGACGCATTTTTGGACCATTGCGGCCCTGTTCCGACACCGCACCCGCGCCTTGCTGGCTTGCCGGTGATCCGTGGAGTCTGCGCCTTGCCGCCCTGGACCTGCGGCCGACCTTTGAACTGCGCCTGAGGTCCGCGGCCGGCGTCGAAACCCGCTGGCGCGCGCGGGGACGGCAACTGGCCGGCCCCTGAAAGGGAAAGGCCCGCCGAAGCGGGCCATTTGCCGACCTGTGCCCTGGAATTACTTGGCCTTGGACTTGGACTTGGCCTTGGCCTTCTTGTTGGCCTTGGCAGGATCCTTCGGCCGGGACTTGCCAAAAGAACCTTGATAAATCTTGCCGCGACGGCTGCGATGGTCACCCTTACCCATGTTGCTTGGCTCCTGAAATAAAGGCGCTATTCTGCCGGTCCCGACCCTCGATACTCAAGGCAAATCTATGCGGCGAACCAACCCTTACCGCGCCACGCTGCTGCTGGGTGCGCTCATGCTGCTGCCGAATTTCGCCACGGCCGCGCCCAGTTACCAGTTGACCCGCATGGAACTTGAATCCGTGATGAAGGACCTGAAGGCCTGGCTCCCGGGCGAGTGGAATTCCTTCCCGCAGATCGAGTTGGAACGCACCGTGAAGATGCCCGAGGAAGGCGAGCACGAGCACTGGCATCGCACTTTTGCGCTGATCAAGGCGCCGCAGGTCGGCGATGTCGTGTTCTACGGCCAGATCAACATCGGTGGTCGCGATGGCGCCCTTGTTCCCGGGTCGCAGGTCCTGTACCGCGCGTGGATCGATGAAACGCGCAGTGCCGTGGTCGTCAACGGCCAGGGCCCTGCCGAGCCGGAAAAATACGTCGATCTGCACAAACACCCGGAATTGTGGCGCCAGGTAAAAATGCGCAATGCCGATGCGGTGCGTTGCGATTTCCTGTGGCGCCGCGACGGCGGGCAGATCGTCGGCGTGTTAGACGGCAAGAGCGCGGAGTCGCGCAAATACGGTCCCGGTACCTGCACTTACATTTCGGAACGTACCGGCAAGGAATTTTTCGCCGATGCCGAATGGGTGCTAACACGTGAACTGCTGTGGCTCTACGACATCAACAGCATGGGTGGCCGCATTTTCATCGGCCGCGAGGACCACACACATGTTAGGTTGTATCGCAGCCGGGATTACACCTGCAATGTCAGGGACGCTGTCGGCAGCCGTAAACTGACGGCCTATGACCGCGGATTCTTCGCCGACGTGACCGCGCGGGACGGCAGTAAATTGCAGCTCCGGTTGCTGCGCGCCGACTACCCGGCCGCGGATCAATATGGCCTCGACGACCGCCTGCGCCTCAGCATCCGCGTGCCCGATGACAATAACGGGGTCGCGACCATCACCGCCGATGCGCCACCGTTAGCACGCAGGATCCGGACTGAAGACCAGGTTCGGGGCATTGGTGTATCCTGCGAACTAAATAGCCGGTAAAACGGTCCATCTTGTCATCTGCGGCTCAGCCTCTCTCAAAGAGGTGCCGTCACGTGGGAGATTCAGGCTTGTATTTCGCAGATTTCGCCCGTCAGGCGCCGCGCGGCGCCGCCTTGTTGCTGACTTTGGCTTTAGCGGCCTGTGGAGGCGGTGGCTCCGGTTCCAACAGTGGCGGCAGCGGTGGCGGTACTACCACCACCCCTACGGTTGTCACCCTGACCGCGGGCTCGACCGCGCTGGATCCTGGTGCAACCACCACGGTCACAGCGGCCCTCACCGGTCCTGGCGCCGCGTCTGGCGTCACCTGGTCGCTCACCGGCTCAGGCTCGCTGACCAATGCGACCAACACAACCGTGACCTATGTTGCTCCGGCCAGCTTTCCGGGTAGCGAAACCATCGCGGTCACCGCCCGCGCGGTTGCCGACGCCACGGCCGGGGCCAATAGCCTGATCGTGGTTAACGGTACGCCGGTACTACTGACACCGACGGTCTTCCCACTCAATCAGAACGTCGCTTACGGTGCACAGTTTGTGGTGGCGGGCGGCACGGCGCCATTCACGTGGGCGATAGCGTCCGGAACCCTGCCGACCGGCCTTGCGCTCGGTGCCAGCACCGTCAACAACAACACCATCACCGGCACGCCGACTGCGCTCGGCTCATCCGCCTTCAGCATCACCGCCACCGACAGCGTCGGACGCGTTGTTAGCGCCAACCTCACGCTGCGGGTACGCGAACAGACCGCGTGCCTGCTGGAGGGCAACTATGCGTTCATGTTCGCCGGATTCCGCGGCGCCGATTTCATCGCGCGCGGCGGCAGTCTCAGTTTCGCGACCGACGGCAAGATCACCGGCACCGAGGATTTCGCCGACGCAGGCGCGTCGTCACTGGCGGCGACCCTGAGTGCCGGTACCTGCAAGACGACGGCGCAGAACTACGGCACCAACGAAGTCGCAAGCACGGCAGGCAACGCCAGCTATGCCTTCGCGGCCGTCAATAGTCTGAGCACGGCCTACTTCCACGAGTCGGACAACACCACCGCGCGCGGCTCCGGCGAGCTAACAGGCGTCGCGACGGCAGTCAGCACAGCACCCAGCGGCTCGTTCGCGTTTGGCCTCTATGGCGCCGACACCACCGGCGCCGGGCTCGCGGTCGTGGGCCGGGCCACGCTCGATGCCAGCGGCAATATCACTGCTGGCCGCGTTGATGTCGCCGGCCCGGGCGCGCAAACGGCAGCGGCGCTCACTGGCAATTTCGCTGCACCCAGTGCCGGCAATCGCGGCACGGCCACGCTGACTTTCGCCGGCCGTACGCTGACGGTCTATTACTACCCCGTCAGTGCCGAGCGCTTTTATGCGTTGTCGGCAGCAGCTAACGCGCCGCGCCTGGCGGGTTTTGTCAGTCGTCAAACCGGCGTGGGCTCAACCACAAGTACCGCGTTCGCACAGTCCGGGATCCTCAGTGCCTGGGGTGCGCCACTCGGCGCCGAACAGGTCACGGCGCTGGGACGCATGGCGCTCGCCGGTGCTAACACCGTGAATCTCGTGCTGGACACCGCGCGCAAGGGTGACGCGCCGCGTACCGACAGCTACTCCAACATGACCGCCAGCGTCGAAGCTGATGGTCGCGCGGTGGTGACGTCGACCGATGCGTCGCGGCGCTTCGTGATTTATTTCGATGGCGTGGCCAGCGGCTACGTCGCCGAAACCACGGGCGTCGCCAAGTTCGGCCTGCTGGAAACCCAGGCAGCCGGCCCCTACCAGGCATTGCAAAACGGCTCGTTTGTGTCCTCGACACAGTTCGGCAATCGCGCTGCGACACTTTTGTTAGCCCCGCAGCTGACCCTGAATGGCGGCCTGCTTTCCGGGCCGGTGACCGGCAGCTACGCGTTCGACACCGCGACCGGGCGCGGTGCGGGTCAGGCGAGCATCGATTATTACGGCGGCAGCGGCTTGGTGCTCTATATCGTCAACGCGAACCGGCTGCGGATCATGGGCGGTGGCCAACGCGGACTTACGCCCGTCGGCAGCGCGATTTCCATCGCGCAACGCTAAGCAGCAGCGACGCCGCAGCCGATCAGGCGTGTTTGCTGGTTTTTTTCCTGCGCCGCGGCACACGCGGTTTCGCGGCGCGGCGCGCGGCCCCGATGGCCTTGTCGGCCCAGACCTTCATGCTGTCGGCATCGTCAAACACCTCGGGTGGCGCTTCGTAATAGTTCAGCGATGCGGTCACGCCGCGCCGCGGATAGGTAAACGGTGCCAGCTTGCGCGCCAGAAAATCCGCGCGGCTTTCGCCATCGGCTTTGAGATACAGACGATCGTCGGCAATCAACGCAAAGAACTGTTCATGCTGATAGATTCCGAAGCCGCCGAACATCCGATTGCTGCGCAGGCCACGCAGCTGCGACATCTGCTCAAGGACAAATGCCAGAAATTCCCTGCTGCTCATAGGCCGGCTATAACGATCATCGGCCAGAAAATGAGTATTGATTTCAAACAGTATCGACCTCCCCGGGGATTGTAGGCCAGAACACTCACTGCGCCCACTGACTGAATCGCGCTATGCTCATGCGCATGTGCATACCTCGATATTTCCCGCAGGCCCGCCCTGCTGCACTGCTGCTGGGCCTTTTGCTGATTGTCAGCGCGGCGCAGGCAGGCAGTCCCGCGACCGACAATTCCCTGAAAGACTATAGCGCCCAACTCGCGAAATTTCGCGTGGTCGCAATGCCATTCGACTCCAGCCGCTATACACAGCGCCAAAAGCAACTCGTCGCCAAGCTGGCCGAGGCAACACGATATGCCGACGAGCTGTTCTGGGAGCAGAGCGATCCCGTAGGTCACAAACTGTTGCAGTCGCTTGCCGGCAGCAAAAGACCGAAGGACCAGCAGCTGCGCCGCATATTAGTCATCAATGGCGGCCGTTACGAATTGATTCGTGAGAATGCGCCGTTCGCCGGCGCCGGCCCGCGCCCCCCGGGCGGCAATATCTTCCCGGCCGACCTGACCCGCGCCGAATTCGACGCCTATGTCGCGAAGCACCCCGACCAGAAAGCGGCTTTATACGATCCCTTCACCGTCGTCAGGCGCCAGGGCCAGACGCTTGTTAGCATCCCGTATCACGTCGCCTATCGCAAATGGCTGGAGCCGATCGGCCAGGCGTTGCTGGCGGCAGCGGATTTATCGGACGATGCTGCTTTCGCGAACTACCTGCGCCTGCGTGCCGCCGCGCTGCTCAACGACGACTATTTTCAAAGCGATCTGGCCTGGCTCGATCTCGTCAACCCACAGTTCGACATCATCATTGCACCGTATGAGACCTACCTGGACCATTTCCTGGGCGTCAAGACTTCCTACGGCGCCGCGGTCCTGATTCGCAATGACACCGAAAGCCGCAAGTTGGATGCCTTCAAGCAATACCTTGCGGACATACAGAAAGCGCTGCCGTTGGACGCTCAGGACCTGCCTTCCGCGGAAGGCCATGTGTCACCGATGGAAGTCATGGATGCTCCGTTGCGCGGCGGCGATTTGCGCCATGGATATCAGGCGGCCGCAGACAATCTTCCTAACGACCCACGCGTCCACGAACAAAAAGGTTCGAAGAAGATTTTCTTTAAGAATTTTCTCGATGCGCGCGTCAACTACGTCATCCTGCCGATCGCCAGGCGCCTGTTGCGGGAAGATCAGGCCGCGCTCGCGACCGCGGATGGCCAGCTCAGGTTCGTGCTCATGCACGAAATCGCGCATGGCCTGGGTCCCACGGCGGCGCGCACGCCGTCGGGTAAACAGGACATTCGCGCCGCGATCGGTCCCGAGTACAGCGGCCTGGAGGAAGCGAAGGCTGACATTGTCGGACTGTATGCGCTGAAATGGCTCGCCGACCACGGCCATATAACAGCATCGCAACTGACTGAGAGTTACGCGTCGCACGTCGCGGGTATATTCCGCACCGTGCGCTTCGGTATCGCCGAGGCGCACGGCCGCGCCGAAATCATGGAATTCAATTTCCTGGCTGAACGCGGTATCGTCAGCTACGACAAAAAAACCGGCCGATACGCCATCGATTTTGCCGGCATGCCGGCGGGTATCGCCGCCCTCACCAAGGAATTGCTCGAGCAGGAAGCCACGGGCGATCGAGCGCGCGTCAGCGCCTGGTTCACGAAATATGGCACGATGTCGCCACAGCTAACAGCGGCGCTCAGGAATGTCGATGCGGTGCCGGTAGACATCGATCCCGTGTCCGACCTCGAAGCACTGCGGCATTGATGAGGTAGTCGCTCGCGCTGCGTCAGATCGCGGGATAGGCCGCTGCGAGGAGCATGCGGTGGTGACTTATCTGGAGCTGAAGGAGTGACGTCGAGCTAACAAGCTCAATTGACCGTAAAGGATCCGTCGTCGACATCCTTCAGCATCCGCCGCATGATCTTGCCCGAGGATGTCGTGGGCACCGCGGTCACAAACTGCAACGCGCGCGGGACCTTGTATGCCGCCAGTTGCGCGCGGCAATGGGCCACGAGATCCGCTCGTGATACTTGAGCGCCCGGCTTCAGGATCACGTAGGCCTTGGCCAACTCCCCCTTTGCTTCGTCCGGCACACTGCCGACCGCCGCCAGCGCCACCGCGGGGTGCATGCACAGCACGCGTTCAATTTCAGCCGGATAGACATTGAATCCGGCGGTGATGATCATGTCCTTCTTGCGATCGACGATTGTCGCGTAGCCGTCTTCGTCCATGGTTGCGATGTCGCCGGTGTGCAACCAGCCATCGGGCCGGATTGTATCGGCCGTGCCTTTCGGATTGTTGTAGTAGCCCTGCATCACCAGCGGGCCGCGAAACATCAGTTCACCGCGTTCGCCCAGCGGCATCTCCTTTTCAGGATCATTCACGTCGACGATGCGGAACGCGTTGCCGGGATACGGAATGCCGATCGTTCCAGCCTTGTTAGGTCCATAGGCCGGATTTGCGGTCGCGGCGCCGGCAAGCTCGGTCATGCCCCAGACTTCGTAGACCGGACAACCGGTGCGCGCCGTGAATTCCTGCGCCTTGGCCGCCGGCAACGTTTGACCACCTCCCCAGCAGCGGGTCAGGCTCGAGAGATCGTACTCATCGAAGTCTGGATGTGCGAGCAGGTAGTAATAGGCTGTCGGCACACCATCCATCACCGTGACGCGGTGTTGCTGGATGGCAGTGAGAACCGCAATCTCGCTGAAGCGCGGTACCACGATTAGCATCGAACCTGCCATCATCGCCGCATTGAACACGCAGCTTCCATAGACATGCGGCAGCGGCAACGCGTTGATGAGTCGATCTTCCGCCGTCCGCGCCGACATCAGAGCAGTGCCCACCGCGGCGCCAACCACGGACCTGTGACTCTGCATGGCGCCTTTCGGGTGTCCCGTCGTTCCCGAGGTGTAGCAAATGGCGGCCAGGTCCGCAGGCCGGCGTCGTGGCCCCGTAAATTCCGGGCTGGCGTGCTGCAGCCAGTCATTCAGCATCCTGGCCCCGGCGACAGGCGCCTCGCCCCAGAACACCAAGTCTGTCAGGTTGCCAGCGCCCTTCAGCACCAGCAGCGTGTCGGCCTTGTCCACGGCGGCGAGCACCACGCGCGACCCTGCGTCGCCCACGGCAAAACGCACTTCGTCCGGTGTGAGCATGGTGTTGAGCGGATTCACCACCGCCCCGGTCTTCACAATGCCGTAGTAGCTAACAAGCCACTCCCAGCTGTTGGCACCAAACAGACTCACGCGGTCACCCGGCTGTATTCCGACGGCGGCCAGGCCGTTAGCAACCCTGTTGGACATGGCATCGAGCTCGCGAAACGAGAATTGCCGCTCCTCGACGATCAATGCGGTGCGATCTTTGAACTTGCGAGCAGCCTGCGGAAGAATTTCTGCGAGTGTTGAAACCATGGTCAGGACGCTACTCTGAAGCCTGACTCAGGTAGCGCGTAAGCTGCTGGTGGCCCGCCATGCCACCCGTCGGCGAATGCGCCCAACGGCGGACCTTTCGGAAACGGCGTCTCGGGAATGCTATTCGTGTTCTGGAAGCTCGAGATCAGCCATTGTCCGTTAGCTTTTCGCAGGATTTGCAGCTGGATACCTTCGCGCGGTGGCGCCGGCGCTCCTGGCGGCACCTTGGCTCCATCCATCGTCCAACGCACATGCACAATCGCCGTCGCACGATCGAGAAAACGGGAGTGCACATCGGTGATCGTGAGTTTACTGTCGCGGAACACCCAGGCGAACGCGTCGGACAGTTTGCTTTGAATCTCCGCGCGCCCCCGCCACCACCAGCCCAGCACGTTGACGATGTCGCCATCCTGGGCAAAGAGTTCTGCGTACGCAGCCGCGTCATGCGCGTTCCAGGCGGCCGCCTGCCGCGCTTCAACGGCGCGAATCGCGGACTCATCCGCATCTGAAGCAAGGGCGTGGGCAGTCAAAAGGATTCCCAGCATCAGCCCATACGCGGCATGCCTGGTATGCTTGTTCATCGCACTACTCCTCGAAACCTAACGTTTCAGTCGAATGGTTTGCCAGTCACTGGACCATTAGCCGGCGATTTCCGGTTCCACTAAGTTGGTCCGCTGCACGCCGGTGCGGGAGGAAAAACGACTGGAAATAATCGTCAGACCAGAATGATTCATGATGGCACTCACAATGCGCTGGGTGCTGCGACCGACATGTCGGCGACTTCGGGTGGCTCTGTCGTGTTCTCGGTGCCTTCACCTGGCGTAATAAACAGCAGGCGGGCAAATGTTGCAACCTTGGCAGTATGCCACGTGCCCTTGGGCACAGCCGCCCAGGTACCGCGCTGCGTGAGATCGATAACTTGATCTTCGCCAGCGCGTCGAAAAATCAGGCGGACCCGCCCGTCCAGCAAATACAGCAACTCGTCCCCCGCCGGGTGCATTTCCCAGGTATCCCAGTCGCGCTCAAAGCTGTGTTCCGACACCAGAATGCATCGCTTGAACAGCGCGAAATCTCGATCGAGTTCGGCGTACATCGTCGGACCTACCGTGACCGGCACCAGACGCAGGCCGCTGTCGATCACAGCAAAATTATTTTTCAGCTCCAGCATTAGGCGGCTCCTGGACCGAGAGGATCTATGGAATGCGTACCGGCAGTCATATTGCGGAAATACCAGGCATGCGCAAAGCCAATAATTGTCACTGCTCCATAGTATCGACAATAAGTTTCTGCGTCATGGCACGGATGGTCGCCTGCTCAATGCAGATGACCAGATGGCCTCCGCGCTCGAAGCGAACCAGCTTTGCGCCCGGAATATAGGCGGCGGCGTACTCGGCATTACGGTAGAGCTGCAGCCCATCGTCGGCGGCATGCAATATCAATGTTGAGGCCCGGATCGCAGCAATCCTTTTGTTAGGCATAGCCGCCTGGCTATCGAAAACTGTCCCGGCTGAGCGCGGCGCGACGGGATTCATGAAATCGATGATCTGGTCGACGAGGTCGCGTTGCGGCGACGTCAGGCTTGCAATCACTTGTTTGTTAGCTCCCATCAGTTCCATCAGCTGTGCCTTGAACACGCGGGAGACGGCCCAGTACAGGAAGTCATACTGAAAAATTGCCTTCAGCATGTCACCCTTCTGATTCGCCTGTGATTGATTCGGGTCGGTCGATGCGGCTATGCCCGCGGAGATGAGCGTCAATGACGACACGCGCTCAGGATGCAGGACGGCAAACAGCAAGGCCGATGGCCCGCCATGCGACAAGGTGACGACCGCAACTCTCTTGATGGCCAGGTGATCGAGCAGATACGCATACGCATGTGCCTGATCGTCAAACGTGGCGCCCGCCTGAAAGGTCGAGCGCAGGTACCCAAAACGCGACGGAGCCATCCAGTGGAATTGCTCGCCGAGCACAGCGCGCACCATCAATTCGCCCTGATCGTGGCCGCCTCCGCTGCCATGAATCACGAGCACCGGAGGGCCGGAGCCACCTTCGGTGTATTCGATGTCGCCGTAAGGCGAAGCGATGACCGTGCCGCTGGCGCCAACGCGATTATAGGCGCGATTCATGTCCGTGAAATACGCGGCAGCGACCCAGACAAGCGCAGAAAAAATTGCTAATCCGAGCCAGACCAACGGCCGCTTGAGAAAGGATTTCAAACCAGCGCCAGCTCGCGAATCGTGTCTTCGGTAATCGTCGTCGGGACTTTCGATGACTTCTTCGGCCAGGATACCCAGACACTGGCGCCGGGCGGCAAAGGATCGACGAGTGCTCGGCAATTCTTCGGGGCGGTCAACAGAAACACGCGATTGCCGTCACGATATCCGAGTATCCCGCTGGTTTTGTCGTATTCATTCTTTAATCGTAAGCGCTTGCAAAGAAACACGCTTGTTGCCCGGTCCCACACACTGCGTTCCGACTTCCCTGAAACCCAGGCGACGGTGCAGCCGCTCGGAGGCAGGATTCGGCGGCTCCACATCGAACTCGCAGGTGATCAATCTGATTGCGCTGCTGCTCGCAAACTGGAATAGATCGTCATACAGTCGCAGACCCGCGCCGCGACCCTGCATGGACTCCGACACGACGATACGATCGATGTAGAGAAAATCGGCATAGGTCGAAGAGAACCATCGGTAATTCGGGCTGTCGTAAGGCGCTCCCGGGCGCAACGCGAGCAGGAAGGCTTGCACAATGCCGTCTGCGTCAAGCACGCGGTGATATGGCGCAGCGTGATGCAGCATCGTCAAATGCTCGAGATCCAGTGGACTCAGGAAACGAACGGATTCCTCGTTGAGCGAAAGAATTCGCGTGAAGTCGGCGGTATTCGCATCCCGAATCGCGCTATGCCAGTGTTTCCCCATTGAGCAGGCGATTATAGTCTGACGCCTGTGCCAAGCCAGACTGAAGACCAAGCACCCATTCGCGTGGCACCCGGTGACCTGGCGCCCGAAACGCTGCGCGCGGTGATCGAGTCCTTTATCCTGCGCGAAGGCACGGACTATGGCTTGCACGAAAGTTCGCTCGAGGACAAGGTCGCACAGGTGTTAGCTCAATTGCGC
Source organism: Gammaproteobacteria bacterium (assembly GCA_031382085.1). Taxonomy (GTDB): domain Bacteria; phylum Pseudomonadota; class Gammaproteobacteria; order Steroidobacterales; family Steroidobacteraceae; genus UBA964. The sequence goes on from JANMYM010000063.1 coordinate 24,571, forward strand.
CGTCGCGAGGCGTATGTCGTTTTCGATCCAGTCACGGAGTCGGTCAGCCTGGTTCTGGCGCGAGAGATCAGGAGCTGATTGCGCAGGCGCTTCGCCGATCCGCATTGCTGGACTGCAGACGTTACATTCTGTGCCGCTGCTCAGCGTCGCGCTCCGGCTCGGATCATCTGTCGTAGCCAGTTGGCGGTAGCGCCGGACTCCTGCACCAGCCATTGCCGGAAACGGCGGACCTGCGGCCGCGCCAGCGCATTGGCGCCGAAACGAGCCTGAAAACCATGCGATGTCCAGGCACCCGTTGCGATCGGGAACGGCAGCATCAACGACCCGTCGGCCAATGAGTCGCCTAACAAAGCGACGCCACAGATGCTGAGGCCTGCGTTCGCAAGCACCGCATCCACAGCCCGTACGATGCGCTGAAAGCGAATGCCTCGCTCTGGGGCGGTGCGCTTGAAACCGTGCGTTGCAACCCAGCCGGCCCAGGACAGCGCTTTCGGATCATCCTTGTAAAAGTCGAGGTGCAGGAGTGGATAGCCTTCCAGACGCACGCGGGGCTTGAGCTTGCCGATGCGACGCTGCGTTGAGGGCGAACTAATGGGGAGCATGTAGTCGTGGAACAGCAGGTCAGTGCGCTCATCGTCGCGCCAGGCACCGAACGTGATTTCGCAATCCGCGGGACTGAGCCGCAGCGGCACATCGCCATCGCCGTTGATGCAAAAGCGCACATGCGGGTGCAGCTGGCGAAAGCTGGCCAGGCGCGGCGCCAGCCAGAGATCGGCGAAATCCGGGACCGCTGCGATGTGAAGTTCGTGCCCGCGCTGCAGGTCGAGTTGCTCGACGGCGGCGTCCAACGCGCGAAAAGCAGTTGTCAGCTGCGCCATCGCGCTGGCCAGCTCGGGCGGCGCCTGCAGGCCTGAGCGGCCACGCACCAGCAACTCGATGCCGAGGTAGTCGGCCAGTGCCTTAACCCGTTGGCCAGCCGCCGCGGGCGTGATTGCCAGAGTCTCTGCTGCCGCTTTCAGCGAACCTTTGCGGATTGCCAGCTCCAGCGCCTGCAGCGATTTCAGGTGAGTTGGTGCGACCACCGCATAATACTAAAGATCATCTTTAGTGATATCAAGAATGTTTAGCTTGAGTATAGAGAACCGGGGCACTACTTTGGCACACACCGAAGCACATTCTTTTTCTGACCAGGAGATCAAACATGGCCCAGTTGAAACGATTCATGATCGAGCGCGACATCCCGGGGATCGGCGGCATGTCCGTCATTGAACTTTGTGGCGCCGCGCGCACATCCAACCAGGCTCTGCACAAGCTCGGCAGCGCCAGCATCCAGTGGCAGCACAGCTACGTGGCGGGCGACAAGACTTTCTGCATTTACCTCGCCGACAGTCTGGCCTCGATCCAGAAGCACTCGGAACTGAGTGGCATCCCCGTGACCAAGATCACCGAGATTCCGCAGGTTATCGATCCGACGACCGCCAATAAATAGTTATTGAGACGGGAGAACGCCCAAAGAGATAGCTTGACCGCCCGAGAAGTATGCGCATACGATGCGCATACAGAGACAAGACATGAAAACTGATTTTGACACCGCAACCCGTAAGCGGCCGGTTAACCTGTCTCTCAATGAGAACTTGGTGAACCAGGCCAAGTCGTTGACCGACAATCTCTCCGGCGTCGTGGAATCTTTGCTCTCTGATTTTGTTAGCCGTGAGCGCCGGGAACGATTGCAGAAGTCAAAGGCCGTGGAAGCGACGATTGTCGCTTGGAACAGATTTAATTCCAAGTCTGGTTCCATCGCGGACGAATATTCGTCGCTCTAATGCCTCAGTTCGACGTCCACCGGAATTCCGGGAAGCACAAGGACGCCATCCCTTTCGTTGTGGTAGTGCAATCTGGTCAGTTCGACACTTATCGGCGTCGCGTGGTCGTACCCCTGGTGCGAGCGTCGGCGATTGGGAGGATCAGCTATGCGAGCTTCAATCCGACTTTCAAGATCCGGAGCATCGCAGTTGTATTGCATCCGCTTGAAATCGTTTCGGTCCCTTTGGATCAGCTCGGCGAGATCGTGGGATCCCTGAGCAACGAAAGCCAGTTAATCGTTGCCGCTTTGGACGAACTTCTGACGCGCGCCTGGAAGTGAAGACGATCCCCGCAAGCGGAACGCTGTCAAAGACCGGAGCCACAAAATGCGCTTAGTGCCAGCCGCCTTGATCTCTCTCGCGGCGTTTGCTCAGGCGTTAGCTGCGCCGCCGGCGAGAATCCCTGTCAAAGCGTTCTTTTCCAATCCAAGCGTTGCGCGACCGGCGTTATCGGGGGACGGCAAGACATTCGCCTTTATCTTTTCCAATGGCGACAAACAAGCGGTATTTTCGTTGGGCGTTGCGCCGGGCAGCAAGCCCGTTGCGCTCGCCAAGATTGACGACCCCGAGACGCGCCTCGCCTGGCTCGCGTGGGCTAACGCCAACCGCCTGCTCCTCAGCGCGGAGTCGCGCAATCCATTTTCGGTGGGTGTGCGTAGTCGCATGAGGCAGCTTTTCGGCGTCGATCGCGATGCCAAAAACTTTGGCTGGCTGGGCAAGAACTGGGAGCGCTATGGCCAGCAACAGATTCCGGTGATTTACCAGGATCAGATCATTCATTGGACACCAGCGGTTGCAGACAGTGTGCTGATTGAGTACCGAAGTCCCTACGAGTCGTCGCCGGATGTGATGCGTATGAACGTAACCAATGGCAGAGTAGCGGTGGTCCAGCCCCGGTCAAATGATATTCAGGACTGGCATGCCGACGCGGAGGGCAATGTGCGCGCCGGTGAAGCAACAACCGAAACCAATCTGTACCGGCTGTATGCGCGCATTGCGCCGAAGGACAAACTGGAACTTGTGATCGAGCACGCCATTTTCGGCGACGGCGGGCCTACATTCGCAGGCTTTCACGCGGATGCGGGCAAGTTCTACGTGCGTGCCCTGCAAGATGGACGCGCCGCCATCTTCGAGTGCGACATACTGACAAGGAAGGTCGGTCCCGAGGTGTTTTCTCACAAGCAGGTGGATATCGACGATCTGCAACGCGACGCGGGTATGGATGAGCGCGTCGTTGGTGCTCGCTACACCGTGGATCGCCCCGAAATACGCTTCTTCGATCCGCTGGCGCGTGAACAGTACAGCGAGCTCTCTGCAGAGTTCAAGCGCCAGCTTGGATCTGAAGTGTTCCACGAGGTTGTTAGCCAGTCGGCGGATGGCAATCAGCAGATCCTGGAGGTGAGCTCCGACATCCAGCCGCCGGTTTATTATTACCACGATCGCGCCAAGTGGGGACTTGCCCGCGTGTTGGAGTCGCGGCCCGGCCTCGGTCCGCAAAACCTCGCGCCGACGCGGCGCATCACGTACCAGGCGCGTGACGGCCTGACGATTTCGGGCTATCTCACTCTGCCGCGCGGCGTCGAGCCAAGGAACCTTCCTGTCGTCGTCAACGTGCATGGCGGCCCCTGGAGTCGCGACCTCATCCAGTGGGACCCTGAGGTGCAGGTACTTGCAAATCGTGGCTTTGCCGTGTTGCAGCTCAACTTTCGCGGCTCGACAGGATTTGGCAAGGAACTGCTGGAGGCGGGCTACCGGGAATGGGGTCAAAAAATCCAGGACGACATCACCGATGGAGTCAAATGGCTGATTGCTAACGGAACCGCGGATGCCGATCGAATCGGCATCATGGGCGGCAGTTACGGCGGCTACGCAACGCTGGTCGGCCTGACCAGGACGCCGGAACTGTACCGCGCGGGCGCGGCCTATGCCTCTGTTACGGATATCGGATTTCTCATCAGCGACGACAAGTGGTACGACTGGGGCTATCAGTGGCACGAGATGATGGTGGGCGGCGAACGTGGGGATCAAGACCGCTTGCGCCAGACTTCGCCATTGCACAATGTCGAGAACTTCAGAGTTCCAGTGTTGTTAGGACATGGAGAAAATGACCAACGCGTGCACGTGCGTCAGTCACGCCGAATGGCCGAGGCACTTCGCAAGGCCGGCAAAGATGTCCAGTACCTGGAGTTCCCGAACGAAATTCACGGCTTCCTGCTCGAAGCCAACCGCGTGCAATGGTACGAAACGCTGGTGGCATTCTTCGAGAAAAACCTGGCGCCGCGGAGCAAACCAGCGTCGCCCTAACGAGGCATCAGGTCTTGAGGCGCAGTTGACCCGTGTAGTCGCGCTTGCCGATCGGCAGGCCCTTCCACCGCAGAATGTCATAGGCCGTGGTCGCGTGGAAATAGAAATTGGGTTGCGAGAATGACAGCAGAAAATTCTCGGCTATGAAAGGCATTTTGCGTTCGCCGAAAACGAACATGACGTCGCGACCGAGGAAACTATCCACTTCGGCGGGATCAAGGGCTTCAAGTGCCGCAATCGACTGTGCGATCTTTGCCCTAAGGCCCGCGAAGTCGACGGGGGGTGGCGTCCTGTCCGGCGAAAACACGCCTGCACGCACGCCCTCGATCGCGCCTAGTGAATGCGTGGCGGTGGATTTGATCTGATAGGCGAAGGGCAGCATATCCGGCGCGAGACGCGCCTGGATGAGTTCATCCGGAGGGAGTCCGCGCTCGCTGCACCAAGTCTCGGCCTTGGTGATCAACGCACCGACCGCACCGAGTACCTGCAGACTGCTGGGGATGGTTGCTGCAAAGAGTGTGAATGACATCGGTGGTCTCCGTGGTTGGATCTGCAGTCTAAGACCTCATTAGCGGGTGCGCACAGCGGCAGGCTTACAGAGCCTGCGCCCGCAGCAAATCAGCGTCAATCTGCGCCACTTTCTTGACCGAGGGACGCGCATTCCAGCGCTCCACGTAGGCCTTGATGGGTGCAACGGCCTCGACCAGGCCGAAGCCCGTCATCCAGGTCAGCGCCGTGCCCCACAGAACGTCCAACGACGTGAATCGCTCGCCCAGCATCCACGGCCCTTTGCTGAGTTGTGCAACCAGCGTGCTCAAGGTTGTTGCCAGGTCGCCGTACGGAACCATGCCGACCGCACCCGGCTCGCGCTTCATCGCCTTGTCGACCAGCGCCGGCTCGAAACAGGCGGCGTAGAAAACGTACCAGCGCAGATACGGCCCGCGCAACGCATCGCCAATTGCTGGCGTGATGCCCGCTTCCGGAAAAAGATCGGCGAGATAAATGCCGATCGCCACCTGCTCCGTCACCAGCGCATCGCCGTGCAGGATCGCGGGCACCTTGCCCATCGGATTGATCGCGAGATAGGCGCTCTGGCGCTGCTCGCCCGCTTTCATGTTGAGCACGTGCAGCTTATACGGTGCTTTGAGTTCCTCCAGCAGCGCCAGCGCGCCGGATGATCGGGTCTGCGGTGAATGGAAGAGCGTGATGGGTAGTGTTGTGGCCATGTTAGCCTCCGTGGTTTTCCCGATCCTGCCAAATCGGATGCGGCGCGTCCAGCCAGTGCGCGGGGAGGGCAGCCACTGTATGAAGTAAGTCAATCAGGCTAGGAAGATTGCCGAAATATTTTTCCCTAGCTCGCGAGCTTTAGAACCAATACGCCGATTATCGCGCCCGTCATTGCAGCCGATGGGAGCATGTACTTGGCGTGCATCAGCAGCTTGGACTCTTTGGAAAGAACCACAACAAAGCACGCCTGAGCCTGCCGCAGCGGACCATAGTGTTCGAACGTTGATCGAGCATGACACCAGCAGCGCTACCAGTTCGCCTCGCAGCGCCGAGGCAACAAGCCCCTGCTCCAATGGCTATCTCCAAAGTTAGGCTCACTGACATGTCGCCTGACGCTCCGCCGACCGCTCGACCATTCGCGAATTATGCTACCAGGGCCGCTAGCGGTCGAACGGATTGTTAGCCGGTAGTACGTCTAACAGTGCGAGCAGATTTTTCTAGCACCGCCGCCATTCGGGTTTGCCACCCAGGACCACTGGCCTTCCAACTGGCAATGACTTCCGGAGGTAGTCGCAAAGAGAGAAGTTGGCGCGGACGTTCCAACTTCGGTCGGCCGCGCCGAATGAGCTTCTTGCCGTGATGTAGATCGGCCCCAGCCGCCCAGTCTGAGGTCAGCTCTGGCACTTCGTCAGTCTTGTGCTTCAAGATACGGCCGGAGCCGTTTCGCTTCGCGCGATTGCATGTGATACGCATCGATTTATTGTAGCTACGTTAAATATAGTTGTCAACGCAGGATCTGCGGGCGTGAACTGCCGCCTAACTATTATTTGGACAAATTGACATTAGGCCTAACTGTGCACCATTTCCGGCACGATGATCAACCGCCTGCGCCGAAGGCCTTATTTGGAATAGCGAAATCGCGCCCGATCATTTTTAGCCGACCAAGCGGGTCAAGAACATGGTTGCCGCTGCGCACCAGACCCGACGCATGGGTGCGGTGATAGCGCACCTTCAACGAGGTGATCGCCGCTTCCTCCGGCGGAAGCCAGCAGCCGACCGCCTCGCACAGGATCGCGAAGGTGAACCAGCCGTAGACGATAGCGCCCGGGAATCCGTTCTCGACCATGAATGCATGGTCCCAGTGCTGGCGCGAAAAATCATTGGAGGCGCCGGCGAAACGCACGAGCTGCTCGGTCGTGACCTCGCGCTCGTACACCGGGAGCACCTCGCCTGCTTTGAGTGTCGCTTCATGCTCAGAAGCTCACCGACACGATGCGCACGCGGGCGACGGGCGCGCCGCCCTGCCGCGACATGGAAAATATCCGGCATATGCCCGATCACGAACGTGGACACGCGGATCATGCTCTTGTCGACTTCGGTGACGGTCGGCGGCGTCTCCTGGCCGACGCGCGCCGTGAGTTGTGTTAGCAAAGCGTCCCAGTTGACCGGCTGGGTCACGCCGGCCGTCTATACGTTCGCCGCCAGCAGCCTGATTACCTGCGCGTCACGCTCGCCATGACGGGTCTCTTCGCGGCCGTTCTGGCGCAGCACCTGCGCGACTTCGTCGTTAGCTGCGGCGTCAGCCCAGGTCTGATATATCCGGTCGCCGTCTTTCTCGCCTTTCTCGAGCGAGGCGATGAATTCCGGCGTCGCGGGAAACTCCGCCGGCAGGCCGGCAATGAACGGGTTTTCGCTGGCTGGCGGCAATTCAAAAGGTTCGCCGCCGGCGGCCACGATAGCTTTCAGCAGGCGGTGCGCGTGACCGCGCTCTTCCCGACCGTTCTGGATCAACAGGGCCGCGGCCTGCGGGTTGCGCACGCCCCTGGCGATGCGCAGATAGAATTCCTCGCCCGCGGCTTCGATCACGGCGAGCACGCGCATGTCATCGAGCGACAGGCTCTTGCGGGTCTTCAAGATACCGAAGGCGCCGGAAATGTCGGACGGATAGTCTGGGGGCAGCGTAAACATGTGCTCAGTCTAGGGCGGGCAGGTCGCAACAATGTGATGTCGTACGTATGACCTTGGTCATGGCCGCGTGTTGTCCTTGCGCCGCGACAGCATCCAGCGAATCGCGAACACGATAACAACGACCAGTACAACAATAGCGATACGACGAATCATGACCGCAACCTTGGCACAAGTCGCCCCTCACGTCGATGAGTGGGAGGCCGGCGTCGCAAGGTCGCTGCCAGGCGAATATCGGGCGCCGTTCAGGGCCGGATCAGCGCGCGGCGACCGCCATCATCACCGTCTCGGGAAAAGGGTCTCGGCGCCGCGCGCCCGGCCTTGAACGGGAACCCGCCCCTGGCGGGCGCACGATCCTGAGCCCGGCAGCAACCTTGCGACGCCGGCCTCCCGGTCACCGACAAACTACCGATACCGCGCCTGCAGTTTCTCCAGCGCCTTCGACCCCGGCGACAGCCTGGCGAACGGCAGCTGATTCAGCGGCGTATCCGGTGTCTTGTTAGCCAGGTGGAACTCGCTCTCGGTCTCGCGCAGATGCAGCAGCCCCGTGAGGTATTCGTTTTTCGCCAGGTGATCCTGCACAAACTTGTACGATGAGACCGCGTCGGCAGGATCGAAATCCCTGGCGACCTTGCTGAGCACGATACGGCTGCCGTCATGCAACACGACCGGCATGCGCTCGCCTTCGCCGTACTCGGCCTTGATCTCGCGCTGGAACGGGATGAAATCAGCGTGCACGGCGGGCTCATAGTGCTCGCGCGTGAACTGGTAGCTCTTGGTCGAGCCTTCGTGATCGTTGAAGGTCACGCAGGGTGACAGCACATCGATCAGCGCAAAACCGCGGTATTTCATGCCAGCCTGGATCAGCGGCACCAGTTGTTCCTTGTCGCCTGAAAAACTGCGTGCGACGAAGCCAGCGCCCAGCGTCATCGCCAGCAGCACGGGATCGATCGGCGACTGGGTGTTCACATCGCCCTTCTTCGCCTTGGTGCCGACGTCCGCAGAGGCCGAGAACTGGCCCTTCGTCAGGCCGTACACGCCGTTGTTCTCGATCAGGTACAGCATGTTGACGTTGCGGCGGATCGCATGACACATCTGGCCGAGTCCAATGGACAGTGAATCGCCGTCGCCCGAGACGCCGAGGTAGTAAAGATCTCTGTTAGCAGCGTTAGCTCCCATCGCAATGGACGGCATGCGGCCGTGCACCGAGTTAAAGCCATGGCCACCGTTGACAAAATACGCGGTGGTCTTGGATGAGCAGCCGATGCCGGAGAGCTTGACGACATTCTCGGGCCGCACGCTGATGCCCCAGCAGGCCTCGACGATGGCGGCGGTGATGGAATCGTGACCGCAGCCGGCGCACAGCGTGGATAGCGCGCCTTCGTAGTCGCGGCGTGTCAGGCCCAGCTCATTCTTCGGCAGGCTGGGGTGAGCTACTTTGGGTTTCGGCAGAAAAGTCATGAACTACTCCAGCAATCTTTTTCCAGCAGTCTTGTCAGCCGCTCAGGCCACGCCTGCGGCACGGGCCGGGCGCAACTCGGCGAGCACGCCATCGACGATAAACGTGGACGACACCGGCAGGCCGCTGTAATGCAGCAGTGATTTCAGTTTCGATTTCTCGACCGCGGTCTCGAGCGTCAGCAGCGAGCGCAGCTGCGCATCGCGGTTCTGCTCGACCACGAACAAGGTCTCGTGCTCGGCAAGGAATTTCTCGACCTCGGCGCCAAAAGGGAAAGCGCGGATACGCAGGTAATCGAGCGTGACACCCTGCGTTTTCAGCAGATCCAGCGCTTCGTTGACGGCGCCGTCGCTGCTACCAATCGCGACCAGGCCAACGTCGGTCCTGCCGGACGAGCGCAGCACCGGCTTCGTCACCCACTGTTTCGCCGTCTCGAACTTTCTTGTCAGACGGTCGAGCACCAGCTGGTATTCAGCAGAATCTTCCGTGTAGGTGCCGAACTGCGTGTGCCCGGATCCGCGCGTGAAGTAAGCCCCTTTCGGATGAACTCCCGGAAAAGTGCGATACGGAATGCCATCGCCATCCTTGTCGACATAGCGATGGAATTTCTCCATCTTCTCGAGATCTTCCTTGTTATAGACCTTGCCGCGATCGGGCTGGTAGTTATCGTCCCATTTGAGATCGCGACACATCCAGTCATTCATGCCGATGTCGAGATCGGAGAGCACCATCACCGGTGTCTGCAGGCGCTCAGCCAGATCGAAGGCCTGCACGGCCATGTAAAAACACTCTTCCGGGTTCGCCGGATACAAACACACATGCTTGGTGTCGCCATGCGATGCGTAGGCGCAGGACATGATGTCGCACTGCTGGGTGCGGGTCGGCATGCCGGTCGACGGACCGACGCGCTGCACGTCGAACACCACCGCCGGCACTTCCGCGTAATACGCCAGCCCCAGGAATTCACTCATCAGAGAAATGCCTGGGCCCGAGGTCGCGGTGAACGAACGTGCGCCATTCCAGCTCGCGCCCAAGGTCATACCAATGGCGGCAAGTTCGTCTTCGGCCTGGATGAAGGCGAAATTCGCGCGGCCGGTCTCGGGATCGATGCGCATCCTGTCGGCAAAGGACTTGAAGGCGTCCATCAGCGAGGTCGACGGCGTGATCGGATACCAGGCGGCGACCGTTGCGCCAGCGTACACCGCGCCGAGACCGGCGGCGGTATTGCCATCGATCAGGATGTGACCCGCGGTCTTGTCCATCTTCTCGACACGCAGCGGCAGGGGGGAGCTGACGTTAGCTTTCGTATAATCGTAGCCAAGGCCGATGGCCTTCATGTTGGAATCGACAAGCTGCGGCTTCTTGGCGTAGGTCTCCGCCAGCAATTCGCGGATCTTCGCAAGATCGAGGTCCATCAGCGCAGCGAGTACGCCGGCATAGCAGATGTTCTTCATCAGGATGCGCGTGCGCACGCCGTTGAAGTTTTCATTGCACATGCGCGCCAGCGGCACCCCGATGACCGTGATGTCGTCCCGTGCCAGCAGCGCCGGACGCGGCCAGGTGCTGTCGTAAATGAGATAGCCGCCGCTTGCGACTTCCCTGACGTCCTTGGCGTAGGTCTCGGCATTCATCGCGACCATGATGTCGACTTTGCCGGAGCGCGCGACGTAGCCGTCCTTCGACAGGCGGATTTCGTACCAGGTTGGCAGGCCCTGGATGTTGGACGGGAAGTAGTTCTTGCCCATCACCGGGATGCCGGCCCGGAAAATCGATTTCATCAGCAGCGTGTTAGCACTGGCCGAGCCCGTGCCGTTCACGGTGGCGATCTTGATGGCGAAGTCGTTGATGCGCGAGGGTGCGGCGGACATGTTTGTTAGCCTCTCACTTGGTCGGCCGCCAGCGGCCACTGGACCGTGCCCTTCTGCATGTCCCAGGCATAAGTCGGGCAGCGCTCGGCACAGAGCCCGCAGTGCACGCACAGGTCCTCGTCCTTCACCATGACGCGACCGGTGTGTTTCAGCGGCCCTGAGACATACAGCGCCTGCGTGGTATTCGCAGCCGGTGCCTTGAGCCGTTTGCGTAGTTCATCTTCCGGTCCGTCGGCCGCGATCGTCAGGCAATCGACCGGACAGATATCGATGCAGGCGTCGCATTCGATACAGAGCTTGGTCTCGAACACCGTCTGCACATCGCAGTTGAGACAGCGCTGTACTTCTTCGACAAATTCCTTTTCGGTGAAGCCGAGCTCGACTTCGATGTTGATTTTCTTGAAGCGTTCCTTGAGCGACACATGCGGCATCAGCCGCCGCTCCTTCGGGTTGTAGTCGTTAGCATACGACCACTCGTGCATGCCCATTTTCTGCGACACGAGATTCATGCCGGGCGGCATGCGCTCAGTCACCGGCTTGTCCTGGCAGCGCAGGTGAATCGAGATAGCCGCCTGGTGCGCGTGCTCGACCGCCCAGATGATGTTCTTCGGGCCGAATGCCGCGTCGCCGCCGAAGAACACGCCCTTGCGCGTCGACTCAAACGTGACTGCATCGACTTTGGGCACATCCCATTTGTCGAATTCGATACCGACATCCCGCTCCACCCAGGGGAAGGAATTCTCCTGCCCGATTGCGAGGATCACGTCATCGGCGGGATAAAACTGCTCGCCCGTGATGCGCTCGGACTTGATGCGGCCCTTGGCATCGACGTCATATTCCATGACATCGAACAGCATGCCCTTCAATTTGCCATTTTCGAGCACGAAGGATTTCGGCGAACGATTGATGACGATCTCGACGTGCTCTTCCTCGGCATCCTCGAGTTCCCATTCGGAAGCCTTGAAGAAGCCGCGCGGCTTGCGCGCCATGACCTTGACGTTGCTGGCGCCGAGGCGCAGCGAACTGCGGCAGCAATCCATTGCAGTGTTGCCGACACCGATGATCAGAACATTCCTGCCGACCTTGTCGACATGCCCGAAGGCGATCGACTCCAGCCACGCGATGCCGATGTGGATGTTAGCGTCGGCTTCCTTGCGGCCGGGCAGCGAGAGCTCCTTGCCCTTGGGCGCGCCGGTGCCGACGAACACGGCGTCGTAGCCCCCCTGGTCGAGCAGCTCACGCATGCTCTTGATCGGGTGATTGAGCTTGAGATCCGCGCCCATGTTGACGATATCGTAGATCTCCTCGTTCAGTACTTCATGCGGCAGTCGAAACGCCGGGATATTGGTGCGCATCAGGCCACCGGGCTCGCCGTACTGCTCGAAAATCGTAACGTCATAACCTAACGGCAGCAGGTCGTTCGCCACGCCGAGCGAGGCGCAGCCGGCGCCGATCAGCGCAATCTTCTTGCCGTTCTTCTGCGCCGGTGCCTTGGGCAGCAGCAACTTGTAATCGTCGTCCTTGTGGTCCGCGGCGACGCGTTTCAGACGGCAGATCGCGACCGGCTTTTTCTCGACCCGGCCGCGGCGGCAGGCGGGCTCACAGGGCCGGTCGCAGACGCGCCCGAGGATCCCGGGGAACACGTTGGATTTGCGGTTGACCATGTAGGCGTCGGTAAAACGCCCCTGCGCGATGAGCCGGATGTACTCCGGGACATCGGTGTGGGCCGGACAGGCCCACTGGCAATCAACGACTTTGTGGAAATAGTTCGGGTCGGCGGTGTTGGTTTCGGTCATCGGTATCGTCAGTGGTCTAAACCTAGAAGTGTAGCGGCCCCCGGGGAAAAGTCACGGTGCGGACCGGCCTGTCAGCGGGCAGAATCACTGGATGGAGAACCAGAGTCAAAACATCACGCCGACCGAGATTCGGGCCCGCTCCACTAGCCGGCTGTTGGTCGTCAGTTTTGCCGACGGCCGGTCGTTTGAGCTGCCGTTTGAGTACCTGCGGACGCACTCCCCGTCGGCCGAGGTCAAGGGTCATGGTCCCGGCCAGGAAACCCTGGTGCTCGGCAAGGAAAACGTGGGAGTGAAGGCCGTCGAACAGGTCGGCCAGTACGCGGTGCGGATCGTTTTCGATGACGGGCATGACACCGGCCTGTTTTCCTGGCGCTACCTGCGCGAACTGGGTGAACAGCAGGCGCCGAACTGGGAAAGATATCTGGCAAGAGTTGCCCGCGCGGGGAAATAGCCGTGGCCGAGCCCAAAACCCGACCTAACAAAGATGTCAATGTGGCCGAGTTCATCGCGGCCGTGCCCGACGACGGCAAACGCACGGACTGCAAGGCGCTCGTCAAGCTGATGCAGGCTGCCACCGGCTGCAAACCAGTCATGTGGGGCACAGGAATCGTTGGCTTCGGAAACAAGCCCATCAGGTATGCCAACGGCACGGAGCTCGACTGGCCGGCGATTGCCTTTGCACCGCGCAAGAACGACCTGACGATCTACGTCATGCCTGGGTTCGACAAACTCGGACCTCTGCTGGAGAAGCTCGGCAAGCATAAGACCGCCAAGGTTTGCCTTTACATCAAGCGTCTGGCGGACGTCGACCTGGCGGTCTTGCGGAAAATTATCGACCGCAGTTGTAAGCACTAAAAAAAAGCCCGGGCGCCGCCGCCCGGGCCTTTGTATCAGGCAATGGCTATTGCGATTACCGTTTGTACTTCAGGGTCACCATGATCTCGGCCGGCGGCAACATCAGATAACCACCGAGGAAGCCGCGGCTGCCGACATAGATTTTCTTGTCGTTAGCCACGTTCTTGCCGGTCGCGCGCAGTTCCAGGTGATCGCCAAGATCCACGCCGATGAACGCGTTGAAGCGATCATAGCCGGTAATGACGAAGTCGTTGGTCGCCGCGGTGATGTAGTCATCGGTGCGATACCAGTCGCCGCCAAAGCGCAAGGCATTGCCGTCGCCAAACGGCCGTCGGTAATCGAAGCCCACCGCGATGGTGTAGTCCGGCAGCTGCGGCGGTTCGGCCTTCACGCCGAGACGATTGTTGTTCACGAACAGCGGCAGGCGCGGCAAGGATGCAACCGCAGGCGCGCTGGTCGCGTTCAGACTGTCGTACTTGCCGTTGAGGAACGAGGCATTCATGAAGAATGTCAGGTTGTTGGTCGCCACAAAGGTGGACTCGAGCTCCAGGCCTTGAATCGTGGCTGTTCCCGAGTTCTGCACCGGGAAAGATGCCGTGCCGGTCATCGGATCGATGACCGTTGCGTTCAAGGTCAGGTCCTTGACCTTGGCCAGGAAGTAGTTGGCGTTGAAACGCAGCTTGTTATTCAGCGTGTCCATCTTCGCGCCGATTTCGTAGGTCCAGTTCGACTCCGGGCCGTATGCCGACTTGGCATCTTCCGCGCTGGTAATCGCGATGCCGTTATAACCGCCGGACTTGAAGCCACGCGCCGCCGAGAAGTACAGCAGCATGCTGTCGAACGCGTCGCTGTTCACTTTATAATCCAGGCCGAACTTCGGCGTCAATTCGGTGTAGGTGTTGCGCAGCGCGACCGCCGTGGCCGGAATCGGCGCAAACAGCGCCTGCCATCGCAGGTTGAAGGCTTTCTTGTCCTGCGTCCAGCGCGCACCTAACGTTGCCTTCAGGGCATCGTTGAACTGGTACGAACCCTGGCCAAATACCGACACGGACTTCGTGGTTGTACTCTCCGTGTTCGATGACACGGGGCCGACATTGAAGAACGAGCGCGTGATATTCCAGCCGAAGTCCTGCGAGCCCTTCTCGTCGAACCAATAGACGCCAGCCAGATAATCGAGCTTGTCGCCCATCGCCTTGCCACTGACCTGCAGTTCTTCGGAGTACTGCCGCGCTCTCGGATTGGACGCGCCCAGCACCTGGCTTTCACCGCTGAAATCGGTGCTGAAAAAGTCCGCCGTCTTCACGTAGCCGGTGATGGAACGGATGGTATAGGCACCCATGTCCCAGGACAGGTTGGCCGACATGATGGTCTGTGTGGTGTCGCCGCGCGGATTCTTGCCCAGGATCGAAGGCGAGCGCGTGCCGTACACCGTGCGATTTGCGTAATCGCCGTTAGGCAATACGACGTTGTCGGACGTATATCGCTGGTTGGCCGGAACGGACGGAGAGATGCCGGGCAGCAGCTGCAGCGATTCGTTGCTGCTATCCGCGTACGACAGGGAAAACACGGCATCGAAATTTTCGCTGCCGAAGTAATGCAGCTTGGCGCGGCCAGCCACATTCTTTTCATCGCCGACGTGCTCGCCAGTGATAACGTTAGTGACCTGCCCGCTCCTGTGGTTTGTCTGGACTGACAACGAAGCAGCCCAGTTGTCGTAGATCTTGTCGCCGACGCTGAGGCTGGCAATGTACTGGCCCCAGTTGCCGACGCCGACTTTGGTGTCGAACCAGGCGTTGTCGGCGTTAGGCGTGCGCGACACGAACTTGATGGCGCCCGCCAGCGTGTTGCGGCCGTACAGCGTGCCCTGCGGACCGCGCAGCACTTCTACGCGCTCTATGTCGGACAAGGTGATGTTGTTGCCGTTGAGTCGCGCCAGGTAAACATCGTCGACATAAATGCCGAACGGCGACTCGGCGACCACCAGTGACGCGTCCTGCTGCAACGAGCCGCGCAGCGAAGGCGAGATGTTGGTCGGTGAGGTGATGTTGTTGCTCATGCGCAGGCTGGGCACGTAACGCTGCAAATCGCGTGCTTCCGTGACCTGGCGCTGCTCCAGCGCCGTTTCACTCAACGCCGTCACCGAAATCGGGACTGTCTGTAGCGAGGCTTCCCTGCGCTCAGCGGTGACTGTAACTTCTTCCAGCACGCCGTCGCCGCCCTTGCCCGATTGCGCCATGACGGCACCCGGCAGCAAAGCCAGACCTGACGCGAATGCCAACCAATTCTTGCGTTCCATTGCGTAAACCCTCGTTAAATGTCCGAATGCGCGGCTGCGCCCGACCGGCGCGAAAACTAACCTAATCCGCAGCTGTTAAGGTAGCTCCCCTAGTTTATCTCCTCGGAGCGGTCATCGTATGTCGCGTAGATACAACAAACGTTAGAATGATCGACGTAAAACAGGCCTCCACGTGACCCACCCCTCCGACAAATCCAGCGCCGATTTCGGCTACGAAAAAGTCCCCCGCGACGAGAAACAGAGCCGCGTCCGGGGTGTTTTTGATTCCGTGGCCGGCAACTACGACCTGATGAACGACCTGATGTCCGCGGGACTGCACCGGGCCTGGAAGGCATTTACCCTGTCACTGACGAACCTGCGTCCAGGCCAGCTGGCGCTGGATGTAGCCGCAGGCACGGGCGACCTGGCCCTCGGCATGAGCAAGCAGGTGGGCGAACGCGGCCTGGTCGTACTGTCCGACATCAACGCTGAAATGTTAGGCCGGGGGCGCGACCGCCTGATCGACACGGGCGTGCTGCGCGGCGTGGACTTCGTGCTGGCTAACGCCGAGAAATTGCCGTTCGCGCCCGGGACATTTGACTGCGTGACCATCGGTTTCGGTCTGCGCAATGTCACCGACAAACCCGCAGCACTGGCAGCCATGCATTCTGTTCTGAAACCCGGCGGGCAGCTGCTGGTGCTGGAATTTTCAAAACCAACCTCGCCGCTGTTGTCGAAAATCTATGATGGCTATTCGTTCGGGATCCTGCCGCGGCTTGGCAAGCTGGTGGCGCGCAACGAGGATTCGTACCGTTACCTGGCCGAGTCCATCCGCATGCATCCAGACCAGGACACTTTGTTAGGTATGATGCGCGGGGCGGGACTCGCGGACTGCCGCTATCACAACCTCGCCGGCGGCATCGTGGCGGTGCACCGTGGCTATCGACACTGAGCGCCAGTCATGATTACCGAGATATTGGAAAATATGCTGAACCGCAATCTCGCCGTGTCGCCGGCGGCGCGCGAACTCTGTGCGGCGCTGCGCGGCCGGCGCCTGGCGATCTACGCCGAGTCGGTCGGCTACGACGTGGCGGTCGAGTCGGTCGGTGATTCTCTGAAACTCATGCGGCCGGCGCCGGACGAGTCGGCCGTGCAGGTGCGCGGCACCCCGCTCAGTTTGTTAGCTCTGGCGGGCGCGGAACCCGACAATGTGATCCGCCGTGGCGCTGTCCGTATCGACGGCGACGCGGAAGTCGCGCAGCAATACCAGAAACTGCTGCAGCTGCTGCGCCCCGACTTTGTCGAGGAGTTGTCGCGACTGATCGGCGACGTGCCGGCGCACCGCGTGTCTGGGCTCGCGCAGGCTGCCGCCAGCTATGGGCGCCAAGTGGCGGCGACCGCCTTGCAGAACACGGTCGATTATCTGGCGCACGAAAAAGGCGCGCTGGTGCCGCGGGCGGAAGCCGAAGCGCTGTTCCGTGATATCGAACAATTGCGGGACGACGCGGCACGCCTCGCATCGCGCCTGACGCAACTGGAATCGCCACCGTGAACGTACGCGTCGCGTTGCGGATGATGGAGATCCAGCGCGTGCTGGTCCGGCACGGCCTGGACGAATTCGTGCGCGAAACGCATCTATGGCGGCCACTGCGCTTCATTTTCCTGTTGTCGCCCTGGACCTGGTTCGAGCGCAGCAAGCAGGCGCCGCGCAGCGTGCGCCTGCGCCTGGCATTGGAGGAACTCGGGCCGATATTCGTCAAGTTCGGTCAGGCTGTTTCGACGCGCCGCGATTTGCTGCCACTCGATATCGCCGGCGAACTGGCTAAATTGCAGGACGCCGTACCGCCCTTTCCGGGCGCGGAAGCACGCGCCCTCATTGAAGCTGCGTTAGGTGAGTCGGTCACGAAGCTGTTTCGGGCGTTCGACGAAACTCCGCTGGCGGCGGCTTCAATCGCGCAGGTACACGCCGCGACCATGCTCGATGGCACCGATGTCGTCGTCAAAGTGCTACGGCCCGGCATGCACGAAGTCATTACCTGTGATCTCGAGGTGATGCACGAACTGGCGCGCCTCGCATACCGTAACTCCGCGACAGCGCGCCGCCTGCGCGTGACGGAAATCGTGCAGGACTACGAGAAGACCATACTGGATGAGCTCGACCTGATGCGCGAAGCGGCCAACGCCTCGCAGCTGCGCCGCAACTTTGCCGGCGACGACTCCCTGTACGTGCCCGCGGTATTCTGGGATCTGTGCCGCGACAACGTGATGGTCATGGAACGGATCCGTGGCGTCCCGATCAGCGACATGTCGCGGCTGCGCGAGCTGGGCGCCAACATTCCTCTGTTAGCAGAGAACGGCGTCAAGATTTTCTTCACGCAGGTCTTCCGGCACAACTTCTTCCACGCCGACATGCATCCGGGCAATATTTTCGTGCTGGTCGATGATCCGGCCCGGCCGCGCTACGCCGCCGTGGACTTCGGCATCGTCGGCACGTTGGATGCGCGCGATCAGAAATACCTGGCGGAAAATTTTCTCGCGGTTTTCGAGCGCGACTATCGCCGGGTCGCAACGCTGCACCTGGAATCCGGCTGGGTCCCGCCTAACACGCGCATCGATGAAATGGAGTCGGCGATCCGCACGGTGTGCGAGCCGATCTTCAACAAGCCTTTGAAGGAAATATCCTTCGGACAGATCCTGTTACGGCTGTTCGCGATTTCGCGACGCTTTAACATGGAAATTCAGCCGCAGCTGGTGCTGCTGCAGAAGACCCTGCTCAATGTCGAGGGACTCGGTCGCCAGTTGTACGACGAGCTCGACATCTGGAAAACAGCGACGCCGATCCTGCGCGACTGGATGAGCGATCGCGTCAGCGGCACCACGGTCATTGAGAGCCTGCGTACCCAACTGCCGGAAGTCCTCGATGCGGTACGGGCCCTGCCTCCGCTGCTGAAAGGCGCCGTGCAGCAGGCTCAAGACGGCACACTGCGGCTGCGCGTCGAGGCCGCGAATATTGATTCGCTGCAACAGACCATCCGCGACAGCAACCGCCGGCGCGACGGCATCACCATTGCCGCGGCGCTGTTGTTAGGCGCGATTATCTGGCAGGCGGTTGCGGCCCAGCCCGCCTGGGCGGGTTGGGTGTTAGGCGCCCTGGGAGTTCTGCAGCTGATCCGTACTTGGTGGCGGAGCTAACGACCATGGTCCTTGTCCTGGCACAACTGCAGGACGGTGGTCCCGCCCGGTAGCCCGGTCAGGTCCGCGACGCGCCAGCCGTCCAGACCGCGACGCTCCGGTCCCAGCGCCTGACCCGACGCCAGCGCCGCATCGAGATCATCGACCGCGAACGACAACAGAAACACCCCTTCACCATGGCGGCTGAGGCGCTGGCCTATCGGATTTGCAAGATCGAGCGGTTGAACGAGTACCAGCCAGGTGGCGCCGAGCCGGGCTCGTCGCGTCACGACCCCGCGCTCGCGCAACGCCTGTTCCGGCGCGAATTCCAGCCCGAGCTCGCTGGCAAAACGCGCTGCTGCCTCGCTGAGATCGCGAACCAGGTAGTTGACGTGGTGGATGGAGCTAACGCGCGACATGTCGCTCAGCGGCGCGCCACAGGATCCACGCCAGTGCAAAAGACACCAGCATCCATAGCTTGACCCACAACAAGTGATGGCTGATCAAAGGCGCCACGACGCCCATGGCAAACGCACCTAACAAAAGAGACAGGAACACCTGCACCGATGACACGGAACCACGCGTATCGGGAAACAGGTCCAGCATCCGCAGCGTAAGCGCCGGACCGGAGATTTGCACGCCGATCGCGCAGATTGCCAACAGTAGCTGTTGCGCGAGGATCGGTGGCGATTCCATGACCGCGTGCATGACGGCCGCCAACAGCGCACCCCCCAGGCTGACAGTCAGGCCGACACGGAGCTGCTTCTTGGATGTGTAGCGCCCGGCCATGCGCCCCGACATGAAGGCGCCGAGCATGAAGCCGCCGACCAGCGGCAGGAACAGCCAGATGAATTGAGTCTCCCGCAGGTGCCAGTGATCGAGCACGATTACCGGCGCCGCGCCGATGATAATCATCATCGCGCCGTGCGTGAAAGCATTGGCAAAAGCGAGCCACTGGAACTCGCGGTGGATAGCGACATCCCAGGCGGCGGTAAAGAGTGCAACCGGATGAAATGCCAGGCGCTTGTGCGCGGGATGCGACTCAGCGAGCATCGCGTGGCAGGCCCAAAGGACCGCGAGCCCTAACAACGCCATGAAACCAAACACCGCTCGCCAGTCGGCCACCGCCTGGATCCAGCCGCCGATCACGGGCGCGACCGCGGGCGCAAAGGTAAACAGCATGGTGACTACGCTCATCATGCGTTGCGCCGCCGGACCGTCGTACAGATCGCGGATCACGGCGCGCGACACCGCCATGCCTGCGCCGCCGGTCATGCCCTGCGCGGCACGAAACACCAGCAAGGTCGCGAAACTCGGCGCAAACGTGCAGGCGAGTGAGGCCAGCGTAAACCCACTGACACCCAGCAACACGACTTTGCGCCGCCCCAGCGCGTCGGACAGTGGCCCGTAGATCAGGGACATGACGGCGTAGGGGAGCATGTAGAGCGTCAGCAACTGCTGCACGCTGAGCGCGCTGACATCGAACGCCCGCTGGATGGCACGGAAGGATGGCAGGCAGGTGTCGATCGCGAAGGGGCTCATCATCGACAGGAAAGCTAACAACAGTGCCAGCCCCATCGGCACCCGGGTTGATTGTGGCATCAGTTGGGCGCTGCCACGCGCAAGGCGCGCAGCCAGGCAGCCGGATCTTCGCCCCGTTCCAGTACTTCCACCAGCGCCGAACCGACGATGACGCCATCGGCTAACGGCCGCAGCGTGGCAACCTGCTCCCGCGAGCGGATGCCGAAACCTGCGCACAACGGCACCTTGGCCGCGGCCCGTGCACGTCGCAGGTAGTCCGCCGCCTCGGGCGGCAACTCCGCGGATTTGCCGGTAGTACCTGTCATGGTCACGGCGTACAGGAACCCCTGGCTGGCGGCTGCCACTTGCGCAAGCCGCGCAGCAGTCGTCACCGGTGTCACCATCTGAATCAACGCCAGACCCGTGGCGCTGAGGGCCTTGCGAAAGTCTTCGCCTTCATCGAATGGCAGGTCCGGAACGATGAAACCGCTGACGCCGGCGATCGCTGCGTCACGGGCCAGCGCATCGAGACCATAAGCTAACAAAGGGTTGAGATAGCTCATCAGCACCAGCGGCGTTGCCGGGCGCTGCATCGCGGTCAACTCCCGCAGGATCCAGCGCAGGCTCACGCCCTGCTTCAGCGCCGCCTCACTCGAGCGCTGGATCGTGACGCCGTCAGCCATGGGGTCCGTGAACGGTACGCCTATTTCCACCACGTCCGCGCCGGAGGCAACCGCGGTCAGGTGCTCGCGAAACCTGGCGGCCGAAGGGTAGCCTGCGGTCATGAAGGCCACGATGGCCGGGCCTTTCGTGTTAGCAGCCCGAATCGCTGCGGAAATCTGCTCGGCGGGGGTCATCTCAACCCGCCTTGCCGGCTTTGGCGGCCATGCGTGGAATCAGGGTTTTCTGCATCGTTGGCATGTCCTTGTCGCCGCGGCCCGAGAGGCAGATCAGAATCCGTTGGCGCGGATGGGCCCTGGCCCAGCGGCGCGCACCAACAAGGGCATGCGCGGATTCCAGCGCCGGCAGAATTCCCTCGAGCCGGCAGCACTCTTCCACAGCGTCGAGGGTTTCATCGTCCGAGGCGCTTTCGTAATGCACGCGGCCCACATGGCTCAGCAGCGAATGCTCCGGGCCGATGCCCGGATAATCGAGGCCCGCCGAGATGGAATGCGTTTCCTGGATCTGGCCTTCGGCATCCTGCAGCAGCAGCGAATAGCTGCCCTGCAGCACGCCGGGACGGCCATGGGAAATGGTCGCGGAATTCTGCCCGAGTCCCGAACCATGTCCGCCCGCCTCGATGCCTAACAAATCCACCGACGTGTCAGGCACGAAGGGGTAGAACATACCGATCGAATTGGAGCCGCCGCCGACACAGGCGATGACCACGTCCGGCAGTCCGCCGGTCGCGGTCTTGAACTGCGCACGCGCTTCGCGGCCGATGATCGACTGCAGGTTACGCACCAGCAGCGGGTAGGGGTGCGGGCCGACCGCGGAACCTAACAAATAATACGTGTGTGTGGGATCCGAGACCCAGTCGCGCAGGGCCTCGTCGATCGCGGCGCGCAGCGTCTGGTCGCCGCCGGTCACCGGCACCACGTTCGCGCCCAGCAATTTCATGCGGTCGACGTTGGGCGACTGGCGCTGGGTATCGATGACGCCCATGTACACGGTGCATGGCAGGCCGAGACGCGCGCAGGCCGCCGCGGTGGCCACGCCGTGCTGACCGGCGCCGGTTTCCGCGACGATGCGGCGCGCGCCGAGGCGCTGTGCCAGCAGGGCCTGGCCGATCGCGTTGTTGATCTTGTGCGCGCCGGTGTGCGCAAGATCCTCGCGCTTGAGCCAGACCTGCGCGCCCCAGGCGGCGCCCAGGCGCGGGGCCGGCGTCAGCGCCGTGGGCCGGCCCACCCAGTTGGCGAGCTGATCTTTGAGCGCCTGCTGAAAATCCGCGCGTGGCAGATATTCCTTCATGCCCGCCTCGAGGCGTTCCAGCGCGGGAATCAGGGTCTCCGGCACATAGCGGCCGCCATATGGGCCGAAGCGTCCACGGGCATCCGGCAATTGACCCGCAATTTCACTGGCTAACAATTCAGCACTCATCCCGGTAACTCCCCAAAAGCCGCGCGAGCGGCCCGGACAAATTCAAAAATCTTCCGCGGCGATTTCACACCCGGGGAATCCTCGACGCCGCTGGATACATCGACGCCCCAGGGCCGCACGGCGGCAATCGCGTCTGCCACATTGCCCGCATGCAGGCCGCCAGCTAACACCAGGCGCGTGCGGCGCGCCCAGCGCGCGGCTGTCGACCAGTCGGCGACCTGGCCGGTGCCACTGCGCGCGCCTTCGTAAAGCACAACTCCCGGTACTGTATCAGGCAGCGGTTGATCGCCACGCAATACAGGCAATGCCTCGCAGCCTAACGGTTGCGGCAGGTTCGCAAAATCGTGCTGGTCCGTCTGCAACATGTCCGGCCGGAACTCGGCGGCCACGTCACTCCACAACACGGGCCCGGGGTGCTGTGTCACCGCCACCAGGCGCAGTTTGCCGCGTGCCGGTTCGGCAAGCCGGGCCGCACGCCCAGGCTGCAGCTGACGCACCGAGGGCGCAAACACAAAGCCGATGGCATCGGCGCCGGCCTCGAGTGCAGCCGCTACCGCCTCGCTACCCGTCATGCCACAGACCTTGATCCACATCAGGCCACCCGCGCCGCGCGGCCGGCCCGCAGCATGGCCTGGATCAGCTCACCGGAGTCACCGGCCTGCATCAGTGCACTGCCGACCAGCGCGAGATTGTAGCCGGCGGCTGCGACCCTGGCAGCGTCGGCAGCGGTCGTGACACCACTTTCCGCCACGCGCCGTAACTGGCGCGGCAACCGTGGCGCCAGCTCCAGCAAACGCGCCGGCACGATCTGCAGCGTGTTCAGATCGCGACAATTGACCCCTAACAAAAATGGTCCGCGTGCAGCGCCGCGCGCATCGATCAGGCGCGCTGCGAGTTCGATGTCCGCTTCGTCAAAAGCCTCCAGCAGCACGAACAGGTGCTGCTCCAGCGCGCAGTCGACCAGGGCTTCGAGTTCGGCCAGCGGCAGCATGCGCACGATGACCAGCACACCGCCTGCGCCGGCTACCCGCGCCTCCAGGACCTGGTACGGATCGACCAGAAAGTCCTTGCGCATCGCCGGAATCGGCAGGACGCGCGCAGCCTGCTCCAGATGCGCCATCGAGCCGTCGAAACGCGCCGGTTCTGTTAGCACCGAGACCGCCGCTGCGCCCGCGGTCGCATACTGCCGGACCCGCGCACCGAAATCGTCGGATGCCGCATCCTTGAACTTGCCGACTGCCGGCGAGCGCAGCTTGTGCTCCGCGATAAGGTCAAAGCCCTGCGCTGACAGCTGTAGCGGCAAGGGCGCGGGCATGGCGGTCGCCAGACGCCGCAGCTCCGCATCGCCGCACAGATCGCGCGCCAGCTGGACGCGCGCGCGGCTGCTCGCGGCCATCTCAGCGAGGAAACCTGGCACCGCTGCCTCGCTCATGGCGCGCGGCCCCGCCCGAACTCGGCCAGCCGCTGCAGGAGGTCGTTAGCCGCGCCTGAGTCGATGGCCTGGGCCGCCTGCGCCACCGCTTCCCGCGGTGCCGCCGCGCGCCCGGCAACCTCCAGGGCCAGTGCGCAACCTAACAGCACGGCATGGCGATGTGCGCCGCGATCTGAACCCGTCAGAACCGCGTGCAACGCCTGCGCATTGTGCCGGGCATCACCACCAGTCAGGTCGGCTGCGGCGCAGGAAGGCAGGCCATAATCCGCTGCCGATCTTGTCAGCTCACGGACCAGACCCGGCCGCACATCGAATATCCGGAAGGGCGCTATCGGCGTCGGCTCATCCCAGCCATTGTCGCTGTGGACAACGAAGGCGCGCTCGATGGGCATGCCGGCGAAAGCATTCGCCATGAGTTTCGCGATACCGGCATCAAACGCACCAATAACCTGGAACGGCGGGGCCGCCGGATTGGTGAGGGGTCCCAGGACATTGAACACGGTGCGCACACCTAACGCGGCGCGCACCGGCGCAATCGCCTTCATGGCCGGGTGGTAATGCGGCGCGAACAGAAAAGTGAAATTGCTGGCGGCAAAGCAGGCTGCGGCGGCCTGCTCGTCGAGCGGCAGGCGCAGACCCAGTTGTTCCAGGACATCGGCGCTGCCCGATCGGCTCGAGATCGAGCGATTGCCGTGCTTGACCACGGGAACACCACAGGCCGCTGTCAGCAGCGCAGCGCCGGTCGAGAGGTTGAAACTCCCGGAAGCGTCACCGCCGGTGCCGACGATGTCGACCGCGCGAAGCCCTGGCGGCAGGGCCGGCCGACGGGCCAGCGCGCGCATGGCAGTCGCGAGACCGCGCATTTCGTCCGCGCAAACACCCTTGGCGCGCAACGCAATCAGCAGCGCGCCGGCGAGCGGCGCCGGAAACTCAGGCTCGGTCAGGCCGCCCAGCAGCGCCTCCGCCTCCGCGGTCGTCAAGTTACGACCGGCTAACAGAGACTCCAGGAAAGCGCGCATTTGCGCGAGCATTTGCGCCGATACGCTCATCGACGAGCACCGCTTTGCAGGAGAAAATTCCCGAGCATCCTGGGACCAAGCGGTGTCAGCACACTTTCCGGGTGAAACTGCACGCCCTCGACCATCAGTTCGCGGTGCCGGGCGCCCATGATTTCATCCTGATCGGTGCGGGCGGTCACCTCGAGCACTTCCGGAAAAGATGCCGGTTCTGCAATCAGCGAATGGTAGCGGCCGACCTCGCAATCCTGCGGTATGCCCGCAAACACGCCGGCGCCGTCGTGGCGGATGGTCGAGGTCTTGCCATGCATCAGGCGGCCTGCCCGCACCACCTTGCCGCCAAATACCTCGACCATCGACTGGTGCCCGAGGCAGACACCTAACACAGGCACGCGGCCCGCGAACGCGCGGATCATGTTCATGGATACGCCGGCGTCGGCCGGCGTACCCGGTCCCGGTGAGATGCATAGATGTGTCGGCGCCAGGGCCAGGGCCGTCGTGACATCGATCCGGTCATTGCGGCGCACATCCACCTCGGCGCCCAGCACCAGGAACGCCTGCACAAGGTTGTAGGTAAAGGAATCGTAATTGTCGATCAACAACAGACGCACGCTCATGTCAGACCCCTGCCTTGGCCATTTCCAGGGCCCGCGCCATCGCCGCGCTCTTGGCGAGCACTTCGTCGTGCTCGCGTTCCGCGATGCTGTTAGCCACGATACCGGCACCGGCCTGGTAGCTGTATTCGTCACCGCGCACCACCAGCGAGCGGATGGTAATGGCCTTGTCCATGCTGCCGTTCTTGCCGAAATAGCCCACCGTTCCGCCGTACAAGCCGCGGCCCACGGGTTCCAGCTCGTCGATGATCTCCATCGCGCGCACTTTTGGCGCGCCGACCAGGGTGCCAGCCGGAAAGGCCGCTGCGAACAGATCGAAAGCATCGCGCCCCGCAGCGAGCCTGCCGCGCACGCCGCTGACAATATGCATCACGTGGCTGTAGCGCTCGATGGCCCGGTACGGATCGACATGCACGCTGCCGGCGGCGGCCACGCGACCGAGGTCATTGCGCGCCAGGTCCACCAGCATCACATGCTCGGCCGATTCCTTGGGATCCGCTAACAATTCGGTTTCATGGCGCAAATCTTCCAACGGGTCGTCACTCCGTGGCCGCGTACCCGCGATCGGGCGCAGTTCCGCAACACCGTTTTCAAGCTTGACCAGCGCCTCGGGCGATGAACCAATGACAACAACATCACCCACGTTGCAATAGAAGAGATAGGGCGAGGGATTGATCAGGCGCAGAGCGCGGTAGATCTGAAATGGATCCAGTCCATGCCGCCCCGAGAACCGCACTGACAACACCAGCTGGTAAATATCGCCGGCGGCAATGTGTTCCTTGGTGCGCGCGACGCCCCGCAGATATTGCTCGCGCGTCATCGATGGCATGGCGGGCGAATAGCGCGCCAGCCGCGACTTCATCGGGATGCCGCCGCGCAGCGCCGCCACGATTTCCCGGCGCAGCGACTGGCGCTCAAGTTCGCTGCCCGCGTGCAACAGCGCAATGCCGCGGGTCACATGATCAAAAACCAGCAGGGATTGGGGAGCAAGGTAATGCAAGTCCGGAAAATCCTGCGCGTGCCGGGCGGCCGGCAGCCGCTCGAAAAAGCGCACCAGGTCGTAGGAGCTGTATCCCACCAAACCACCCGCCAGCGGGATATCCGCGCCAGGCGCGACCGGCCGGGGCGCGTCATGCAGGCCTTTGCGCAGGCCGGCTAACAAGTCCGGCAGCGAGGCTGGCCGCGGCCCGCGCGCATTGCCCACCGCGAACCCATCATTGCCGAGACGCACGCTAGTCGTGTCGCCGAAGCCGATGAAGGAATAGCGGCCCAGGCGCGCCCCGCCCTCCACGCTTTCCAGCAGAAAGCACGGATGGAATGACGTCAGCTTCAGGTAGGCCGACACGGGCGTGTCGAGATCACCTGAAATGTCAAACGGACTCTGCATGCGTCAAAACCTCAACATAAAAAAAACCCACCTCCGCGCTAGCGGAGATGGGTTCTGGTGCGATGAATTCCGACTTAATTAATCGATCACGGCTGCCCAGCACCCACTCCGCCCGGAGGGGCGCCACCACCAGCAAAGGGTCTGGCAACTTGGCGAGCGCATGACCGGGCCAGTATGGCCGCTCGCCTTCAGACTCGTCAACCTCTCCGTTCAGCTTGCCGACGTCGCGTTCATGACACACAAAAGTCCCTGTTTTTCGGCCTATCCGCAGCAGATGTGGGACAAACACACAAGCCGCCTGCCGGCATAGAATAGGCGCCCAATCTATCTGGCAGGGCGAAGTCATGACGGTCGACTACGAGAAACTGGGCGTATTTTATCTCGGGCGGGAGTTTGATGCCGCCAGCAATGCACTGAAGGACGACCCGGTCCTGTACGAATCACGCGACCTCACCACCCACGCGGTCTGCGTCGGCATGACCGGCAGCGGTAAGACTGGGTTGTGTCTTTCCTTGTTAGAGGAGGCCGCGATCGACGGCGTGCCGGCCATCTGCATCGACCCGAAAGGCGATCTTGGCAATCTATTGTTAGCTTTCCCGCAACTGCGGGGCGCGGACTTCCAGCCCTGGGTCGATTCCGCCGAGGCGGCGCGCAAAGGCATGACGGTTGAGGCCTTCGCCGTCAAAACCGCGGAGACCTGGAAAAACGGTCTCGCCGAGTGGCAACAAGCGCCGGACCGCATCGCAAAGTTCAAGGACAGCGTCGATGTCGCGATCTACACGCCCGGCGCACGCACCGGCCTGCCGTTGTCGGTGCTGCGCTCCTTCGCCGCACCCCCGGCCGAGGCGCTGGCCGACGGCGCCGCGGTACGCGAGCGCGCCAGTACGGTGGTTTCCGGCCTGCTCTCCTTGTTAGGCCGGGATGCAGATCCGTTGCAAAGCCGCGAACACATATTGCTCGCAACCATCGTCGAGACCGCGTGGAACGCGGGCCAGAATCTCGATGTGGCTGCGCTGATCAATGCGATCCAGAAACCCGCGTTCGATCGAATTGGCGCTTTCGATCTCGACACGTTCTTCGCACCGAAGGACCGTCTGCAGCTCGCGATGGCGATCAACAATCTGCTGGCTTCGCCGAGTTTTGCGGCCTGGATGGAGGGCGCGCCGCTCGACGCGCAACGCCTGCTGTTCACGCCCGAGGGCAAGCCGCGCATCAGCATCATCTCGATCGCACACCTGTCCGATCCGGAACGCATGTTCATCGTCACCCTGGTGCTGAACGAGCTGATTGCCTGGATGCGCAATCAGTCGGGCACCTCCTCGTTGCGCGCGATTTTTTACATGGACGAGATTTTCGGCTATTTCCCCCCGACCGCTAACCCGCCGTCGAAGACCCCGATGCTCACGCTGCTGAAGCAGGCGCGCGCCTACGGCCTGGGCGTGTTGCTGGCAACACAAAACCCCGTCGACCTGGATTACAAGGGTCTGTCGAACTGCGGCACCTGGCTGATCGGGCGCCTGCAGACCGAGCGCGACAAGATGCGCGTCATCGAAGGACTGGAGAGCGCCCTCCCCGGTGCCAGCGGCCTTGACGGCGCGAATCTCGACAAGATGATGTCGTCGCTGACGCAACGGGTATTTCTGGTGCGAAACGTCCATGACGACGCGCCGTTTCTGATGAAAAGCCGCTGGGCGCTGTCCTATTTGCGCGGGCCCATGACCGGCCAGGAGATTGCGCGCGTGATGGCGCCCTACAAGGCCGCCAATGCTAACAACCTCGGGGCGCCGGCCGTTGTGATTGCGCGCGATAGCACCGCGGCTGGCGCCGCCAGCCCGGCGGCGGCCGGCGGCGGAATCCGCCCCGCGCTGCCCGCGGGTATCAGCGAGTATTTCCTTGCTGCCGGCAAGGGCGATGGGGCTGTCACCTACCAGCCCATGATCGCGGGCTTCGCCAAACTGCACTTTGTCGACAGCAAGATCAATGTCGATCAGTGGCTGACCCAGGGGTATCTCGCCGCACTCGATGATGAAGGTAAGCAGCCGCAGTGGGCGGATGCGACAGCGCGCGCGGATTTCAGATCGTCGTTAGGTCGTAGCCCTGTCAGCAATGCCGGTTATGCCGGCCTGGCGGGCGCCGCCACGCGCGAGGCGTCCTACGCTTCCTGGGCCAGGAGTTTGAGCGCGCAGCTTTACGAAAACGCACGCGCGCAGCAGCTGGTCTGCGACGCGCTCAGGATGTCGTCGAATGCGGGCGAGTCCGAAGGCGATTTCCGCGGCCGGTTGGCGCTGCTGCTGCGCGAGCGACGCGACGCGGCGGTCGAAGATCTGCGGCGCAAGTGCGCGCCGAAACTCGCAACGCTGCAGGACCGGATACGCACGGCGCAGGACCGGGCCGAGCGCGAAAAGGACCAGCTGAAAAGTCAGCGCCTCAACACCGCGTTGTCGGTGGGCGCATCGATCCTGGGAGCGGTATTTGGCAGTCGTCGGATCACCGCTGGTAACATTGGCCGCGTCGCTTCGGCGGCGCGCACCGCCGGTCGCCTGGGGCGCGAGTCGGATGACGTGAGTCGCGCCGAGGACAGTGTCGAAGTGTTGCAGCAGCGACTGGATGCGCTCAAGTCCGAGTTCGAGAGCGAAACCGCCCGGCTCGCGCAGTCGCTGGACGCGTCCGCAATCTCCCTGCGCACCGTTCAGCTGACGCCACGCAAGTCCGATATCGCGATTGGCGAGGTCGCATTGGTGTGGGCGCCGTGGCGCAAGGGCGCGGACGGCTTCCCGGCGCCGGCGTTCGACTGAGCTGACAGGAGCAGGCATGAAAGATCTGATTGATTCGCTGATCAGGGAACTCAAGATTGACGAACGGCAGGCGGCAGGCGGCGCCGCGGTCATTTTGAAAGCGGCGCGCGACAAGCTCGGCGCCGCCGAGTTCACCAGCATGTTAGCCAGCGTGCCGGGCACCGACCAGCTGCTCGCGCAAGCACCCGAGAGCGGCGGCCTGGGCAGACTCTTTGGTGGCTTTGCGTCGGCGCTGGGCGGCGGCAACGCCGCCATTCTGACCAGTGTCCTGGCCGGCTTCATCAAGTTGGGCCTGACACAACAGGATGCACAAAAGTTTGTGCCCGTCATGCTGAACTACTTGCGCAACAAGATCGGCAAGGCCGCGACCGACAAACTGGAGCAGACGCTGCGTGCCTGACAACATTTCGCGCGCAGCGCGCCGATGCGGATGGGTCGCGCCCCTCACTGCGCTGCTGGTGTCCTGTGGTCAGGCGCCACCTGCGCCACCGCCGATAACCACAGACCCGGTGGGCCTGTGGCGCGCCACACTCGCATTGCCCGGCGGTGAACTGCCGTTCGGGCTGGAATTTACCCGCAGCGCCGACGGCAAGCTAACAGCGATGCTGATGAACGGGCCGGAGCGCCTGAATATCACCGACATCCGGCAGCGGGATGGGCAACTCGAACTTGGCATGCCCGGCTATCAGAACAAGTTGCTCGCCAAAGTACAGGGCGACGTGCTCTCGGGTGAAGTCGTGAAAGTGCGTACCGGCGGCGAACTGCAACATATACCGCTGCACGCGCGCCGCAATCAGTCGCATCGGTTTTTTGCGTCGCCGATGCTGGATGGCGCGCAGGCCGGCGGACGCTGGGCTGTCAGGTTCACGGACTCGGATGGCAAGACCTACGCGGCGGTTGGCGAATTTCAACAGCAAGGCGCCAACGTCAGCGGCACATTCCTGACCGGTACCGGCGATCATCGTTACCTCGCCGGCGAAGTACGCGGCCAGGAGCTATACCTGTCGACCTTCGATGGCGGCAACGCGTTCCTGTATCGCGCGCGGTTCACGAACAAGGATCGAATCGAGGGGACATATTGGTCCGGCCTGCTATCGGTCGAAACGTTCGTCGCTGAGCGCAACAACGCGGCGTCGTTAGGCGATGAGGAAAGCGTCACGAAGGTGAGAAAGCCGGACGCGCGGCTGAAATTCCAGTTCCCGGATAGCGACGGGAAAATGGTGTCGCTGAGCGACGCGCGCTTCAAGGGCAAGGCGATGATCGTGACGCTCGCCGGCAGCTGGTGCCCGAACTGTCACGACGAGGCTGCGTATTTGGCACCGCTCTACCGGCAATGGCGTGAGCGTGGATTAGAGATCGTGACCTTGATGTTCGAGCGCTTCGGCGATTTTGCGCAGGCCGCAGCGGCAACCCGAACTTTTCGCCAGCAGTTCGGCATCGAATATCCGACACTGATTGCAGGCATCTCCGACAGGGACGACGCTGCGAAAAAGCTTCCGGCACTCAATGGCGTGTTCGCCTTTCCAACCACGCTTTTCATCGGCCGCGACGGCAGGGTCCGCAGCACCCACACCGGTTTTTCCGGTCCGGCCACCGGCGCGCACTACGCGGCACTGCAGCGCGACTTCGCGGCGCGGGTCGAGTCCCTGCTTTCAGAACCTGTACGTTAGGCTGGCAAATGCCCTCTTTTGATGTTGTTTCCGAACTGAACGCGCATGAAGTTAGCAACGCGGTTGACCAGGCCAATCGCGAATTGCAGCAGCGCTTCGATTTCAAGAATACGGGCGCGAGCTTTACGCTGGAAGAATTCATGGTGACGATGCGCGCCGAGGTCGAGTTCCAGCTCAAGCAAATGCTGGAAATTCTGAAGATTCGCCTCAGCAAGCGCGGTATTGACATCAGCTGCCTCGAAGTCAATGACCCGCTGACCAACCTAGCCGAGGCCCGACAGCAAGTCATTTTGAAACAGGGCATCGATCAGGAAGTCGGTAAGAAACTTTCCAAGCTGATCAAGGAATCCGGTCTCAAGGTCCAGGCGGCGATCCAGGGACAGAAAGTCCGCATCACCGGCAAGAAACGCGACGATCTGCAAGAGGCGATCGCGCTGATCCGGGGCGCCAAACTGGACATGCCGCTGCAGTTCGAGAATTTCCGCGACTAGGGCCTGGGCGCCGCAGCGATCCTGTGCCGGTCCAGCAGCTCGCAGAGCCTGGCGGTCGCATCGACCGCACTCGGACCTAACATACCGAAGCGCGGATCCTCGAAGGGTATGAGCGCCTGCCGGCGCACCGCCGCCAGGTGCGGAAAATCGTACCAGTCGGCGAGCCAGGCCCGGGCCTGTCCGGGCGGCGCGTCCGCAATGATGACCGCCGGATTGCGGCTCAAGACCGCCTCGACCGAGACCGCTGGCGCTTCGTTGCCGAGTTCCGCAAAAATATTGGTGGCCCCGCACAGACTCAGCGAGTCACTCATCATGTGGCGGCCGCCGACGGTATAGAGCGGGCGATTCCAGATCTGCAGAAACACCGTGAGCCGTTCACTGGCCGCATAGCGGGCCTGCAGGGCCGACAGTCGATTTGTTAGCTCGAGGGCTTTGCGATCAGCGGCGGCAGCGACGCCGCTCAGCGCCCCCAGCCGGCGCAGAGACGCTGGCAGGCCACGCAGCGAGGTTACATGCTGGCGGTAGAGATGCAATTGCAGTTTGTGCAGCTGCTCGATCTGCGCCGCAGGATTGCCGCCCTGCCAGACAATCACGACATCCGGGCGCAGCGCGAGTATCTTCTCGAGATCCAGCCCCGCGACATCGCCGATGCGCGGTACCGCGCGTGCCGCCGCGGGTTGGTCGGAATATCGCGACGTACCGACGACCCGATCGCCAACGCCAATCGCAAACAGCATTTCGGTGGCGCCCGGTGCGAGGCTGACAATTCGGCCGGGCACCGCGGCCAGCTTGAGGGTCGCACCGGTGTCATCCGTCACAACCAGAGACCGAGCGGCGGCGCTCGCCGGGCTGACCAGCAGCAATCCCGCTGCTAACAAAGTTGGCGCGCCGCGCCAGCTGGTCCGCATCAGGGTTCGCGCTTGCTGGGAGCTGACGAGCAACTGCCGCAGCCGCCGGCCGATAGCCGCGCGGCCAGCCGTCGCGCTATGAATCGGCGCAACCAGTTCGGCGCAGTCCCTGCGGCCAACCGGCGCTCCAGCGCCTGCAAGCTGCGCAGCTGCCAGGTCGCGGGCATCAACAGCCAGGCTGAATACACCGAAGCCAGCGAAACCAGCAAAGCGGCAAGCAGCCATTGCGTCATGTCGTGCCCCAGCCCAGGGCCACGGCGGCGCGCCAGGTCACGAATGACGCCAGCCACGCAAGCGCGAACAGGTAGGCCGCCATTATTATTGGATAGCGCCAGCTGTTGGTTTCGCGCCGCACTACCGCCAGCGTCGGCAGGCACTGTGGCGCAAACACGTACCAGACCAGCAGCGCGAGCGCGGTGCCCAGTGGCCACTGCTTGCCGATCGTGCCTGCTAACAAAGTCGCGCCGCTAGCGGAACTCGCTGACACCGCATAGACCGTCGCCAGTGCGCCGATGGCAACTTCACGGGCCGCAAGACCTGGAATCAGCGCAATGCAGATCTGCCAGTTGAAGCCGACGGGCGCAAAAATCACGGCAAGCAGCTTGCCGATTTGACCGGCAAGGCTGTACTCGATGGGCGCGCCGGTCGCGCCCGGGGGCGGCGCCGGATAGTTCGACAGAAACCACAGCACCACCATCAAGGTGAGAATGATGCCGCCGACGCGGCGCATGAATATCCGCACGCGCTCCCACAGACCGATCAGCAGATTGCGCAGATTTGGCCACTGGTAGTCCGGCAATTCGAGCAGCAGCGGGTTGTAACTGGCCTTCATCAGGGTTTTTTTCATCACGAACGCAACCAGCAGCGCGCTGGCGATCCCCGCGAAATACAGCAGGAACAGCACCAGTCCGCGCAGGTTGAAAGGCCCGGCCGCGCGCTCTGGAATAAACGCGCCAATCAGCAGCGCGTACACCGGCAGCCTCGCTGAGCAGGTCATCAGCGGTGCGATCATGATGGTCGCAATGCGGTCGCGGATGTTAGGTATCGTGCGGGTTGCCATGATGCCCGGTATCGCGCAAGCGAACGATGACAACAGTGGTATGAACGCGCGACCCGAGAGCCCGACGCTGCCCATGACGCGGTCCAGCAGAAACGCGGCGCGCGGCAGGTAGCCACTGTCCTCAAGCGCGAGAATGAATGCGAACAGGATGATGATCTGCGGCAGGAACACCAGCACGCTGCCAACGCCGGCAACGACGCCCTCGATCAGCAGAGACTGCAGCGGTCCGGGCGGCATGACTTGCGCGATCCACCCGCCTGCGGCGGTTACCGCGTCCTGAATCAGGCTCATCGGCAGCTTGGCAAAGCTGAAAACCGCCTGGAACACGAAAAACAGCAGCACGCCTAACAAAACCAACCCGAAAACCGGGTGCATCAGCACCGAATCGGCGAACAGCGAGGCGCGTTGCTGCAGGGGCTCGCGCCAGCCGATTTTTACCAGTAGCTCGTTGACAGTGCGCTGCGTGGCCTCGATGTCGGCCGGCGCGCCATCCCGCCAGGGCAGCGGCTGCGAAAGTCTCGGCCTGATTTCCATTTGATCAAGTTTGGTTAGCAAATCGCCCGCGCCACCGGCACGCACCGCCACCGTTGCCACCACGGGGACGCCCAACTCCCGCTCCAGGCGCAGACGGTCGAAACCGAAGCCGCGCATTTCGGCCAGGTCGCTCATGTTCAACGCGACCACCATGGGCAGGCCGAGCGCACGCACTTCAAGGGCGAGTCGCAGACCCTGGCGCAGGTGTGTCGCGTCAACGACGCAAACGATGCACTCCGGCGCACGATCGCCCGCCAGCCGGCCTAACACCGCATCGCGGGTGATGGCTTCATCCAGCGTCGTGGGCGTTAGACTGTAGGTGCCCGGCAAATCGACCAGCAAGTAGCGCCGGCCCGCGGCAAATTCACCCTGCTTGCGCTCCACCGTCACGCCCGGATAGTTGGCGACTTTCTGCCGGCCGCCGGTAAGGCGATTGAACAGCGCAGTCTTGCCGCAATTCGGCGCACCTAACAAGGCGACGCAGGCCTGCCCGGTCACGGCGCCACCGACGGGGTCACGCTGACCTTTTCAGCCTCGAAACGCCGCAGCGCAAACGTGGCGCCGGCAACCCGCACCGCAATCGGCTCGTTGCCGGGCCACATGCGTGCCAGTACCTTGATACGGGCGCCGGGAACGAAGCCGAGCTCACGCAGCCGGCGGGCAACGGTGGAGTAGTTCTCGTCACCCATGGTGGTGCCGTCGTCCGCGACCGCCGCAATCACAGCCTCGGTCCCGCGGCCAAGTTCGCTCAACCGGCAGGTTTTCAATTCGGTGGGGGCCATACCTCAGTCTAAATGATAATGATTCTTATTTAGAATAAAAGGCTGCAGCGCAGCAAATTTGGCAGATACCATGCCAAACATGCCATTAATGCGACTCACAGCAGCCGAAAAAGCCGCTTTCAAGGACGGATTCGTCGACATGATGGGCCCGGCGCCCGGCGTGCTCGCCTGGGGACTGGTCACTGGCGTTGCCATGGTCAAGATGGGACTCGGCACCATACCGGCCGCGGCAATTTCGATCACCTCATACGCGGGGTCGGCACAACTTGCATCACTGCCGCTGGTGGTCGGCGGGGCAGCCTGGTGGGTGATCTGGCTGACCGCCATCGTCATCAATCTGCGCTTTACCGTCTATGCGGCAACCCTCGGTCAGCTGTTTGCGGAGGCGAAGCCCTGGCACCGCGTCCTGTTAGGTTACTTCAACGGCGATGTCACGTTCCTGCGTTTGTTAGCTCACCTGGAACGCAGGCCTGACGAGCCGCACCGGTTCGCGTTTTACTGGGGCGCCGTCGCCGGCAACTGGCTGGCTTGGCAGATCGGCTCGCTGCTCGGTATTTTCGCAGCCACGCAGATTCCGGTCTCCTGGGCGCTGGAAGTGGCTGGAACGCTGGCTTTGGTGGCGGTACTGGCACCCGCACTGCGTAACCGGCCGGCCGTGTTAGGTGCCGCCGTTGCCGGCCTGCTCTCGTATGCCTCACGCAATCTGCCGCTGCATCTCGGTGTGATGGTGGGGCTGCTGGCCGGGATCGCCACCGCGATGGCCGCCGCGCCGCGCGCCGGCCGCGAGGCGGGCGCGTGACCGCCAGCGACTGGCTATACATGGTCTTGCTGGTGACGGCGACAGCCCTGACTCGCTCAACGCTGGTGTTGTTAGGCAACCGGATCAGCCTGCCGCCGCGCGTCGAATCCGCGCTGCGCTACGCGCCCGCCTGTGCGCTGTCCGCGATCCTGCTGCCGCAACTGCTGACGACTGCCCAGGGCCAGCTGATCGGCTGGCAGGGCAGCGCAGCGCTGTGGGCGGCCGTCGCCACGACCGTCACCATGTGGCTGAGCCGCAGCATGCTGCTGGCGATTGTCTGTGGAATGGCCGCCTACTGGCTGTTCCGGGCAGTCGGCGTGCCTGTCTGACGTCAAAACTGTCAATTGGACGTCTATACAGTTATTGACACTGTGTCAAAACTCAGTCTAGACTGAGTCTTATGAACCTCCTGAGCGAGCGTCGCCAGGAAGAAAAAGAGCGGCGACGCGCAGACATTCTCGATGCAGCGACGGCGGTGGCCCACGAGTACGGGCTGACCGGTGTCACCATGGATCTGGTCGCGAGGCAGGCGCGGCTGTCGCGCGCGCTTATCTACGTCTATTTTCGCGATCGCGACGAGCTGCAGTTCGGGCTGTGCCAGCGCGCGCTGACACTGCTGCGAGACCGCTTCCAGGCTGCGATGGCCGCGGTCGAACTCGGCGTCGACAAAGCGCGGGCCTGCGGCGTCGCGTACCTGATGTTTGCGCGCGAGCTGCCGGTCGAATTCGAGGTGCTGTCGCGATTCGAGGCGCACACGCCCGACGTCGCCAACATGGCTGCCAACGAATCGGCCTGCATGTTAGCGGGCGACGAAGTACACAAGCTGCTGATCAACGCCATCGAACTCGGCATTCGCGACGGCTCGATACGCAAGGACGCGGGACCTGCCCCGGTTGTGGCAGTGACGTTGTGGGGATTCACGCATGGCGTGCTGCAGCTTGCCAAGACCAAGGCGAACGTGCTGGCACATGAAGGCGTCGCCGCCGACCAGTTGCTGGAACACGCCCTCAACATGGCAACCCGCAGCATCGCGAGCGAGGCAACCATCGCGCGAGGCCTGGCGCCATGAAATCGGCTCGCCTCACAGGCGTCCTCGCCGGTGGCCTGATCGCCGTGCTGCTGTCTGCCACAGCTAACACCGCAGAACCGCTCAGGGACACCGCCGCGGTCATTGACGACTATGTCGCGCAGGGGCTCAAGAGCAATGTCGCGCTGCAGATTCAGTCGCTCGAAATTAATCGCAGCCAGGCGGCGCTCGAGGCGGCGCGCGCACGTTTTCTGCCGGAGCTCGCGCTGGCGACTCGTTATTCGCGCAACGAAGGCGGGCGCGAAATCAATCTCCAGCTCGATACCCTGCTAAACCCGGTTTACAGCACGCTCAACGATCTTCTGGCAGCTCAGGGCCGGTCGGCAACATTTCCGACTCTGAGCACGCAATCATTCTCGTTTTCGCGCCCCGAGGAACAGGACAGCCGGGTCACGCTGCGCCAGCCACTCTACGTGCCGGCAATCCCGGCCGCGGTGCGTGCGCAATCCGCCCTGCTGGATGTAAGCAGCGCGGCCCAAACCGCGTTCGCTCGCCGCCTCAAACGCGACGTCGCCGTCGCCTACCTCAGCTGGCAGCGCGCCGGCAACGCCGCCGCCATCGTCGATGCCAGCCGTCAATTGTTAGCAGAAAACCTGCGCGTCAATGAATCGCTGTTCCGTAATGGCAAGGTCACGCAGGATCGCCCATTGCGTGCCAGGGCGGAGTTGTTAGGCGTTGAGCAGCAGCTCGCGGAGGCTCGCAACGGCGTCAGCCAGGCACAGAGCTACATGAATTTCCTGCTGAATCGACCGCTCGAAACCGCATTGGAACCCTCGGATCCGGGCGCCAACCTGGCCAGCACGGCGCAGAAACTCGCCGTGTTGCAGGACCAGGCCTTGCGTCAGCGCCCGGAAGTACAACAGGCAGAAAGCGCGCGACGCGCGGCGGAAGCGCGCATCGATGTGGTGCGCGCGGCGCGCAAGCCGACGCTCGCGCTGGGTGTGGACGCCGGCATCCAGGGAGAGCGCTATGAATTTGGCCGGGGCAGCAACTTCAGCACGCTGTCGCTGGTTTTCAACTGGACGTTTTTCGACGGCGGCTCACGCCGGGCCGACGTTGACGCCGCCCGCGTCGGTCAACGTCAGGCGCGCCTGCAGGAAGTACAGCTGGCATCCCAGATTCAACTCGAGGTGCAGCTGGCCCTGGATCGCTTGAACACGGCCATCGAGTCGCTGGCCACTGCAACGGCGCGCGCCGAGGCGGCACACGCGGCGTTTCGGATTGCGGGCCGCAAGCGCGATGAGGCGGTCATCAGCGCCGTCGAATTCATCGATGCGCGCGCCGCACTGACGGCCGCCGAACTGGCGTTGTCGAGCACGCGCTTCGATGTGCTGACACGGCAGGCCGAACTGGATTACGCAACCGCCGCTGGCCGGCTGCCCATGGGCAGCACGGTCACCGCGGCACCTTGAGGCATGATCATGAACATTCTGACTAACAAACAGCGCGCGGCCCGATTCGCGGTTGTTATTTTCGCCACCACCCTGACTGCCTGCGGTCGCGCGGTGCAGGAGACCACGGCTCCGCCCACGGCCGTGCGCACGGCGGTAGCCGTCACCGGCCCTGCCTCGCCGCCCATCGAAGGCAACGGCATCGTTGCCACCAAGGATGAAGCACGGTTGTCGTTCAAGGTCGGCGGCGTTGTCAGCCGCATTCGCGTGCAGGATGGCGAGAGCGTTCGCAAGGGCCAGTTGCTCGCAGAAATCGAACCGGCCGAGATCAACGCGCAGGTCGACGCGACCTGGCAGCTCGCCGAAAAGGCCCGCCGTGACCTTGCGCGCGGCGAGCGGCTCTATGCGGATCAGGTCATTTCGCTCGAACAACTGGAAGGCCTGCGCACCCAGGCCGCGACCTCGCAGGCGCAGCTGCGCTCGGTGCAATTCAATCGCGGCTACGCAACCATCGTCGCGCCACGCGACGGCGTGGTACTGCGCAAGCTGGTGCAGGAGCGCGAACTGGTCCCGGCCGGACAACCGGTGTTGGCGTTAGGTGGCCGCGAGCGCGGCTACATCGTGCGTGGCTCGCTCGCCGATCGCGAAATCGTGCAGGTGAAACTCGGTGACAGCGTGCAAGTCGGACTCGATGCGTGGCCTGGCAAGGTCTTTCCCGGACACATCAGCGAGATTGCCAGCGCCGCCGATGAGCGCAGCGGCATGTTCCCGATCGAGGTGCAGCTCGATACGGCGACTGTGCAGCTCGTCACCGGCCTGGTCGCGAAGCTGCGCATCCAGCCCGCCAGTGCTAACAACGGTCAGCTGGCGTATGTACCGATCTCGGCGCTACTCGAAGGCGATGGCAACCAGGCGACCGTATTCCTGGTAGCCGGCGACAAGGCGCAAAAGCGCCGCGTTCGCGTTGCCTTCCTGACCGGCGAACAGGCCGCGCTGTCCGAAGGACTGCGCAGTGGCGACGTCGTGGTTACGGAAGGCGCGCTGTATTTGATCGACGGAGAAACCATTCGCGTCGCCACCGGATCTAACAGCCTGGCTCATCTGCGATCATGATGTCGTGGATTGAATTTCCGATCCGGCGCTACCAGTTCACCCTGGTCACGTTTCTCATGTTGGTCGCACTGGGTATCTACACATTCGTGACGGTGCCGCGCGAGGAAGACCCGTCATTCAAGATTTCCGGATTCCAGATCTCGGCCTTTATGCCGGGCGCCGATCCGAAGGACATGGAGCGGCTGATTACCAAGCCGCTGGAGGACAAACTCGCCGAGCTCGACGACATCCACAAGATTGAGTCAACCGTACTTGACGGCGTTGCCGTCACCGCGCTCGAATTCGAGGCGTTCACCGATCCGGATGACAAGTACAACGAAGTCACGCGCGAGATAAACGCACTGCGGCCCACTCTGCCGGCGGAACTGCGCGAATTGAGTGTCCGCCGCTTCAGTCCTGGACTGGTCAGCATCGTGCAATACGCGCTGGTCTCTGATGAGGCGCCGTACCGGGAGCTGGAAGATCAGGCGCGCCAGCTGCGCGATGCTCTCAAGGGTGTCATCGGGGTTCGTAACGCGGAAAGCTGGGCATACCCGATCCGCGAACTGCGCGTCGAGCTGGACCTGCCGCGCATGTCGCAGCTCGGTCTCGGCTGGTCGCAGGTCTTCAACGCCGTGCAGAGTGAGAACGCCAACATTCCCGCCGGCAACGTCGACATGGGTTCACGCTCGTTCTCGCTCAAGACCTCCGGCAGCTATCGCAACCTGGATCAGGTGCGCGACACGGTCGTCGCCGCCACCAACGGCCGCATCGTGCGTGTACAGGATATCGCCCAGGTCCGCTGGGACCACGCCGCGTACACCTATACGGGCCGTTACAACGGCAAGCGTGCTGTATTCGTCACGGCAAACATGAAAGATAATTTCAATATCCTTCAGGTCAAGCTCAGCATCGATACAGCGGTGCAGCGCTTTGCGAGCGCCTTGCCGGCCCGCGTCAAGCTCGAGAACGGCTTTGATCAGTCGCGCAACGTCGCCCGTCGCTTGTCCCGGCTTTACATGGATTTCGGCATCGCGATCGCGCTGGTACTGCTGACACTGCTGCCGCTCGGACTGCGCGCCGCCAGCATCGTCATGATCTCGATACCGCTGTCGCTGGGCTTTGGTCTGGCCGCCATTTACTTTCTCGGCTACTCGATGAATCAGCTTTCGATCGCCGGATTCGTGGTAGCGCTGGGCCTGCTGGTCGATGACTCGATCGTCGCAACCGAAAATATCGCGCGTCATCTGCGCATGGGTTATTCGCGTGTCGACGCGGCCATCGCCGGTACGCGCCAGATCATGGTGGCGATTCTCGGCTGTACCGCGACGCTGGTCTTCGCATTCGTGCCTTTGTTAGCACTGCCGGGTACGGCCGGCAAGTTCATCAAGATTCTGCCTACCACCGTGGTCCTGACCATCATTGGCTCGCTGCTGGTGGCGCTTTTCATCATTCCGTTTCTGGCGAGTCGGATCCTGGTACGTGAGGACGACGAGCGCGGCAGTCCCCTGCTGCAGCGAGTTATGGGCTTCATCCACGGCTATTACCGGCCGGCGCTGCACTGGTGCCTGGCGCGGCCGCGATTTACCGTGCTCGCCTCGATCGGCGGATCGATACTGCTGTCGATCGCCCTGATCCCGGTGTTAGGTTCGAGCCTGTTCCCCAAGGCCGACGCAACACACTTCCTGGTCATGGTGGATACGCCGACCGGCAGCAGCCTTGCGGAAACCGACCGCGCGTTGCGATTTGCCGAGGACAAGGTGAAAAATCTGCCGGGCGTGCAGAACTGGTTCACCAATGTCGGCCACGGCAATCCGCAGATCTACTACAACCACATCGTGCGCCAGGAAAGCGCCAACTACGGCGAAATCATGGTGCGTCTCAAGGAATACGACACGCGCCGCACGCCGCGGGACCTGGATAAGCTGCGCTCGCAGCTCGCGGGCTATCCCGGTTCGCGCATCGAGGTCAAGGAATTCCAGAACGGGCCGCCAGTGACCGCGCCGCTCGCGGTGCGCATTGTCGGGCCTGGTCTCGACGTGCTGGCGCAACTGGCCGGGCGCATTGAAACTCTGGTCGCGAAGGCCAATGGCACGCGCGATGTGCGCAACCCACTCAAAGTCAGGCGTACCAACCTGAAACTTGCGGTCGATTCGCGCAAGGCCGCGATGCTCGGCGTGGCCACGGTTGAATTCGATCGCGCCGTCCGGCTGTCGGTGTCCGGCGTGGCCGCGGGCACCTTCAAGGACGAATCCGGCGAGCAGTATCCAATTGTGTTGCGCACACCGTTGGGCGACCGCGCTGACCTGGCAACACTTGGACAAATCCGTGTCTCGAGCCTGTCAGGACCTTCGCTGCCGCTGTCGCAACTGGCGCGTCTGGAGTTTGAACGCGCGCCCACCTTGATTTCACGTTATGGCCGCGAGCGCAGCGTCACTATCAACGCCCAGATCCGCAGCGGCTTCAACACCGGCAAGGTAACTGCGGCCGTGACCCGGGAACTCAACAAATTCAACTGGCCGCGCGGCTATCACTATAAGTTAGGCGGTGACGCCGAAGCCGGCGCCGAAGCCTTCGGCGGTGTCGGCACGGCTGCGATCATCGCGATGTTCGGCATCTTCGCAATCCTGGTGCTGGAATTCGGCAGCTTCAAGTCGACGTTGATCGTGTTGACTGTCGTGCCCCTTGGCGTGGTCGGTGGCTTTGCGATGTTGCTGCTGACCGGCAACGACATCTCGTTTACAGCCAGTATCGGTTTCATCGCCCTGATCGGCATCGAGATCAAGAATTCGATATTGCTGGTGGATTTCACCAACCAGCTGCGGGAACAGGGTGTGGGGCTCGATGAGGCCATCGAGCGCGCCGGCGAAATTCGCTTCCTGCCCATCCTGCTGACCTCGGCAACGGCGATTGGCGGTCTGTTGCCGCTTGCCGTGCAGAACATCGGCCTGTACTCGCCGATGGCCTGGGTCATTATCGGTGGCCTGGTGTCTTCAACTTTGTTAGCACGGCTGGTGACTCCCGTGATGTACAAGCTGATTCCGCCGTCGATCATGCCTGCAAGCGCAGCCCCAGCCAGATAAAGCAGACGGCTGCGACCGCCGTCACCGCAATCAGGCGTGGCAGGTCGGTGCCCTGACGGGCCGCGACATCGACCGGCCGGGCCAGTACCAGGCCAAGCACAAAGCCGGTCGCCAGGCCGCCAACGTGCGCTGCATTGTCGACGCCAGGCAGCAGAAAGCCGGCGGCCAGCGAGAATCCGCCGAAGCTGAGAAAACTGCGGCGCAGACTGTTCACCAGCGCCAGCGGCACGCCCAGATCCCTGCGGCTCACGAAAGCTAACAAGCCGCCAATCAAACCGAAGATGGCGCCCGAAGCACCGGCGCTGTTGACGTCGGGGTGCCAGATTAGGGTGCCGAATCCGCCACCGATGCCCGCCAGCAGGAACAACAGCAAAAAGTGCCAGCGTCCGAACAGCCGCTCGGCGAGCGGACCAAGCTGCCACAGGGCCATGCCGTTGAACCCGATATGGATCAGGCCGAAATGCAGGAACTGAGCAGCCAGCAACCGCCACCACTGACCGGCAAGCGTAAATGGGCCGTAGTTCGACCCTAACGCGACGTGGACGCGACCATCGACCTGCAGCAAGCCACCGCCCTGCAGCACTGTGACGGCAAAAACCAGCGCCATCAGCCCCACCAGCGTGCGTGCCAGCCATGCGTCAGGTGATACGGCATTGAGCCGCGCAGCAAAGTCCTGGCCGTTCATCGGAACTCGGCGATCTCGGCCAGAGTCTTGCGATGAATGTCCGGAACCAGGCAACCCTCGGCCGGATATCCGACCACTACCAACAGAAAAGGCCGCTCGGTCTGCGCCGGGCGCGCGAGGATTTCGTTGAGAAATTTCATCGGGCTGGGTGTGTGGGTCAACGTGGCGAGCCCCGCCTGGTGCAGCGCCGCGATCAGCAGTCCCGTGGCGATCCCGACTGACTCATCGGGATAGTAGCGTTTGGACTTTTTGCCATGGGCGTCAATGCCCATGCGCTCTACAAAAATGCCTATCAACCAGGGGGCGGATTCGAGGAACGGTTTGTTAGCGTCGGTGCTGAGCGGCTGCAATGCCTGCAGCCACTCCTCGGGAGCGCGCCGTTGGTAAAATTCGCGCTCTTCTGCTTCGGACGCCAGCCGGATCCGGTGTTTCAGGACGGGGTCTGACACGGCGACAAAATGCCAGGGCTGCTGGTTAGCGCCGCTCGGCGCGGAGCCCGCTGCTGACAGGCATTGCTCAATGACCAGGCGCGACACCGGGCGTGCCGAGAAATCCCGCACCGTGCGCCGCTGACCCATACGCGTGGCGAACTCGCGGGCACGCTGCAGCATTTCATCCGCTGGATATTCCACGTATTCAAGCAGCGGTCGCAACCAGGCTCCTAACGTCCAGCCGCGGTCAGCCGTTCCAACGCCCATTCCAGCACCGGCGCAACGCGTGGCGAGACCATGTTGCGTGCGTCCTCGAAACTGACCCAGCGCCATTCGTGGTGCTCCGGTGTCCCGAGTTCGGGATTGATGGGCAGGGTCACGGCGGAGGTGTTTGTCTCGGCCATGAAATACCGCGCGACCTTGTTATGGCTGTAAGGACCGGTGTCGATATGCTGGTCGCCGAAACCGAATACCAGGTCTGCAATCGTGGTTTCTTCGCGGACCTCGCGCCGCGCCGCAGCCAACGGCTCTTCGCCGGCCTCAACCATGCCCTTGGGAAAATCCCAGTTGCGAAAGGCGCGCAACAACAGGCAGATCCACTCGTCTGAATCGCGCCGTACCACCACCACACCAGCCGACAGGTGTTGCGGCCGGCTACCAGATTTTGCCGCCAATGTATTGACCTGCTGCGGGAAGGTAAGGGAAGTACTCTACTGAATCGAAAACGCCGGCCTTGAAATAAGGATCACCTTCGATGATCTCGCGGGCGCGCGCCAGCGATTTCGTGCCCAGGCAAAAGATGCTGCCGACGGTTCGCAATCCGTCGGCGTCATACAACGGTCCCGCGACATTCAGCTCACCTAACACCGATTCGACGTAGGCCAGGTGCTCGGCCGTGGCAGCCGCCCGGCGCAGCTCGCCTTGCGGACCATCGCGGCATACCACCATGTAGGCCGTGTTAGGAAATCGCTCGTGTACGTTTTTTGTGTGCAT
This sequence comes from Gammaproteobacteria bacterium, assembly GCA_031382085.1. Lineage (GTDB taxonomy): Bacteria > Pseudomonadota > Gammaproteobacteria > Steroidobacterales > Steroidobacteraceae > UBA964. Next base: position 69,224 of record JANMYM010000063.1, read on the forward strand.
GGCATTGCCCAGCGGGCAACGCCAAGAATATCAGGCTGCCCTCCCTGTCGCGATGAATTGGCACGGGCCGCCTCCAGCGCCAGCGCAACGCCGTGAATGACCGCGGCAATTGTCTGCCGATACCGATCATTCTCATCTCAATTAATTCTATTTTTCTGATAGGTTTTGTATATGGCGGATCTCAAGCTCAAGGATCTCAAGTACCTGGTCGCGGTCGCCGACACGCGCCATTTCGGCCAGGCGGCCGAGCGCTGCTTTGTCAGCCAGCCGACGCTATCCGCGCAGCTGAAAAAACTCGAGGAATATCTGGGCGTGCGGCTGATAGAGCGTGCGCCGCGCCAGGTGTCCCTGACCGTCGCAGGCGCTGCCATAGCCGCACGGGCGCGCCGCATCGTCGAATCGAGCGATGAAATCGTTGAGCTGGCGCGCACGCATCGCGATCCGCTTGCCGGGCGCCTGCGTGTCGCCTTCCTGCCGACGATCGGGCCGTACCTGCTGCCGCAGCTGGCGCCGCGCCTGCGGCGCGCGCTGCCGCGCATAGAATTCCTGTTATACGAATACCAGACCGGCCCAATGCTTGAGCGTCTGCATGCCAACGATCTCGACCTCGGTGTACTTGCGCTGCCTGTCGACCTCGATGGCCTCGCCGCACAGAGGCTGTATGACGAGCCCTTCGTGGTTGCGATGCCTGCCAGGCATGCATTGACTAAAAGCGCACAGATCCAGGTGAAAGACCTGCAGGGCGAAACCCTGCTACTGCTGGAAGAGGGCCATTGCCTGCGCGACCAGGCGCTCGATCTCTGCGGCCGCGTGCGGGTCCAGGAACACCAGGATTTCCGCGGCACCAGCATCGAAACCCTGCGGCAGATGGTAGCCACCGGTGCGGGCCTTACCCTGCTGCCGCAGAGTGCCAGCCGCGGCGGCTACGCGCAGGCGCGCGGTGTTGCGCTGCGACCGATGGCTGCGCCGGCGCCGACCCGCACCATCGGCGCTGTGTGGCGCAAGAGCAGTGCGCGACTGGATGCGATCGCGGCCGTCAACCAGCTATTGCAGGACAGCTGAAGCGCAGGGCCTTCAGCCAAACCTCGCGGGCGCAAGCAGCGAAAGATCGAGCGACGGATTGCGCCCCGCCAACAATTCGGCCACCAGCAAGCCGGTCGCCGGCGCCAGCGTCATGCCAATCATCGCATGGCCGGTCGCGACGATAAGATTGCCGAGGCGCGGCGCGCGGCCTAACAGCGGCAGTCCGTCGGGCGTGACCGGCCGCAAACCGGTCCATGGCTCCACGCCGGCGAAATCCGCGGCGCTGAACTGCGGCATGTAAGCCGGGATCGCGTCCCGCATCGCGTCGACTCGATGCGCTTCAATGCGCAGGTCGCGGCCGGCAAATTGCATGGTCCCGGCAAATCGCAGGCGATCACCCATCGGCGCAACCGCAATCCGCGCCTCCACCAGGATCGATGGCAGTGACGGCAACGCCGGAGGTGCCGGCAGCGTCAGGCTGTAGCCTTTCCCTGCCTGAATCGGCAGGCGCAAGCCGAGGCCGGCGCGCAAAGTTGGCGTCCATGAACCGCAAGCTAACAGATACTGCTCGCCCTGCAGTTCGCCACGCGTGGTTTGCAGCGCCTGAACCCGGCCGTCGCCGGTACGCCAACCGGTCGCCTCCGTGTCCCAGAGGAACTCGACGCCTTCGCGCTGCAGCTCGCGGGTCAGCTCGGCATTCAGGAGCACCGGATTGAGACTGCTGTCATCGCGATACAACACGCCGCCGGCGATCTGGTAGCGCACCGCAGGATCAAGGTTGCGGATTTCTTCCGGCCCAAGAACTTCTGCCTGCAGACCTAACAAACGGGCTTCCGCTGCCAGCTCGCGTTCCTCCGCGAAGTGCTGCTGGTCGCGCACCAGCATCAGTACGCCATCATGATGCAGGCCGAATCGACCGCCGAATTCGTGGTCCAGGTCGCGATACAGGCTGCGCGACAACAGGCAGAAATCCCTCAGCAACGGTCCTGCATGGCGCACCTGCGCATGGTTCGCGGCGCGCAGGAAGCTCCAGCCGAAGCGCAATAAATCCAGGTCAAACCGCGGCTCGACGCGCACCGGACTGCGCGGCGTAAAGACCGACCGTAACGCCATGCCGGCGATGCCGGGTGCCGCCAATGGCACAAAATGGCTGGGCGTGACCAGGCCCGCGTTACCTAACGAACAGGCATCGTGCCCCGGCGGGCCACGTTCGACAACCGTGACACGCCAGCCGTCACGGCGCGCATACCAGGCGGCCGCGAGGCCGATAATGCCCCCGCCCACCACTATCAAGCGCCCGTCGCCCATCATTGCTCAGCCTGGCCGCATGCCGTTACGCAACGGGTCATTCTGCTCAAAGTAAAGCTGCGCATCGGCGGTCACCCAGGCGCGGCCGCGAATGCTCGGCTGGATCGCGCGGCGGCCGCCAGCCGCTGCATCCTCATACCAGGACTCAAATACACTGCCGGTCACGCCCTCCTGGCGCCAGACAGCGCCCGGCGCGAGCCGTCCGGACTGAGCTAACAAAGCCAGCTTGGCGCTGGTGCCGGTGCCGCAGGGCGACCGGTCATAGGCGAGCCCAGGGCATAATACGAAGTTGCGACTGTTGTTAGCCGATGACGCGGGCGGGCCCGAAAGCTCTATGTGATCGATCGCGGCGCCTTGCGCACCGGTGATTCCCGATCTCTCGAGCGCCGCGCGGATACGGGATGTCAGATCGACAAGCGTGGCGGCGGCGGCAACTGTCGGCGTTGACTGCCAATCGACGATGAAAAACCAGTTGCCGCCATAGACAACAGCGCCGGTGATTGCACCCAGACCATCGACAACGACTTTCACGCCGGACTGATAAACCCACGATGGCACATTGCGCACGGTCACCGCGCCATCGGCCGCGAGACTGACATCCACGATACCGACCGGGGTTTCGATGCGGTGCGCGCCCGGTTGCATCTGGCCGAGCCACGCCAGTGTCGCGATCAGCCCGATGGTGCCGTGACCGCACATGCCAAGATAACCGACGTTATTGAAAAAAATGACCGCGGCCGCGCAATCAGGCTGCGTCGGTTTTTGCAGCAAGGCTCCCACCAGCACGTCCGAGCCGCGCGGCTCGTTGACGACTGCAGAGCGGAAATCGTCGTGCCGGTTGCGGAGTTGTTCGACCCGCTCGGCCATGCTGCCTTGCAGCCCGGGCCCGCCATCGAGGACCACTCGGGTCGGTTCACCGCCCGTGTGTGAGTCGATGACCCGCAGTGGGCCGTTCCGTTTGTCAGGTCCGGGCACGGCTCACGCAGCTTTCAACCATGGCGGCCGCGTCCTGTCCGCATCCCGTACCATGCGCAGGATCGCAGCGCGCTCCTGGCCCGTCAGCGTAAGGCGTGGCGCGCGCACGTACTCGGTGCCATAACCGCGCGCGGCGCAAGCCAGCTTGATGTACTGCACGAACTTGATCGCGGTATCGAGGTGCAGCAGCGGTGTGAACCAGCGGTACAACTCCAGCGCCCGCTGCTGCAACCTGGGGCCGCCGCTCAGCAATTCCCACAGCACCTGGCCTTCATGCGGATAGGCAAGATGCATCCCTGATATCCAGCCATCGGCGCCCAGTGCAACCGCCTCGAGCAACAGATCGTCGACACCGCAGAACAGCTGATAGCGATTGCCGACAAACAAACGCAGGTCGGTAAAGCGCCGCACATCGCCGCTCGACTCCTTGATGGCGACGAAGCGCTTGTCGTCAGCCAGGTCTGCGAACATGGTGGGAGTGATATCGATGTTGTATGCGAGCGGGTTGTTGTAGCAGATCACCGGCAGATCCGCAGCCCGCGCCACGCTGCGGTAATGTGTCAGCGTCTCGCGTGGATCCGCGCGATAGACCATCGCCGGCAGCACCATCAGGCCTGCAGCGCCGGCTTTTGCGGCATTTTCGGCATGCCGGCAGGCAGCCAGGGTGCTGGTTTCGATGACACCGGATATCACGGGTACACGTCCACGTGCGACCTTGACCGCGGCGCGCAGCAACTGCAGTTTCTCGGCCGCATCCAGCGCCAGGTTTTCGCCCAGCGAACCTAACATCACGATGCCGCTCGCGCCCGCGCCAATCATGGCGTCGATATGCCGGCAGGTCGCCGGAACATCGAGCGCGAGTTGGCGCGTAAACTGGCTGGTCATCGCCGGAAAGACCCCGCTCCAGCGCGCTTTGTCAGATGTCGGTCGTTTCATTCTGTCCATGTTCGTAGTTGTGCGTTCTTTCGCAAATTCTATTGCATCACGTCCGCATAATGTCGCCAAGCAATGAACATCGCAGCAGCCAGTAAGGAAATCAGCCCGTACGACCGGCTTTACTGGCCGGACGAGCAGCTGCGCCATTGCCTGATCACGGGTGAGCAGCGTCGCGAGCTGACCGTCTATCTGGGTGCCGACGCCTACCTGGAACTGTCGGCGCTGGCGCGCGCGTCAGCGGTGCGGGTCGCCGATGCTCCCCGCGTCTGCCTCGTGCCCGGAATCATGGGCTCGCAGCTCGGGATTTTGCGCGCAGATAGCGCGCCGCCCGATCTTATCTGGCTGGATCCCATCGATGTGATCCGCGGCGATCTGTGCAAGCTGGCCCTGACAACCGATTCGCCGGTGCGTGCACTCGGTCTGGTGCACCACAGCTACCTGCGTCTCTGGCTGCGTTTGTTAGCTGCCGGTTTTGACGTCAAGCCTTTTTCCTATGACTGGCGCCGCGACATTCTGCAAATCGGCGCGGCGTTGGCGCAGGCAATCATTGCCGCGCAGCAGCCCGTGATGCTGGTCGCGCACAGCCTCGGCGGCCTGGTCGCCCGCGCGGCGTTGCTTGACCCGGCGGCCGACGCCAGCGTGCGCCGGGTCGTACAACTGGGCGTACCTAACAAGGGAGCCGTGGCGGCGCTGCTGGCGCTGCGCGGTTGTTACCCGGTAGTACAGCGCTGTGCCATGCTCGATCAGCGGCACAGCGCTGATCAACTGGCACGCGAGGTTTTCGCGACCTTTGCCAGCGTTCAGCAACTGCGACCCGACAACGCCGGGTTCTGGCGCAGATTGCCGCGCGAAGATGCGCGCTATCGCGTTATAGCGGGTATCGGGCAGGTCACCTGCGACGCGGTGATCGGGAGCGGCGACGAGGCGCGTTATCGCTACTCACGAGCGGGGGATGGCACCGTAAGTTTTGACTCCGCCCGCCTTGAAAACGCACCCTGCTATCTCACGCGGACTGAACACAGCGATTTGTCGCGCGACCCAGCGGTCACCGCAACGGTCATCGATCTGCTGCGCGACGGCCAATCGTCGCGACTCCCCAGGATTACGGCCCACGAACCAGTGCCCGTCGCCGCTGACAATGTCCGGATTGTCAGCGCCACTGATCTAGTGCTGGACGCGCCGCAGAAAATCGACTGGGCGTCCTTGTCCAGTGAGGACCGGCGGCATTTCCTTGAGCGCCTGAATGCGCCGTTGGTGTTGCCCGCGTTGGCAGGACTCTAGCCGTGCGGGTTCTGCCAGGCCGCGATTATGTCGTGCGCCGCGAACCACGCCGGGATCCGGTCAACGCTTTAGCAGCCCCAGCGTTCTGTTGGGGGCATTGGGAGGGTCGTGAATGTTGAAATTTGATGGTATGCGTTATGCACTGGGATTGGCGCTTGCGGCGCTGCTGGCAGCCAGCCAGCCCACGCTTGCAGGCTATGATCTGACTCTGTCGGGGCTGACGGACGAGGACGGCGGCGTCAACTACGATGCCTTTCTGGCCGTAGCGCCTAACGACAATTGGACGCTGAGCGCGAATGTCGGCCATACCACTTCCGCAGTGAAATTCAGCAATTTTTCCGGCACATCCTATGGGCTGAACGCTGATTTGCACAACGACCGCTTCGGTGCGAAGCTCGGCTGGCGCAGCTGGAAGGATTCCAACAATTTCGAATCCCGGTTCACGAGCGGCAAGCTGTATTGGCGCAATGAGGCGCTTGAGATCGGCGTGCTGCTGGAAAAACGGGATTTCAGCGTCCTTTACAGCTTCACGCCACCGATCGTTGGCGCGCGACCCATTTCGCGCACCGCCAGCTTTGCAGCGGATGGCGTGGGACTGTCGGTGAGCTGGTATGGCGACGTCTGGGGCGCCTACGCGCAGTTTCAGGACCACAGCTACGACTCCGCCTTCACCAGCGCCATCAGCACTCTTGTTAGCCTCAACCCCCAGCGCCGGCCGGGACTCGCGGCACTGGCCGCCTCGGTCATCACCAAATCGAACGGCGTAACGGACACCGAGTTCAGCGCGGGCCTGGACCGATCGTTTGCGCGCAGCGGCCTGCGGCTCGATGCCTATCGCGTCAAAGACCAGATCGACGGTGGCAACAGTACTGGCGTCAGCCTGGGTTATCGCTATAGCATCAGCTCCACGGTCGCCATGGAAGCCACCGTCGGTTCCTCAGACAGCGATGGCTTCCAGAGTCAGATGTACGGCGGATTATCGGTGACCTTCCGCCACTGACAGGGGCGGGCATGGTCAAACATATCGTCATCTGGCGGGTCAGGGACACGCCAGTCAGCAAGCTTGCTAACGCGCAGGAGATCAAGCGCCTGCTCGAAGGGATGCGCGGCAAGATTCAAGGCGTGCTGAAGCTGGAAGTCGGCATCAACTTCGTCGAGGACCCGCTGGCCGGCGACTGCGTGCTGTACAGCGAATTTACCGACCGCGCCGCATTGCTGGCCTACCAGACGCACCCGGTGCATGAAGCGCTCAAGGCGGGCATCCGCGAGTTATCGGTCGAGCGCCGCGTCGTGGATTACGATTGTCAGGCGCAGCGATGAACAAGCGCCTCTGGTTTGCCCGTGCGGTCGTGGTCTACGGCCTGCTGATATTTTGCTTTCTGGCCTATCTCTATCTCGCCGAGCCGCTGCAACACATCGAACGTTTCGGCATCAGCGCCAACGGCGCACCGGAATCGATCGCCTTCCTGCGGGTCGGGCCGGGTGCGATGTTCCTGTTTCTGGCTGTCACAGCATTGTATGGCCTGTTGCGCTCGCAAATGCTGCGCACCAGCCTGATCATCCTGGTGGGCTTCAACGCCTGCGTGGTCGGCGCTCGTTTATACGGCATCGCGCAGGATGGGGTCAGCCCCCTGCAGCTGACCGAGTTGCGGGATGAGGGTACATCATGGCTGCTGTTCGTCGCGGCGCTGTGGGCGTTGCGCGGCGTTCCGATGCGCGGTCGCAGCGGTGGCGCAGGCTGGAACTGATGCCGCTGGCGGCAGCTCAATCGCTGCGCGACATCGCGCGCAATGCTGCCCGGCCTTGCGGTGTCAGCGTCGCGATGGGCCAGATTGCCGCCATGAAAATGGCGCGAAAAAACGCGGTCGATGCCGCGACGTTCTTGCCGAACAGCATCTGCGACAGGCCGCGCGCAAACACGACGACGGCGCCGATCATCCAGATCACATACAGCAGTCGAAAAAAAGCTAACATCAGAACAACGCCGGATCGGCGCTTACGACACTGACCGCACCGGAGCTGACAATCGCCGCCAATGCGGTGGCCTGCGGCATTATCTGCTCCGCATAAAACTGCGCAGTCTGCAGTTTCGCCCGGCAGAATCCCGGGTCGTCGGCGCCGCCCGCCAGCAGCTGCGCCGCGATGCGCGCCGACCGCGCCAGCAGGCAACCGCCTAACACCGTGCCGCAGAGCCTGAGGAACGGCACGGCTACGGCCTGCGCCGCCGCCGGGTCGCTGGCGAGACAGCCGAGCAGTTTGCCGAGCGCCACGCGCAGCTGGCTGACGCCGGCGGCCGCGGCCGACACGCTGGCCTGGACGCCGGCATCGCTGTCGGTCGTACCGGCCAATTCCTGCGCCAGTTCATCCAGCAAATCTGTCAGCACGGCACCGCCGTCGCGGCTGATCTTGCGGCTAATCAGGTCATTGGCCTGGATGCCGGTCGTGCCCTCGTAAATGGTTGCGATCTGCGCATCGCGCAGCATCTGCGCCGCGCCGGTCTCCTCGATGAAGCCCATGCCGCCGTGCACCTGGATGCCTACCGAAGCCAGGGTCACGCCGTTCTCGGTGGACCAGCCCTTGACGATGGGAATCAGCAGATCGAGTCGCGCCTGGTGCTTGTGCCGCGCGGCCGTATCGGGATGCCCGTGCGCGAGATCCAGATGCAGGGCCGCATACAGACCTAACACGCGCATCGCTTCGATCTGCGATCGCATCGTCAGCAGCATGCGCTTGACGTCGGCGTGGTAGGCGATCGGCAAAGGCCCGGTTGCGCCCGGCGGCGTCACGGCCGCCGGCTTGCCCTGGATGCGGGTGCGCGCCCACTCCAGTGCCTGTTGGTAGGCGCGCTCCGCGATAGCCCAGCCTTCGAGGCCCACCGACAGCCGCGCCGCATTCATCATGATGAACATGTACTCGAGGCCGCGATTCGCTTCACCGACCAGATAGCCGATGGCGCCGTCCTTCTGCCCGTAAGCCAGGACCGCAGTCGGGCTGGCGCGGATACCGAGTTTATGCTCGATCGAGATGCAGTAGACGTCGTTGCGCGCACCTAACGAGCCGTCATCATTGACCATGAACTTCGGCACGATGAACAGCGACATGCCCCGGACCCCAGGCGGCGCGCCGTCCACCCTGGCTAACACCAGATGGATGATGTTTTCGGTGAAATCGTGGTCGCCGTAGGTGATGAAGATCTTCTGGCCAAAGATGCGGTAATGGTCCCCTTCGGGGACCGCACGCGTCTTCACCTGTGCAAGGTCCGAACCTGCCTGCGGCTCGGTCAGGTTCATCGTGCCGGTCCAGCTACCCGCGATCATCCTGGGCAGGTAGGTACGCTTTTGCTGCTCCGTCCCCTGCTGGCTCAGCGCCTCGATCGCGCCCTGCGTCAGCATCGGACAGAGCTTGAACGCCATGTTGGCCGACGACAGGATCTCGGATACCGCCGTACCTAACACGGTCGGTACGCCCTGACCGCCGAATTCGGGGTCCGAGGTCAGCGCTGTCCAGCCGTCCGCGGCAAATTGCCGATAGGCATCCTTGTAGCCTTGCGGCGTGATGACCCCTTGCGGAGTCCAGCGCGAGCCCTCGCGATCGCCGCTCTTGTAGAGCGGATCGAGGACGTTTTCGGCGAACCGGGCGGCCTCCGACAGCACGCTGGCAGCAAGCTCGGTCGAGTATTCCTCATAACCCGGGTAACTCGCCAATGTGCCCGTAGCCAACACCTGCTCGAGGACGAAATTCAGGTCTTTCAGTGGTGCGCGGTACATGGGGCAATTCTACCCGCAGACCCTTTACCGGACGCTGAGCGCCGGGATGATATGCGCGGCCAGAAACTCGACCAGCGCCACAACGCGAGTGTCCTGCGCGATGTCGTTCCGGTACACGGCGCACAGGGGGGGCTGCTCAGGCAGTTCCCAGTCGGCGAGTACGCGCTTCAGCTTCTGGGTCGCCAGGCCCTGACGACATAAAAATTCGGGCAGCAGACCGATCCCGAGTCCGGCCAGGGTCGAGCTGTGCAGGACTGCCGGATCATTGACGACCAGCTTCGGCTTGAGCGTCAGAGCCACCTGCCTCGAACCCTTGGTCCAGCGCAGCGCCACGCCCGCCGCAGCCGAATCCGGGACCAGCAACGCGTGCGCCACCAGGTCCTCCGGGTGGACGGGTGTACCGAGCTTTTGCAGGTAGGCGGGGGTCGCGCAGAACACGGCCGGAGGCGAGCCCAGTTCCCGCAGAGCCAGCGACGGCGCGGTCACGCGCCCGACCCGAATGAAGACATCGCCGGGCCAGTCCGCCGCCGACGGCGGCAACGTGGTGACGTCGACATCCGTGAGCTCGACGTCCAGTGCGATGGCCGGGAAAGCTTCCATGAAACGTGGTACCAGCGGCGACAGAAGCGCCCGCCCGTAAGCGGGCTCGGCGCGCACTCGCAACGGCCCACCCCGGGTCGCCTGCCAGCTCGCCGCCAACTCCAAAGCGGCGCCTGCATCCTCAACAATTCGCCTGCCGTGAGCGTAAAGAATTTCACCGGCAGGTGTGAGACTGACGCGCCGCGTGGTACGGTTCAGCAGGCGCACGCCGAGCGCCTTTTCGAGCTCGGCGACCGCACGGCTGATCGCCACTTTGGGTACTCCCAGAGTAAGCGCCGCCGCGCTGAAACCCTGCAGCTCCGCCACTTTTGCGAAGGCTGCAAGTTGCGCAGGAAGCCAAAGATTATTCATCGGATTCGGCCATTATTGTATCAATATAGAATCAAAGGATGCCCATGTCTACTGCAATGTTTCAGTTCTCGGTAGGTCAGATGCTTCAGAACCTGAGCCAACTCAAGATCATTCTGGCCAAGGGCCGTGAGTTTGCCGCAGAAAAAAAACTGGAATCCGGAGTGCTTGAAAACGCTCGACTGGCGCCGGACATGTTCGCGCTGCGCAGGCAAGTTCACCTGACTGCCGACTTCGCCAAGAACAGCTGTGCGCGCATCGCCAACGTGTACGAATCAGCGCCAAAGTTTGACGACACTGAAGCGACGTTCGAGGAGCTCGAGGCGCGCGTGCAGAAGACAATCGACTATCTCGCGACCCTCAAGCCGGTGCAGTTTGCCGGCGCTGAAGATCGGCGCGTCGTGGTGCCTTTGCGGACGCGGACGCTGGATGTCACCGGCCTGGAATTCCTACAGCGCTGGACGCTGCCGAATTTCTATTTCCACCTGACCACGACGTACAACATCCTGCGCCACAACGGCGTGGCCGTGGGCAAGCAGGATTTCCTGGGACCCGTCTGAACCCGTGGCCATCAGTCAGCGCAAGCTCGGCACGCAGGGCCTGACGGTACCGGCGCTCGGCCTCGGTATCATGGGCATGAGCGGGGTCGCCGGGGCGCCCGCCATGTACGGCGAGACCGATGACACCGAGAGCCTCGCAACGATCCACCGGGCACTCGAACTAGGCATCAACTTTTTTGATACCGCCGAGGTCTACGGGCCGGGCCGTAATGAGGAACTGCTCTGCAAAGCGCTCGCCGGTGGCAGGCGGCACGACGTCATAATCGCGAGCAAATTTGGCTTCAACATTACGCCGGACGGGCGGATCGATGGGATGGACGGTCGACCGGAAAATGTGCGCCGAGCATTGGACGGCTGCCTCAAGCGCCTGGGTACCGACTTCCTGGATCTCTGGTACCAACACCGACTGGATCGCTCGGTGCCCATCGAAGACACGGTTGGCGCGATGGCCGAGCAAGTGCGCGCCGGCAAGGTGCGCTATCTGGGCCTGTCTGAGGTCGGTGTTGCCACCCTGCGCCGCGCCCACGCCGTGCATCCGATCAGCGCACTGCAAAGCGAATATTCAATCTGGGAGCGCAATGTTGCAGGGCCGGTGCTCGACACCTGCCGTGAACTCGGGATCGGCCTGGTACCGTACTGCCCCCTGGGCCGGGGCTTTTTGACAGGTACTGTCGCCAGTAATGACTTGCTGGCCGAGAGCGACTATCGACGCCATGACCCGCGTTTCAGTGTTGAGAATCACGACCAGAATCGACGCGTCCTAGCTACCTTGCAGGCCGTGGCCGACCGGCACAGCGCCAGTACAGCGCAGATTGCGCTCGCCTGGCTGCTGGCTCAGGGGCCGGACATCGTTCCGATTCCAGGCACCAAGCGGCGCCGTTGGCTCGAAGAAAACGTTGCGGCGCTCAAGCTGCGGCTGGGTGTCGACGATTTGCGTCAATTGGACACGGTTGCTGCGGCGGCCGGCGAGCGCTATACGCAGAGAGGAATGGCCTCGATCGATCGGGCCATGTGACATAAAGCTGCTAACGGTGCTCCACAGCGCCGTTAGCTGGCGCACATCTGTTGACGTTAACGGGAGCAGCGTCACAGCGATCCGGTTTTTGTCATGTCAGGCTGGCGGTATGGAACCCAGTCCAAGCGTCGCAATTGCCGAAACACACACGACGATCGACTCGCTGGCCGCGGAGTTCCGAGCAGCTTTGCCGTTAGGTCGATTTGAATCGCTGTCGATTCATAATCGCAGCGGCGATCCTGTCTGGATGAGTGGCGATCTGGTCGGACCCGATGAACACGCGATCGCCATCGAGGCCATTACCGTATTTGAAGTCGAAGGCGGTTGCGCCTTCATCAGCGAGCGCCTGACCCCGGCACTGGGCGCAGCACTGTTTTCGATAGCCTCGCCGCGCGGCGAATTGCATGGCGTCGTGGTGCTGGTTACCGACGCGCAGGCTATCGAGGCGCAGGGGCCGACCAAACTTGTCACCAACAAAGTCCGCTCGATTCTGCAGCGCATGGCGATCGTGATGAAGCCTGCCGCAGCGACCGGAACGCATCGCACAGTGTCATTGCCGCGGCCTGCCAGGCTGCGCCCCAACGCTCCTGCGGTCAGCGAAACGCAACGGGTGCGCGTCGATGCATTGCGTGCTGACGCGTTGCGCACGGAACCCACACTGAGAGGCGAGCGAGTGCAGGCCACTCAGCGTGTCGCCACGCTGCCGGTCGTCGCAACCGAGTCCCGAACTGACCCAGTGCGCGAAATTTCGCTGCACGTACAACAGCTGATGAAATTGCGCTCGGGTGGCCGGACCCGCCGCTATGAAGTTCTGGTGCGCGCCAGGCACACTGCCGCGGGCGCGGCGATGGACGAAAGCCTCGTCAAAGCGCTGTCGCTGCGTGAATCAGCCGGCGCTATCGATCGACTGGTGGTCGCCGAACTGGCGAGCTGGCTCAAGGCCAATCCGGGCGTCTGGAATTCGGACCCGGCGAGTTTTTCAATCAACCTGTCGTTAGGCTCGCTGTTGGATCCGCAGTTTTCGCACTTCGTCGCGCAGTGTCTGCAGTCATCGGGCGTCGCGCCTGACACCATCGGCTTTGAAATTCAGGAGTCGGCGGCTCTCAAGCATCGCGACGATGTTGCGCGCTTCATCCAGGAATGTGAAAAAGCCGGTTGTTACGTTGTGCTTGACGATTTCACGATGCATTCGGACGCGGTTCCCTTCCTGGCATCACGCGCGGTCCGGGTCGTGAAGGTAGATTCGAAACTGAGCACTGCCGCGATGCATGACCGGTTGTCGCAAGCCATCGTGATTGCCATTTCGCAGGCCTGCAAAGTGTTAGGTCTGCACTGCGTTGCCAAGCGCATTGATTCGACTGCATCCCGGCAATGGCTCGCCGCGGTAGGCATTGATTTCGCGCAGGGCTATGCGCTGGAAGATCCGCGACCGATCCAGACTCTGGTGACGCCGTCAGGCGCCACCCAGAAATCGAGCGTTCAGCGTCCCGTGTCCCGCAGCTGAACAGGTCCCAGCCGCGCCACAGTCTTGTCGATGACGCGCAACGCCGGGACCCCGGACTCGCGCGCCTGCGACACGACCACGCCGCCGCGCATGTAGATGCGCCGCCCGCAGCGTTCCGCCAGCTCGCGATCGTGGGTGGAAATCAGAAACGTCGTGCCCGTCTCGCGCTGAATCTCGGACATCAGCTCAAACACCTGGTCGGCATTTTCCCGGTCGAGATTGCCGGTGGGTTCATCGGCGAGAATCAGTGCAGGCTCATTCATCAGGGCGCGCGCCACCGCAACACGCTGCTTCTGGCCACCTGACAGGCGCGTTGTGCGGTAGTTCATACGATCCCCGAGGCCCACGCGGTCGAGCAGCATCGATGCGCGCTCGCGCGCCAACGGCGTCTCACGCCCAACTCGCCCCGCATGCGGAAACATCACGTTTTCCAGGGCCGTGAAGTCCGGTAGCAGGTGGTGGTACTGGAAGATGAAGCCGATCCTGCGATTGCGAAATTCGGTCAATGCCTCCGCAGTAAATCGGCTCAGATCCTCGCCCAGCATCTGCAGGCTGCCCGACGTCGGCCGCATCAGCGTGCCCAGTATCGTCAACAACGTGCTCTTGCCGCTGCCACTGGAACCTAACAACGCGACCATTTCACCGCGCTCCAGCGTGAGGGTCACGCCTTTGAGGACGGTGGTCTCGAAATCCTTGTCGACAAAGACCTTACGCAGGTTCTGCACATCGAGCAGGGGGTTCATTGGGAGATCGCTTCCACCGGGTCGATGCGCGAGGCCGAGCGCGCCGGCCAGTAGGCTGCGATGATGCTGGCGGCGGCCGCCAACAGCAGCGCCGATTGATATTGTCCTAACGCGGGCGCCACCGGCAGTTTGCCACCGCTCGGGGTTGTGATGCCGGCGACGAGTACGCTGAAGCCGAAGCCGGCCAGGCAGCCAATCGCCGAACCGATGATTCCGATCAGCGCGCCTTGCAGCATGAAGACGCTGAGTACAAAGCGCTCCGACAGACCGAAGCTGCGCATGATGCCGATTTCGGGGCGGCGGCGCATGGTTGTTAGCAACAGGGCGCTGGCGACGCCGACGACTATGGTAATCAGCGTGAACATCTTGATGATGCTGCCTGAGCTGCCCTGGCCTTCCAGCGCCTCGCGCAAGCGCTGGTTCTTGTCCATCCAGGCGGAAACCTCGAGACCCGTGCCGTTCGCAATCTGGCGCGCCAGTGCACGTGCGACATAGATGTTTTCGAGTTTTAGTTCGATCTCGCTGAGGCCCTCGGGAAGATCGAAAAGCACGCGGGCGGTTTCCAGATTGACGTAGCCGAGACGCGCATCGAGCGAGTCGACACCGGTCGTGTAGATGCCGCGCACGGTCAAAGTCCGTTCGCGGCCCTGGTCGGACTGCACGAAGACCGGCTGGCCAACACCGAGTCCGAGGTCTGAGGCGAGCTTGCGGCCGATCAGCAGGTCGTTGAGCCCGAGGCGCGGTTCGCCGGCAATGATGCTCTGGTCCACCGGGGCAATCGCGGAAAGACGCGATGGCTCAACACCCTTGAGCGTGACTGGCATGGTCATCTGGCCGCGCGACAGCAGACCGGTGCCGAGAATATTCAGTGACATGGCGGTGACGCCGGGCAGGTTTTCAACGCTGTTAGCCACGGTACGCCACTGTTTTATCTGGGCACGGCGCTCGATCGAGCGCTGCGTTGCGGTCAGGCGTTCCGCGCCATCGGTCGCTTTCATCAGCGCCGGGGTGGCTTTCGCCGGCTCGATGATCACGTGCGCCGAGCTGCCCACGACGCGCTGGATCTGGAATTCGGCAAGGCCGTTGATCAACGCGGCATTGAATGTGAACACGGTGACCGCGATTGCCACGCCGCCGATCAGCAGCGCTGACTGCACGCGGTTTGAAAGCAGGTAGCGCAACGCGACTTTGAGTTCAAATCGCACGGCGGGCCTCACTGCCGCGCGGGCGATCGCCCGGTGGTAGCTTCGCAAGATCGGTCACGGCCAGTACATGTTTGCCGACAAGTTCGCCACGTGGCGCAAGCAACAGGGTGTCGCCGGGCTTGAGGCCGCGCTCGACAATGACGCGTTCGCTGGGCCACTCGATGAAGCTAACAGGACGCGACTCGACCACGCCACGGTTGACCACCAGGACCCGCGCCGAAGTTTCCCGACCGATAATCGCACTGCGTGCCACCGTTATCGCGCTGCTGCGCTTTTCGATGATCAGATTGATGTCGGCGGTCACACCGGAGCGCAGGTCGGTGACAGGAGTGTCCAGGCGCAGGCGAATTTTGGCGCCGCCGGTGCGCGGGTCGACCCTGGGAGCAATGTAATTTACGCGCGCCGCCAGCGGTTGATCCCGTCCCGCGACCTGCACGTCCGCCGGCATGCCGACCCTGATCTCGCTCAAGTACTGCTCATCGACTTCAGCCTCTATCTCCACATCCGTCAGCGGCGCGATCTCGTAGATCACCGTCTGGGTGCTGACAACCTGGCCGCGATCTACCGGACGGGCAAGCACGATGCCGTCAACCGCCGCGTACAGCGCGCTGTCGTTAACGCGGACGGCCGCTTCGCGGCGCGTTGCGCCGAGGCGCGTGAGTTCCTGTTTCGCCTGATCGAGATCGAAGCGAGCCTGTTCGTAGTCGCGCGCGGTATTGAGGCCGCTGGAGCGCAGCTGCGCCGCGCGATCGTAGTTACGTTGGCGTTCCTCCAGCGTACGGCGCCCGGCCGCGAGGCTCGCTTCCACGCCATCCAGGCCCGCGCGCGAAGCGGCTGCGTCCAGGCGCACTAACAAATCACCGGCGGTGACCCGGTCGCCTTCGGCTTTTGTTAGCAGCAGAATCTGGCCGGGTGCTTTCGCCAGCACCGTTACTGTCACCTGCGGCCGCGTACGGCCGCTGATCGCCAGTACCCGTTCCGTCGCGGCAGCGGCGATTTGTGCGGCGGCCACCGGCAGCGGGCGAGTCTTGCTGTAGTACGTGTAGGCCCCCGCAATCAGTGCCAGCGCAGCTAACAAATAGGGTCGCGCGCGGCGCGCCAGTGAGGGGTTTTCCGTCGGATCCATCGTGAGGCCCTATCCGTGTGGCAATAAACAGTTGAAATAGATTATATCATATGTTCTAATAAATCAATGGCACGCACCGCAGGCGCCCGAAATACCCAGTACGACGAACGTCGTAACTCCTTGATTATCAAGGCTAGGGAGCGTTTGGAGCTACAATCTGGCAGCGCCCCGAGTTTCCGCGAGCTGGCCCTGGCAGCGGGAGTCAGCGTGGCTACGCTGCGCCACTATTTCGGCACCCGCGAAGAGTTGATCCGCAGCGTTTTCGCCTATTACCTGCTGGGTGGCGAGCGGCATCTGGCGCGCGCGCGCCAGACGGAATCTGGCGATCTGGCGTCTGCCCTCAAGGGCGTCATGAGCCGCATTGTTATTGGATGGACCCAGGGCCATGTCGGGGCATTGCACCGAATCGGCCTCAGCGAAGGTCTGCGTAGTCCGGCCACCGCCCTGCACTACCTCATGGACGTGCTCGAGCCGACGCTGCAGGCGCTGGAGCTGCGCCTGGACGGCTATCGGCAGCAAGGTGTGATTCGCGCCGATACCCTGCCACGCCATGCGTCGCTGGCATTGCTTGCGCCACTGGTACTGGCATTGCTGCATCAGGTCGATCTGGGCGGCACACGCTGTCGCCCTCTCTCGCTACCGGACTTGATCGACCAGCACGTCGCAATGTTCGTGCGCGCCTACCAGCGCTAGACTCGCTGTCGCATGGATCCATCCGCCCCCGCGGCGGGTGCGACGCAATCGCAATGGCAATTGCTGACCACCCGGCGTTTTCTGCCATTTTTTCTGGCGCAATTCGCTGGCGCCTTCAATGACAACCTGCTGCGCAACGCGCTGGTGATCATGGCGACGTTTGGCGCGGCCGCGAGCAGCGGGCAAGCTGACGGCGATGGCCTGGTTGCTAACGCCGCAGCGGCCCTTTTCATGCTCCCGTATTTCCTGTTTTCCGCACTGGCCGGGCAGCTCGCCGACAAATACGAAAAATCACAACTGATACGCGGCCTGAAACTGACAGAGCTCGCGATCATGCTGGCCGCTGCGATTGGCTTCTGGATTGGCAGCATACCGCTGCTGTTAGGACTGTTGTTCGTGCTCGGCATGCAGGCCAGCCTGTTCGGTCCGGTCAAGTACGCGTTGCTGCCGCAGCACCTGCTGCCGGGCGAACTGGTCGGCGGCAACGCCTGGATCGACACCGGCACGTTCCTGGCCATTTTGTTAGGAACGCTGGCCGGCGGCGTGCTCATCGCGAACGGCCCTGAAACCCAGTACCTGGTGGGGCCGGCCCTGGTTGTGGTCGCCGTTGCGGGCTGGCTGGCGGCGCGCCAGGTGCCTATCGCGCCGCCCGGCGACCCCGGTCTCAAACTGAATTTCAATCCATTCACGGAAACCTGGCGCCTGGTCCGCGACAGCCGCGGCAATCGCGCAATATTTCTCTCAATCCTTGGTATTTCCTGGTTCTGGTTTGTCGGCGCGCTGGTGCTGGCTCAGCTGCCGGCCTGGACACGCAACGTCCTGCTGGGCGACGCCGGCGTCGTCACGCTGCTGATCGCGAGTTTTTCGCTGGGCATCGGTGTTGGCTCGCTTTTGTGCGAGCGCCTCTCCGGGCACAAGGTGGAAATTGGCCTCGTACCATTTGGCTCCATCGGCCTGTCATGGTTCCTGCTCGATCTGTATCTCGCCCGCCCCGAGTCGTCAGGCGGTCCGACACTGGACTGGTCGATGTTCCTGCAAGCGCCCGGCGGCTGGCGCATCGCGCTCGACTGTGCGCTGGTCGGCGTTGCGGGGGGTTTGTTTACGGTCCCCCTGTATTCGCTGATTCTGCAGCGCAGCGCGGCCACGCACCGCGCGCGAACTATCGCCTGCAACAATGTCATGAACTCGGTTTTCATGGTGGTCGCATCCGGCGGCGCGGTCCTGGCGCTGCGGGCCGGCTGGACGATTCCGCAGATTTTCCTGCTTGCGGCGGTTCTGAACGTTGCGGTGGCAATCTTCATTTACTCACTGGTACCGGAATTCCTGATGCGCTTCCTGAGCTGGATTCTTGTCAACCTGCTGTACCGGATACGCGAGCGCGGACTCGACAATATCCCGGACCAGGGCCCGGCGTTGATCGTCTGCAATCACGTCAGCTTCATGGATGCGTTGGTGTTAGGCGGCAGCGTCCGCAGACCGGTCCGTTTCGTGATGGATCGAGGTATCTTTCGCATTCCAGTGCTCAACTTTATTTTTCGGACCACTCGCGCCATTCCCATTGCGCCCGCGCACGAAGACCGCAACGCACTGGTCGAGGCCTATGACCGCATCGATGCCGAACTGGCGGACGGGGAAATTGTCGGCATTTTCCCAGAGGGCAAGCTAACAAAGAACGGTGACCTGAACGAGTTTCGCAAGGGCGTGGAAAAGATCCTGGCGCGCCGGCCGGTAGCCGTGATACCGATGGCTCTGCGCGGCATGTGGGGCAGCTTTTTCAGTCGCAAGGGCGGCAGGGCCATGCAGAGACTGCCGCGCCGCTTCTGGTCGCGCATCGAGGTGGTTGCCGGCAGCCCGGTACCGCCGCAGGCCGCTACCGCAGAGCTTCTCCAGGAAAAAGTGGCCGCACTGCGCGGCGATTGGGCCTAGATTCTCGCCGTCAGGCGACGTGCCTTGCCCGAAAATTCCCTGGCGTGGTCCGGACCCTGGTAGCGCACGGCATTTCGCCCGGCAAGCTTGGCGGCGTACAAAGCCTCGTCGGCCTGCTGCAGCAACACCTCGGGTGTGCGGTCAAAACTGATCTCCGCCGAGCACACGCCGATGCTGACAGTCACCACGCCCCTGCCAGCGGCCGCCCGGTGCTCGATACGCATTTTTTCGATGCTGTCGCAAATCTGTTCTGCGATCAGTATCGCCTGCTCGCTGGACGCCTGGTAGAGGACCATCGCCAGCTCTTCGCCGCCATAGCGGGCGGCAATGTCCAGTGGCCGGCGTGCATGACGCTGCACCATCTGCGCAACCTGCGTGAGACAGGCATCTCCAGACTGATGGCCGTAAGCGTCGTTGTAGTTTTTGAAATAGTCCAGATCGATCATCAACACCGCCATGGAACCGCGGTCCCGCAGGCTTTGTTGCCAGACCCTCATCAACTGTTCATCGAACGCGCGTCGGTTACGCAACCCGGTCAATCCATCACGTTCCGCCAGATCCCCGAGCACGCAGCGTTCGAGGAAAAAACGGCGATTGGTTTGCTCGACGCCGAACATCGCGATCGCACCCACGGCGGTCACCGTGGCTAACACGATTGTGTCGTACATCAAAGTCGGCAACGGCAGACCCGTCACCGCGCCAGCCAGCGCAAACGCAAAAAGTCCCAGCAGATTGACCAGGCAGGCATCGAAAAACAACAGCCCGGTCAGGAAAAACACTCCCATCGCGTTGGTGGTGAGGAATGCCAACCCTTCAGGTCGACCCGCTTGAATGGTCTGCACGACAAGCCAGGACGACAGGACTGCGATCACCGCATTTCCCACCAGCGCGACGCGCAGATACTCGCGCTCATAACGTTTCGACCAGCTGGCGGAGGCGATCGCGGCACAGGCTGGCAGCAACACAAAAACCCGCAGACTGTTAGCTACGCTGAATTCAATGCCACCGTGCATGAGTATGCCGGCCAGCAGAGCCAGGATGCCGAGAATCAGCAGCGAGGTCTGCCAGGCGCGTACCCGCGAACGCATGCGCTCGAGATGGTTCTGGTGAAACTCGTTTTCCAGCAACTGTGGAAACCGCAAGCTGATTGTGCCGCGCTGCAGCTCTGCGGCATGCAGCGAATGGGGCCGCCGGCCTAAATCATTTGCAAGCATGGTTGCAGCGTACGCCCGGCGCGATAGCCTGATATTGAACGGCATCCACAAGCCTGATCGTTCTCAGGGTTCCCCCTGCGACGACTTTCACATATCTGCATCGCCGGCGCGGCGGAGCGGATTACCCGCCGCGCTTATGTCGCATTACCAGGTGTAGCGCACGCGATAGCGCAGCGTGGTTTCGCCGTCCTTGGCGATACGCACCGGAAAATGCACGGTGCGTGCATCTTCCTTCTGGTAGTCATGGGTTTTTGTTAGCACGGACCAGTTGGTCCAGCGATAGAGCGGCTCACGCACCATTACCTCAACCGGCAGCGACTTGTGATTGCGCAGCTTGATTTCGATTTCTTCTTCGATCCAGTGCGCGCGTGCATCGATCGCGAAATCGACCTGGCGGCGCTCGCCCACGACGTCGAAAGCGGACCCGAGCTTGATACGAACCTTTTCGTCCTTGGGTGTGTGATTGATCTTGTCTTCGCCGACAAATTCCAGGCTGCCATCGGCGCGGTCCAGTTTCGAGACGCGGATGCGACCAGCCGGCAGCGGTACGCCCAGACCGAACTGTTTTTCGTTCTTGAATTCCAGATAGACGTCGACTTTGGTATTCATCGCAGTGCCGAGATCACGCTCGGTATACGGTGATCCGAAAGCCAGGCCCTGCGGCAGGCCGTAGTAGACCAGCAGCTTCCTGGCCGGAATCTTGCGGGCCTGGTCAAACAACTCGATTTGCTTGGTTGAATTGTCAGGCAGCGTCGTTCGGCGGCCCAGCGTGTAAAGATGGAATTCAAAAAATTCCTTCTCCCCGAAACCGCCCATTTCCGCCTTGGGAGACGCGGCCATCGAACGCACCATGCGGTCGATCATTTGCGGTTGTTCGGCGCGATGCACATCGCCCGCGATCAGCTTCAGCCGCGCGTCCTGATAGCTGGCGCCCGACATGTTGATGATGCTGACCCAGGCCGACAGATCGAGCTGGCCGCTGTTAGCATCGGCGCCTTCTTCCCAGACCAGGTTGTAATCGGCCCACCAGGTAACGCCGCCGGTCTGATAGGCGACACGCGCGCGCTGCTCGCCGCCTTTGTTGGAATTCACCAGCCACTCCAGCGTGGGGCGCGTGATAAGGCCACCCGGCAATTCGCCGAAGCGCAACCCGTTATAGCTATTGACGGTGTGGATGCTGCCGTCCTGCTCACGCAGCACCAGGCCACCCACGGACGACAACAGCGTGCCGCTCAGGGTCTGGGATTGATTGCCGGCGGTACGCTCGACAGTGATTGGCCGGTCGATATATCTCAGCAACAGCTTGTCGGTGCTGACAAGATCGAACTGGAAATTCTGCTCCAGCACCCGCGTGGATGGATCGGTGAGCGAACTGAAATTGACCGTGGTCGGATCGATGAGCCCGGCGACATCGGTAAACCGCAGGGTCGAGCGGCCGGCGCCGATGGCGACGGTGCGATCGTGGCGCACCAGCGCATACCCAGGCACCGCCATTCCGTTAGGTACGCCGGCGCCCGGCAGAGGCCGGTAGAGTTCCGGTGCAATTGCGCCCGGCTGCGCCGAGCTGTAGATCGTCAGTGCGGTATCTTCAGCACCCCAAGCAGCTTGCGCGGCACCCATCATCGATGCACACAAAACCAATACTCCCAGGGTCTTGATCGACTGTTTCATATCCGGCTCCTGCGGGTGACGCCCGTATCTAACGCACCGGCGTGCCACACGGGTTAAGAAAATGTGAATTGCGACTCAACATAATTGAACTCGACGGGGCAGGATAGTGGTAGTCACTGCACCCAGGCTGAACGGCAGATCTTCATGCCCAATTGGACCCAGAAACCGGACTGGCGGCACGCGCTACTCAAGCGCCTGGTCAGACATGACAGTCCGTTTCGAGCCACCGCCACCCCCCGCAACATTTCCGAACCGCTACCCTTGTCATGGCTGTCACGCAAAAAACCCCCGCTATTCCTGCCGCGCTGAATACCGCGACACCGCTCGCCAAGCTCACTCGCGAGCAGGTAGAGCTTGAACAACTGGTCGAGCACTATCTGCAGGGCACGTTGACGCTGCGGCAGAAAATGGAGCTGGAAAGTTTCTGCCGCGACAATCATGCCTATCTCGACGACATCAAGCTGTCGACACGGATAAACGCCGGGCTGAGGTTGATCGAATCTGCCGGCAAGCCCGAGCCCTGGAATGAAACCCGCGTCTGGTTCTGGCAAACACATTGGTTCGCCGGCGCCGCCGCGGCTGTGGTCCTGGCGATCACCATTGCCGCCTGGCAATTCCATTCGCGCAGCGAATATTTTGCGCAGCGCAGTACCGCAGCGGAAAAACGCCTGTTAGAACTGCCACTGACACCGGCATCGACCAGTCGCAGCATTCGTGTTGTTCCCGCAGGCCTGGGCAGGGCCCAGGCTGCTGCAATCGTGCTGGGCAGTGGCACGAAAGCTGAGTTCGCGACACTGCAATTTGACCTGGCAAAAAGTGACTATAGCCACTTCGATATGGAGATTGAACGCATCAATCAGGGACGGGTTGCTATCCTGCGCGGTATGCGGCGCAACTCCAATGGCATCGTCAGCTGGTCAATCAACAGTTCCGCATTGGGCCCTGGCCAGTATGTTGTAAGCCTGTCGGGCCTCGATTGGCGCGGTCAGGCCTGGCCGGCCGGCGCCGTTGCATTCGACATAGCCGTGCGGCGCGAATAGACGCGACCGCGCTGGTCCACGCCCGTCACTTCGTGCCCGCCCCCTGCGCGCGGGCGAATCGCCAGCGTTTCAATCAGGCGCGGCACTGTTGCCCGCGCATCGAATGGTTCAAGCCGCTCACGCTCATTGTCTTTGCGATGGACCCAGCGACGCGGCACGCGATCGACGGCGATGGCAAACAACCTGAGCACGCCATCCGGTTCGATTCTGATTCGCAGCCACTGCTTGTAGTCCTGGATGCGCAGCGACGAGAACGCCTCGGTCGCGTGCCTGCCAAACACGCGCAGCGAAATGAGCAGATAGATACCTAACAGAAATGCGCCGGCAATGCCGCCACCGACGAATGTCAGCAGCCCGGCCAGCAGCATTTGCGGAACTTCGCCGAATCCGAGACCGAGCCAGCGCGTGGTCGCAATCAGCGCCAGCCAACCGACAGCAAACGCCGCGACCAGATGTGCGACCCCGTGACCCGCGCCTCCTAACACACGGAACCAGCGCACGTGCGTGTCGGTGAAAAACACAAAACTGGCGATGAACGCGATCAGCCACAGGCCATTGAACGGATCGCGAATCGCGCCGATCACGGCGGCGTGCAGCGCGCCGCCCACGCTGCTGATGTCCGCGGCACCCAGGGACGCCGATGCCAGCCAGGCGCTGAGCATGTAGAGCGTCGCCGGTATCCACAGGTACTTGGGATTCAGCACCGGAAACAGCAAATTGCGCCACACCAGCCGCCGTGACGTAGCGGCTGGCGGGTAGCAGGCGCGCTGCACAAATCCGCCGTGCAGTCGCTCGGTGTCCGGATCGTCGGTCGGATGCAAAAATGCGCCACCACCACCGGACACGATTTTCTGCACGCCCTGTTCGTTTTCGTGGCGCTTGTAGAAATGCAGATCGCCTGTGAGGTAGACCGACACCGGCCGTCTCAGTACTTCGCGCTCGAAATACTGCAACACATCGCTGGCGTATCCCGGGTGGTCCGGATAACTCTTTTCGTAGATCCATTGCGGACCCGGTACGCACAGGATGACATTCGCTGCGCCGGTCATGCGGGCGGCGACTTCCATGAAATACCGCACTTGAGGTTCGTCCAGATCCGCGCCGAGCTGCAAGTCGATACCTAACAGCCACCAGTTGGCGGGCAGTTTCAGTGCGAAATAACTGCGGGTCTGGCGGGTACGCGCAGCGGCAAAACCGCGCTCGGGGCGGCAAAAAAAACGTGAAAAAGCCACCAGACTGTCGTACCAGTCATGATTGCCCGGCAGTGCAAACACATCGGGCCAGCGCGCCGCGTCGGCGAACGCCTGCCGGTAAGGCGCTTCGGTTCTGGCCGCATAGGCTTCGCGCGATGGGTATGGATAGACCTGGTCGCCACCTAACACAAGAACCGGCCCGCCGGTTGTGTCGTGAAACGATCCGGCCGCGTCGGCAAGCTTGAGCTCCGGCCGGGCAACTGCCTGCGCAATCGCGCAAGTGGAATTCCAGCCATCGCCAATATCGCTGACGTAGTCGAGCCACAGGCCGTCGCTGTTGCTGGAGTAGTCAAACTCCTTCTGTGGCTGGCTCGCCAGGGCTTCGATCAACCGCGTGTCGGAATGCCGCCCAAAAATATTCGCGACCCCGACCAGCCAGGCGGAACGTGCCAGCACCTGCGGGTCATACCAGCCAACCATGCCGAGACGAACCTGCCTGGCTGATCGCTTCGGCATCCGCGGGCGCTCCTACTGCTCGCCGCGCAAGGTTGCCAGCGGCGGCCGGAATATCACCGAGCGTGTTGCCAGCCAGCCGCTGACCGATACCAGGCCGGCGCCGCCAAACAAACCGACCACCCAGACCCAGGGCGAGAATTCCCACGGCAGCTCCAGCGCCTCGCGCGCCAGCCACCAGCCCGCGACGCTGGCGCCGCCAGCGGCGATCAGTCCGGCGATCAGTCCTAACAGGATGAACTCCGCGAGCACGCCCTGGCGCACCGTGGCGCGGCTGGCGCCCAGCGTGCGCAGCATCGCGCTTTCATAGCGCCGCTCGTCGCGACTCGCCTGCACCGCAGCTAACAAAACTGTCAGGCCGGCAAACAACGTGAACGCGAATACACTCTGCACCGCCAGGGCTGCCTTGTCGATGACGCTGCGCACCTGCCCCAGCAGCTGTTCCATATCGAACACTGAAACCGACGGAAACCGTTTTACCAGCGGCGCGATCATGCGCCGGCCATCGCGGTCGAGAAAGGCACTGGTCATCCAGGTGCCGGCGGCGCCATCCAGCAGGCCCGGTGCGAACACAATGAAAAAGTTAGGCTGAAAACTGTCCCATTTTACTTTGCGGATGCTGGCCAGGCGGACCGCGAAGCGCTCGCCGGCGACATCAAATACCATTGGATCGCCTATTTTCAGATCCAGCGATTCAGCAAACTCGGTCGACAGCGAGACCAGCGGCCGGCCACGATCCGCCGCCGTGAACCACTGACCCGCGACGATCCGGTTGTCCGCGCCCAGCTCGGCGGTCCAGGTGATGTTCTGTTCGCGATCCGCAAAGCCACCAACACTGCCGCGCGGCCCGCCGCGTGCGTCTGCCGCAGCGCGCGGCCTGGTTGGTCCGCCCTGCGCAGCGTCACGGCGACGCTCCACCGGCTGGCCCTTCACCTCGACCAGACGCGCACGAATCATCGGCAGAAAGCGCGTGCCACGCGCGCCGTTGTCAGCGAGGAAGCGCTCCAGGGGCTGCTGGTCCGCGGGCGGAATATTGATGAAAAAGAAGTTCGGCAGGTTGGTTGGCAAGCTTCGACGCCAGTCGGTCAGCAAATCCGAGCGCACCATACCTAACAACAGCAGCACCATCAGGCCAAGACCGAAGGCCGCGATCTGCACCACGCTTTCAGCACGTCTGCGGCTCAGGTTGGCAACGCCATAGCGCCAGGCGACGCCGACAGCGCCACGCATGCGTGCCGCCAGGCTAACGAGCAGCCAGCCCGCCAGGGCGAGCGTGCCCAGAAACACCGTCAAACCCACAACAAAGCCGATAAAGAGGCGCATGTCGCGCACTACCCAGGCGATCAGGCCCACGACCGCCAGAACCGCCGGGCCAAACGCCAGCCACAGGAGCGGCGGCGGCGGACCAACGTCGCGGCGTAACACCCGAATAGCTGGCACGCGCGACAGCTGCAACAGTGGCGGGAAAGCGAATCCAGCGAGCACCGCGACCGACGCCAGCAGACCGACACCGAGCGGACTCCAACTGGCGTTCGGAAGATCAACCTTCAGCAGGTCGCCGAGCGCCTGCAGCAGCCACTGCTGCGCCAGATATCCCGCCGCCGAGCCGATCACGGTCGACGCGAGCGCAACGATCAGCAACTGAATCAAGCTGACAGCAAGCGTGAACACGCGGGAGGCGCCCAGGGTCTTCAGCAACGCCACCGAGTCGAGATGCTTCTGCACATAGCCGCGGGCCGACATCGCGACAGCGATGCAGCACAGCAACACCGCGACCAGGCTCGCGAGATTGAGAAATCGCCCCGCCCGGTCCACCGCCGAGCGGATCTGCGGGCTCGCCTCCGTGACATCGCGCACGCGTGCCGAGTCGTTGTTGCGCGCTACTACCCAGGCCTTGAACGCCGCCACCGCATTGCTGTCACCGGCAAACAGCGCCGCGTAGCTCGCGCGACTGCCGGGCTGCAGCAGCTGCGTTGCTGCGAGATCCGCGTCATTCAGTAACGCGGCCGGCGCCAAATCCGCGAAGGTTGAGCCCTCGTCGGGGCGCGACATCAGGACCGCGGACACTTTGAAAGTGCCCGCGCCCACCGACAGCATCGAACCGACACCGCCGCCCAGCGCAGCCAACAACTTGGAATCGGGCCAGATTTCGCCGCGACCCGGCGTGCGCTGCGCGGGCCGCGCGACACCGAAGGGTTCCGACGCGATCGTGACTTTGCCGCGCAACGGATAGGTCGCGGTTATAACGCGCAGATTCGCTAGCTGATTCTGCTCGCCATTGAACACCACGCTCAGCACCGAAGTGACGCGCGCGGTTTTCAGATTGCGTTTTTGCGCTTCGGTAAACCAGTCGACCGGTATCGGATCCTGCGAACTCACGCGCAGATCCGCGGCCAGCACTTCATTCGCCTGCGCTTCCACCGCGAGCCCGATGCGATCCACCAGAAAGCCGACGCCAGTCAGCGCCGCTACCGCGACCGACAGAGCTAACAGCAGTACGCCGAGCTCGCCCGATTTCCACTCGCGCGCCAGACTACGCAGGGCCATTCGTAATGCGCGCATCGCGCTCAGGCTCCCGGCAAGGCCGGCGTGATCACACGCCCGGCGTCCATCGTGATCACGCGCCGACAACGCTGCGCGAGATTGCGGTCATGGGTCACCAGCAGCACCGTCGTCTGGGAATTTTCATTCAGGGAAAACAGCAGTTCACCGATGCGCGCCCCAGTCGCCGTGTCGAGGTTGCCGGTCGGTTCGTCGGCAAACAGCACCGCCGGACGCGTGACGCAGGCGCGAGCCAACGCCACGCGCTGTTGTTCGCCGCCGGACAGCTGCCGGGGGTAGTGCCCGACCCGTTCAGCGAGGCCGACGCGCGCCAGCGAATCCAGCGCACCGGTGCGCGCATTCGCGCCGCCTGCGAGTTCGAGCGGCAGCATCACATTTTCCAGCGCGGTCAGCGACGGCACCAGATGGAACGCCTGGAACACAAAACCCACCCGCGCCGCCCGCAGGGCCGCCCGGCCGTCCTCGTCCAACGTTGTTAGGTCGGAGCCCGCGAGCCAGATCCGGCCAGAGGTCGGCGAGTCGAGGCCGGCCAGCAGTGCCAGCAGCGTCGATTTGCCCGCGCCCGAGGCGCCGACGATCGCAACGGATTCACCCGCTGCGATCTCGAGGCTCACATCCTGGACGATAGTCAGCGTCCCTTCGGGACTGGTAACCTGTTTTATGAGGTTTTCAGTCTTGATAACGATATTACGATTCATGCTGGCTCGTTTACTCGTGCTGAGTGCGATCCTGTCGTCTGCAGCGGCTTTGGGGACCGCCGATGCCATTACAAGCCAGCGCACCCTGCTGGTCTTTGGGGACAGCCTCAGCGCAGGCTACGGTATCGACGCCAGTGCCGGATGGGTGAGCCTGCTCGAGAAGCGGCTGCGGGCCGAAGGGTACGGGTACCGCGTCGTCAATGCCAGTGTCAGCGGCGAGACCACCACAGGCGGGTTAAGCCGCCTGCCGCGCGCGCTGGCGACCCATAAACCGGCCCTGGTCATCCTTGAGCTCGGCGCCAATGATGGCCTGCGTGGGTTGCCACTCGCCACCAGCCGCGCCAACCTTGAGCAGATGCTTCGGGCCTGCAAGGTCGCCGGCGTCCCGGTGCTGCTGCTCGGCATGAAAATACCACCGAACTATGGTCCCAGATACACCACCGGGTTTGAGCGCCTGTTCAGGGACCTCGCCAAGATTTACCGCGTGCCGTTGCTGCCGTTTTTCCTGGAGGGCGTCGCCCTCAACCCAGCGCTGATCCAGCCCGATGGCTTGCACCCCACCGCAGCCGCCCAGCCGCGCCTGCTCAAAAACATTTGGCCTGGACTTGCGCCCTTGTTGCGCAAACCCTGAGCCACGCGGCTAAATAGTGCCATGGAAAAGCACTGGCTAAAGTCCTACCCAGCCGGCATCCCTGCCGAGATTGATCCGAGCCAGTATCAGTCACTGGCGCAGATGCTCGAAGAGCCGCTCGGCCAATACGCCGAGCGCGATGCGTACGAGCAGATGGGCAAGGCACTGACGTATCGCAAACTGGGCGAGGATTCGGCCGCGTTCGGCGCGTGGCTGCAACAACGCGCCAGCCTCAAGAGGGGCGACCGCGTCGCCATCATGCTGCCTAACGTACTGCAGTACCCGATTGCGCTGTTCGGCATCCTGCGCGCCGGGCTCACCGTCGTGAACGTCAATCCGCTCTATACGCCGCGCGAGCTTGAGCATCAACTCAACGACTCCGGTACCAGCGCCATCCTGGTGCTGGAGAACTTTGCCTCGGTACTGCAGGCCGTCCTGCCGCAGACCAAAGTCAAACATGTCATCGTCACCAGCATCGGCGAAATGTTAGGTTTCCCCAAGGGCAGAATTGTTGACTACGTCCTGCGCTATCGACGCAAGGCCGTGCCTGCGTGGAACATTCCGCACGCCGTGCGCTTTCGCGACACGCTTCGGGAAGGCGCCGGACTGATGCTCGAGCGCAGACCCCAGACCCTCAATGACATCGCATTCCTGCAATACACCGGCGGCACCACCGGCGTTTCCAAGGGCGCGATGCTGACCCACAGGAACATGGTGGCTAACATCCTGCAGTCCACTGCCTGGATCAATGGACTTTTCGCCGACGGCGAGGCTGGCCTTGCCATCACCGCGCTGCCGATGTATCACATCTTCGCGCTCACCGCGAACGGCCTGATGTTCGCGCGTGCCGGCTGGAAAAATATCCTGATCACCAACCCGCGCGATTTCCCCGGCTTTGTGGCTGAGCTGGCGAAGAATCCATTCAATTACCTGTCCGGCGTCAATACCCTGTTCAATGCATTGTTGAACACGCCCGGCTTCGACAAGCTGGATTTTTCCGGGTTGCGCTGCACGTTAGGTGGTGGCATGGCCGTGCAGGCCGCCGTCGCCGCCAGATGGAAGCAGGTGACCGGCACCGTGCTGACCCAGGCCTGGGGCCTGACCGAGACCTCGCCCGCGGCATGCATCAACCCGCGCGGCGAGGACTTCAACGGTTCCATTGGCCTGCCGATCAGTTCCACGGAAATATCGATTCGCGACGACGATGGCAATGCGCTCCCGATCAATGCGGTCGGCGAGATCTGCGTGCGCGGTCCGCAGGTCATGCTTGGCTACTGGAATCGCCCCGATGAAACCGCGAAGGTGATGCTGCCCGAGGGATGGTTGCGCACCGGCGACGTTGGCCGTATCGATGTACGCGGCTACGTGTATATCGAAGACCGCAAGAAGGACATGATCCTGGTCTCCGGTTTCAACGTGTATCCGAACGAAATTGAAGGCGTGATCGCCAAACACCCAGGCGTTCTCGA
>JANMYM010000006.1:0-15416 GCA_031382085.1 Gammaproteobacteria bacterium
CCCGCGCCGCCGCCGCCGGATCCTTCGCATCCCTGATCGGCCGGCCGACGACAATATAGTCTGCGCCCCATTCGAACGCCTGCTGCACGGTTACGACGCGATTCTGGTCGTCGGTGGGACGATTTTCCACCGGGCGAATGCCGGGGCTCACCACGATCAGGCGGTTATCGACATATTTGCGCAGCGCCTGGCATTCAAGCCCCGAGGCGACGACGCCATCGCAGCCGCTTTCGAAAGCGCGGCGCGCCCGCGACAGCACGAGCTGCTCGACATCGCACTTGAACCCAAGATCGTCGAGGTCGCCGCGATCGAGGCTGGTAAGCACGGTGACGGCCAGTATCTTCACATCGCCCTTGGCTTCAGCGGCTGCTTCCATGATGGCCTGGTTGCCATGGATGGTCGCAAATGTGACTCCGCGCCCGTTCAGGCGGCGCACGGCGCCGGCAACGGTGGCGGGAATGTCGAAGAACTTGAGGTCCACGAACACTTTCTTGCCGCGCGCCACGAGCCAGTCGAGCAGCGGGAAAAACTCGCCGCTCATGCACAGCTCCAGTCCAATCTTGTAGAACTGCACGCTGTCGCCTAACACCTCGACCAACCCCTTGGCGCGGGTGGCGTCGGGCACGTCCAGCGCAAAGATCAGGCGTTCCTCGACTGGAATGTTAGCTCTGGGGTTGGCGACGGTGGTCAACGCGCACTCCTTCCGTTGTGCATCAGGTGCGGGCGGCCGGGTCAAACAGCCGGCGGTGTTCGAGAATTGCGTAACGATCGGTCATGCCGGCGATGTAATCAGCGACGGTGCGTGCCCTGCCCGCATCGCCATCCTGTGCCTCCGCATCTGCAGCCGCATCGCGGTGCTCGTCGGGCAACAGGCGGATATCGCTCATCAGCGCCTCGAACAGTTCCTTCAGCACGCGGCGGGCCTTGGTGGTCATGCGCAGCACCTTGTAATGCTGGTAGACATGTTCGCGCAGGAATTTCTTGAGGCCGGTGTGCGCGTGAAAAACCTCTTCGCTCATCATGATCAGCGGCTCGCTGGTCTCGCGCACGGCGTCGATGTCCGCGGGTGCGAGCTCGCTGAGGCGGGCGCGGCTGGTGCGCACCACATCGCCCACCAGGTGCCCGATCATGCGCCGGATGGTCTCGTGCGTGGTGCGGCGGACGTCGAGGCCCGGATACTTGCCACGCACCTCGGCTAACATCGGCGCAATCAGCGGCGCATCGTCGAGATCGTCGAGTGTCAGCAGGCCGGCACGCAAACCGTCGTCGACATCATGGTTGTTATACGCAATTGCGTCGGCAAGGTTCGCGAGCTGCGCTTCGAGGCCAGGCTGGCGCCGCTCGATGAAGCGCACACCCAGCTCGCCGAGCTTGCGCGCGTTGTTGACTGAACAATGCTTGAGGATGCCTTCGCGGGTTTCGAAGGTAAGATTCAGTCCCGGGAAATCCGCATAGCGTTCTTCGAGCTCATCGACCACACGCAGCGACTGCAGGTTGTGCTCGAAACCGCCAAAATCGCGCATGCTGTCGTTCAGCGCATCCTGG
The DNA here is from genome assembly GCA_031382085.1 of Gammaproteobacteria bacterium. GTDB lineage: Bacteria > Pseudomonadota > Gammaproteobacteria > Steroidobacterales > Steroidobacteraceae > UBA964. The sequence goes on from JANMYM010000006.1 coordinate 1,546, forward strand.
CCGGCGTGACCGAAAGGAGTGTGGCCAAGATCGTGCGCCAGGCAAACGGCTTCTGTTAGCGGCTCGTTGAGCTGCAGTGCCAGCGCGATCGAGCGGCCGATCTGCGCAACCTCCATCGAGTGGGTCAGGCGGGTTCGATACAAATCGCCTTCGTGATTGACGAACACCTGGGTCTTGTAAACCAGGCGCCGGAACGCGTTTGAATGCACGATGCGGTCACGGTCGCGCTGATATTCGCTGCGCAGCGCCGGCGAGGGTTCCGGATAGCGGCGGCCACGCGACGCGTCGTCCTGCGCGGCATAGGGCGCAAGCTCGTTAGCTCGGTGTGCGCTCACGCGAAATGCTCTGCCAGCGCCTGCTCGAGCGCCGCGCCGTCGAATTCCGCTGTGACCACGCACTCGCCAATGCGACGTGGCAACACGAGCCGGAGTTTGCCGGCCTGAACTTTCTTGTCGATGCGCATCAACGCTGCGGCCGTGGCGCGTGGAACGTCGGCCGCGCGCAACGGCAGGCCGGCGGCCGCTAACAAAGCGTGGATGCGCTGGCGGTCCTCCTGGGCGAGCCAGCCCTGTTTCTCGGCCGCGGTAGCGGCCGTCGCCATGCCGGCAGCGACGGCTTCACCGTGCAACCAGCCCTGGTACCCGGTCGCAGCCTCGATGGCGTGGCCGAAGGTGTGGCCGAAATTGAGCAACGCCCGCTCACCCTGCTCACGCTCGTCCCGCGATACGATCGCGGCTTTGGTGGCGCAGGACACGCGGATGGCGTGCGCAAGCGCGTCAGGGTTACGTTTCAGCAAGGCCGGCATGCTGGCTTCCAGCCAGGCGAAGAATCCGGCATCGGCGATGACGCCGTACTTGATGACCTCGGCGAGACCCGCGCGCAACTCGCGGTCCGGCAGGGTGCCGAGAGTGTCGGTGTCGATCAGCACGGCGCGCGGCTGATGGAAAGCGCCAATGAGATTCTTGCCACCCGGATGATTGACGCCGGTCTTGCCGCCGACCGAAGAGTCGACCTGGGCCAGCAACGTGGTTGGCAGCTGGACGAAATCGATGCCGCGCTGGTAGCAGGCCGCGGCAAACCCCGCCATGTCGCCGACCACGCCGCCGCCCAGCGCCAGGACGCAGGCATCGCGGGAAAACCGGTTTGCGACCAGGATATCTAACAAACGCGAGACGTTAGCGAGCGTCTTGTGCAGTTCGCCGTCCGGCAGCAGCGCCTCGACGATCTGGCGGTCAGGAAGGGCCTGGGCGACGCGCGACGCGTACAGCGGCGCGACGACCACATTGCTGACCAGCAAAATCTGACGCGCAGCGGTCGTCGCGGCCATTGATTCAGCATGGGCCAGGATCCCGCGTCCGATGGCAATCGTGTAGGACCGGGAACCGAGCTCAACCCTCAGACTTTGCACCACAGCCATCGCCGCCCCAGAAAATCCGCCGCGAGTATAAGGTTAAGCCCCGGCAAATTCGCGCATTATCTCTTCGGCAACGCTACGCACGTGACGGCGATCGGTCGACACCACGATATGCGCAGTTTGTTCGTATAAAGGCGCGCGTGCGGCCATCAGCGCCGCCAGGCGCTCGGACACGTCGTCTGCGCCTTGGAGCATCGGTCGATGGTGCCCCTCCCGCACCCGCTGCGCCTGCTGTTGCACCGAGGTCTGCAGGTAGACAACAAAGCCACGCTCGCGCAACAAAGCGCGGGATTCCGGCATCAGGATCGCGCCACCGCCAGTCGACAGCACGACGCGTGGCAGCTGGGTCAGCTCTGCAATGACGTCGCGTTCGCGCGTACGGAAACCGGCCTCACCTTCCTTGTCGAAAATCATCGGGATATCGACCCCGGTACGGCGCTCGACCTCATGGTCGCTGTCGATGAATTCAAACTGGCAGAGTTTGGCGAGCGCCTTGCCCACGGCGGTCTTGCCCGAACCCATCGGACCGATCAGAAAAAAGCTGCGTGGCTCGGACGGCGTCATGCCCCGCTAGATTAGCACCGCAAACAAAACGGCCGCCCGAAGGCGGCCGTTGTGCTGATCATGGATCCTTTCGTTCAGGTCGGGTCGGTGCAAACCGCCGCGATGCCGGCCGGGCTCTGCAGCCCAGGAGGGGCTTTCTGCGGATCGTTAAAATCGGTCGCCGCGCCTTCCAGTATGAAATCAGCAGAACGCGCGAACTCGGTGCCTTGCACAGTCGTCTTCGCTTCCAGGCGCGCGCGCAGGTAGTACGCCCACTCTTGCGGGTAAATAACATCCACCGTCGCGGAGCCATCGCTACCGGTGGTCACGGTGCGCGTGACCGCGGCAATGTTGCCGACCGTCAAACGCCCGTTGCCGTTGAAATCTTCGCCCGGGTCGAGCACGCCGTTACGATTGGCGTCTTCATCGGTGCAGGTGGCCGTCACGGTTGTCGTCCAACCTGTGGCAGTTGCGGTACGGAAGCCTTTGTTATAGGTCAGCGACAGCATGCTCAGCGTGACTGCGACACCGGGCACCGCGTTGCCATTCGAGTCGGTGACAATGACCGTGTACACGCGCTTGTACGTTGCGCTGTTAGGTTCTTCGATGGTATTGCCGGTGCCCAGCGAGATGAACACCGCGCGGCGCGCGACAGTCAGCTGCACCGACTTGCTGATGGTCGTTACGCCTTCCTGTACGCTGGCCGTGATGGTCACGCCATTGTTGCCGCTAATGGAGCTCGAAGCGGTATAAACCACCTGCGCGCGCCCCTGGCTGTCCGTGGTCGCGGCACCTGAGGACAAGGTGCCGCCGGTGGTGTCCTGCAGACTGAAATTCACCAGCTTGTTCTTGACCAGGTTGTTAGCCGAGTCGCGCACGGTGGCGGTGATGGTGGTGTTTTCGGCCGGCGCCAGCGCGAACGTACCGGGCTGCACCTCGATTGCGGCGGCCGTCAATGCCACAAATTCGACGGCACGCGAAGTGGTCGCTGTACCCGATGAAGCTGTGATCACGCCGCCGCCGGCGTTAGTCGCCTGCACTGTCACGGTGACCTGCCCGCTCGCGTTGGTAACGCCCGAGGCCGTCGCATTGACGGCGCCGTTAAACGTGCCGCGCGTGGTAGAGAAATTAACCGTACTGCCCACAACCGGAGCGCCGCTGGAAAGCCAGGTTACGGTCAGGTTTTGCGGCGTGCCGAGTGGAATCTCCAGACCATCGGTGGCCGGCGCCGTGACCTGGAACGAATCGGCGTTGACCGCGATCGTGATCGTACGCGTCAACCCCAGGCTGGCGATGGTCAGCGTTTCGCTGCCGGGCCGAGTAATGGTCACCGAAACGTTAGCACGACCGTTCACGTCGGTCGTCAGACTGTTGCCAGACAGGGTGTTGCCGCGGGCTGAGGTGACCGTGACAGTGCGGCCGCCTATACCCTTGCCGCCCGAGTCCAACAACGAAATCGCGTAGGTTGAAGTCTGACCCAACACCAATGCGCTCGGGCCGGTCACATTGAGCACCGTACCGGTCACGTCGACCGTGATGTTGGTACTGATAGTCGCCGCAGTCGCAGTGACGGTGATCGTGCGGTTGGTCGGGTCGCCAGCACTGGTCAGGTCAGCAGTGGCGGTACCTGTGACATCCGTGGTGCCGCGGGTGACGCTGATGCCGCCGGAGGTTGACGTGAAGGTCACCGGCACGCCCGATATGAAACGATTGGAAGAGTCACGGACAAAAGCGGTGACGGTCGTCGGGAAAGAACCGTCCGAAGGAATGTTTGTCGTGATGGCCTGCAAGGTCACGGTTGCGGGCGTCACCGTCGGCTGCGCCGGCGCCACAACCACCGTCGTCTGGCCCTGAAAACCGCCGGCCAACGCGGTCACGGTGATGGTACGTGACGATGGGTCACCCGCGGTACCCAGGGTTGCAACCGCTGTACTACTGGTGCCACCGGTTGTTCCGGTGCTGACTGTCAAGGCGCCGGAGCTCGCGGAGAACGTAACCGGAACGCCGGCCAGCAGGCGATTCTGCGAATCGCGCACAAACGCGGTGATCGTTGCAACTTCACTGCCGTTGCTCAGAATTGTGGTCTTGTCAGTGGAAATCGCAACCGAGGCCACGGCTGCGGCCGCAGCACCGGACGCACCGGGTGCAACGAATGTTCCGCCGCCACCGCAGGCCGCTAACAAACTGGAGCCGACAACCACAATCCACAACGCAATCTTGCGCATGTTCACACCCGCGTTAGCGACCGCGAAAGCCGATATTGGCTTTTCAATAGACATTTACGCCTTCCCGGAGGATTTTTGGCGTGACGAAGATCAACAATTCATCCTTGTTATTTGTCTTATTCGTGGTTTTGAACAGTCGACCCAGAACCGGAATGTCGCCGAGATACGGCACCTTGTTATCAGTGACGCGCTTCTCGGTTTCAAAAATGCCGCCCAACACCACGGTCTGGCCGTCATTGACCAGCACCTGGGTCTTGATCTCACGTGTGTCGATCGACGGCACGTTCACGCCGCCCGAAGCAACGACCACCTGGCCGACGCTGTCTTTCTTGACCACGAGATCCAGGATGATGCGGTTGTCCGGCGTGATCTGCGGCGTCACTGTCAGAGCTAACACCGCTTTCTTGAAGCTGATGGTGGTGGCGCCGCTCGATGACGATTCCTGGTACGGAATTTCGACACCGGCTTCGATGCTCGCTTCCTTCTGGTTCGAGGTGATGACGCGCGGCGATGAAACTATTTCGCCCTTGCCTTCGGCCTGCAATGCCGACAATTCGAGATCGACGATGTAGTCGGAACCTAACAGGGTCATGGCAAGACGGCCGGCCGGATTGGAGACCGGAAGATTCACGTTGTAGCGGCGCGGCGCATTGGCGCCGGTCGGAATATTGATCGGATAGGGAGTGCCGTTGGTGGCGTTCTGCAGGTTCGCCAGGGCCGATGACAGGCCGGTGTCCGTGCCTTCCAGCGTGCCGGAATTGAGCAGCACGCCATCTGCGCCGTTGCTATTGATGCCAGTGTGGCCGGCGCGCACGCCAAGTTCACGTTTGAAATCATCGTTGACGATGACGATGCGCGATTCGATCAGGACCTGCCGTACCGGGATATCAAGCTGGCTGACCAGCCGGCGGATGTCGGCGAGTTTGTCCGGCGTATCCTGCAACAGCAGCGTGTTGGTGCGCTCATCGACCGCGACGTTGCCGCGCCCGGACAACAGCGAGCCGCCCTGCGACTTGATCAAATCGGCGAGATCCTGCGCCTTGGCATAGTTGACCTGCAGGTACTCGGAACGCAGCGGCGCCAGTTCCTGGATGTCCTTGCGGGCCGCCAGGTCTGCCTTTTCGCGGGTTGCGAGTTCTTCCGACGGCGCCACGATGATCACGTTGTCATGCTCGCGCTTGTCGAGTCCCTTGGTGCGCAGGACGATGTCAAGTGCCTGGTCCCAGGGTACGTTCTGCAAGCGCAGCGTAACGCTGCCGGTGACCGAATCGCTGACCACGATGTTCTGGCCGCTCGCGTCTGCTAACAGCTGCAACACGGCGCGCGTTTCGATGTCCTGGAAGTTAAGGTTGAGTTTCTCGCCCGTGTACTGGCGCTTTTCCTCGGCCTGGACCTGCGCCTTGCGAGCCGGCTGCACCTCGATGACATATTGATCGTCAGACTGGTACGCCAGCTGCTCGAAATCGCCGCCGGCATTGATCACCAGACGCGTGCCGTCGCTGACACGCACCGCGTCGAAACTGGACACGGGCGTGGCAAAATCCATCGCGTCATAGCGCCGCGCTAGGCGCGCCGGCAAGTCAGCACCGGCAAAATCAACGACAATCTGATTGCCCTGTGGGCGCAAATTGATTGGCGTGCGCGGATCCGTCAGGCTGACAATGATGCGGCCGGTGCCATCGCCACCGCGCCGGAAATCAATACTCTTGATCGCGCGCCCGGGCGCACCGCTTGCCGCTGGCGCGGTGCTGGCGCTACGGCGCTCGGCGCCGCCTGCCGCTGTGCTCTTGCCGCCGGTCACGGCCTGCTGGGCCACGTTGGCGCCCACCATGACCACAATGTTGTTGCCTTCGACACGAGTCTGGTACGGCATCAGCCGATCGAGATTCAACACCAGGCGGGTACGGCCCGCGGCTTCGGCGGCGACAATTGAATCCACGCCACTGGCGCGCACATCGATGCGACGCGACGGCAACGCGAGCGCCGTGCCGGGAAGATCGAGCGAAATACGGGCCGGATTATCGATAGTAAACGACAGTGGCTGCGGCGCCGGGTTGGACATACGCAGGGTTACCTGCAACTGCTGACCGGGCAGGGTTTGCACGTCCACCGCTTCCAGTTTGTTGGCAGCGTCTGCCGCCGTTGCCACTGGCGCGGCGAAACCCAGCACGACCGGTGCGAGTGCTAACAACGACCAGCGCCGTAGCAGTTTGATAAACACGTTGGCTGTCATTTTGTTTGCTCTCCCGATCCCGCCGCTCTATTCCGACAACGCCAGGGCGGCGGGCCGTTCCATGTAGCCGCCCAGTCCGTCCGGCACAATTTCCGTCAGCGAGATTTTCGACGCCGTCACGTCGGCAACCTTACCGTCACTCTGACCCATGTAATTTCCTGGAATCACCCGGTAGACGAGTCCTTCCTTGACCTTGACGAGACCAAACAATCTGCCGCTGATGGCGAGCGTGCCCACCATCCGCAACTGATCGAGCGAATACTGCTCAAGAATTTCCCGATTGCGTTTCGAATCCGGTCGCAGTGACGGCGCGCCATTAGCGCCGCCGAGGCCTCCCGGCAATCCCGGCAGAAACGGCGAGCGCAGCGTTTGCGCGCTGTACGTGAACGCTTCGTAGGGCCGCACATCGGGGAGCGGGGCGACGTTGCCACCCGGTTCACGACGCGTGGTCTCGATAAATTGCCGCAGGTCGGAGTCACGATTTTCGCAACCCGCAAGCAGGAACAAGCAGCCCGCGACTAACGCTGATAGCGCCCGCTTCATCCTTTGGGCCCTCCAGGAGTCTTGGCCTTGGCCGCCTCAGCCTCGGAAAGTTCTTCCTCATCTAGATAGCGATAGGTGCGCGCCGTGACTTCCAGCGTTAGCTGGTCGAACGCGGTCGTAACCTCGGGCTTAACCTCGATGTCGTGCAGGGTCACGATGCGCGGCAGCGCGGCGATGCCGCTGACAAATTCGCCAAACTCGTGGTAACTGCCGGTCAGGCGGATCTTGATCGGCAACTCAGCATAGAAATCTTTCTTCACGATTGGCAGCGGCTGGAAAAGCTTTTCCTCGAGGCCCGCTGCGAGACCAGTCTGCGAGATATCCACCAGTAGATTGGGCACCTCGGTCTTGCCAGGCAGCTGACGCAGCAGGGCGCCGAACGAGCGCTCGATATCTTTCAACTGCTGTTCATAGACCGACAGGTTGACGGCCTTCTGGTGCTTGCTCCGGAACTCTTCGCGCAGGCGGCGCTCTTCGATCTGCTGTGTTTCCAATTCGGGTTTGCGTTCGTTCCACACCAACGTATAGAAAAGTACGGCGGTCAGGCCGACGAAAAACGCAGCAGCAGCGCCAACCCGTACCGGCAACGGCCAGCGGCCCGGTTCCTTGGGATCGAGTGATCGTAATTCCTCGAGGAAACTCACGGCGATCCTCCCGCGCCACCAATGCGCATGCGGCCTTTCTTGGCAGCGGCCTTCTCGTCGTCTTCACTCGCGGTAACGACCTGGTCCGCGTACAGGGTAAAACTGGAACCTAACGGCTGGTTGGGCTTGGTTTCGACGATATCAAGTTCAGGTTTGCGCAAGAACTGACTGCTGTCGATGTTTCGCATGAACGACGACACGCGCGTGCTGGACTGTGCGACACCGTCGATCTTGAGCCTCGGGCCGGTCTGCTTGACGCCTGTCAGGTACGTGCCATCAGGAATGGTGCGCACCAGCTCATCGAAAAGGTGAACGACCTCGGGCCGCGCGCGCTGCAGTTTTTCGATCACCTGCATGCGTGACACAAACTTGTTTTTCTGCTCTTCAAGGCTGTTGATTTTTTCGATCTGCCGGTCAAGCTGCGCGATCGCATCTTTCAGGGACGCGTTGCGCGCTTCCTGCGAGTCGATCATCGAACCGAAAAACAAATACGCAACGAACGTAGCGACCAGGGCGGCAATCGCCGCACCGCCTAACGAAACCAGGAACGCGAGCTTGCGCTCGTTGCGTTGCGCTTCGCGCCAGGGCAGCAGGTTTATGCGTGGCATGGCGGCGCCTCAGCTGTCAAAACTGCGCAGCGCGAGGCCGCAGGCGATGAGTAACGCAGTGGCGTCTTTGTTGACCGCCTGCGCACGCGCGCGCGCCGACAGTGTCATCTGCCCGAGCGGGTCACCGCGCTCGGCGGCGATGCCAACGCGGCTGGAAATCACATCAGCGACGCCAGCAATATTGGCGCAACCGCCGCACACCAGGATCTTCTCGGGCTGCTCACGGCCGGAACCGGAAGCGAGGTAGAACTGCAGCGAGCGACTGACCTGCTGCGTCATGTCGTCAATGAAGGGATCCAGCACTTCGGCCTGGTAATTGCCGGGCAAGCCGCCTTCTTTCTTGGCGCGGCCGGCTTCTTCCATGGACAGGCCATAGGTACGCATGATTTCTTCCGTCAGCTGCTGGCCACCAAACGGAAAGTCGCGGGTGTAAACCACCTTCAGGCTGCGCAGCACGCTGAACGTCGTGCTGCTCGCGCCGAAATCGACCACGGCGATGGTGCGGTCAATGCCGCCGTCTGGCATCTGATGCGTCATCAGGCGGCAGGCGTTCTCAAGCGCGAAAGCTTCAACATCGACAATCTTTGCGGTCAGGCCGCCGGAACGAACGGCGTTTTGCCGCTGTTCCACGTTTTCGGTGCGCGTCGCGACCAACAAGACATCGTTGCTTTCCGGGTCTTTTTCGCTCGGCCCCAGCACTTCGAAGTCATAGCTGACTTCGTCCATCGGAAAGGGAATGTATTGGTCTGCCTGCGTCTCGACCTGCCCCTCAAGATCTGCAGCGCGCAGACTCCTGGGCATCTGTATGACCTTGGTAATCGCGGCATCGCCGGAAATCGCGATGGCGACATCCTTGCTCTTGGCGCCTGCTTTCTTGACTGCGCGTCGTATCGCTTCACCGACGGCTTCAGCGTCGGCGATATTTTTTTCGTTCATGGCATTGGCCGGCGTCGGCTCAGCCGCGTACGACTCGACCCGGAATTGCTTACCGGACCAGGACAACTCAATCAGCTTGATGGAGGACGTCGTTATGTCCAGGCCAATCAACTGACGATATTTTCGGCTGAAAAGGAACACAAAATTAGTCCATATTTCAGATAGTTACGAGGCCAAGCCGCCACTTTACTGTAATCTAGCGCCAACTATATACAGCACTAAGTCAAATTGCACGTCGTAAGCCGCAGGCCGCGGGGTGGAGGGGGTACGGCGCTGGGGATGACGCTGCGGCCAGGAAACCGCACCGGCAACCCCGCTGTCGTAGGTCCATCGACCCGTAGACCGGAGGCTTTGCGTCCCTGCCTTTCAACAGGTTTGCAGCGGGTACTATGCATAGCGGCGGAACACTCCGCAAGAAGACTGGATCGACAAGGGCCCAAAAATGTCGCGAAAATTGCTGCGAGTGTTTATGGCTGTGATAGGGCTCACATTCGGCGCGGCCTACGCAATCGCCTGTGTTTTCGTTTACCTCCAGCCCACCCTGCCGACGACCGAAGCCATGCGCAACACCGAAATGCAGGTGCCTTTGCGCATTTATTCGCGCAGCGGTCAGTTGATGGCCCAGATCGGCGAGCAGCGGCGCATACCTGTGCAAATCGAGCAGATTCCGCCGCGCGTGCGTGAGGCCTTTATCGCCGCTGAGGACGATCGATTCTACGAACACCACGGCTTCGATTACGCCGGCGTACTGCGCTCCGCGATCAACAATATTTTTTCTAACAGCCTGCAGGGCGGCAGCACGATCTCGATGCAGACGGCGCGCAGCATGTTTCTGACGCAGCGGCGCGACCTGCGCCGCAAGCTGCAGGAATTGTTTGTCACCTACCGGCTGGAGCGCGAATTCAGCAAGGACGAAATCCTCAAACTCTATTTGAACGTCATTTACTTCGGCCATCGCTCCTACGGCATCGCCGCGGCTGCCGAAACCTATTTCGGCAAGACGCTCGATCAGCTAACCCTGGCGGAAACCGCGACGCTGGCCCGTGTTCCGCAATCGCCATCGCGAATCAATCCGATCACGGCGCCGGAGGAGATGGTAGGCCGGCGCGGCTACGTGTTGCGGCGCATGCGCGAGCTCAAGTTCATAACGCCCGAGGAGGCGGAATCCGCGGCCAAGGCAACCGTGAAGGCGCGCATCCACTCGCCCAGTTTCGAAATCGAAGCGCCATATATCGTCGAGATGGTGCGGCTCGACGTCATCCGCCGCTTCGGCCCGGAAGCGCCGAACCAGGGTTATAAGGTATTTACCACCGTGGACACCCGGCTGCAGGCGGCCGCGAATCGCGCTGTCAGGCTTGGCTTGATCGAATATGACCGGCGTCATGGCTGGCGCGGCGCGCAGAATCGGGTTGAACTGCAGGCCTCGGATGGCGAAACGGAACTTGCCGGCTACGTCGATGAGTATCCGTTGTTAGGAGGATTGACTCCGACGGTGATTACGGAGGTCACCGCAAAATCCGCCCGTGGCTACGCACGTGGTGCCGGCTTCGTGCGCCTCGACTGGGATGCGCTGTCCTGGGCGCGGCGCAAGATCAGCGACGATGAAATGGGCCCCGAGCCCAAGTCCGCGGCGGAGCTGCTGACACGCGGCGATATCGTCTACGTGTTAGCTGGCGCCAACAGCGTTGCGCAACTGGCGCAGATACCAGAAGCCGAATCGGCACTGGTGGCGCTGAACCCGGACGACGGCGCGCTCGCTGCACTGGTCGGTGGCTTTGATTATTTCGAAAGCGGCCGTGGCAAATTCAATCGTGCCACCCAGGCCAGGCGCCAGCCCGGCTCGGCGTTCAAGCCCTTCCTGTATTCAGCAGCGCTGGAAAACGGCTTTACCGCCGCCTCCGTGGTCATGGACGCGCCGGTCATCGTCGACGATGCCAGCATGGAAGATGCCTGGCGCCCGGAGAATTCCAGCGGCAAGTTCTACGGCCCCACGCGCTTGCGTGAAGCGCTGGTCAACTCGCGCAACCTGGTCTCCATCCGGGTATTGCAGGCCATGGGCGTGCGCGCGGCCATCGACTACGCCACCCGCTTTGGATTCCGCCGCGACCAGTTGCCGAACAATCTGACGCTGGCACTGGGTACGATGCCGGCGACGCCGCTGGAGGTGGCGACCGGATTCGCGGTGTTTGCGAACGGCGGTTTTTCCGTCCAGCCCTATTTCATCGATCGCGTGATTGCACCGGACGGCGCGACGGTCTTTGAGGCCAAACCGAAAATTGCCTGTGAAATCTGCGAGCGCGGCGGATCAATAGTGACGCAGGGTGCCGGCGACGCCGCCAGTTCGTTGCGCAACCGGTCCTTGTCATTCAATCAGGCGGATCTCGTGCCACCCGACCAGGTCGCACCGCGCGCGATATCCGCAGCTAACAACTGGCTGATGAACAGCATGATGCAGGATGTCATCACGCGCGGCACAGGACGGCGTGCGCTGGCTCTGGGCCGTGGCGATCTTGCCGGCAAGACCGGCACCACGAACGCCGCCAAAGACACATGGTTCAATGGATTCACGACCGGCCTGGTCGGCACCGTCTGGGTGGGATATGACCAGGAGCGCTCGTTGGGACGCGGCGAGGAAGGAGCACGTACCGCGGTGCCGATCTGGGTTCATTTCATGCGCGAAGCCCTGCGCAACGTGCCGCAGCATGTGCGGCCGATGCCTGAGGGCCTGGTGCAGGCGCGCGTCAATCCGGAAAGTGGCGCGCTCGCGAACGCCGACGACCCGAACGGCATTTTTGAGATCTTCATGGCGGATCGCATGCCCACCGGCGGTATCCTTGGCAACGGTGACATGCCGCCCGATGAAATGGTTTTTGGTGACGGTGCTGCCAACCCGGCACCAGGTACGCCGCGCACGCCAGGGGACAAGACCAACGAGCCTCTGTTTTAACCGGGTCGTCGCTCATGCCTAACAAGAAACTGCCGCCGCGCGCGGAGAATCTGCGCCGCGCTATCGCCCAGGAGGCCGCGCGAGTGATGGCCGAGCATGGCATCCGCGATTTCCTGTTCGCCAAGCGCAAAGCCGCCGAACGCTTCGGCGTCACCGACGGCGGCCTGCTGCCGCGTAATGTCGAGATCGAAGCAGCGTTGGCGGAGTATCAGCGCCTTTTCGAGGGCGAGAATCACGAACAATCGCTGCTGGCACAACGACTCGTGGCGCTGGAAATCATGGAGTACCTGATGGATTTTCAACCGCGCCTGGTCGGACCGGTGCTGTCAGGCACTGCCACCGAGCACGCGCACGTGCAATTGCACGTATTCGCCGATCGCGCCGAGAGCGTGGCGTTCAAGCTCATGGACAACGGCGTACCGTTCGAGACCGGCGAGCGCCGCGTCAAGATGAATGCCGAGCGCGTACTGACACAGCCGTGCTTCAGTCTGGAAATGAGCGATCAGGAAATTGACGTCGTGGTATTTCCCCTGGACGGGATCCGGCAGGCGCCGGCTTCGCCGGTCGATGGCAAGCCGATGCGGCGCGCTGACCTCTCGGAACTGCGCGCCCTGGTCGCAAGCAACTGATGGCTAGGCGCGCTTCTCGATATTGACGTATTCGCGCTGCGCCGGACCGGTGTACAGCTGGCGCGGACGGCCAATGCGCATGGCCGGATCGGAGATCATCTCCTGCCAGTGGGCAACCCAGCCGACGGTTCGCGCGATCGCGAACATCACCGTGAACATGCTGGTCGGGATGCCGAGCGCCTTGTAGATGATGCCGGAGTAGAAGTCGACGTTCGGGTAGAGCTTCTTCTCGACGAAGTACGGATCCTTGAGCGCGATCTCCTCGAGCCGCATCGCCAGCTCGAGCAGCGGGTCGTCCTGGTTGAGCTTGGCCAGCACCTTGTGGCAGGTCTCGCGGATGATCTTGGCGCGCGGGTCGAAGTTCTTGTAGACGCGGTGGCCGAAGCCCATCAGGCGGAAACCCGAGGTCTTGTCCTTGGCCTTGTCGATCGCCGACTGCACGTTCTCCGGGCGGCCGATCTCCTTGAGCATCTCCAGCACCGCCTCGTTGGCGCCGCCGTGCGCTGGGCCCCACAGCGCGGCAATGCCGGCCGCGACGCAGGCATACGGATTGGCGCCGGTCGAACCGACCAGGCGGACGGTCGAGGTCGACGCGTTCTGCTCGTGGTCGGCGTGCAGGATGAACAGCAGGTCGAGCGCCTTGGCGGCGACCGGGTTCAATTCCAGCGGCTCGCTCGGCACTTCGAACATCATGTGCAGGAAGCGCTCGACGTATTCGAGGTTGTTGCGCGGATAGCGGATCGGCCAGCCGATCGAATAGCGATGGCAGGCGGCAGCGATGGTCGGCACCTTGGCCAGCAGGCGGATCGCGGCGAGGCGACGCTGCTCGGGGTCTTCCAGGTCCAGGTCGCCGTGGTAGAACGCCGCCAGCGAACCGAGCATGCCGGTCATCATCGCCATCGGATGCGCATCGTGGCGGAAGCCGTACAAGAAAGTGCGGAAAGCTTCATGCATCATGGTGTGATGCGTGACTTCATGTTCAAAAGCGGCAAATTGCTGCGCGTTAGGCAAATGGCCGTTCATGAGCAAGTACGAAACTTCGGAGAAGTTCGAGTGCTTAGCCAGTTGTTCAATCGGATAACCGCGATACATCAAAATGCCGGCATCACCATCAATATAAGTAATCGCACTACGGCAACTCGCCGTGGA
>JANMYM010000044.1:0-36077 GCA_031382085.1 Gammaproteobacteria bacterium
GCGTCGGAAGGCCGGCAGCCGACCGCGGATGAAATGGCAAAGTTCCAGGCCACCTGGGACTTGCTCAAGTCATTGCCGCCGCTGTGCGCCGCCCGCTAGCCGCTGTCGCTCGCAAGCTTGGTTCGCTGCGACGGTACCGTAGCCGGTTCCGCCAGCAGCGAGCGCCATGCGCACATTCACTTAAGGCCGTAAACTTTGAGCGCATTGTCACGCAGAAACTTGCGCCTGGGCTCGGGCCGCAGCCCAAGTCCGTCGATCTCATCCATGGTGCGCTTGAAACCTAACACCGGGAAATCGGTGCCGAACATGACCTTGTCCTGCCCGTAAGTGTTGATGTAATTGATAAAGGCCGGCGGCCAGAACTTCGGGCTGTGGGCATCAGATCCGATAAAGACGTTTTCGTGTTTCCAGGCCATCGCGATCATCTCTTCGGTCCAGGGGATGCCGACATGGATGCCGATCAGTTTCAGCTCAGGGAAGTCACAGGCCACGCCATCCAGGGTGATAGGCCGGCCGACGCTGCGCATCGGAGCCTCCTTGGAATACACCATGGACTGGCCCACCTGCAGCTGGATGGGTACGCCGAGCTCGCAGCACTTGGCATAGAACGGGTAGTACCTGGCGTGGTCCGGCGCGAGGTCATACCAGTGCGGATAGAGATGGGCGCCAATAAAGCCCATGTTCTTGATCGCGTCCTCCAGTGCGCGGACTCCGTTCATCCCTTCATACGGGTCGACACCGGCCATGGCGTAGAAACGCCCCGGGTACTTTTCCACGGCACGGGCGACCATCTCATAAGGCACATGGAATGAGCCGGGCAGTCCCTTGCGGCCTACTTTGGGAGCGAACAGCAAGGCGCGCTCAATGCCAGCCTCCGCCATGAGTTCGAGTTGCTCCTCAAGTGTCACACCTTTCATATTGGCTTTGGACTTCATCTTGCCGGCAAAAAACTGCTCCTGCCAGCCCGGGCGGGTTGCGATCGCCTCCTCGGTCCACAGGCCACAGACGATGTCGATTGCTTTGTAGGAGCCTGCTGCAGTGTTCATCCGACCATTATCGCAGAGCCGGTTGCCAGGTTACGGTTACCAATCGTTGCGTGCCCGCAACATGGGCTCGGCCGCAGTTGTCCGGACATTGGTCGGCTCGCTGGGCTCATGCTAGGATGCGCCCGTTTTCGGCGTCGGGATTGTTCCTTTAGAGGGAGTTTCATATGTATAGCATTCGTGTTGCACGCTGGGCCAGGGTCCTCGGCCTAACAGCAGTTTCAGCCGTGGTGACGCTATTCAGCGCGCCGGTGGCGCGCGCGCAGGAAACGGCGCTGCAAGAAGTCATTGTGACCACCGCGCGACAGCGCGAGGAAGCGCTGCAGGACGTTCCGGCGGCGATTACGGCGATCACGTCGGCAACGCTGGAAGCGGCGAACGTCGAACGCGCGGCCGACTTTGTGCGCCTCACGCCCGGTGTCTCCATGGTGCAGACCGCCGAAGTGGCGGACTCGCAGGTCAACATCCGCGGCATCAACGGTGCCCGCGATGCCGAGAACAGCTTTGCGCTGATCATCGATGGCGTGTTGCAAACCAATCCAGCCGCGTTCAACCGCGAATATTCTGACCTCAAGCAGCTCGAAATTGTCAAAGGACCGCAGGGCGCTATTTACGGCCGAAACGCAGCCGCCGGCGCGATCATCGTAACGACCACCAAGCCGGGCAAAGAATTTGGCGGCGCCGCCAATGTCAGCTACGGGGAAGACAGCACGGTCGCTGCCAACCTCACGTTGTCAGGCCCCGTCAATCCGAACTGGGGTTGGAAGGTGCAGGCGGATTATCGCGACACCAACGGCTTCTATGACAACTCGTTCGCGACCTTCCGTGCCGGTAATGCCGCCTACAACTACGCGACGGCCTCGCAACATAGCGTCGACGATTTCATGGGCTGGAACGTCAATGCGCGCTTCTCCGGCGAATTCGGCGATGACAACACGCTGGACATCAAGGCGCACTACGGCAAGGTGGATGCAGCTTCGATTTCCTTCAACGCCGCGTTTGCGTTGCCGGTCGTTGCCTCGGCTTTCGGCATCCCGCAGTTCTCCGAGGACCCTAACAACCACGACTTCAAGTTCATCAACAGCGTGGATCCTTTCAACACGCAGGACGCGAAAGACATTTCGGTCAAGTGGGACCGGAAGCTGAGCTTCGGCAAGTTGACTGCATGGACGCTCTACAGCGACATCCAGAATGCCTTCGGCGCTGACGGTACCTCCGGCGCGTTCGGCTTCTTCAACAACGATCCGGCCTGCCTGGCCTCGGCCGCCGCCACCTTCAACGGGATGTTCCCGTGGCCGTTGCCGCAGTTCCAGTTCTCACCGGATCCGCGTACTCCAGGCGCCACCGTGTTCGGCCCGTATACGCCGACGACCTGCGACGGCACGCAATACCAGGAACGTAACCAGACGGATTACAGCTTCGAGGTGCGCCTGGCTTCGGACAGCGATGGTGCGTTCAACTGGCTGGCGGGTTTTTACTACCTCAACATCGATCGCGAAGTCGGCGTCAACACCGGCATCGACAACAACAACGGCCGGATTACCCGCAGCCTGTTCGTCCCGCGCACCCAGCTGAATTCCACCGAGGCGCTGGTCTGGGACAAGTTCAAGAGCGACATCTATGCGGGCTTCGGTGCGGTGAACTGGAAGGCCACTGATCAGTTCGAGATCGGCCTGGCGCTGCGTTACGACAGCGAACAGCGCAAGGTGAACAGCCTGGTGCCAGCGCCCACCGGCCCCTGCACGGTTATCACGCAACCCTGCACGCGTTATATCGACACCAATCCGGCCGACGGTTTCACGGGCAATGCGCCGCTGAATCCCGGTCTGTTCCCGGCGATCAATCCGTCGGGTCGTATCGCCGACAAGAAGCAGACCTTCTCGCAGTTGCAGCCGAAGGTCACGTTCGCCTACGAGCCGAACCCGAACTGGACGCTGTTCGCCAACTGGGGCGTCGGCTTCAAGAGCGGTGGTTTCAACAACTCCGGTTCCGCAGCGACCGTGGACTTCTACATCAACAGCATCACCGGCGCCGGTGAACCCGGTGGCAAATCCGTCATCATCCGCGATGCCTTCGCCAAGGAAAAATCGACCGCGGCGGAACTGGGCTTCAAGGCCAGCTTGCTGGACAAGCGCCTGAACATCGATGCCTCGGTATATCAAACCAAGGTCGACAACATGCAGTTCTTCGAATTCCTGGTCGGCGCCTTCGGCCTGCTGCGCGTCGTGAACAACATCGACGAAGTAACGCTGAAAGGAACGGAACTCTCCTTCAACTACAAGGTGACCGATGAATTCCGCCTGTCCGGTGGCTATAGTCGTATTTCGAGCAACATCGACAAGAACTCGGCGCGCCCGAAGACGGTGGGCAACAAGTCGCCAGCAACCCCGGATTACACCGCCAGCCTGGGCGCCGAGCTCAATGTGCCCGTCGGTGAAATCTGGCACGTGCAGGCCAGCGCGTTCTACAACCTGACAGGGCCGACCTGGTTCCATACGATCCAGGACGAGACCAATCTGACTTTGTTCGCCGCGTCCTTCGGACCGGTCCTCGGCCGCGCGGACTACAGCCAGATGCAGCGTGACACCTACGGCACGGTGGACGCGCGCTTCGCGCTCACCAGCGACAAGTGGAGCGTCGCGTTGGTTGGTAAGAACATCACCAACGAGAAGTATCTGCAGGAAGTGATCGTGGCGCCGGAGTTCGGCGGCGCCTTCATTCACCCGAGCGCGCTGCGGCGCTTGAGCCTGGAAGTGGGCTACAAGTTCTAAGCGTCATCGGCCCCTGGAGGCCTTAAGATACGACGCCGGCCGGGATACACCCCGCGCCGGCGTCTTTTTTTATGAAGCGCGACGACATCCAGTTTCCGGCCCGCCACAACGCACTGCGCGAGGATGTGCACGCGTTAGGTGGCCTGGTGGGCGAGGTTCTGCGTGAGCAGGGCGGCCTGCCGCTTTTCGATCTCGTGGAGCTTGATCGCACCACGGCGATCCGCAGGCGCAATGGTAACACCGAGGCGGCTAACGACCTCGCCGTGCGGGTGCAGAATCGCCCGCCGGAACTGGCGCGCGACCTGGTGCGTTCTTTCTCGCTGTGGTTCCAGGCGGTCAATCTCGCCGAGAAAGTGCACCGGATCCGCCGCCGCCGCGAGTATTTCCTCAAGGACAGCGGCCGGCCGCAGCCGGGCGGCATCCAGGCCGCGCTCGCGCAACTCAAGGAGCGCGGCCTGAGCCACGATCAAGTGCTGGAATTGTTAGGCAACCTGAGCATCGAACCGGTCTTTACCGCGCATCCGACTGAATCCACGCGCCGGACCATTCTGCGCAAGCAATTGCGGGTCGCTGAACTGCTGTTCGACCGGCTCGATCCCACGTTGGCGCCTAACGAGGCGCGTGCGGTCTGGGGCCGCATCCGCCACGAGCTGACCACCGCGTGGCAGACCGAGGATCATCCGCGCGAACGCCTGACCGTGGCCGACGAGCGCGAGCACGTGCTTTTCTACCTGACCGAGATCCTGTACCGGGTGGTACCGGCATTTTATGAAGAAATTGCGGATGCGCTCGCGCAGCTCTATGGCGTGTCGGCCGATCCTGCGCGCCTGCCGGTGCTGCTGCGTTTCGGCACCTGGGTGGGCGGCGACATGGACGGCAATCCGGACGTCAATGCCAAGTCCTTGCGGGAAACACTGGCGCGCTCGCGCCAGGTGGTCGTCAACGCGTATTTCCTCGAGTGCCAGGAATTGGCGCAGAAGCTGTCACAAAGCGGCAGCCGCGTCGCGATTTCCGCGGACCTGCAGGCGCGCATCGATCAATACCAGACGCTGTTGCCGGGTGCGCGTAGCGCCACACCGGCACGCCACGACCGCATGCCGTACCGGGTCTATTTCGGGCAGCTCGCCGAACGCCTGCGCCTGACCTGGGACGGGCGTCCTAACGGCTATCAAACCGCCGCGCAGTTCGCCGCCGACGTGACCGCAGCCGCTGCCAGCTTGTTAGCCAATCGTGGCCTGCACGCGGGCTACTATCCGGTGCAGCGGCTGCTGCGCCGCATCGCAACTTTCGGGTTTCATCTGGCGTCGCTGGATATCCGCCAGGATACGGCCGTGCACCATCAGGTGATTGCGACCGGCCTCGACGACCCGGACTGGCTGCAGCGTAGTCATCGCGACCGGCATTTGCGGATTGTCGATGCGCTGGTCCGGGACCAGGGGCCGAAGCGCGAACTGGATGCCGTTGGCAAGCGCACGCTGGGCGTTTTCGAGGATATCGCGCAGGTGCGGCATCGTCACGGCCGCGAAGCCGTCGGCTATTACGTCGTCAGCGCGGCGTCCGGTTCCGATGATGTCCTTGCGCCCCTGTTGCTGGCACGCTGGGCCGGCATTGACGAGGCAGGCAGCGGCGCGGTGCCGCTGGATGTCGCGCCGATGTTCGATTCCATGGACGCCCTGCGCGACAGCGGGCAAGTCATGGCGGCGCTGCTGCAGGACCCGGTCTATCGCGCCCACCTCGAGGCACGCGACCGCAGGCAATGCGTGCTGGTGGGCTATTCCGACAGCAGCAAGGAAGCCGGGCTGTGCGCATCGCGCATTGCCGTGCATGAGGCGCAGGAAAAACTTTCCGAGACGCTGCGTGCCGCGCACGAACGGCATGTGATCTTTCACGGCCGCGGCGGCAGCATTCCGCGCGGCGGTAATCGTATCGATACGCTGGTCAGGGTAGCGCCGCCTGCGGCGATCAACGGCATCCTGCGGCTCACCGAACAGGGCGAGGTCGTCAATCAGAATTATGGCCTGCGTCCCATCGCAATGCGCACGCTGGAGCGCGCCTTCAATGCGCTGGTCACGGCCGCCGACCGGGCGCGGATCGGTGCGCTGCCTGTTGAGACCGCGGTTTGGCATCAGGTTGCAGCGCAGCTCGCCGCGGCGAGCCGCGCGTACTACCGCCAGTGGATCTGGGATAACCCCGCTTTTTTCGACTACTTCAGGCAGGCGACCCCGATTGATGTCATCGAGCGCATGCAGATCGGCTCACGGCCGGCCTACAAGGCCGAGCGCAACGATCTTGAAAACCTGCGCGCGGTTCCCTGGGTGTACGCCTGGACGCAGTCGCGCCTGGTGGTGCCTGGCTGGTTTGGTGCCGGCACCGGATTCGCTCATTTGTTAGCAACGCAGGGAGTGGCGGAAGCGCGCGCGCTGTATGCATCGTGGCCGTTTTTTCAGCATCTGGTCGACGACGTCGAGACCATGCTGGCGCGCAGCGATCTGGAGATTGCGCGTTATTACTGCGAACTCGCGGACCCCGCGTTGCAGCCGGTGTTTAATGAGGCACGCGATGAATTCCGGCGCACCGTGGAGACGGTGCTGGAAATCAAGTCCGCGACGCAGCTGCTGGACGGCGATCCGACCCTGCAACGCGCGATCCAGCTGCGTAATCCGTACGTCGATCCGATGAACCTGATGCAGGTCGATCTGCTGCGACGCTGGCGCGCCGGCGGCCGGCGCGATCGTGCCTTGTTCGATGCGTTGCTGGCCAGCATCGCCGGCATTGCACAGGGACTACAGAGTACCGGCTGACAACTGGGCTAGCGATTCAGTGCGAAGCGCTCGCCATTGTCGAACACGATTTCATTGTCGGGCCAGCGCACCGCGCCCAGGCGGGTAAATTGCCCGGGCTCATACCCATCCTCGATTTCGCGAAAGCGCGCACCCACGGAAAAATCCGCGCAATACACCGCTTTGCCGGGACCCATCCAGTCGAGCGGCCCGGCGCTGGCGAACAGGTCGGGTTCACCGCGGGAGTAAAGTTTTGAACCACCGGCGCTCCACCAGCGCCAATAATGTCCGACGATCACCGGAATCTCGGAATAGTCGTTCCACCAGGCCACGCGCGTGACCATGCGCCATTTGCCACTCGCGAAAAATGGCTGCCCGCAGCGTTGCTCAAGACCCGAGGTCAGGACGCGCACGGGATTGGCGGTCTGGTAGATCTCATCTTCGGTCGCAAGATTTTCCAGGTACGGTACCTGCGCCCGCGGATCCTGCAGTCGCTCGCGCCATTGGCGCTTTTCGCGGTCGGCTGCGAGGCGCAACTCATGCGGGATTAATCCGGGCAGGGCGGCCTCGTAGGCCCGGTAGTTGTCGAGCGTATCCGCACGCGGGCGTTGCTGCAGCGCGCGTACCGAATCGACATGCCAGGCCGCGTGCGTGATGCGCAGGTCGTCGCGCTCCAGAGCTAACGGCAGGCTGCCGAAGAAGCGGCGGATATCCTCACGTTCGCGCCCGGTCGCGCGCCGGCAGCCGGCCAGCGCAGTACGCGCGTGGTCCGGATGCTGGTCAAATATCCAGCCGTTGCCACTCTTGCGCTCCTGGCGCAGCACATTGAGTTCGTGATTACCTAACACGCATTGCGCCAGGTCCCGGCCGATGAGTTCGCGCACCAGATTGATGACCGCGGGACTGTCCGGGCCGCGATCGCACAGGTCGCCGACGAATACCAGGCGCCGGCCGCCCGGATGTTCGCCGTGTTCGTCGTACCCCAAATGGCGCAGCAGCTGGCGCAGCGCCAGGAACTCACCATGCACATCGCCGACGACGTCGATGGGGCCTGCCAGCAGCGGTTCGACCATCGTGTCAGGCATCCTGTCCGGCCGCCTTGAGCAGCCCCAGGCCGATGCCCAGCGGCGTGGTCGTCAGTAAAATTGGCTTGGCTATCTGCATGCGAGTCATTGTACGCTGACGCCCGACATGAAAAATTCAGCACCACGACGCGTCTTGGCTGCGGCAGTTACTGTCGTGCTAACGACAATGATCCCTGCCATCGCGAGCGAGTCGGACGACGAAGGTCTGTACTTGCGGCGATTCGAGCAGCTGGCAGCAGCGACGCGCGCCGGCTCGGGTCTTGAGAGCTACGATCCGCTGGAGGCGGTTCCGGGCGCCAACCGGGTCGCGCCATTGCCGCGTGCCAGGGCCAATCGCGTTGGGATTGCCGTAGAATCCCTGCAGGCGGCCGATGACTACGCCGCCCGCAACAATTCGATTGCTTTACTGGTGTTCCGGGCGGGGCGACTGGAGCTTGAGCGTTATTATCGCGGGCATCAGCCGGCGCAGACCTTTGCTTCGCGTTCGCTCGCCAAACCGATGACGGCTGTTGCGATTGGACGCGCCATCGCGCTGGGCAAGATCCGTTCGCTCGATCAGCCGGTCGCGGATTTTGTCAGCGAATGGCAGATTGACCCGCGCCGCTCCCGTATCCTGGTGCGGCATTTGTTAGACATGCGGTCGGGATTCCTGCCGCAGGCGGCCGCGACGCGTGCCGATGACATTCTCAATCGCGCCTATCTGCATCCGCGCCATGAGGAAATTATCCTGCGCGACTATCCGGTTGTTGATGAACCGGGCACGCGCTATGAGTACAACAACGCAACCGCAGAAATGGTCGCGGTGCTGATCGAGCGCGCAACCGGCAGGCGCTACGCGGAGTTTCTTTCGACCGAAGTGCTTAAACCCCTGGGCGCCGCCGGTGGCGATGTCTGGGTGAACCGCCCGGGCGGCATGGCGCATTCGGGTTGTTGTCTGATGTTGCCGGTAGAAACCTGGCTCAGGCTGGCGCTGCTGGTGATGCAGGATGGGCGCTGGCAGGGCAAACAGCTCCTGCCGCGCGGCTACGTCGATCAGATGCGGCACCCGACCGCAGCAAACCCTTATTACGGGCTGGGGCTCTATGTCGCAGGGACCTTTACCGAAAGACGGGGATTTGCCAATCCCGAGCGCGAACCGCCGGCGCGGCGGGTCTGGCACTCAGCGCCCTATCTGGCGCGTGATCTGGTGTTGTTCGACGGCAATGCAAATCAGGTCGTCTACATCGTGCCGTCGGAGCAGTTGGTGATTTTGCGAGTCGGCGCTGCGCCGCCGCGCGGCGCAGCGGGTGAATGGGACAACAGCTTTCTGCCTAACACCTTGTTGCGTGGCATCAGGCATCGCCTCGGCAAGCAGCCGCCGCAGCCGCGTCAGTGACGGTTCAGCAGGCGGGTGCGCGTGTATTCGGCGAATCGGCGCGCTGCGTCCTGTGCAAAACCGATGTTGTCGATTTCAGTCACGCGGTTGGATTCATCCAGGATTTCGCCCGACTGCATCGTCTGCATTTTCTCAGGATCCGAGCGTGAACCATGCGCGCGTGCCAGCAGGACAGCGCCGCTGGCATCGTACACATCGACCTGCATGCGCAAGCGGCCGATGGAGCGGGCATAGGTTTTGGTCGTAGCGGCAGTGAATACCTCGGGTGCATTCAGGTAAAGATCCTGCACGCTGGCCACGATCCGCAGCGCGCAGGCGCTGTCGCTGCTGGCAAGACTGTAGCCACCCTGGTTGCGAAACGCCTTGTCAAATTCCCGGCGCACGGCCTTGTTGAAATCCTCCTGGATCTTTTTCAGGTCCTTGGCGGAAATCTCCCGGCCGTAGCTCTTGCGCGGCCAGTCCCCGGCGAAGGTCAGTTCGCCGGCGCTGACACAGAGCACGCGCGGCGTGGAAATATCCGCATCCTTGCGTACATAACTGTGGTGAAAACCAGCAACCTGGACCTCGGTGAGACCCGGGGGCGCCGTAAACACGCGCTTCGCCGCGGATTTCGCGGCGGCGCCCGTTGCCGGGGCGAGAATGGTGCTGAGCGCGGTGGCCGCGACAGCTAACAAAAGACGGTTTCGGGCAGTCTGTGGCATAAAATTCTCCAGTCAGCTGCTCCACGGTAGCGCGATTTAGACGGGGCCGCAAAGCTCGTTTCGACAGCGCCTTTTGCACCGCAACAATCGCCTACAATGACAGCTCACACGGGCCCTGGCAGCACGAGGTTTGGATATGGTTCGGCCGCAACAGGTCGTCATTATCGGTGCCGGCATCGGTGGCTTGAGTTGCGCAGCGCTGCTGCTGCGGCGCGACCATGACGTCCGGGTTCTTGAGCAGGCGCCGGCGCTCGCCGAGGTTGGGGCCGGCATCCAGTTCAGCGCCAATTCGACGCGCGTGCTGCGCACCCTGGGTATCCTGCCAGCCGTGGAGGCGGTGTCGGTAACCCCGCTCGAGTACCGCTTTCGCCTGCACAGCAGCGGGGAGCTGCTGCAGACCATTCCGCTGGGTGCAGTTCACGCCGAGCGCCATGGAGCACCGTATTGCCTGGCGCACCGTGCAGACGTGCACCGCATCCTGCATGCGGCGGTATGTGCGTTGCGCGCCGACGTTGTTAGCCTGGACAGCAAGGCCGTGTCGGTCAGCGAAGATGACTCAGGGGCGGTCGTGCAATGCGCCAATGGAGCAAGGTATCACGCCGATCTCGTGATCGGCGCCGATGGCATCCACTCGATGCTGCGCAAGCGCAATCTGGGCGATACGCCGGCGCATTTCACCGCCAACGTTGCCTGGCGCTGCATGGTACCGGCATCGAGGCTGCCCCCGGGATTCAAGGACCCGGTGGTTGAAGTCTGGGCAGGCCCCAGGCGCCACGTCGTCATATATCCGATTCGCGGCGGCGCATGGATCAACTTCGTCGGTATTGTCGAAGATCCGGGCTGGCGCAATGAATCCTGGACCCTGAAGTCAAGCTGGGACGAATTGCACGCCGAATTTGCAGCCTGGCACCCGGGCGTACGCGATATCGTTGCGGCTGTGGACAAGGATCAGTGTTATCGCTGGGCGCTGCTCGATCGGCCACCGGCGCAGGGCTGGAGCACAGCGCGCACGACTTTGTTAGGTGATGCCGCGCACCCGACGCTGCCCTTGCTGGCGCAGGGCGCGAACATGGCGATTGAAGACGGCGAGATTCTTGCCCGCGCGCTGGCTGAGGCCGATTCGGTCAGCGACGCGCTGCAGCTCTACCAGCAACACCGCTATCAACGCACTGCGAGGGTGCAGACCGAGTCAGCGGCCAATGTGACCCTGTTCCATAGTGACAGTGACGATGAGCTGCGGCGCATGTTCGCGGCGCGCAAGATGGATCGTGAGCGCGCCGCCTGGCTCTACAACTACAACCCCCTGACCGCGGACCTGCATAAGCCATGAATAATTCCAGCACAATACGCCGTGGCTATTTCGACGGCCCGCAGGGGCAGATCCATTTCCGCTCCTGCGGCCCGGACAATGGTGAGCCCTTGTTGTTGCTGCACCAGTCGCCCCTGTCGAGTGCGCAGTTTGCGGCCGTGCTGCCGTTGTTAGGCGCGCAGGGCTTTGCGGCGCTGGCGCTCGACCTGCCGGGTTTCGGCATGTCGGATCCAAACCCGGAACCTGACACGCTGGCGCAGTATGCGGCGATCATTCCGGCGGCGCTGCGGTTGCGGGGCTGGCCGAGCGCGCACATCGTCGGCCACCATACCGGCGCGGTGGTCGCTGCGGTATTCGCGGCCGGCGCGCCGCAACAGCTGCGCCGGCTGGTCTTGAATGGTTTTCCCTGGCTGAGCGACGCAGAGCGGCAGCACTTCAAGACATTTTACTTTGGCCCCCGGGAGCCGCAGGCCGATGGCTCGCATTTGCTGACGGCCTGGCAGAATCGCCTGCGTTCGACTCCGGGCTGGACGGATCTGCACTTGATGAATCGCTACACCGTCGAAGGCCTGGTGAGCGCCGCACACAACTGGAAAGCCTTTCCACTCATCATCGATGCGGACCTGACCGTGCTGCTGCGCGCACTGATCGTGCCAACGCTGCTGCTGACCAACACCGGCGAGGATCTATTTGAAGCAACCAAGCGCTGCCATGTCCTGCGCCCCGATTTTGCGTTCGCGCAGCTGCAGGGCGGTACCCACGATATCATTGACGAACAGTCCGGCCCCTGGACTGACCAGGTTGTGAGGTTTCTGCGTCATGGGTAAATGGACTCGACGTGCCTTGATTACGGCCGCAAGTCTTGCCGGCGGCGGCTTGGTGTTAGGTGTCGGGGGGTTGGTGTTCGCTCCCAATCGCTACGGCATTGGCCGGCGCAACGTGGCGGGCCGCAAGTCACTGACCACCTGGGTTGCCATCGATGCCGCGGGCGGCATTCATGTCATGGTGCCGCACGCCGATCTCGGGCAGGGCGCGCAGACCGCACTGGCGATGATGCTGGTGGACGAGCTGGATGGCGACTGGAGCCAGGTGACGGTAAGCGAGGCGCCCGCAGAAGCGGAGTTTGCTAACAACCACATCGTTGCGGCGTTCATGCCGCTGAAAAGGCTGCCGCAGAGCATGCGGCGCGGCGCCGATTATTTTTTCTACCGGGTAACGCGCCAAATGGGCCTGCAGGTGACCGGTGGCAGCGCCAGCGTCCGCGGCACGGGCCAGTTCGGCATGCGCGTGGCGGGTGCGGCGGCGCGCGACATGCTGCTCCGGGCTGCCACCGCCCGCTGGCAGGTTGCGGCCAGCGAATGCACGGTCGCGAAATCAATCGTCCAGCACACGCCCTCCGGCCGCAAATTGAGCTTTGCTGAGCTGTCCGCGGATGCCGGCAAACTCGACCCGCCGGTGCGGCCAGCGCTCAAGTCACCGCAGGCTTTCACGCTGATCGGCACGCCGCAGCGCCGCTTTGATGTCCCGGGCAAGGTCGATGGCAGCGCCCGCTACGGGATCGATGCCTGGTTTCCAGGCATGCTGTTCGCAGCGGTGCGCGCCGCACCGGTGTTTGGCGCCAGGCTGATGAGTTGTGACAGCGCCGCGGCAGAAAAAATGCCCGGCGTCAAAAAAGTGCTGCGCTATGCCGACTCGATCGTGGTCGTCGCCGACGGCAGCTTCCATGCGCAGCGTGCCGTGGACAGTCTGCAACCGGTGTTCAAGGCGGATGCCCGGCAGGACCGGGTCACCAGCGACTCGCTGCGCGCCGAGCGTCTAAGGCTGTTAGGCGCAGGACCCTTCAAATCGGCGGACGCGTCCGGCGATGCCGGCAAGGTGTTGTCGGCGCATGCGGCAGAGCAGATCAGCGCGCGCTACGAAGTGCCCTATCTTCATCATGCGACCATGGAACCCATGAGCGCCACGGCGAAATTCGCGGGCGGCAAGCTTGAGATCTGGACCAGCGTCCAGGATCCGCTCAACGCCGCCCATGTCGCCGCCAGGGAGCTCGATCTCGACAGTGACAAAGTCATCGTGCACAACGGTCATGTCGGCGGCGGCTTCGGCCGGCGCCTGCCGGGCCAGCACGATTTTGTACTGCAGGCGGTGCGCATTGCGCGCGACCTGGCGCCTGCGCCGGTGAAGCTGGTCTGGAGCCGCGAAGAGGATTTGACCCACGGCTTTTACCGGCCGGCGGCCAGTGCCGAGTTGTCTGCGGTGCCGGGCCCGGGCGGCGGACTGTTAGCATTTCGCAGTCGCAGTGCCGGCGCCGATGACGCCAGCGCAGCGCGGCCGCTGTATGCGGTCAGCGATCTTGCCATCGAGTTCGTCGCTGCGCCGAGCCACGTGCGCACCGGTCCATGGCGTTCGGTGGCCCATTCGCAGCACGGATTTTTTGTCGAGTCTTTCGTCGATGAGCTTGCCGCGCATGCCAGGCGCGATCCCTGCCAGTACCGGCATGATTTGTTAGCTTCGCAACCGCGGGCGAGGGCCGTGTTGGCCCGCGTGGCCGAGATGTCCGGCTGGGGTAAGGCGCTGGAACCGAACCGCGCCCGCGGCATCGCCATGGTGCCGAGCTTCGGCAGCCATGTCGCCGAAGTTGCCGAAATCGAAATTACCCGCGATGCGGCCGGCAAAGCCACCGGCTTGCGTGTCGTCAAAGTGTATGCGGCGGTTGACTGTGGAATCCTGGTGAATCCGATGACCGCCGAACAGCAGGTACAGGGCGGCATTGTCATGGGCTTGTCGGCGGCCCTGGGCGAGGCGGTCAGCATTGACAACGGTGCGGTCCGCCAGAAAAATTTCCACGACTATTCGCTGCTGCGGATGCCGGATGCGCCCGAGATCGAGGTGCAGTTCATTGCCTCCACGGAATTGCCAGGCGGTCTCGGCGAGCCGGGCCTGCCGCCGATCGCCGCGGCCGTAGCTAACGCCTGGTTTGCAGCGACCGGAAAACGGCTGCGTCAGTTGCCGCTGTTGGCGGCGATCACCGCCAGCTGACAATCAGGCAGCTGGTTTCCCGGCCGGCAACGGCGCCGCGTTATTGTCAGGGTTCGCCAGGACGCGCGAGAACTTCGGCGTCAGCCAGCGCTCGAAATCATCGATGATCGTGAATACCGCGGGCACGACCACCAGCGTCAGCCCGGTCGAGGTAATCAGGCCGCCGATCACTGTGATCGCCATCGGGCGGTTGAAACTGGCGTCGCCACCGAGACCGATCGCGATCGGCAGCATGCCCGCCACCATCGCGACCGTAGTCATGACGATAGGGCGCGCGCGTTTGTGCCCGGCCTCCATCAATGCGGTTCGGCGGTCCTTGCCGGCACGCATTTCCTCGATGGCAAAATCGACTAATAAAATCGAATTCTTGCCGACGATGCCCATCAGCATCAGGAAGCCGATCGCGACCGGCATCGAAAACGGCAGCCGGGCGATCATCAGAGCCAGCACAGCGCCGCCGATCGACAACGGCAGTGCGGACAGAATCGTGATCGGTTGAAACACGCGCGCGAACAGCAATACCATGACCGCAAACACCATCAGGATGCCTGCGCCCATTGCGAACGCGAAGGCGGTGAACATGTCATTGGCGATCTCGGATAAACCGGTTTCAATGAGGCGCACGCCGTCGGGGAGATCCTTGAACACCGGCAGGGCCTTGACTTTTTTGTTAGCATCGCCCGACACGGCGCCTGGCTTCAGGCCTGATTCGATGTACATGCGGCGGCTCTGGTTGTAGCGGCGCACGGTCGCGGGGCCCTGACCGAAGCTGATATCCGCGACCGCTTTCAAGGGTACGTTGCCGCCGTTTGCGGTTGGCACCGGCAGGTTCTGCAGCGTGTCCAGATCCTGGCGGGTAAATTCCCGCAGGCTGACCCGAATCGGAATCTGCCGGCCCGCGACTGAAAACTTGGGCGCGTTCTGCGGCAGGTCGCCGAGCGTCGCAATGCGGATTGTCTGGCTGATGCTGGCGACGGAGACACCCAGTTCCGCAGCCAGATCAAGATTCGGCCTGACCACGATTTCAGGGCGTTGGTAATCGCCGTTGATGCGCGGATCATCGAGTGACGGTATGGCCTTCATCGCCTTGACGACTTCGTGCGCGGCGTACTCAACCTTGGCCGGATCGTCGCCGACGATATACAGCGAAATGGCCTTGCCGCCACCTGGGTTGAAGCCGCCGAAGCTGACCTGGGCGTCGGCCACGGTGCGCAGCGTTGGCGCCATTTTCTTTTCCCACCGGTCCTGCGACAGCTTGCGTTTGTTAGGTGGCACCAGCGTGACGTACAACGTGGCCTTGCGGACTTCATCGCCTTCGCCTATGGACTCCACGATATCGCTGACTTCCGCTTGCTTGAGCAGCATTGCCGTGACTTCGCCCGACACCCTCGCAGTGTCTTCAAGACGCACGCCTGGCGGCAGTTCGACTTGGACCTGGGAACTCGAGAAATCCCCGGCAGGCACGACGTCTTTCGGGATTATCACGACCAGGATGACGGACACCGCAAAGAACGCGAGTGCCCCCAGACAGGTCAACCAGCGATGGCGCAGCGACATCTGCAACCACAGAAGATACCTGTCCATCCACGGGCCATCAGCTGTACGGATATTGTCGTGGGGCTTCAGCGTGAATGCGGCGATCACCGGCGTGATCAGGCGTGCCACCAACAGTGAGAAAAACACCGCCGCGGCAACCGTCAGGCCAAACTGCTTGAAATACTGGCCGGTAAACCCACCCATGAAACTGACGGGCAGGAACACCACGATAATCGTCGCCGAGGTGGCCACTACTGCGAGGCCGATTTCATCGGCGGCATCCATGGCCGCCTGGTAGCCCGATTTGCCCATGCGCATGTGACGCACGATGTTTTCAATTTCGACGATGGCGTCGTCGACCAGCACGCCCGCGACCAGCGACAGACCTAACAACGTGATGCCATTGAGCGTGAAACCCATCCATTGCATGAAGAAGAACGTCGGGATCGCCGACAGCGGAATGGCGAGCGCGGATATCAGCGTGGCGCGGGTGTCGCGCAGGAACAGGAATACCACCGCGACCGCCAGAATTGCGCCTTCGATCATCGCGATCAGCGCCGAACGATACGAACGCTTGGTCTGCTCGACCGTCGTGAACACTTTCGTGACGATGACGTCAGGGCGTTCGCCACGAATCTTGTCGAGTTCTTCGTCGACCGCCTGCATGACCGTGACCTCGGACGAACCGACCGATTTCATGACGCCGATCGTGACCGCCGGGCGGCCGTTGAGGCGCGACATGGAACGCAGTTCGGCGACGCCGTCGCGCACCTCGGCGATATCGTTCAACCGCACAACGCGGCCGCCGGCGACCCGGATCTGGCGCTCGCCGAGTTCCAGCGCCGACTTCGCGCCACCTAACACGCGGATCGCCTGCTCACCGCCGCCAATCTGCAACCGTCCGCCGGGCGCGTCGACGTTCATCTGGCGCAGCTGCTGGTTCACATCGACAGCCGTGATACCGAACGACTGCATGCGCGTCGGGTCCAGTTCGACCCGGATCTCGCGATCAACGCCGCCGTTACGACCCGCCTGGGCCACACCGGGCAGGTTGGTGAGTCGCTTGGAAACCGTGTTGTCGACAAACCATGACAACTGTTCCTCGGTCATGGCTGTTGTGCCGATGGCGAAATAGGCGATTGCGCCACCGTCGAATTCCTGACGCTGCACGATCGGCTCGTTGATGCCTTCGGGCAATTCAGAGCGGACCTTGGCAATGGCGTCGCGCGCATCGTTCATCGACTGAAAAACATCGGTGCCGATTTCGAACTGGATGTTGGTCAGCGACTGGCCTTCGATCGCCCGCGAGGTCAGGCTTTTCACACCGGGCAGATTGGCCACGGCCGCTTCGATTTTCTGCGTGACCTGGGTTTCGATTTCGGTGGGCGCGGCGCCAGGCTGACTCACGATCACCGAGATCAGCGGGAACGTGACATCCGGGTTGTTGTTGATCGGCAGCCGGATGAAGGACACGATGCCAACAAACAGGAATACCGCAAACATTACCAGCGGCAGCAAGGGGTGCTTGATCGCCCATGCGGAGATCTTGTTCATGGCTCAGGCTCCTTTGGCAACGCGCACTTTTTCGCCCGGACGCAGGAAAGCCGCTGCGACCGCAACGACCCGTTCAGTACCCTCGAGACCCGCCGCTATCACGATACCCGCGTTACGGGTGCCGGACACGGTCACGCCGCGCCGCGCGACGCTGCCATCCTGGGCGACGATCAGCACATAGTTGCCGTCAAGGTCGGTCTGAACCGCGGTCTGCGGCACGATCGGCCGGTTCTCGGTCGAGACCAGCACGTTGGCGCGCGCAAACGCACCTGGCCGCAGGTTTGGATTGCGCGGCAATGCGATGCGCACGGTACCGAGGCGGCTGTTAGGGTCGATTACCGCGCCTAACAGGCGCACCGTGCCTGCGATCTCGTCCCTGGCGCCGGTGACCCGCACCGACGCCGCCTGGCCGGCCGCCAGCAGTCCGACATCGCCCTCGGAGACCCGGCCGCGCATCTCGATTTCGCCTCCTCGTCCGAGGCGGAACAGCGGTTCGCCCGCCGCCGATGCCGTTTGACCGACCTCGGCATTGCGAGTCAGCACCACGCCGTCCGCAGGCGCGCGGATTTCGCTGCGGCCCAGGCGCGCACGCGACTCGGCCAACTGCGCAGCGGCAACTTTGACACGCGCCGCGGCGTTAGCTGACTGAGCGCGCCGGCGTTCGATTTCTTCGGCCGACAGCGCGCCGCTGGCCGCCACGCCCTGCGCACGGCGGTAGTCAGCCGCCGCGAGCGCGGCCGACGTACTTGCCTCCTCCAGCGAGGCGGCGAGGCTCGCAACCTGGGGTGCTGCAACGGCATTACTCAGCCGTGCCAGCACCTGTCCGCGCTTGACCCGATCACCGACTTCAACCAGCAAAGCGACCACGCGCAGGCCTTCGCCTTCGACGCTGATCGGCATCTCATCGCGCGCGCTGATGGTGCCGGTGACATTGACCATGGTTTCAACTTTGCTGCGGCCAGGCACGACCACGGTGACCAGTGGCAGCGTGAGGTCCTCCGCCCCCGGCGCTTTCGGGGGCTTCTTGCTGCAGGACATCAGCGTCAGCGCGCAGCCGACCGCAATGGCCCACGTCAGGCCACGGACGCCGCGGCCGAAAGATATCGAAATCGTCTTTTGCATGATAAAAACCCCGCGCCAGGGCGGGTCTGTAGTGGCGTTGTTGCGGGGTAGTTTAGCGGGTCGGCCCTGGGTCGTCCCGTCCAGTTGACGGCCGCCAAACAGGGATGTGCCGATGCCGACCGAACATTCGGGCAGACTGCCTCGTCATGCCGGAAAATTGCCGCTCACCCCGACCCCTTGTCACTCGTCGCGCAATGCTTGTGGGTCTGGCCGCGGGTAGCGGCGGCCTGCTGTCTTGCTCTCGCAACAATGATGAGGTCGTCATGCGTCCGGACGGTATTCCACTGAGTAATTTCGACCAGAAGTCGACGGCTGAGCGGGTGGTCGCGGGCCTGGACCTGAAGGGAAAGACGATCCTGATTACCGGCGCCACGTCGGGCCTGGGACAGGAAACCATGCGGGTGTTAGCCTCGCACGGCGCGCGGGTGCTCGCGAGCGGTCGTACGCTTGAAAAGGCGCGGACTGCCTGCGCGTCCGTCGGCCCGGGTTGCGAGCCGTTCGCCATGGAACTCGAAAGCATGGACTCGATTCGCGCCTGCGCCGCGCAAATCCACGCGCTCGGCACGCCCATCGACGTATTGATGTGCAATGCCGGCATCATGGCGCTGCCGCAACTGCAGCAGGTCAACGGCATTGAAAAGCAGTTCGCGGTCAATCACCTCGGGCATTTCCTGCTGGTCAACCTGTTGTTAGCTCAGGTGCAGGCGGCACCGCAGGGACGGGTGGTCGTGATGTCGAGCTCGGCATACAAGTGGGCGCCGCCGGCTGGCATCGAATTCGACAATCTGTCGGGCAGCCGCGATTACACGCCTAACAAAGCCTACGGCCAGTCGAAGACCGCGAACGGGTTGTTTTCGCTGCAGCTTGCCAGGCGGCTGGCTGGCACCACTGCCACCTCGAATTCCGTGAATCCCGGAGCGGTAGACACGAACTTGCCACGGCACTACCCGGGCTGGCAGCGCGCCATCCTCGGTGTTATTTCCGGCTTCTTTCTGAAGCCGGTTGCGGTGGGCGCGGCCACGCAGTGTTACGTGGCAACTGCGCCAGCGCTGGCCAAAGTGAACGGCCACTATTTCGAAGACTGCAATCCGCTGCTGCCCGGTGGACAGATGCAGAACGCTGCCCTGGCCGAAAAGCTCTGGCAGGTCTCAACGGAGCTGTGCGCGAAGTACCTCAGCTAACCGCCAGCGCTGCGGCTACTCGTAGCGCAGCGCTTCGATCGGGTCCAGCAAGGATGCCTTGCGTGCAGGGTAAATCCCGAAAATGACGCCTACCAGGCCGCTGACGCCCAGCGCCAGCAGCACAATTTCCGGCCGAACGGATGCGGCGCCGCCGAAGCGTGCGACGATGAGTGCCGAAGCGCCGTAACCTAACAGCACGCCGATGGTGCCGCCAATGATCGCAAGCACCAGCGCCTCGACCAGAAACTGCGCCAGGATGTCGCCAGGCTGTGCACCTACCGCCATGCGGATGCCGATTTCTCGTGTGCGTTCGGTGACCGAGACCAGCATGATGTTCATGACGCCGATGCCACCGACCAGCAGTGATACAAATGCAATCGATGAGACGAAGGTCGTCATGGTACTCATCGCCGAGGTCAGCGTGCCGGTCATTTCCGACATGCTGATGACCGAAAAATCATTTTCCTGTTCGAGGTCGAGGCGATGCCGGGTGCGCAGCAGGCTCTCGATATCGCGCTTCGCGTCGTCGATCAGGTCCGAGGACGCGGCGCTGACATAGATCATGCCCGGAATGAACTTGCTCAGTCCGCCCTGCACCCGGGTCGAATACGCCGAAATCGGGATGAATACCGCGTCGTCCTGGTCCTGGCCCATGCCCGCCTGGCCTTTCTTGTCTAACACGCCGATCACGGTGTAGGGCGCGTTACGAATGCGGACGATCTGCCCGACCGGATCGGCGCTGACGCCGAACAGTTTTTCCGCGACCGTCTGGCCGATCAGAAGGTTTTTCGCGGCGCCCGCCTGGTCGGACGCCGTGAGCGGGCTGCCACGCACGATGGCCCAATTGCGAATTGGAAAGAAATCCGGCGTCACTCCAAATATCGTCGTGGTCCAGGTCGTGGTATCCGACACGACCTGCGACATTGTGCGCGCCTGCGGCGCTGCGGCCCGCACCGTGGCCAGTTCCGTTTGCATAGCGCGCAGATCATCCCAGGTCAGGGTTGGCTGCGAGCCCATGCCACCGCGCATGCCACCGCCGACGCTCGACCCTGACATCACCATCAGCACGTTGGTGCCGGCGCCCTCGATCTGTTTTCGCACCACTGCCTGCGCGCCTTCACCCATCGCAACCATGCAGATCACCGCCGCGACGCCGATGATGATGCCTAACGCCGTCAGCGCGGCGCGCATCTTGTTGCGGCCGAGGGCCTGCAGGCCGACACGCAGTGTTTCACCCATGGAAATCATGTGAGTTTCTCCGGTTTGCGTTCGTCGCGGATGATCTTGCCATCGCGCAACACCAGTTGTCGCTGCGCGAAATTGGCAATGTCCTGCTCATGGGTCACGAGCACCACTGTAATCCCTTCCTTGCGGCACAGCTCGGTCAGCAGCTTCATGATCTCGAAGCTGGTCGTGGTGTCGAGATTTCCCGTCGGCTCGTCCGCCAGAATCAGTGGCGGACGCGAGACGATCGCGCGTGCGATCGCAACGCGCTGCTGCTGGCCACCGGACAATTGCGACGGCAGGTGCTGGCGGCGGTGTCCCAGGCCCACGCGCTCGAGGGCCTCGGTGGCGCGCCGATGGCGTTCAGCGGCCGGAATCCTGGCGTAAATCAGCGGCAATTCGACGTTGTCCATCGCGGCCGTGCGCGGCAGGAGATTGAAGCTCTGAAATACGAAACCGATGGTCTGGTTGCGCAGCTGCGCGAGTTCCACTCTTGTTAGCTTGGCGGCGTCCCGGCCGTTCAGCTGATAGACGCCGCTGCTGGGGCGGTCGAGGCAACCGATGATGTTCATCAGCGTCGACTTGCCGGAGCCCGAGGAGCCTGTTATCGCGACGAATTCACCTTGCTCGATTACCAGATCGACCTGGTCGAGTGCGGCAAATTCCGTATCACCCGAACGGTAGATTCGGGATACCTGCTGCAGTTCGACCAGTGCCATGGCGGAGGCTAACGGCTGCCCATGCCGCCGCGGCCGCCACTGCCCGGACTTTCGAGTCCGACAATGACCAGCTCGGCTTCCTGCAGATTGCCGCCGGTGATCTCGGTTTGCGAGCCGTCGGTGAGACCCGACTGGATGTCGCGCCGTTCGGGTTTGCCCTGGACCAGCACATAGACCACCGTGCCGGGCGCCGCGCCATCGGTGCGCTCGCCGCCTGCACGGCGCCGCATGCCGCCTGCCATGCCCGGCATGCCGATCGGCATCCCTGGCATCGCGCCGCCCCGGTTGGCGCCCTTGGTTTCCACAGGGGGTTCGAAACGCAGTGCGGTGTTAGGTACGCGCAGCACGCCTTTGCGTTCTGCGGTGGTCGCGGTGACTGTGGCCGTCATGCCGGGTTTCAGTTTCAGCTCGGCGTTGGCAACTTCGACGACTGCATCGTAAGTGACCACGTTCTGTACGGTCTGCGGCGCGTTGCGGATTTCGCGGATACGTCCCTTGAAGCGCTCGCCAGGATACGCATCGACCGTAAACGAGGCATTCATGCCGGCGCTCAGCCGGCCGATATCGGACTCGGCGACGTTGGTGTGCACTTCCATGGCGCGCAGATCCTGCGCAATCGTGAACAACACCGGCGCCTGTAGCGAGGCGGCTACGGTTTGCCCGACATTCACCTGGCGCGAAATCACGATGCCGTCGGTCGGCGCCAGAATGTCCGTGTAGCGCAAGTTCGTTTGCGCCTGGCGCAGCGCGGCCAACGCCTGATCGAGCTGGCCGCGCGCCTGTGCGACGGCCGCGACCGCCGCATTCGCAGCGGATTCCGAAGAATCGCGGTCATTCTCCGAAATGATCTTCTGGCCAAATAACGTTGCCGAGCGATTGGCCAGCCGGCGCGCTTCATCGGCCTGCACCTGCAGGCGCAGGATGTTGCCGCGCGCCGCGCTGACGTTAGCCTGCGCCTGCGCCACCTGCGCTTCGAACAGCGCGGGATCGATCTTCGCGATGCGTTGTGCTTTTTTCACCTGACTGTTGAAGTCTGCAAACAGACTCTGCACCCGTCCTGACACCTGGCTTCCGACCTCGACCGTGACCACGGCGGACAGGGTGCCGGTCGCGGTGACCTTGGCAATCAAATCGCCGCGGGTGGCGGCCGTGGTTGCAAAAGATTGGGCCGGAGCCTTGCTGGCCGTGCAGCGCCATAGCACCAATGCCAGGATCAGGCCGAGTGCAATGATGAGCGTGCTGCGGCGACGCCACAGCGGAGTTACGGTATCTTCCATGGCTTGAATTCTGTCGGCCCGGCGGACAAAAGTACATGCAGACCTTTGAACGTGACCGAAGGTTCCTTGGATTCGTTCCCCGATTGGAGTTGCCATGAAAATGCTGCGGGCCTACGCCAACCTCGCGAGTGGCGGTCAAATGCACTATCGGAGTGCGGGCAGTGGGCCGCCGGTCATCCTGCTGCATCCGTCGCCCCAGTCGAGCCGCTTTTCGGTGCCGATGGCTCTGCGGCTCGCGAAGAATTTCACCGCCATTGCGGTCGATACGCCGGGCTATGGTCAGTCCGACCCGCTACCGGGCAATCCCGTTGCGCCGAAGCTAGAGGACTACGTGCCGTTGTATCGCGAATTTCTCGATGCGTTAGGTATCCAGAAAGCCGCGTTCTACGGCAACGCCACAGGCGCAGAAATCGCCCACCTGTTCGCCCATGCGCATCCGGATCGCTGCGCTATCTGCATGCTGGACACGGCCGGGCACAGGGAAGATGCCGACCTCGACCAGATGCTCGATGGTTATTTTCCGGATGTCACGCCGAAGCGCGACGGCAGTCACTTGCTGACCATCTGGCATATGGTGTCGTCGCTATCGTTGTTTTCGCCCTGGCACTCGACCGACGCGAAAGATCGCATCAAGACCTCGTTGCCGCCGGTGGAACATATACAGGCGAGCTTTGCCGACTACGTGTTAGCTGGGACGAATTACGCGGCGGCCTACCGGCCGGCGTTCTACACCGCGAAGCACCAGCTGATTACCCGTGTCACGGTGCCGGCGACGCTGACGCGCTGGCTCGGCAAGCCGGATCTCGCTGAGCAGGACGAATTGATCAGGCGCGGCCTGCCGGACAATTTCACCGTGCTGCATGCCGGGCCGACGCTCGAGGAGCGGCAGAGAGTGTCGGAAGACTACCTGCTGAAAAACTGGTCAGGACTCAACCACAAGGTCTAACGGCAGCTCAGTCGTATTCTTGGTTTCCTCGAGCACGATGCGCGAGTCGATCGAATGCACGCCTTCGACCTGCGCCAGTTTTTTTTGCACGAAGCTGTTGTAGGCGTCGATGGTGCGCGTGGCGACTAACAGGATGAAGTCGATATCGCCCATCAGCACGAAGCACTGGATCACTTCCGGGAAGCTGACAACCTTCTGCTTGAACTTCGGCAGGCTCTGCCAGCCATTGCTGGTCAGCTTAACGTGCACGAACACCAGCACTTCCAGTCCCAGCTTTTCGCGAGCTAACAGCGCGACCCGCCGCTTGATGACGCCGCTGGCCTCGAGCTGGTTGACCCGGCGCCAGCAGGGCGACTGCGACAGCCCGACCGACTCGGCAAGGTCAGTTGTGGATATCGTCGTGTCCTTCTGCAGCTGCTTTAGGATACTAATGTCAAGTCGATCCAGTTTCATAGATTAAATATCCAAATAATCATTGCGGTAGGTTAATCTATCCATTCACAGGCTGGGCCGCAATAGCGATCGGGCAGCATTAATCGGTGCGACAGCGGTAGGCTTAGATATGGCAAGCAACGCGAGCTTTCATATGCCCCTGGTCCCGGCGCGGCCAGGGGAGGCGCCGGATTTCAGTTATGTGCGCCTGTCGCCGGCGGGCGCGGTGCGCAAGCCGCCGCTCGACGTGCCGGTGCAGGAGACCGCGGCACTGGCGGATGATCTGGTGCGAGTCCTTGATGAGCAGCACCAGGCGGTCGGGCCCTGGAATCCCATACTGCCTGTGGCCGAGCTGCAGCGCGGCTTGCGGCTCATGCTGCTAACACGGGTATTCGATGAACGCATGCAACGTACGCAGCGCCAGGGGCGCATTACTTTTTATGTGCGTTCCCTGGGCGAAGAAGCGGTTTCCGTTGCGGCTGGCATGGCGCTCGATGCCGGGGACATGTTGTTTCCGTCCTACCGTAACCAGGGGCTGTTCATTGCGCGCGGTATGCCGCTGGTCGACATGATGTGCCAGCTGTTGTCAAACTCGCGCGACATGTGCCGCGGTCGCCAGTTGCCCGTCATGTACCACAGCAAGGCGCGCGGCATCTTCACCATCTCCGGCAATCTTGCCACGCAGTTCCCGCAGGCCGTGGGCTGGGCGATGGCGTCCGCCATCAAGGGCGAGCGCCATATCGCAGCGAGCTGGCTCGGCGAAGGCAGTACCGCCGAAGCTGACTTTCATCACGCGCTGTTGTTTGCGAAGGTTTATCGAGCGCCCGTGGTGCTCAATGTCGTGAATAACCAGTGGGCAATATCCACTTTTCAGGGGTTTGCCGGTGGTGAACAGAAATCATTTGCGGCGCGCGGTCCGGGCGCAGGTGTTGCAGGCATTCGTGTCGACGGCAACGATTTTCTGGCCGTCCATGCAGTGACCAGCTGGGCGGCGGCGCGCGCGCGCCAGGGTTTTGGCCCGACGCTCATCGAACATGTGACCTATCGCGCCGGCGCGCACTCCACCAGCGATGACCCATCGCGCTACCGTCCCAAGGATGATTACGAACACTGGCCGTTAGGTGACCCGGTCACGCGATTGCAGCAGCACCTGATTGCGCTCGGCGCCTGGTCCGAGGACCAGCAGGTCGCGCTGACTACTGAACTCGAACAGCAGGTTGCCGCGCAGTGGAAAGAAGCGATCAGCTATGGCACCTTGCAGCAGGGGCCGTCGCTCGATCCGGCGCTGATGTTTGATGATGTGTACAAGCAGCGCACGCCGCGGCTGGATAAGCAGGCCCGGCAGCTGCAGGCAGAACGCGCGATTCATATGCGCAACAAGACCGGTGCGGCATGAATGACGCGAGCGCATCCCTGCAACAGATGAACATGGTGCAGGCGCTCAATTCCGCCATGGATATCGCCCTTGATGGTGATCCGCGCGTGGTCTTGTTAGGCCAGGATGTCGGCTATTTTGGCGGCGTATTCCGGGTAACCGAAGGGTTGCAGAAGAAATACGGTAC
The DNA here is from genome assembly GCA_031382085.1 of Gammaproteobacteria bacterium. Lineage (GTDB taxonomy): Bacteria > Pseudomonadota > Gammaproteobacteria > Steroidobacterales > Steroidobacteraceae > UBA964. Next base: position 25,657 of record JANMYM010000044.1, read on the forward strand.
GCACCGCGTCATCGACACGCCGATTGCCGAGGGCGGCATAGTCGGTGCGGCCATCGGCATGGCGGCCAACGGCCTGCGGCCGGTAGCCGAAATCCAGTTCGCCGACTATATCTATCCGGCCTTTGACCAGATCGTCAGCGAGCTGGCGCGCCTGCGTTACAGGAGCGCCGGCGAATTTCCGGCACCGGTCACCATACGCACGCCCTGCGGCGGCGGGATCCGTGGCGGCCAGACACATTCGCAGAGTCCCGAGGTCCTGTTCGCGCACGTTTGCGGAATCAAGGTCGTCATGCCTTCGACGCCGTACGACGCCAAGGGCCTGTTGTTAGCATCGATCGAAGACGACGACCCGGTGGTATTTTTTGAACCGAAGCGAATATATAACGGCCCGTTTGACGGCGATCCGGACAAGCCCGCGATTGGCTGGAATGCGCACCCCGGCGGACAGGTGCCGCAGGGGCATTACACCGTGCCGATCGGCAAAGCTAACATCGTGCGTCCAGGTTCGGCGGTCTCGATCGTGACCTACGGCACCATGGTGCACGTTTGCATGGCCGCGGCCAGCGACCTGGGCCTGGATGCGGAAGTCGTGGATGTGCGCAGCATGGTGCCGTTGGATATCGACACGCTCGCGACCTCGGTGTCGAAAACCGGCCGCTGCCTGATCGTGCACGAAGCCACAGGATTTGCGGGCTTTGGCGCCGAGCTGTCGGCGTCGATCCAGGAAGAGTGTTTCTGGGATCTGGAAGCGCCGATCCTGCGGGTCGCGGGCTGGGACACGCCCTATCCGCATGCGTTTGAATGGGATTATTTTCCGGGCAAGACTCGCGTCAAGCTCGCTTTGGAAAAACTGCTGCAGGCCGCATGAGTCGCTACATTTTCAAATTGCCGGATCTGGGTGAAGGCACGGTCTCTGCGGAAATTATTGCCTGGCGGGTCGCCGTCGGCGATGTGGTGGCGGAGGACGGGCCGCTGGCGGAAATGTCGACCGACAAGGCGGTGGTCGAAGTGCCGTCCCCGGTCAGCGGCAAAGTTTTGTCGTTAGCCGGCCGACCAGGCGACATGGTGTCCGTTGGCGCGGAGTTGGTTACCATTGAAACCGATGCCACGGCGGTCGCTGTGCCACAGGCAGCGCCACAAGTGGCGCCAAAGGGAGCGCCAAAGGGAGCAGTAGCGTTGCCCAGCCCGGCGGTGCCGACTAACGCGGCCGGCAGTGATGCCCGGCCCAAAGCCTCGCCGCGCACCCGGCGACAGGCACGCGACGCGGGGATCGATCTGCACGCTGTCGCAGGCACCGGCCCTGAGGGCCGGATACTCTCGTCCGACCTGGCCAGTACCCCTTCATCCGGGGCCGAGCGCGAAGAAATACCTGTGATCGGCCTGCGCCGCTTGATTGCTCAGCGCATGACGGAAGCGAAGCGCAACAGCCCGCATTTCTCCTATGTTGAGGAAGTGGACGTCACCGCACTGGAGGCGCTGCGACAGGATCTGAATTCGAACCTGGCGACGGGTCAGCCCGCCTATTCATTCCTGCCCTTGATTACCGCAGCGTTAGCCCAGATGTTGCGCGATTTTCCGCAGTGCAATGCGCACTATGATGGTGCGCGCAACATGCTGGTCCGGTTTCGCGATGTGCATGCCGGTATCGCGACCCAGACCAGGGACGGCCTGAAGGTCCCGGTCGTGCGCAACGTCGCGGCGCGCAGCATCGGCGATCTGGCGGCGGAAATCCGCCGTGTCACCGACGCCGCGCGCGACAACAGCGCGCGCCGCGATGAATTGTCGGGCTCCACCATCACGGTCACCAGCCTCGGCAAACTGGGTGGGATTGTCTCGACGCCGATTCTGAATGTCCCGGAAGTGGCCATTATCGGCATCAATAAAGCGATCGATCGTGTGGTCGTCCACAACGGCGGCATGGCAATTCGTCGTATGATGAACCTCTCCTCGAGCTTTGATCATCGCTTCGTCGACGGCTATGACGCCGCCGCGATGATCCAGGCTTTGAAAGAGCGGCTGGAAGATCCAGCAAAAATTATTCGGCGTTGATTGGTAGCTAACATGAACAGTATCAAGAACCAGAATGCACCCTTCGGAAGTTTGCTGGCCGACAAGATGTCGGTTGCACGTTATCGCGACGGCGCCTGGACCGCCGGCGAGATCCAGACCACGGGCACGCTCGCCATGCATCCGGCCATGCACGCGCTGCATTACGCCAGTTCCTGCTTCGAGGGCTTCAAGGCCTACAAACATGCCGATGGCAGCGTCAAGGTGTTTCGTCTGGATCGCCATGTCGAACGCCTGTGCCAGAGCGCCCGCACGCTGGTGCTGCCGGAGCCGGATGCGGCGCAGCTGCGCGAGATGGTGCTGCAGCTTGTCGATCGCTGCCGCGGGGATGTACCCGACGCGCCCGGCGCGCTGTATCTGCGGCCGATCCTGTACGGCACCATGCCTAACATCGGCGCCGCGGCGACGCCGAGTAACGAGGCCTGCCTAATCGTGCTGGCGAGCCCGGTCTGGGACTACTTCGCGGGCGGCATGAAGCCCCTGAAAATCATGATGGATGATGTCAATCAGCGTTGCGCGCCGCACATGGGCATGGTGAAGACCGGCGGCAACTATGCCTCGGCCATGGGTCCGACGCTGGCAGCCCGCAAGGCACATGGCACCGATCAGGTGTTGTTCTGTCCGCGCGGCGAGGTGCAGGAAACCGGCGCGGCCAATTTCCTGATGCTGCGCGAAGGCCAATTGCTGACACGCTCGCTGGACAGCACGTTTCTGCACGGTGTGACGCGCGACTCGCTGCTGAGCATTGCCCGCGATCTCGGCTACCAGGTCGAGGAGCGGATCTTCCGCATTTCCGAGGCGCTCGAATGGGCCAGGACCGGCGAAGCGGCGCTGTCGGGCACTGCGGCGGTGCTATCGGCGGTTGGCACGCTGGTCTATCAGAACCAGAGCCATCCGGTCGGCGGCGGCGAGGTGGGCCCGCACACCCGCAGGTTGCGCGCCGCGCTGGTCGCGGTGCAGCAGGGCGAAACCCCCGATAGGCACGGTTGGCTGACCAAAGTCTGAACCGGGATGCTGCGCGCCCATTCACCGGGCGCGCAGCGGGCTCTCTGCCTAACAGGCCGGTCTCAGTTATTTTTCGCGCGGTGGATCATATGCCGCAACTTCTGCTGCTGATACTGGATGCGGGCATGCTCGCGGCGCGTCACGTCGCCGTCGGCCCGCGCAACGCGCTGCAGGTGCTTGATATCGTGATATTGGGCACGCAGGATCGCGGCTTCGCGAGCGCTGATTCCCGGCGGGTTGGCGAACGTCGCAGCGGCGCCCAATCCCAGGATCAGGGTAGCGGCGGCAAATGTCGAAGTCCGGCGTAGTCTCTGGGTATGGCTCATGTCGCATCTCCTGGCTTGGCTGTTGACTCATCGACCCTGTTAGCTGCAACGGCTCCTGGCCAGGAAGGTTGACCCGCTAACGCTGATAGATCTCGATCAGCAGCCCGTTAGGCGCGAGCAGCGTGGTCATGCGCACCGCACCAAAGCGCGGGTCGATAAATCTGACAGGCGGTGTCAACGGACGCAGGCCGTGTGCGTTGGCACGCGCCAGCACCAGGTTGAGATCGGTTACCTCAAATGACCAGCCCGCCAGACCCCGGTTGGGCGGCCGTGGTGCCACCCCGGTGCCGGGCTTGCGATCGGCGGGCTGGTATTCCACCAGCCCCAGGTTGCCGGTACGCGCGCCGCGTCCATGCAATGTTATGTAGCGGAAGCGTGGCTGAAAGACGGTCCACTCGCGGCTGGTGCGGCGCTCGAGATCCAGCACTTCGGTGAAAAACCTCTCCATGACCGCCGCGTTTTCCACAATCAGGCTGGAATAAGACGGCCCGCCGAGCCCGGTCCCGGTTTCGGTGGCGCCGGTCTGGTTGAGGCCATTGCCGCGGCCCATGATCACGAGGCGATTGAAATCACCGATTTCGTAGCTGGCCTCGGTGACCGGGTAGGGCGTACCGTCGCGCAGCTGCAGTGGATATTCGTTCACCGCGGGCAGCGTGCGCTTCAAACCTAACGCCACGACGCGCGCATCGACGGCGCGCACATCGCGCATCGCAAACCCGAGCGCATAGGGCCCGGTCTGTTCGCGCTCGTAACTGCTGCGGATCACGGGTGTGTCGCGATCCGGCACGATCACCAGCACGCGAATCGCCGTCGGCAGGCTCGGCCGGGTTAGACGGTAGAGCTGCCAGTGCATCCCCATCGGCATTTGCCACAATTTCTGTTGCGCGGCGCGCAAGCCGCGGCTGGCAGGCAAAGGGCCTTCCAGCGTCAGGCCCACGCCATCGACGTAGGCGCGGCGCAGCATGGCAAGATCCCGCGTGACCAGCAGTGCGCCGGACAGGGGTCCAGTGATGGCGCCGGCGGCGGCAGCAATCGGCTCCATCGGATCGTTAGGAAGCAGCGGCTCCGCGGCCCGGGTGGCGGGCGCAAGCGCCCACGCGGTGATCACGAGGAGAGCCTGCGGCCAAAGCCTTGAGCGCGGTGCTACAGTCATGCACGGAGACTAAAGCTTCATTCCCATGACTTGCAAGGAACACCCATGACAGCAGCTGCCTATTCGTCGCGCTACGGGCGTGGCGCCGCCCTCGAAGGGCCGTACCTCGATCTGCGCACGGGTGTCGGCAACAAGCTTGGCTATGCGCGCATCCAGGGTGACATCGACTGGGGCAAGCAAAAGTATTTCTGGTTCAAGGGCTATGTGATGGCCGTCGAACCTAACAAGAAGATCCAGGACCTGGTCGGCGCCTGCGGCTTTGGCGCCATACGCCTCATAGAGCGACTCGACGGCTCGATCGAGCGCCTGTGTCGCGAGATTATCCTGTACACCGACCTGCGAAGCGGCGAGGTGCTCGAGGATTGGCACAACCCGCTGATCGATGAGCGGGTCAAGGCCGTGCACGTCGCGAATGATCCTTTCAACTATGTCATCGAAGATTATTTCCCGAAGCCGCCGAAATTCGGCGGACTTAACACCGAGGCCGAACCTCCTCGCGTGCCGTTCATGTTGCCGTGGTCGCAGCATGGAGACATGCTGACGATGGAAATCCACATTCACCTTGTGTATCCGAGCGCCTTGCAGCCGGGCAAGTGGCCGCGCGAATCGGCGGGTCCGATGGCGCAGGTGTCGGAATTTTTTGCACACCATGTGAAGGCAGCGGATCTGCAGAACCCGAAAATTACTTCACTGGACTACCAGGGTGTGTGGAATCGAACCACGCCCTGGCTGCCGTGGATGCTGATGGGTCAGCGTCCTGGTCACGCCCAGTACGCCTGCTTCATGGGCACCTGTGGGCATCCCGCGGATGTGTTGTCGCGGTCTGCGGTGGACTACGCCGAGAAGCATTACGCCAAATATTTTGAGGCGCCGACCGAGTGGTCGCCCAACCACAGCCTGTCCAGCCTGGAAAACTACGCGCGCGAGCAGCAGCCGGCGCCGCTTAAAACCCAGGGCGGGGCATGATGCAACGAAGCGTGCAGCGCGTTTTGCGTGGACTGCCGACCTCGGACGGCGCGGGCGTCAAGTTGACGCGCGTCATCGGTCAACCGGCGCTGATGGAGCTTGACCCATTCCTGTTGCTGGATGAGTTCGGTACCGACAAACCGGAAGACTACATCGCTGGTTTTCCCTCGCATCCGCATCGCGGCTTCGAAACTGTCACCTACATGCTCGATGGCCGCATGCGCCATAAGGATAACCACGGCCACGCCGGCCTGTTAGGCCCCGGCAGCGTGCAGTGGATGACGGCCGGCCGCGGCATCGTCCATTCAGAAATGCCGGAGCAGGAAGCGGGGCGCATGCGCGGCTTTCAGCTTTGGATCAACTTGCCGGCGCGCGACAAGATGACCAAGCCGCGTTACCAGGAGTATGCCGCCGACAGTATTCCGGCCGTGCCGGCGGACCGGTTGCCGCAGGGTGTCGCAGCCAAGGTGATCGCGGGTTCGTTTCGCGAGGTCCGCGGGCCGATCGAGCAGCCCGCCACCCTGCCTTTGTATCTTGATCTGACGCTGGCTGCGGATTCAAAAGTCGATGTGCCGGTGCCACGCGGGCATAGCGCCTTTGTCTATGTCTACGAAGGCTCAGTCGCAGCGGGCGAGTCGACCGATGCCGCGCCGATTGTGGCGCCGATGCTCGCGGTGTTAGGCGAAGGCGATGCGGTGCTGCTGCGCGGCGTCGGGGCGGCGAGCCGGGTCATCCTGGTAGCGGGCCGCGTGTTAGGCGAGCCAATCGCCCGCCACGGCCCCTTCGTGATGAACACGCGCGAAGAAATAAAGCGCGCGGTCGAAGATTTCAACAGTGGCCGGTTCTGAGAACATGAGCGCGTGAATCCGGTCCGAACGCACATCCCGCTGTTAGCCCGGCACGAAGGCATCTGGGAAGGCCGTTATCGCCACATCGATCCCGACGGGCGCGAGCAGGAGACCTGCCTGTTTCGCATCGCGGTGGAATTCCCGGAGGAGGGCGCGGCCTATCGGCAGACCAGCCACTACTGGTGGCCCGACGGCCGCACCGACCAATTGATCTTCGAGGCGCAGTACGCGGACGGCCGCCTGCATTGGGACAGCGAAAGAATCCGCGGTTCTCTGTGGGCGCTCGATGACATGAGCCTCTACCTGCGCTTCGCGTTCACCGAAGATCCCGGCGCCGAAGTCTGTGAAATGATCCAGTTGTCGGCAGATGGAAAACATCGAGCGCGCACCTGGCACTGGTTCCGCGGCGGCCGGCTGTGGCGCATCACGCTGGTCTCCGAACAGCGTGTCAGCTTGCAGCCGGCGGACCTGCGGAAACTGACCGCAGTCCCGGTTCTGGCGAATTCCTGACTGCGTTCACACTGGGCCGGGTCACATCGCCAGGACGTCCGCCCGCACTGCCTCGCGCATGCCGTCTGTTAGCCGGGACTCGGCATTGATCAGCATGGTATGCCGCGCCTCGGGCGTGTAGGGCGGCCAATCGCCGAGCGATGGGATCGAAGGGCTGCCGCTGCGCGCAAACTGGCTCCAGATCGTCATGACCTGATCGCCCACCCGCAGGTAGTCGTGATTCGGGTCGGCGGCATCACGCAGGCTGCGCGAATCTTTCATGTCCCAGGACTTGTCGTAATTGTGATTGCCAAACATGAACGGCAGGATCAATGAATGCAGCGCCCACAGGCCGCCATAGGCCGGCGTCTTCCAGCCGAACTCGTACAGGTACGCAGGTGCGCCGCCCGCGGCATTCTTGCGTGCCGCCTGGGTGATCGCATTGCGCCACATGCCAAGGTCGGTGGTGATCCGTACCAGCAATTCACGGCGCAGCAATTCAGGCATCGCGCGACGGTAGGCAGCTAACAGTGTTGCCACGCGCGCCGGATCGCTGGCGCGCTTGCCGCCATAGCGGCTGATTTTCGCAATCAGCGCCGCGTCGTCCGGGATTGGCTCTTCGACCACGGTGGCGATGAACGCGGCTGTTTCATCTGTTGCGCAACCAATGAGCATCGGCACGTCACGGGACACGGACGGTGCGTTCGGCGTCCAGGTCTGTTGCGGTATGGTTTTGCCGTCAATCACCGGTCCGAACGACAGCAGTGCGCCGACGCCGGGTATCGCGCCCGTTGTGAGTTTTTCATAGCAGCTGTAGAGCTCGGCGGTGGACACCTTCTGCAAGCCGGCCACATCTCCGGGTTGCAACTTGAAGTATGCAAAGACCTGCGCTGCGGCTGCATCCGCGGCTTGCGCCGACAGTACTTCCAGGCTCGACCCGCTCATGACGATGGCCTTGTGAAACAGCCCTTTGGCGGTCGGCATGGCGAGCAGCGCACTTACCTTGCCGCCGCCGCCCGACTCGCCGAAAATCGTGACGTTAGCCGGGTCGCCGCCAAAGGCCGCGATGTTAGCCTGCAGCCAGCGCAACGCCGCGACCAGGTCGAGCAGGCTGGCATTGCCGGAGCCCGCGAAGCGCGCATCAGCCCCCTTGGCCACATGCGCAAAACCGAAAATATTCAGCCGGTGGTTGACCGTGACAACGACAACGTCGCCCTTTTTCGCGAGATTGTGGCCGTCGTACATCGGGATGTTGCCGGAGCCGCGTTCGTAGCCGCCGCCGTGAAACCAGACCATGATCGGCCGCGGCGCTGATGGCCCGGATACCGGCGCCCAGACGTTAAGATTGAGGCAGTCCTCGCTGGCCGTTTCGGGGTCGATCCATTCCGGATAGGGATAGATGCCCTTGACGCGCAAGACCTGCGGGCTCTGGTGCCCGTAGGCGGTGGCAGCGCGGATTCCGCGCCATTTGGCGGCCGGTTGCGGCGGCAGAAAGCGATTTGCGCCGCTGGTCGGGGCGCCGTAGGGAATCCCAAGGTAGGTTGCAATGTCGTCGACCATTTGGCCGCGCAACTGTCCGTGGGTTGTGCGCACCGGCGCGAGGGCAGTCGCCGCGGCTGCGGATCCGGCCGCAGTTGCCGCCAGTGCCGCGGACAACTGGATCATTTTACGGCGCGAGATATCAGTGTTCATGAGACAACTCCTGGACCTGGCATGTTAGGGCTGCTGACGAAAATGCGGCAGGACGTCGCGTGCGAAATGGCCTGTCTGTTTGACCATGGCTTCCTGCCTGGGCCCATGCTGAGCGACCGGCGAGCCACCTAACAGGTAGACATGGTCGAGTCCCATGTCCAGCAATTCCTGCAGGCGGGTGCGGCATTTCTGCGGCGGGCCGCAGATCGAAAACCAGTCGACGAATTCGTCGTCGATCATGCTCAGATGCGAACCGGTATTCTGCGAATGACGTTTCATGTCGTAATCGGTTTTCATTTTTTCGGCGATCGGCCGCAACTTCGCCGGCAGGTGCTCCAGCGGCGAATCCTTCATGCCGGCAAAATGCGCGACCATGCCGGCGATCATGCGGCCGAGATTGATGGCTTTCTGCTCGTCTGGATCACAAACCAGGTTGATATAGGCGCCGATGCTGAGGCTGTTGCGCTCGCGGCCCGTTTCCTTCAGGCGTTTGAGCGCCGTGTCCATGGCCCAGCGAACTCGTTCCGGCGCGCTGCCGACCGCAAAGCTGATGCGGTCGCCGACATCGATGGCCATGGCGATGGTCTTGGGGCCGGTGCATGCGATATCGATCGGAAACGGCGTGACCGGCAGCGAATCGAGCCAGCGCAGGCGCGACGGCGTGCCATTGCGATCGATGGTTTCGCCGCGGATGTAGGCGCGCAATCTTTCGACAAAGGTGCGCAGCTGCGCGGTCGTGCCGTTCGGCAGCCCGATATGCGCGGCGGACGAGTCGCCGCGGCCAATGCCGCAGATGGCGCGACCTTTGGTTTCGACCTGCAGGGTTCCCATCATGGTAGCCGTGACCGAAACGTCGCGCGTGATGGGGTTCGTGACGCCCGGGCCGATCTTGATCCGGCTGGTCGTCTGGGCGGCCAGCGTAAATTGGCCGAATGGGTCGGGACCCAGGCACTGCGTGTCGGGCGACAGCAGGTAATCGAAACCCATGTCTTCGAGCTCGCGCGCCAGCCGCGCCGTGTAGCCCGGCGAGCCTTCCATTACGACGCCGAACTCAACCATGCCGGTCATCCGATCATCGTACGCGTCCACCTCTCTGGGGCTGCCAGCGGCCGCTATTCTGACCCGCACCGTGGCCACCGCGGGCCGGGCCGGAGCGGCGCTGCGGTGGTTTGCCGTGCGCTCCATGTCCATGCCGCTGGGCGCGCGGGTCGCTGTTAGCTTCGCCGCGCGGCCGCGTCGGCGCCGTCGCGACCTGCTCGTAAGCCGGCGCCGCCTGCAGCGTGATGCTCTGGCGCATCGTGCGTTCGATGTCGCGCAGCAGGCTGTTTTCATCCGGTGCAACCAGCGAGACCGCGAGACCACTGCGCCCCGCGCGGGCGGTGCGGCCGATGCGATGCACATAGTCCTCCGGGACGTTAGGCAGCTCGTAATTGACGACCACCGGCAGTTCGCGGATATCGAGGCCGCGTGACGCGACTTCAGTCGCGACCAGCGCAGTGATTTTCGAATCCTTGAAGTCAGCCAGCGCTTTCTGGCGGGCCGACTGGCTCTTGTTGCCATGAATCGCAGCCGACTTGATGCCCGCATGCTCCAATTGCTCGGAGAGGCGGTTGGCGCCGTGCTTGGTGCGGGCAAACACCAGAGCCTGCGTCCACGGGCCTTCGTCGGTTGTGCCGGTGCGAAACAGATGCACGAGCAGGTGGCGCTTCTGCTCCTTGACGACCCGGAACGCGAGCTGTTCGACGCGTTCGGCGGTCTTGTTACGCGAGGCAACTTCGACTGACAGCGGGTCGCGCAGCATCGTGGCCGCAAGGCCGCGGATTTCGTCGGAATAGGTGGCCGAGAACATCAGGTTCTGCCGCTGTTTCGGCAGCA
>JANMYM010000061.1:0-2702 GCA_031382085.1 Gammaproteobacteria bacterium
CCAAAGCGGCATTGTCGTGCCGGCAGCCGACCGTTGAGCCACAGGCCCGAGCCTTCCGCAAAGGAGTGAACGCACAGCCCGTTGAACCAGCCCCAGCCCTCCAGCGGACGCCGCACCAACGGCATGTTCGGCCTTGCTGCGCCTCGCGCCAATTCCCTGCTCATGGTTTTCTCGTCGGTCGTCCAAGGGCTTACGCGGCCGGTGGCGCAGCGGTCCCGGTCAATCGCTGCAGGTACTGAGCCGCAAAGCTTCCCTTGACCTGCCGATCCAGCGCCGCTAGCACGACATGCGCAAGGTCGTAAGAACCGAGCAGGTCGTGCGCGAGCACCGCGTACTTCAGCAGCCGGGTGGGGTCGAGTTCATCGAGCCGCATCCAGTCACGCACGTAGACCGCATCGGACCACAACGCTTGCCGGATCGGCACGTTGGGGTCGTTGTTGAGGAGCAGAGGCTTGAATGCGCGCCCGCTGATGCCATTGAAAGCATGGAACTGGAAACCCTGACTGCGCAGGAAACTGTCGACGTCCGCAAACAGGGGCTGCCCCCGGTAGAGTTCGACGAATTCGACTTCAGTCTGCACGACCAGTGCACTCGCCAAGGCGCGCGACGCATTCCGAAAGACCGCGAGTTCTGCACCCTGCACATCGATTTTGAACAGGTCGACGTTGCTGATCTCGGCGATATCGTCGACGCGGGTCGTGGTGACCGAATGCTTTGCAACGGGTGTCACCACTTCGGCAAGGTTCTGGAACATCTGAAGCAGCGGGGTGTTCGGTTCAAACAGCGAGCCGGTCAGTGTCCAGTTGGTTTCATGGAAAGTCGCCGGTTTGCCGTCGCCGACGAAAAGTGGGAAGAAGCGGTGCGGGGCACCGTATTCACGATTCAAGCGCTCGCATTCGATAGCGTTGGGCTCGAACCCCATGATCCGCGCACGCTTGGCATCAACCAGCGCTTGGTACGCTGGCCGCTCGCTCAGTGCGGCGCCGACGTCGAGCACGTCGATTTGCAATGCTTGGGGGAAAAGGTCCAGCAGGCTCCAAGTCCCGGCGGAAGCGACAGTCGCCGGCGAGGTTGGCGCAGAAGCGGCCGCTCCAGTTCGCGCCTGAACGAGTTGGCGCCGACGATTCATCTCCGCGCTGCCAAAGCCCAGTGCTGCAATCGACTCCAGGCGCTGGCGCGACGCGTCTGCCGAGTAGAAGGAAGAAAAGCTGCCCAGCCGCTCCAATTGCTCCAATGCCGCCGCCAGCAGCCAATTGCCGATCTGCGGCCCGGGGGGCAAAGTGTCGAAACGGCTGGCCGGTGAGAGAAAGGGTTCGCGCAGGTCAGCTTGCCGGTCCTGCAGGATCTGGCCGCACAGTCGCTGCAAGGCACTGACGGCCTGAGTGCGCGCACCAAAGTCCTGGGCCACTCGCGCGAGACTCGCGAGCCGCAAATAGACGGGGCCTCGTTCAGACGCAGCGACGAATAAGTCAAGGCTGGATTGGATGGCGTAGAAGCGCTCCGCCATCGGACGGCTGGCGTCCCGGCTGACGGCATAGTGGCGCAAGGCTTCGGACACCTCCGCGCTCTGACCCGCTGCGATGGTTTGTTCCCAAGGAGCGGCCAACGCATCGGCGTATGGCAGACCCCGCAACATGTTGCGCCAGCCATAGGCGTCGCGCCGCTCAGCTCTGCCGGCCGGTTTGCCTTGAGGCGCGGCAACTTTCACCGTCTTGGTAGCGGCATCCAGCAGGTGGCCGCGCGCCGCCAATGACTCGGCGCGATCGCGCTTGCAGGCAAACAGATTCAGCAGATAGCCGTCAGGGGCATCTTCAGGGTGGAATGGCACCAGCAGGTCAAGGCCAGGGACCAAACGGTAGGAGTCGTAGCCCAGTGCGGCAAACTGATGTACGAGCTCGAAGTGAAAATCTTGGCTCGCCTTGATTTCGTATTGCACCAGGGGCGTGAACTCCGCGAAGAAGCGTGCGCCGCCTTGCAATATCCTCGCCTCTTCGCCTTCGGCGTCGATCTTCAGGAAATCGATCTGACGCCAGGCGAAGCGCACGATGCATTCGTCCAGCGTGGTCAGCGCGACTTTTTCGCTGTGGCCTGCTGGGGCTCCGTGGCCGACCAGCGCATTCAGCTCAGAGTTGACATTGAGCGACAGTTCAGCCGTGCCGCTATGGTCGGAGAGCGCACTGCGATCGAGCACGACATGCCGGAACTCATTCGCCTCGATGCTGGCGGCGAGCAGTTGCGACGTACTGCTGGCCGGTTCGAACGCCCACACGCGGCCGTTCGGGCCGACCGTCTTGGCCATGCTGAGCGTGTAGACACCATGGTTCGCGCCAATGTCGATGATCTGCTCGCCGGGCTGGAGCAGGCGGCGCAGGAACCGGATCTCATCTTCGAACCAGTCTTCCTGCTCGCGCAACACGTAGGGCGTGATCTGGTCCAGAGTGTCTGGCACGACGACGCGCACGCCGTCGACGAGGGTCAAGGTGGTGTTCTTGCTCATGTTTGAAACTGCAGACGTGGATTGTTCAGAACTCGAAGACGCCACTGGCGTGCAGCCGCGGCTCACCCTTCCTGGTGATGCCCACGTCGCGCATCGGCCAGCCCACATCGAGCGACAGGCTGACGTATTCGCGCGCCTGCAGCCGCAGGCCCAGGCCGGCGCTGAGCAGGCCGAAGCGGCTTTGCTGCGCCGGCAGCGGCGAGTT
>JANMYM010000037.1:0-4095 GCA_031382085.1 Gammaproteobacteria bacterium
GGCTTCGATGGCGGCCAGGTCGTCGGTCGTAAACGGGCGCTGGTAGGCAAAGTCATAATAGAAGCCGTCGTCGATCACGGGACCGATCGTGACCTGCGCGTCCGGGAACAGCGACTGCACCGCCTGGGCTAACAAATGCGCGGTCGAGTGACGAATGATATCGAGCGCCGCCGGATCTTTTTCGGTGACAATCGAGACGCTGGCGTCCGAGCTGATGACATGCGAGGTATCCACCAGCGTGCCGTTGACGCGGCCGGCAATCGCGGCCTTGGCCAGGCCCGGGCCGATGGCTTTCGCCACCTCCGCGACGCTGACCGGCTGTTCGAATTTTCGCTGGCTGCCGTCGGGCAGCGTAATCACCGGCATCGCTGCCATACCTCGAGGAAATTGGTAGGCGCGAGTGGGATCGAACCACCGACCACCACCATGTCAAGGTGATGCTCTACCACTGAGCTACGCGCCTATTGGGGCGCGAACAATACCGGAGCCGGTCCGCCCGGGCAACTTGCGACACCGCCCGGGTCGCGGACCGCTGCTCCTAGCCCGCCGCGGACCGGCCAACCCCAAATTCCCGCCGTTTCAGGGTCTCGATCTGGTCACGCAGCTGCGCGGCCTCCTCAAATTCGAGGTTACGCGCACGCCGGAACATCTCGGCCTCCAGCTGTTTGATCTTGCGAATACGCTGTTCAGGCGTGAGATTCGCCATCGTCAGTGCACTGGCATCGATCCCGCCGCTACTCTTGTTAGCATCAGCACCGCGCTTGCCCTTGGCGCGACCCGCTGTGCCGGCCTCGGAGCGCGCACCTTCCATGACGTCCGCCACCGCCTTGACGATGCCGCGTGGCGTGATGCCGTGCTCGAGGTTATAGGCAACCTGGCGGGTGCGGCGCCGGTCGGTTTCCGCAATTGCGCGTTCCATGGAGCCCGTGACGCGGTCCGCGTACATGATCACGCGGCCGTTCAAATTGCGCGCGGCACGGCCGGTGGTCTGGATCAGCGACACCTCGGAACGCAGAAAGCCTTCCTTGTCGGCATCCAGAATGGCCACCAATGCCACTTCCGGCATGTCCAGGCCCTCGCGCAGCAGATTGATGCCGACCAGCACGTCGAATCGACCCAGACGCAGGTCGCGGATGATCTCGCTGCGCTCGACGGTCTCAACGTCCGCATGCAGATAACGCACGCGGACATCGTGTTCGTCGAGATACTCGGTCAGGTCTTCGGCCATGCGTTTGGTTAGCGTCGTGACGAGCACACGCTCGCCCTTTGCCACACACAGCCGGATTTCGGACAGCAGATCGTCGACCTGGGTGCGGACCGGACGCACTTCGACCATCGGGTCTACCAGACCGGTTGGCCGGACCAGCTGTTCGACCCATTGTCCGGCATGTGATTTTTCGTAGGCGGCAGGTGTCGCCGACACAAAAATCATCTGCGGCGCGCGCTTTTCCCATTCCTCGAATCGCAGCGGCCGGTTATCGAGCGCCGAGGGCAGCCGGAACCCGTATTCGACCAAGGTTTCCTTGCGCGAACGATCGCCTTTGAACATGGCGCCGAGTTGCGGCAGGGTTTGGTGGCTTTCATCCACGATCAACAGCGCATCGTCAGGCAGGTAGTCGTACAAACAGGGCGGCGCCTCGCCGGGCGCGCGGCCTGACAGATAGCGCGAGTAATTCTCGATGCCGGAGCAGTAACCGACTTCCTGCATCATTTCCATGTCGAACAGGGTGCGCTGCTCGAGCCGCTGCGCTTCGACCAGCTTGTCCTGCGCACGCAATTCCGCAAGCCGCTCACGCAGCTCGTTACGGATCTGATCCACCGCTTTCAGGATCTGATCCTTGGGCGTGACGTAATGCGTGCCCGGATACACCGTGAAGCGCGGGATCTTGCGTTTGACCTCACCAGTCAGCGGATCGAAAAGCTGCAGATTCTCGAGGGTCTCATCGAACAGCTCGACGCGCAGCGCATCGCGTTCCGATTCGGCCGGAAAAATATCAACGACATCGCCGCGCACCCGGAACGTGCCCTGCGAAAATTCAATTTCGTTGCGCGTGTACTGCATGTCGGCGAGACGGCGCAACAGAAAACGCTGATCGAGCCGGTCGCCACGTGACAGATGCAGCACCATCGCAAGATAGGCCTGCGGATCGCCGAGGCCGTAGATGGACGACACCGTCGCGACGATGATGCTGTCGCGCCGCTCTAACAAAGCCTTGGTCGCCGAAAGCCGCATCTGTTCGATATGCGCATTGATCGAGGCGTCCTTCTCGATGTAGGTATCGCTCGAAGGCACATAGGCCTCCGGCTGGTAGTAGTCGTAGTAGGAAACGAAATACTCGACCGCGTTGTGGGGGAAAAACTCGCGGAACTCGCCATAGAGCTGGGCGGCCAGCGTCTTGTTGTGCGCGATCACCAGCGTCGGCCGCTGCAGCCGATCGATGACATTCGCGATCGTGAAAGTCTTGCCGGACCCGGTCACCCCCAGCAGCGTCTGATGCGCCAGACCTGCTTCCAGGCCTGCGCACAGGCGCGCGATGGCCTGCGGTTGATCGCCCGCTGGCTGATAGTCAGAACGCAGCTGAAAAGGCGTCTTTTCCATGCTCAATTACACCCGGAATCGACTAATATACGCCCCGTTCCCCGTTGCCACCCAACAGTACAGGACCTTACTTTGTCTTCAGTGCTTTCGCGACGCGTCCAGCGCGTCAAAACGTCCCCGACCATGGCCGTCTCTGCGGCTGCCGCCCGCCTCAAGGCCGAAGGCAAGGACATCATCAGTCTCAGCACCGGTGAGCCCGACTTCGACACGCCGGCTTTTATCGAGCAGGCGGGCATCGAAGCGATCCAGAAACATTTCACCCGCTACACCGATGTGGGCGGTATCGCCGAACTCAAGGACGCGATCATCCGGAAGTTCGAGCGCGATAATGGCCTGAAGTACCAGCGGAACCAGATCCTGGTCTCGACCGGCGCCAAGCAAACGATTTTCAATCTCTGTCTTGCGGTCCTGGATGCCGGCGACGAGGTCATCATTCCCTCGCCTTACTGGGTGTCCTACCCGGACATGGTCATGCTCGCAGATGGCCTGCCGGTCACGCCGGATGCGGGACCTGCGCAGGGCTACAAAATCTCACCGCGCCAGCTGGAAGCGGCGATCACGCCCAAGACCAAGTTGCTGCTGCTGAATTCGCCGTCGAACCCGACTGGCGCCGCCTACACACGCGCCGAGCTGCGCGCGTTAGGTGACGTGCTGCTCCAACATCCGCGCGTGCTCATAGGCACCGATGACATGTACGAGAAAATCTACTGGGCGCCCGAGCCCTTCTGTTCGCTGGTCACCGCCGTGCCGGAACTGTACGGACGCACCGTGACCATCAACGGCCATTCCAAGTCGTATGCGATGACCGGCTGGCGCATGGGTTACTGCGGCGGCCCGAGGGACATCATCGCCGCGATGAGCATTATCCAGAGCCAATCCACCAGCAATCCATCGAGCATCGCGCAGAAAGCTGCGACCGCCGCGTTGTTAGGGGACCAGGCCTGTGTTGCCGAGATGAACGAGGCATACAAAAAGCGCCACGATCTCGTGGTTGCCGGCCTCAATGCCATCCCGGGCATCAGCTGCCTGCCGGGCGCCGGCACGTTCTATGCCTTTGCAGACGTCTCCAAGGCCATGGCCAAGCTGGGCCACAAAGACGACAACCAGTTCGCCGAGTACCTCTTGCAGACCGTCGGCGTGGCGGTGGTGGCAGGCTCCAGTTTCGGAGCACCGGGCCACATGCGGATCTCATTCGCAACCAGCAACGAGCTCCTGATCAAGGCGCTGGAACGCATCGCCAAGGCCTGCAATTAGCGGTTAGGCGCTTGACGCCCGGGGCCTGTTTCACCAGAATCCGCGCCTCGTTTTGGATCCGTTCCCTGGTAGCTCAGTTGGTAGAGCGTCGGACTGTTAATCCGTTGGTCGTTGGTTCGAGTCCAACCCAGGGAGCCACTTAAATTTCATATTTTTCAATACGTTAGGATGTATTCCGAAAGTATATACTCCAAGTGCCGGGCCGCGCAAACAGCGAGCCCGGCAACGCACGATCGGCAGTC
>JANMYM010000073.1:0-11579 GCA_031382085.1 Gammaproteobacteria bacterium
CCCTTGGGGCCGGACGGATTTTTCCTCCGGCTGCGTCTCTCCTCGCTCATGTATCTCGATACACGTCACTCGTCGTTCCTTGCCAGTGAAAAAATCCGTCTCGGCCGCGCCCGCGTTACCTGTGCAGAGCTTCCCTAGCTCTCGCCCCAAGGAGTTACAGGGCTACGGTCACCGGATTGTAGGACATCAGGCCCAGCGACTCCGCACTTTGATGCCGCCGGCGCTGGTAGCCCTCGGTGTCGCCCGAGTGGTACTGCACGGCGGTTTCGCGCGATTTCAGCATTACGAAGGTGGTGCGCTCAAGGCGCGCCTCCTGGTAACGCCGCAGCGCCCCGGCCACCGAACCGGCAAGCTCGAAGGCGCGAGCTAACACGAGGCCATCTTCGATACCCATCGCCGCGCCGGAACCCAGGAATGGCAGCATCGGGTGCGCGGCATCGCCAATCAACGTGACGCTGCCGCGGATCCATTCCGGCAGCGGATCGCGGTCATACAACGCCCATTTGAAAACCTTGTCCGGTGGTGTCGCGCGAATGATTTCGTGGACATCCGGATACCAGCCTTCGTATTCAGCTAACAACTCGGGGATGCTGGACGGAATCGACCAGCCCTCTTCGCGCCAGTCATCACGTTCGGCCATCGCCACGTAGTTGAGCAGCGTCCCGGCCCGCACCAGGTAGCGCGTGAAAGAGTGTTTCGGCCCGATCGAAAGGCAGGACGTGGGTGTGATGATCTCAGGCGCGAGCTTGCGCATGTCGGCGAGACCGCGATAGGCAATGTAGCCGGTAAATTTCGGCTGACTGGCGCCGAATACCGCGGTGCGTACCACGGAACGCGCGCCATCGGCGGCGATCAGCACGTCGGCGCCGGCCAGGCGGCCGTCTGCGAAGCGGATTTCTACGTGGCCGTCCTTTTCCCGGCTGCTAACAAACTGGCAATTGAGCGATATCGGGTCAACACCGGGCCGGGCCGCCGCTCGCGTCTCGCGCACCAGGCCGACGTGCAGGTCGGCACGATGGATCTGGTAGTACTGCGCGCCGTATTTGCGGACCATGGTGTCGCCGCGCATGATCGAGGTCAGCAATTCGCCGCTGCGCCAATGCTTGACGCCGCCCAGGGCCGGGATCATGCCGAATTTCTCGAGATCCGGCCCCAGGCCGATGGACTGCAGCGCGTGCGTCGCGTTAGGGCTGACCGTCAGCCCGGCGCCGACATCTCCCAGGGCCGGCGCCTGCTCGTAGACATGCACGTCGAAGCCACGCCGCAGCAGCGCGGCGGCGGCGGTCAGGCCGGAAATCCCGGCGCCGATGATGGCAATCTGCAGCTGGCGCATGATGGGCCGACAGTTTGCGGAGGATTTTCCCGGGACAGCGCGCCGCACGAATCTCCTACCGCTGCGTGGCCGCTGTTCGCACCGTGGTTTCACGCCATTTTGGTTTAGCATGTGCAGCATGACCGCTTCACCGACCAGGATTCTCTGGGTGCTGTTTTTTGGCGTGCTGATGGGCGCGCTGGATATTGCGATCGTCGGCCCCGCCTTGCCGGCCCTGCGCAGCGAGTTTGGGATCGACGAACGTGCGGTTGCCTGGGTGTTCACGATCTACGTGCTCTTCAACCTGGTCGGCACGCCGATCAATGCCAAGCTCTCGGACCGGCTCGGTCGCCGCGCGATTTATACGCTCGATGTGGCCCTGTTCGCAATCGGCTCGCTGCTGGTGGCGCAGGCACATTCGTTCAACATGCTGCTAACAGGTCGCGCCATCCAGGCATTCGGCGCCGGAGGCATATTCCCGGTCGCGAGCGCCGTAATCGGCGACACCATGCCACCCGAAAAACGCGGTAGCGCGCTCGGTCTGATCGGCGCCGTATTCGGCATCGCCTTCCTGCTGGGGCCGTTGTTAGCCGCGCAGCTGCTCAATTTCGGCTGGCGCTGGTTGTTCCTGATCAATTTGCCGATTGCGGCGCTGCTGATTGTCGCGAGCCTGCTCTGGCTGCCGGGCAGGAGTACGGGAACGCCGCCGCCGTTCGACTGGCAAGGCGCGATCCTGATCAGCGGCATGCTCGCGTGCCTGACGTTGGGACTGAGCTCCCTGAATTCGGAGCATCTGCTGGCGAGTCTCGGGGATCCCTCGGTCTGGGGCTGGCTGCTGGGCGCCGCGGCGCTGTTGTTAGTTGCCAGATCAGTCGAGAACCGCGCCGCCGACCCGGTCATCCGACCGCGCTGGTTCGCGTCGCGCCAGATCAAAATGATCGCGCTGTTTGCAGCAGGCGCCGGCCTGGGTGAAACCGGGATGGTGTTCCTGCCCGATCTCGCGGTCGCGGGTCTCGGCATCACGCCGCAGGCATCGAGCTACCTGTTGCTGTCAGTAGTTGTTGCGCTGCTGTTTGGATCGCCGGCATTTGGGCGGCTGCTGGATCGCATCGGGCCGAAGCCGATCATCATGTTCGCGCTCGCCAGCCTGCTCGCGGGTGCGCTGTGGATTGGCTACAGCCCGGTGTCGCGCACCAACATCATTATCGCCGGCGCGCTGGTTGGCCTTGGCCTGTCCGGTTTGTTAGGTGCGCCGTTGCGCTACCTGCTGATCGAGGAAGTGCCGGCCGCGGAGCGCGCCGCCGCGCAGGGCATCCTGACGATATTCACCAGCATCGGGCAGTTGTTGTCGGGCGCGCTGATCGGCGCCGTCGCCGCGTCCACTGGCGGCGGGGCGCGCGGCTACCAGCGCGCATTTTTGTGGGTTGCGGTCCCGGTGGCGATCATGTTTGCGATCTCGTGGTTGTTGCAAAACAAGCGCAGTAAATCGGCTACGCAGTCCACGGGCTAGCCGATGAAAGACTCGCGCCCGGCGATCGCCATCCGCGGCGCTCGCCAACATAACCTCTGCAATCTGGATCTTGACCTGCCATTGGGTGAGTTGACGGTCGTGACCGGCGTTTCGGGCTCGGGCAAGTCATCGCTGGTGTTCGACACGCTGTACGCCGAAGGCCAGCGGCGCTATGTCGAGACCTTCTCGCCCTATGCGCGGCAGTTTCTCGATCGCATGGACAAGCCGGCCGTGGATCACATCGACGGCGTGCCGCCGGCCATTGCCATCGACCAGACCAACCCGGTGCGCACCTCGCGCTCCACGGTCGGCACGATGACAGAGCTCAACGATCACCTGAAATTGCTGTTCGCGCGGGGCGCGGATCTGTTCTGCCGGCAGTGCGGCCAGTTCGTGCGCAGGGATTCGCCGCAGAGTACCTACGAGTCCTTGTTAGCTGCCGTGGCACGGCATCCGGACTCGCGGCAGTACCTGTGCTTTTCCATCGACATCCCGAAGAACTTCAAGGCGAAGGAAGTCAACGCGCTGCTGCTGGCCCAGGGCTACACACGCGTACGCGAGCGCCGCGCGCGCAGCATCGAAGTGATTCAGGATCGCGTGCGCCTCGGGCAGACCGATCGTGGCCGGGTCATGGAAGCGCTCGAAGCCGCGTTTCGCGTCGGGCGCGGCCGCGTGTCGGTGCACTTCGTGCCGATGGATGCGGCCAGCGACGACGCCACTGCCATCGCGACCGCGCGCTACTCCATCGACCTGCACTGCGCGACCTGCGACATCGCCTATCGCGAACCGGTGCCGAGCGCGTTCTCATTCAATTCGCCGCTGGGCGCCTGCGAAACCTGCCGCGGCTTTGGCCGCGTGATCGGCGTCGACTGGGGCATGGTGATTCCCGATCCTAACAAGACGCTCGCACAGGGCGCTTTCAAGCCCTGGCAGACGCCCGCGTGGTCCGAGTGCCAGAAGGATCTCGAGCGGCACGCGAAGCGCCATGGTGTGCCGCTCGACGTGCCCTGGAACAAGCTGGCGGAGAACTGCCAGCAGTGGGTGCTGGATGGGGAAGGTGCCTGGACCAAAAAGACCTGGTACGGCGCCAGGCGGTTCTTCAAGTACCTTGAGTCCAAAGCCTACAAGATGCACATCCGCGTGCTGCTGTCGAAGTACCGCAGCTATACGACCTGCGAGACCTGCAACGGGGCGCGGCTCAAGCCCGAGTCGCTGCTGTGGCGCATTGGCCCGGTGCGTACCGGCAGCATGCTGCCGGGTTACAACCTGCATGAGCTCTCGCTGTTGCCCGTTACCCGCCTGCGTGAGTTTTTTGCAGCGCTGCGTCTCGCCGGCGCGCTGGATGCCGCAACCGAGCTCGTGTTAGGTGAGATCCGCACGCGGCTGGGTTATCTCTGCGATGTCGGTCTCTCTTATCTGACGCTCGACCGCCAGTCGCGCACGCTGTCGGGTGGCGAGGTGCAGCGTATCAACCTGACCACCGCGCTCGGCACCTCGCTGGTCAACACACTGTTCGTGCTCGATGAGCCTTCGATCGGTCTGCACCCGCGCGACATGCAGCGCGTGATCCAGGTCATGCAAAGACTGCGCAGCGCTGGCAATTCGCTGGTGGTCGTGGAACACGATCCGCAGATCATGCGCGATGCCGATCGCATCATCGACATGGGCCCGGGCGCGGGCAGTGCCGGCGGGCGCATTATTTTCAACGGCAAGCCGTCGGAAATTGTCAGCGCGCCAGGCTCGCTGACCGGTGAATATTTGTCCGGCAAACGACGGGTGGAGCTGCCGGCCAGCAGGAAGCGCGTCGACTCCCCCCAGGTCCTGCATTTGTCGGGCGCCAGCCAGAACAATCTCAAGAACCTCAGCCTTGACATCCCGCTGCGCCAGTTCGTCTGCATCACGGGCGTGTCCGGCTCCGGCAAATCGACGGTGATGCAGGATGTGCTGGAACCTGCACTGAAGAAGATGTTAGGCAAGCCGACGGAAACACCGGGCACTTTCCGCGAATTGCGCGGCGCGGAACTGATCGCCGACGTCGTGTCGGTCGACCAGACGCCCATCGGCCGCACCACCCGATCGAATCCGGCGAGCTATGTCGGCGCATTCGAGCGGATCCGGACGCTGTTTGCCAACGAGGCGGTCTCCAAACAACGCGCCTACACCGCCGGGACTTTCAGTTTCAACTCGGGCACCGGTCGCTGCCCGATCTGCAGCGGCAACGGTTTCGAACACGTGGAGATGCAGTTCCTGTCCGATGTCTACCTGCGCTGCGGCGAATGCCAGGGGCGACGTTATCGGGCCGAAACACTGGAAGTGACCGTAGCCGGTGTCAGCGGCGCGCGGGCTAACGTCGCCGGCGTGCTCGATATGACGGTGGCCGAGGCGCTGGCATTTTTCGGCGGCGACGCCGAGCTCGCGACGCGACTGCAACCGCTGGCGGATGTCGGGCTGGAATATCTGCGGCTCGGCCAGCCGGTGCCGACACTGTCGGGCGGCGAAGCGCAGCGCCTGAAGCTTGCCGGCCATCTCGCGGATGCCGGTGTCAGCGCCGCGAGAGAACAGAAGCCCGGCGGCAAGCTGTTCCTGTTCGATGAGCCGACGACCGGCCTGCATTTCTCCGACATCGCCCGCTTGTTAGGCGCGCTGCGCAAGCTGCTCGATGCCGGCCACTCGCTGCTGATCGTCGAACATAACCTCGATGTGATCCGCGCCGCGGACTGGGTCATCGATCTCGGGCCCGAGGGCGGTGAGGCCGGCGGCGAACTCGTATTCGCGGGCACGGTCGCAAATCTTCTCAAGCACCAGACCTCGCATACCGCGGTCGCGCTGCGTGACTACGCCGTCGGCTTCACGCCCTCGCAGGTCTCGGAGCCCCGGGATACTTACACGACTTCCAGCAGCGACAACGCCATCGTCGTGCACCACGCGCGCGAACACAATCTGCACGATCTCGATGTCAGCATTCCGCGCAACAAATTCACGGTGCTGACCGGCGTCTCCGGCTCCGGCAAATCCACGCTGGCGTTCGACATCATTTTCAACGAAGGCCAGCGCCGTTATCTCGAGTCGCTGAATGCCTACGCGCGACAGTTCGTGCAGCCGGCGGCGCGGCCGGATGTCGACGCGATCTACGGTATCCCGCCGACGGTCGCGATCGAGCAACGCACCAGTCGCGGCGGCCGCAAGAGCACCGTGGCGACACTGACGGAGCTGTATCATTTTCTTCGCCTGCTGTACGTCAAGCTCGGCACCCAGCATTGCCCCGCCTGCGATCTCGCCATCGAACCGCAGACACCCGAGACCATGCTGGCGCGGATATTCAAGAATC
The DNA here is from genome assembly GCA_031382085.1 of Gammaproteobacteria bacterium. Taxonomy (GTDB): domain Bacteria; phylum Pseudomonadota; class Gammaproteobacteria; order Steroidobacterales; family Steroidobacteraceae; genus UBA964. Next base: position 6,151 of record JANMYM010000073.1, read on the forward strand.
ACCGCAGCAAGACCGTCGAGTTGCTAGCACCGCTGGTGGTCAGCCGCAAGGGCTACTACACCGATCTCGCCAAGTGGGCGCAGGGCAAGGGCTATGCGCAGCTGCGGGTCGACGGCAAGAAGGTTGCGACCAAGCCCTGGCCGCGCCTGGCGCGATTCAGGGAACACACCATCGAGCTGCCAGTCGGCGAGTTCAAGGTCGCCGCCGCCAATGAACCGTCGATTCGAGCGGCGTTGCTGCAGGCGCTGGAATACGGCAAGGGCACGGTGCACTTGTTAACTGCCGGCTCCGATAACGTCGAAATCCTGTCCGCCCGTCGCGCCTGCCCGGGTTGCGGCCGCAGTTTTCCGGAACTTGATCCCCGCCTGCTGTCGTTCAATTCCAAACATGGCTGGTGCGCGACCTGCTTCGGCGCGGGAGTGCGGCTGCCGGGCTTCGACGAAGAGCAGACGGGTGAAGAGACCGGCTGGAACGAATGGTATGGCGACCACCAGGAAACCTGCGAGAGTTGCCAGGGCCAGCGCCTCAACGAGGTCGCGCGCGCAGTGCGTTTTCGCGGCGAGTCGATCGGGACACTCACCGCGCGACCCGTGGACGAACTGTCGAGCTTTGTCGCGGCGCTGAAGCTGAGCCTACGCGAACGCGCGATAGGCCGCGATCTGTTAGCTGAGATCAAAAGCCGCCTCGGCTTCATGAGCGAGGTTGGCCTCGGCTACCTGCAACTCGATCGCGCGGCGCCTACGCTGTCCGGTGGCGAGGCACAACGCCTGCGCCTCGCGGCACAACTCGGATCGAACCTCCGCGGCGTCTGCTATGTGCTCGACGAGCCGACCATCGGCCTGCACCCGCGCGACAACCGCGTGCTGCTGGCGGCACTCGCCAAGCTCGCGCACCATGACAATACGCTGCTGGTCGTCGAGCACGACGAAGACACCATCCGGCGCGCCGACCATGTCATCGACCTCGGGCCCGGCGCCGGTATCCGGGGTGGCCGGCTGGTCGCCGAAGGAACCGCCGCCGAGCTGATGCGCGATCCGGATTCGATAACCGGGAAATTCCTGCGCGAGCCACTGCGACATCCCGCGAAGCCGCGGCGGGCCGTGGACGCGGACACGCCCGCGCTGCAGATCGAAGGCGCGACGCTGCACAACCTGCGGAATGTCGACGTTGGCATCCCGTTAGGACGGCTGGTCGTAATCACCGGCGTCTCGGGCTCCGGCAAGTCGACGCTGGCCCGCGACATCCTGTACACCAACCTGCACAGTTTGTTAGGCGAGAAGCCCGGAGCGCTCAGCGGCTGTCGCAGGATCACCGGCGCGCCGCAACTCGACCGGGCGCTGGAAGTGGACCAGACACCGATCGGCAAGACGCCGCGTTCCTGTCCCGCCACCTATGTCGGCTTCTGGGACGACATCCGCAAGATTTTTGCCGGCACCAACGAAGCGCGGCTGCGCGGCTTCGATGCCAGTCGTTTCTCATTCAACACGGCCGACGGCCGCTGCAGCGCCTGCGAAGGCCAGGGTGTGCAGACGATCGCGATGAATTTCCTGCCCGATGTGAAAGTGCGTTGCGATGTCTGTGGCGGCAAGCGATTCAACCCGGAAACGCTGACGATTCGCTGGCGCGACAAGAGTATTGCCGATGTGCTGAGCCTCGAAATCGACGACGCGGTCGAATTCTTCGCCGCGCACACGACAGTCAGGCACGCGTTAGCTTTGTTGCGCGATGTCGGGCTGGGGTATCTGACGCTGGGCCAGCAGAGCCCGACGCTGTCGGGCGGCGAGGCACAGCGTATCAAGCTCGTGACCGAGCTTTCCAAAGTACGCAGTGATGTGCGCAAGCTGCGCCAGAAACCGATGCGCACCCTTTACGTACTCGACGAACCGACGGTCGGTCTGCACATGGCCGACGTCGAAAAACTGCTGCGCGTGCTGCATCGCCTGGTCGATGCCGGCAACAGCGTCGTCGTGGTCGAACACAACCTCGACGTGATCGCCGCCGCTGACTGGGTGATTGACCTCGGTCCCGAGGCCGGCCGCGCCGGCGGTCAGGTGGTCGTCGCCGGCCCGCCGGCCGCCGTGGCCAGAAAGGCGAAGACGTCTCGCACCGGTGCCGCGCTCGCGGAATTCCTCGTCGGGCGGCTTGATCCCTGAATCTCTGCAGTGTAAATCTGCGCCATGGCGCATGATCTTCAATGCTGGAAATGCGGCGCGGCGCTCGCCGAGTTGAGCCTGCCGCTGCGCCGTCTGGACGAATGCCCGAAATGTCACTCCGAGCTGCACGTCTGCAAACTCTGTGTGGACTACGACACCGGCAAGGCCAAACACTGCCGGGAACCCATCGCCGAGGAAGTGCGCGACAAGGAGCACGCGAACTTTTGTGACTTTTTCAAGCCCCGGCCGGGCGCCTACGTGGCGCCTAACCTGGATGAGCGCGCCAAGGCGCGCTCGGCGCTGGACGATTTATTCAAGAAGTAGACAAATCGTGCTTTAGGGTGCTTCGATTGATGCGCGGACAAAAACGACGAGGTGCCCGACAAAGTCCCAACAACCGTGACGGCCTTGCCCGTGGCGCCCATCATGCCGCTGACTTCGACCTGGTCATTGACCTTGAGGCCCGCGATCGAGGCCGGCGAGATGCGATCGTCAAACGATGTGCTGTTGTTAGCAATGTCAGACCCGCCGCCCCCGCAGGCGCTCATCACCAGGGCCGCGCACTCGACCAGGGTGGATCGAAGGAATCTGATTTTCACGGCTCGTCTCCTGGACATAGGTGGGTCGTCAGGAGTGAAAATGCCATATATGGAATTGGAGACGCTATTATGTCAAATTGTACTCAGTCGGCACAAAATTGACCCGGCATAGGGGGTTGTGGGCGGCGCCCATTGATAGGTACGGCATGCCTGCTTCGCGCTACATTGAACCCTTGGCCACAGGGTAACGACTCACCGACCGACGCGACCAGAACAATTCACAATCAACGGGGTGACGGCATGAAACACGGCGGCTCTCTGCTCAATGCTCGCATTGCAGGGGTAATCGGACTTTCCATCAGTATCGGAGTGCTGGCCGGACAACCGCCCCCATCGCCCACTGCGCCGCCGGTCCTGACACGTCCTGCAATACCCGAGGTCCTGCAGCCTGCCGTGCCCATCGCCACACAACCGATCGTCACGCCGGGAATGGTGCAGCCCGCGCGTACTGCCATCAGCACGCCCTTGCCCGGTCCTCCGGTTATGTGGGTATTTGCCAAGCCTGTCGCCAAAGTACTCAGTCCATCGTCTGTGGAACTGCGCTGGCAGGCGCGCGAAGGTGCAACGGGCTACCGCGTATGGCGAAACGATGTCGCGATCGTCGATGTTCCCGCTCAGCCTGCTGCGCAATCCTTCGTCGACGCCATGCTTGTTCCCGGCTTCACGAACACCTACAAGGTGTGGGCAATGCAGGCGGGCAAAATACGCACCAGGGATCCGCTCGGGATTTTGCTCGAAGAAAGTGGCCCCGCCTATGCCTCATCGCCCGCACCCGCGTCCGCGGTCGCGCTGCCGCACGTGGCGCCAACCAATATCAAGGCAACGATCGTTGCTTCGGGAGCTAACAACGTGGTGCAATTGAGCTGGAACGCTGCGGCGGGCGCTCAGGCTTATTTCGTGTTTCGCGATGGCACGATGTTGTCCAGCAGTGTAACGGGCACGTCATACAACGATGGTGGGCCGCCTAACGGTAGCCATACCTATTCGTTGCAGAGCTTTTACCCCGCTGCAGATGGCAAGAGTTTCGATATGAGCGCCAACACGCGTAGCAAACCGGTGCGCATTCGCTTAGGGTCGCTCAACGTGGTCGCGGTCGGCGATTCGGTGATGTGGGGTCAGGGACTCGCCGATCTGCCAGGAAATCCGCACAAATTTACCAGCATCGTGCGTGACTGGCTGCAAACCCGGATGGGAACGCCCGTCATGCTGAATGCGTTCGCGCACTCCGGCGCCATCGTTGCACCGGGCAGTGCCACTCAAGAGGCCATGATCCTGCCCGGCGAGGTTCCCAGTTCATTTCCCACGGTGGGCCGACAGGCGCTTGCCAATGCGCCCGCCACGCTGGCGGGCTTCGGCGTTAGCTTGAATGACGTGGACCTGGTGCTGGTGGACGGCTGCACCAACGACGTCGGCATCACGACGATTCTCAATCCGTCCATTTGGGATTCTGAGATCGCGAACACCACCATGAAGTCGTGCAGCAGCGTGACGAAATTGCTCACGGATATTCACACCACGTATCCGAATGCGGCCATCGTCTTGACCGGCTACTTTCCGATCGTCACTCCGAGCTCCAATATCCATGCTGTTGGCGCGCTGGCGGTTTCTGTGGGCGCTATTGTCGGCCCCGCCGCCGCCGCACTGGCCGGCGTCCCGCTTGACCCCTTGTCAGTGGTTGTCGGCCTTGGCATTACATACGAAGTATTGCGACAGACGCTGATCGGTCACTCCAATACCTACATCGCGACCTCCAACGCCGCACTGTCCATGGCGGCTGCCACGGTCAATTCGCAGTTGCGCGGCAGCTGGGTGACTTTTGTCAGTCCGCCGTTCTCAGACGTCAACGCCTATGCATCCCCGGTCAGCTGGCTATGGCCAGTGCCATCCGCAGTGACGGGCACGGATGAGGTCTATGTGCAACGCCAGCAGGCCTGCGCTGCGGCTATGTTGCCCTCGGGCGGCGATCAGGCGAAATGCGTTATTGCCTCGATCGGCCATCCGAATATCCTCGGCGCAAAAGCCTATGCAGATGCCATCACCATGGTGCTGCCGACATTCCTGCCGCAATGGAAGCAGACACTATCTGTAGTCCAGACTGCGCCTTAGCGACGTGTCCCTTAGCGACGTTGACACGACGAGTGAAGCGACCATACTGAATCAAGTGACGGCGTACTTCTCGCAATAAGAGAGACCTATCATGCTCAATCAAATAGTTCGTCGAACGCGCGTAGCGGCAGCGGCCATGATGCTGGTCATGCTGCTGCCAGCACCGCTGTTAGCACAAAGGGGCGCGCCTGGGCCCACCAACGTTACCGTTGTCAGCAACGGCAGCACCGCCACCGTGTCATGGACGCCGGTGGAGTCGCGTGGCGTGATGTATCGCGTGCTGCGTGCACCCAATGACGCGGACCGCGGCATCGATCTGACCGATCCGATTGAGGGCGCAACGTTTGAGGACGGCAAGGTTGAGCTGGGTGCAACCTACTTCTACCAGATTGTTGCCGTGTTAGCCGACGGTACGCTGGCAGCAGCCGCGCCAGTGGCCTTCACCATGGGTAAGGGCTTACCGGCGCCGCCGATGGTGGCTGAAGTCTTGCCGCCAGCGCCGATCGCTGCACAAATTGTCTTGCCACCCGCGCCCGTTGCAACACCGCAGGTGGCTCCGCCAGCGGCGCAA
>JANMYM010000064.1:0-1801 GCA_031382085.1 Gammaproteobacteria bacterium
GCCGCCCACGCCAAGAAGCTCGGTCGCCAACTCCACGCGCTGGACAACGCCACGTCGCCGGAGCAAATGGGGGTGCCGGGCTGGGGCCTGCATCCGCTCAAAGGCGATTTGGCCGGCTACTGGTCCGTGTGGGTCAATGCGAGCTGGCGGATGACTTTCAAGTTCGACGGTCAGGACGCTGAGTTGGTCGATTACCAGGACTACCACTGAGAGGAACGAACCATGAGCACGATGCACAACCCGCCCCATCCCGGAGAGACGCTGCGCGACGACGTGCTGCCCGCGCTGGGCCTGAGCGTGACCGATGCGGCCGGTGCGCTCGGTGTGACCCGCGCTGCGCTGTCGCGCGTGCTGAACGCCCGCGCTGGCATCTCGCCCGAGATGGCATTGCGTCTCGAACGCTGGCTCGGCGTCGAGAACGGCGGGCGTGCTGGCGTGTGGCTTGGCATGCAGGCAGCCTATGACCTGTGGCAGGCGCAGAAGGCCGCGCGGGCCACGCTCAACAAGATCAAGCCCGTCAAGCTGGAGGCGCTGGCGGCGTGAGAAACCGCGCCGCCCGGTAGGCGGCAAAGCGGGGTGCGGCGATGTTGGAGCATCGCCGGCCCCTGACCACAACGCACCCACCTGAAAGGAACGTGCACCATGGCTACTCAGACTGTAAAACATGAGCCCGACCAGGCTCTCCAGTTGAACGCGCTGCGCGACGCGCTGGCCCTCATCAACCAGATTCACGCGATGGCCGAAGCAATGGCGGGCGAACGGCACTCGGAGCCGCTCGAGCGCTTGGCCCGGATGGCTGGTGACAAGGTCTTCGCCGCAATCGACCACATCGCACCGGATGCGGAGGTGGACCATGGCTAAGTCAATTTTTGTCCACGCGACTGCAGACGACAGAAGCCGCCTCAAACTGGCGAGGATGGCGAGTTGCGAATTACTCGCCATTACGGAAGTCTTGGACTTGTTGATCAACCGCGAAGAGCTCGAAACGGTTGATTCCATTTGGCCCGGGATTCGGCTGCGCCTCACCGCTTTATCCAGCGTGGTGATGAGCGCCGTGGACGACGGTCTGGAGCCAACCGAGGACCTCGCGCGCGCAATGTTCGACGGCAGGTGCGTGAACTTCGACGCGGCGAGTTGGTTAGGTGCCACGAAGGAGGTGGCACATGGCTGAAGTGCATCACTTGCCAGGCGCCAAAGCGCCGGAGCTCGAGCCAGCCGCAGCCGCCGTAAGCGTGCAAGGATGGGACCGCGAAGTGCGTTCGGCCGACGCCGTTTGTCCACCTGTGATCGTCAACCCTGCCGCGTCGAGTGCAGCGCTCGCCGATTGGGCGCGCGCGCAGTTCGATCAGGTCGGCAATCTACTCGCCCACCTGAGCTGTGCCGGCGAGGCTGAAGGCGTGAACGTAGAGCGCAGCATCGCGGCAATCTGCCACTTCCACGACCAGGGTGTCGTAGTGATGCGCGCGCTGGCGGATCGTGTGGACGCCGAGGCTCGCCTGGCGCGATCGAATGCGGAGGCAGACCATGGCTGACATCTATCCGATTGCAACACGCCAGGGTGCACGCGCACTGATCGAACTCATGCACCGCATCGGCGAAGTGAGCAACGAGACGTGCACCCGTTGCGACGACGCCGGCCGGCCTCTCGACGACCTCGACCACCGCGATTACACCAGCATGGCGGCGATGCTCGCGGAGAGCCTGCAACGCGACGTATTCAGTGCCGACGAACAGCATCGCGAGGGCTACCTACGCGCGATGACGGACCTTCTCTGCACCGTGGCCGACGGCTGCTGTGTCG
>JANMYM010000026.1:0-6454 GCA_031382085.1 Gammaproteobacteria bacterium
CTAACTATTATTTGGGCGTAATAGAAAAATATTTGGAAATGCCATTTCCAAATATTTCGGGAATTTCCAGATAATTTTGCAGCGCTCCATGGTTGAGACCCGGACTTGCAATAATTGCGGATACCCGGCCATTTCTACCGCGCACCCGTCACTTTGGCAAGTCACAATCCACGCTGCAGCCGGCCATGAACAACCCACTCCGCCTGTTCGACGTGATGCGGCACAAGATGCGTCTGCGGCATCTCAGCCTGCGCACCGAAAAAACCTACCGGTACTGGGTGCGCGAATTCATTCGTTTTCATCGCGGCCAGCACCCGCGCAGCATGGGGGTCGCGGAGGTCGAGCAGTACCTCACCGATCTCGCGGTGCGCAAACGCGTCGCTCCGACCACGCAGAATCAGGCATTGCAGGCGATCATTTTCCTGTACCGCCATGTACTGGAGATGGAAGCGCCATGGGTATCGAACGTCGTGCGCGCCGAGAGGCCCAGGCACTTGCCGGTGGTGTTGACGCGCTCGCAGGTCGAGCGGGTCCTGGTGGAGCTGCCCGGCGTGTATCAACTGATCGGCCGCCTTATGTATGGCACCGGCATGCGCGTCCTCGAGACCTTGAGTGTCCGGGTCAAGGACCTTGAGTTCGAGCGCCGCGAGATCATCGTGCGCTCGGGCAAGGGCAACAAGGATCGCATCACGATGTTGCCGGTAAGTCTGTCCGGGCCGCTGTCGCAGCATCTGCGCAAGTTGCACGACTGGTACCTCGAAGAACGGCGCAAAGGCGCGCCGGGCGTCGTGCTGCCGTATGCACTGGAGCGCAAGTACCCAGACGGCCCCAGATCCTGGACCTGGCAATACATTTTTCCCGCCAGGAAGCTGTGCCGCGATGCCTACACTAACAAGCCGGTGCGTTTCCATTTGCACGAGCGCAGCATGCAGAATGCGATGCGTGCCGCGGCGCGGCGCGCCGGAATCACGAAGCCGGTTGGCTGCCACACGCTGCGGCACTCTTTCGCCACGCACCTGATCGAGTCCGGCTACGACATCCGCACCGTGCAGGAGTTGTTAGGCCATTCGGATGTCAGCACGACGATGATCTACACGCATGTGCTGAATCGGGGCGGCCGGGGCGTCATCAGCCCGGCGGATGTCGCGCCGGCAAACGCTCCGCTTGAAATCTGATGTCTGATGCAATATCATCTGATGCATGCGCACCACTCTGGACATCGCCGACGACGTACTGCAGGCAGCTAAAGAGCGTGCGCGCCGCGACCGCCAGACCCTTGGCGCCGTCATTTCCACCCTGGCACGCCAGTCCCTGAATGCGCCGTCACCGGTTGCAAATTCAATCAAGGAACCCAGGGCAATCTACGGTTTCCGTCCTTTCGCGTCGCGCGGCGGCATTGTTACCAACGAACTGATCGACAAGCTTCGTGAGGATGATGCCTATTGATGCGCGCGCTGCTCGACATCAACGTATTGATAGCGTTGCTCGACTCAGACCATAGCCTGCATAGGCCCGCGGCTGATTGGTTTGCGGCGCATGGCGATGAGGGTTGGGCTTCCTGTGCGATCACCCAAAACGGCTGCCTGCGCATCATGTCGCACCCGTCCTACCCCAATCCGCTGCCGATCAGTGCCATCGCCGATCGCTTGCGCGAGGCGACGAGCAATCGCATTCACGAATTCTGGCCGGCCGATGTCAGCTTGCTGGATTCCGCCCGAGTGGACACGTCGCACATTCACGGTGCCAGGCAGCTGACGGATGTCTATCTGCTGGCGCTTGCCTGTAAGCAAAGTGGGCGGTTCGTGACCTTTGACCAAAGCGTGTCCATAAGCGCGGTTATCGACGCCAGGCCGAAAAACCTTCTGAAAATCTAGCCGGCCGCTAAGCCTGCGGCCGCGGCTCGACGCAACGAATTATCAGGAAGCCGGCTTCATTTTCGCGACAACCAGCCCGATCACTGCACCGCCAATCCCGGCATGAACTATTTCCAGCAGCGGATCGACAATGGTCCGCGTCAGGTTAGACAGGTTCATAAGTCCGTAGAAAATAAAGTCTACCGCCACCCACATCAGTAAACCTACGATAGCGCCGACCTTGGCGCCCTCGATGAGTCCCGATGCATTGCGGGCGCCCATCGCGTAACAGATGAGCGCTGCGTAGGCAACGTTGCCGAGCACCACTGCCCACATGAGTACCTCTGGGCGATCTACTCCTGTGGCGGTCCCGGCGTTAGCGGAGTAAAAACCTCCGGCTAACGTGATGAAAATGAGATTGCCGACAAAGAAAAGTACGATACCGCCGGCAATGGTGCCGGCAACAAATCTCTACGCTCAACTGCGGATATAAGCCTCGAGCTGCTCGATCGTCTGCTTCTGCTCATCGATGATCGCTTTCACCAGATCGCCGATCGACAGCATGCCGACCACCTGGCCGCGCGTCGCCACGGGCAGGTGCCGAAAGCGTTTTTCCGTCATGAGTCGCATGCAGGTGTCGATGCTGTCTTCCGGCGTCACCGTGACGACGGGTGCGCTCATGATCTGCCATGCAGGCGTGTCGCTGGACGAGCGGCCTAACAACACCACTTTGCGCGCGTAATCGCGCTCCGACAATATTCCCTTGAGCTCGGTGCCATGCATGACCAGCACCGCGCCGATGCTGTGCTCGGCCATCAGGCGAATTGCCTCGAGCACCGGCTCATCGGGATCGATGGCAATCGGCAGGGCCTTCTGGCCGGGTTTGCGATCGAGCAGCTGGCGGACGGTAAGCATGGCGATCTCCCTACAAGGCGTCGGCGATGTCCTGCATGAGCCCCTTGTCTGCAGGCTTCACCGTCGGCGGGTAGCGCTTCAGCACCGTGCCCTCGCGGCTGATCAGGAATTTTTCGAAATTCCACTGGATATCGCCGCTGGCGACGGCCGGCGCACTGGTGAGCCATTGATACACGGGGTGACGCCCGGCGCCGTTCACCTCGATTTTCTCGCTGAGCGGAAAGCTAACGCCATAAGTGGTCGAGCAGAATTGCTGGATGTCCTGCGGCGTCCCGGGTTCCTGGCCACCGAACTGGTTGCAGGGAAATCCCAGCACCGTGAAGTCCTGGGAGGCGAGGTCTTTCTGCAGTTGCTCGAGCCCGGTGTACTGCGGCGTCAGTCCGCATTTACTCGCGACATTGACCGCGAGCACCACTTTGCCGCGCGCGCGAGCTAACAAGTCGGGGCTGCCGTCGAGTCCGGTCAGTTTGAAATTGAAGAATGTGGTCATGACTCAACCCTCTCGACTTGCAGCAGCGTACCTTCGGCGCCGGTGACGCGCACCTTGGCGCCCGCGGGCGCATCGGGTCCGCTGACGATCCACGTGCCGTCGCCAACCCGTGCCTTGCCGCGGCCCTGGGTAATGGCCTCGGTCAACGTATAGGTGCGGCCGATGTACTGCACGCCGCGCTGATTGAGATTGCCGGCATCCTCGCGCCCGCTGTCCTTGCGATAGAAGTTCCGGTAGGCAATGGTGGCGATCAATCCGAGCCCGGCGAACAGCAGCCACTGCCACACCCAGGGCAGCCCGCTGAAAGCTAACAACAGCACGCCCACCACCGCGGCGGCCACGGCGAACCAGATGGCAATCGCGCCGGGCATCAGCGCCTCGAGGGCGGCTAGCGCGACCGCCAGCACCAGCCAGTGCCACCAGCTCAGGTCTTGGATGAAATCGAACACGTCCGTTCTCCGTTAGCTGCGCGGCGCGGCCGGTGGCCGCGGCGCGGGGTTGACATTGCCCGGTTGCTTGCTCATGGCGTCCCTGGCGAGCTCCGCGATGCCGCCCAGCGCGCCGAGGATGCCGGTGGATTCCATCGGCATCATGAACACTTTCTGGTTCGGCGACGCGGCCATTTCCTTCAGTGCCTCGACATATTTCTGCGCGACGAAATAATTGATGGCCTGCACGTTGCCCTTGGAAATCGCCTCGGACACCATTTCCGTGGCGCGCGCTTCCGCCTGCGCGAGCCGCTCGCGGGCCTCGGCCTCGCGGAACGCAGCTTCCTTGCGGCCCTCGGCCTGCAGCACCGTCGACTGCTTCTCGCCTTCAGCTTTGAGGATCGCAGCCTGGCGGAAACCCTCGGCGTCGAGGATGTTAGCGCGCTTGTCGCGCTCGGCCTTCATCTGCCGGCCCATGGACTCCACGAGATCGGTCGGTGGCGTGATGTCCTTGATTTCTATACGCGTACATTTCACGCCCCAGGGCATGGTCGCATCGTCCACCACCCGGAGCAGCCGATGATTGATCTCATCGCGCTTCGACAGTGTCTCATCGAGATCCATCGCGCCGACGACGGTACGGATGTTGGTCATGGTCAGGTTGACGATCGCGAGCCGCAGATTGTCGACCTCGTACGCGGCCTTGGCGGCATCCAGCACCTGGTAAAACACCACCGCGTCGATCGCGACCATCGCGTTGTCCTTGGTGATGACTTCCTGGCGCGGCACGTCCAGCACCTGCTCCATCATGTTGATCCGCCGGCCAATGGCCTGGAAGAACGGCATGATGAAGTGCAGGCCGGGATCCATGGTGCGCTGGTAGCGGCCGAAACGTTCCAGCGTGTACTCGAAGCCCTGTGGCACACGGATGAAAATTTTGTTAGCAAGCAGCAGCGCCGCAACCACGACAATGACAATCCAGATCGTACCCATTTCCATCTCCCGAACCCCCAGCTGGCGCCGGCGGCGCGCAATCCCCTGATCATACGACGATCGGGCCCGGGAGGTGTCAGCCCGCTTGCGGCCGGCGGGCAGGCGGCCCTAGAGTCTCGCCATGGCAATCGACCGCTCACATCGCCGCGTCATCTTCGCGTCCTCCCTGGGCACGGTGTTCGAGTGGTACGATTTCTACCTCTACGGCTCGCTGTCGGCCATCATCTCCCGGCAGTTTTTCGCCGGCGTCAACGAAACCACGGGTTTCATCTTCGCCTTGCTGGCCTTCGCGGCCGGCTTCTTCGTCCGGCCCTTCGGCGCCCTGGTGTTCGGCCGCCTGGGCGACAAGCTGGGCCGTAAACATACCTTCCTGATCACCATCCTGATCATGGGCACGAGCACGGCGCTGGTCGGCATGCTGCCCAACTACGCGAGCATCGGCGTCGCCGCGCCGATCGCGCTGGTCGCCTTGCGCCTGCTGCAGGGTCTGGCGTTAGGCGGCGAATATGGCGGCGCGGCGGTCTATGTTGCCGAGCACGCCCCGGAGGGCCAGCGTGGTCTTTATACCAGCTGGATCCAGACCACGGCGACGCTCGGTCTTTTTCTGTCGCTGCTGGTGATCCTCGCCTGCCGCATGTTGTTAGGTTCCGAGGACTTCGACGCCTGGGGCTGGCGCATTCCGTTCCTGCTATCGGTGCTGCTGCTCGCCGTGTCGGTCTACATTCGCTTGCAGCTGGCCGAATCGCCGGTGTTCGAGGAAATGCGTCGCGAGGGCCGGCTCTCCAAGGCGCCGCTCACCGAATCCTTCGGCCGCGGACAGAACCAGCGCCTGGTCCTGCTCGCGCTGTTAGGCGCGACCGCCGGCCAGGCGGTGGTCTGGTACGGCGGGCAGTTCTATGCGCTGTTTTTCCTGGAGAAGATCCTGCAGCTCGAATCGACGCGCGCCAACCTGATCATCGCCGCGGCGCTGGTGCTCGGCACACCGTTCTTCGTCGTGTTCGGTGCGCTCTCGGATCGCATCGGCCGCAAGAAAATCGTGCTCGGCGGTTGCCTGCTTGCGGCCATGTTCTATTTCCCGATCTTTCGCGCGCTCACCCACTTCGGCAATCCGGCGCTGGAATCCGCCGTTGCGCACGCACCTGTGGTGGTGCTCGCCGACGACCGACGCTGCAGCTTCCAGTTCGATCCCGTCGGCAAAGCCACCTTCAGCAGCAGCTGCGACATCGCAAAAACGGCGCTCGCCAGGGCTGGCGTTCCTTACACCAGTGCCCCGGCGCCGGCGGGTGCGGTGACGCTCGTGCGCATCGGCGAGACGGCGGTGGTCGAGAGTTTCGAAGGCCGCGCGCTCGCCGGGTCCGATCCGGCCACATTCAAGCAACGCGCCGCGGCGTTCAACAGCGCGCTCAAATCGGCATTGTCCGAGGCGGGTTACCCCGCGAAAGCCGACACCGCGCAGGCTAACACCGCAGCGCTGGTCGGCCTGTGCTGGGTGCTGGTTTTGTTAGTCACGATGGTCTACGGCCCGATCGCCGCCTGGCTGGTCGAGCTCTTTCCGCCACGCATCCGCTACAGCTCGATGTCGCTGCCCTATCATATCGGCAACGGCTGGTTTGGCGGCTTCCTGCCGGTCACGGCCTTTGCGATTGTCGCCGCCACCGGCAATATCTACGCGGGTCTCTGGTACCCGGTGATCGTGGCCGGTATCACCGTGCTGATCGGCGGCCTGTTCCTGCGCGAAACCCGCGGGAACGCGGCGCGTTAGGCAAACTCAGCGC
>JANMYM010000034.1:0-27456 GCA_031382085.1 Gammaproteobacteria bacterium
GATCTGTGGGATGGCAAGGCGGCCGTGCGGGCCGCCGCGAGTTTGAAAAACAGGCAGGTACGCTGACGTGAAGGTCACCATCTTCGGTTCCGGTTACGTGGGACTTGTCAGCGGCGCCTGCTTCGCGGAAGCCGGCAACAATGTACTGTGCGTCGATGTCGATGCCGCCAAGATCGAGCGCCTGAAGAGCGGCGACATCCCGATCCACGAGCCGGGGCTGGCAGCGTTGATCGAGCGCAACGTGAAGGCGGGCCGCATTCATTTCACGACCGATGCTGCTGCGGGCGTGGCGCATGGCCTGTTTCAGATGATCGCGGTCGGCACGCCCGCGGACGAGGATGGCTCGGCCGATCTCAAGCACGTGTTAGCGGTCGCGCGCACCATTGCGACTCACTTAAAGGAATATCGGATCATCGTCGACAAGTCGACGGTGCCGGTGGGAACCGCGGGCAAAGTGCGCGCTGAGATCGACAAGACGCTGAAGGCACGCGGCGCGGAGATTGAATTTGACGTGGTCTCGAATCCTGAGTTCCTGAAAGAGGGCGCGGCGGTTGGCGACTTCATGAAGCCGGACCGCGTCGTCATCGGCACCGACAACCCGCGCGTCGCCGAGTTGCTGCGGCATCTGTACGAGCCCTTCACGCGGCAGAATGACCGCTTCATCATCATGGACGTACGGTCCGCGGAGCTCACAAAGTACGCGGCCAATGCGATGCTCGCGACCCGGATCAGCTTCATGAACGAGCTGTCGCAGATCGCCGAGCGGGTCGGCGCCGACATCGAACGCGTGCGCCAGGGCATAGGCTCCGATTCGCGCATCGGCTATTCCTTCATTTTCCCCGGCACCGGCTATGGAGGTTCGTGCTTCCCCAAGGACGTGCAAGCCCTGTTGCGTTCGGCGCACAACGTCGGCTACGAACCGCAGATCCTGGCGGCGGTCGAGGCGGTCAATGATCGCCAGAAGTCACTCATGGTCCGCAAGATCCAGAAAGTTCTGGGCGACAAGCTGGCCGGCAAACATTTCGCGATGTGGGGGCTGGCCTTCAAACCTAACACCGACGACATGCGCGAGGCGCCAAGCCGCGTGATCCTCGAGGCTCTGTGGGAGGCGGGCGCAACAGTCGCGGCCCATGATCCGGTGGCGATGCCTGAGGCGCGACGGCTTTATGGAAACCGCAAGGACCTGACGCTCGCGGACGATCCGCAGGCCGCGCTCAAGGGCGCCGATGCGCTGATCATCGTCACCGAATGGCAGCTGTTCCGCAGTCCCGATTTCGATGAGATCAAGGCGGCGCTCAAGGAGCCGCTGATATTCGACGGCCGCAACCTCTACGACCCGGCGCTGATGAAGAGCTTCGGCATCCGCTACTTTGCGGTCGGGCGCGGCGAGTCGGTTATTGCCTAATCGGCAGTTTGCTGTTACGCGGCGTCGAGCTTACGGACCGCCAGCAGGTCTTTAGGGCCGACCGGCCGCAGTAGCTTCGTTTCAAGGGTAACGATGGACTGCGTGTGGCCGAACGCGGTTACAAACTCAACCTCAACGGCTTCCGACGAGTGGACGTGCACGACCGCGCCGATATCTCCCAGTTTCAGGGAAAGCGTGGGGAGGTCCTCAACGACAACAACGGTGTCGAGTTCATTGAATGACATGCACTAGTCCTCAGGGTACGCGGTCACGAACGTCGGCGCAGTCCCGTGACCAAGTTCAATCCAAATCGTCACAACACGCGCTGCTCGGCCTGGGTTGTTAGCAGGGCCCTAATGTCCGTTTCCAGCGTTTCCCACGCCGTGCGGCTGTAGCCGAGAGACGCGAAGAACGCCGACTTGTATCGCCCAATTGGGCGGTTTGGTGATAACAAATAAACTTGCAACTTCGCCTTCGGAATAATCGCAGTGGACATGTCCAGACGCATATAGGGCGCAAACTAGCTAACGTTTTGGGACAACCGGATAAAGTTCGTTCCGACGCCACGGCTCGCGGTTGATTGCGGCATTGATGTAGTTGCCGAATAGCGCTTTTATCGACGTACCTTGGCGCGCCGCAATTTTGCGTGCCTGTTGCAACACCGTTGACATCGATAGTCAATTTGGGCTTCGAAATTCCCTTGCGTCTCGGCAAGCGCTGCGCCTTGACCCTGCAACTGTATAAACGTACAGTTAACCCATGTCAACTCCCCTCAAAGGCCGCGGCACTGCGCTCGCGCCGCCAAATCGCTTTGCGCGCCAGCACGCCGAGGACGTTGACGACGGCTGGCCCCAGGATCCGGATGAATTCGTCGGCGCGCCGGGCGCGCCGCGCACTCAGGTGCATCCGGACAAGGCCAGGCGCGTTCTGACGACCAACAACTCGCCCGACATCTTTTTCGAGCAATCGCTGAACCCCTACCAGGGCTGCGAGCACGGTTGCATTTACTGCTACGCGCGCCCCAGTCATGCCTATCAAGGACTCTCCGCCGGCCTCGATTTCGAAACCCAGATCTTCGCGAAGCACGACGCCGCGAAGTTGCTGCAGGCGGAGCTTGCGAATCCGCGTTATCAATGCAAGCCGATCATGCTCGGCGCTAACACCGATCCCTGGCAGCCGATCGAGCGGGGCTTGCGCATCACGCGCAGTGTGCTCGAGGTGCTGGTGCGCGCGCGCCATCCGGTCCATGTGATCACCAAAGGTGCGGGTGTGCTGCGGGATATTGATCTGCTGGCGGATCTCGCGCAGGATGGCCTGGCGAGCGCGTTTGTTAGCCTGCCGACGCTTGATGACGCCCTGAAGCGCGTGCTGGAGCCGCGGGCGGCATCGCCAGGCGCGCGCCTGCGGATCATCGAGGCCTTGTCGAAGGCCGGCATACCGGTCGGTGTCATGGTGGCGCCGGTGATCCCGGTGCTAACAGATCGGGAACTCGAATCGATCCTGGAGGCCGCGCACTCGGCCGGCGCGCAGCGCGCGGCTTACATCATGCTGCGGCTGCCGTTCGAGGTGAAGGACCTGTTTCGCGACTGGCTCGCGCAGCATTTCCCGCTCACGGCCGCCCATGTGATGTCCCAGGTGCAGGACATGCGTGGCGGCCGCGACAACGATCCTGAATTTGGCAGCCGCATGTCGGGGCGGGGCGCGGTCGCCGAGCTGACCAAAAAACGCTTTGAAGTCGCCTGCCGCCGGCTGGGTCTTACGACCGGGCGCGGCGCCAGCCTGACAACCCGCCTTTTCACACGTCCATACGCGGTAACCCCGCAAATGTCCCTGTGGTAGTTCGAACCTCGCGGGGCTATAGTTTCAGCATCATTCTGGAGGACGAGCAATGGCTGCCAAAACCCCGTGGATCCTGTCGGCAACAGTGGCAATAATCGCCGGCACATCGGTTTCATTTGCAGGCTTGTTGCCCAAGGGCGCGCAGGAACAAAAAGAAAAGCGCCAAGCCGAGATTCCAGTGTGCGACAAGAAATATGGCGCCATCGCGATCGTCGAGCCGGAAACCTAGTGGTGGGCAGCTTACAACCTGGGCTCGCCCGAGACCGTCATCAAGGTGTTCGTCAACCAGTCGAAGTGCTTCACGCTGGTCGACCGCGGCAAGGGCATGGCAGCGGCCCAGGCCGAGCGCGCGCTCGCGTCCAGTGGCGAGCTGCGCGGACGCTCGAATGTCGGCAAGGGCCAGGTCAAGGCGGCCGACTATGTGTTGGTCCCCGATCTCGTCTCGTCTAACAAAAATTCCGGCGGCAATGCCATCGGCGGCTTGCTGGGCGGCCTCATCGGTGGCGGTGCTGGCGCCATGTTAGGTGGCATCAATCTCAAGAAGAAATCCGCTGACGTGGTGCTGACAGTGACGGACGTGCGATCGTCCGAGCAGGTTGCAATGATCGAAGGTCATTCCAACAAGACCGATCTAGGCTGGGGCGGTGGCGGCGCGGTATTTGGCGGTGGCGCGCTGGTGGCGGGCGGCGCATCCGGCTACTCGGATACCGAAATCGGCAAGGTGATCACGCTCGCGTACCTTGAGGCCTACATCAAGCTCGTCGATCAGTTCAAGGCGCTGCCGGACAACGCCTCGGCCGCTAACGCGCAGCAATCGGTGAACATGGCGAAGCCCGGTCGTATGTACGCAACCTCGTCGACCAAGAGCAAGGTCGTGCGCACCCTCGATTCCGGCATGATGCTGTACCCCACGGGCGAGAAGAAGGAAATGATGTGGGAAGTCGAAGACGAACTCGGCAACAAGGGCTGGGTGTCGTCGGTGCTGTTCGAGTTGGCGAAGTAACGGTTGGCGGGCGCGCCCGCGCTACCTGTGCAGAGTTTCCCTCGATTGCCACGCACGACCTTAGTGCGATCTCGTGCAGCGCTTATAGTCTGCATTTTTGTTAGTGCAGGCTGTTCTGCCGGCACGCCTCCTGATCCCGCGGTGCAGGTTTACTCTTTTGGCGATGACGCTGCGATGCCTGCCTTGTTGTCGGACAGCGCCGGAAATCTGGACGCGACCTTTGTCGCAGGCGACAACCTTTATTACTCTCACAGTAGCGACGGCGGGCGCAGTTTCGGGCCGCGTATCCAGGTCAATAACAAAAAAGATTTTGTTGCGGGCGGACTTTTTCGGGGCCCGGAGCTCGCAAGATCATCGGACGGAGTCGTGCACATCGTCTGGAATAGTCGTGCGTCGCAGCTAGGTCTGCCGCACGATCAATTGGGCGTCATGTATTCACGTTTGAAAGACGGTGGCCTGCTGGGCGCCGAACGAAATCTGTCGCTTGGTCCCGTGGATGGTTACTCCATAGTTGCGACCGGCGCCAGTGTCAAAGTTGCGTGGCACACAGACAACGAGGTGTTGATTGCCAATTTGACCGGTGCGGCCAGGCAAACTATTGCGGCGCCGATTGCCGGGCTCCTGCCCTGTGAATGTTGTGACACCGCGATGATGCAATCAACCGACGGTGCGGTGACCCTCGTATATCGCGACCGTCTCGACAATCGCCGGGACATGTATCTGGTCAAACTGGCGGCGGATGGCGCGTCGCAAAGCAGGCTCAAACTTGACCGGGAGAGCTGGATATTGGAAGGCTGCCCGATATCAGGTGCGGCGCTGCTGCGAATGGACAATACCGACCTGGCTGCCTGGGAGCACGAAGGCCGAATCTTGTTAGCCAGCGTACCGGACAGTGCGCGGGCGACGCCTGCGGCGAAGGATCTGGGGGCTGGAAAATTCCCGGTCATGGCAGCATCTGCGGGCCGTGTCCTTATCGCTTTTAATTCACGCAGATTCGTTGAGTGGATTCTGTTGGACGGCAAGTCTTTGAATCGCATCGCGGCCGGCAAGGTGCGGGCGCGGCAATCCGGGCGACCCGCGGCGGCCGGACTGCCGGGCGGACGATTTTTGGTGGTGCCCTGAGCTTTCCGCCTTCCAATGCGACGCGTGACTACGCACCGTTGCTTGTCAGGAGGCGAACGCCTTTTGAACGGCCACCAGCCACAGTTGGGCGCCCTGCTGGACGTTGGCTTTCCAGGTCACGTTGTACGTGCCGGGCGCATTGACATTTCGAACGGCGACAGCGCATTGCACGATGTTTCCTTCGAGCAGCAGACTGTCGACAACGTGAAATCCGTTATCCGGCACCGCGGTGTGCCGAAAGGTGCCGTCGCCGTCACCCCACCAAAAAGCAACCAAGGTTGCCGGGGCAGTTGTCGTTACGGATAAGCTGGTGAGCGGCGCACCCGACGGCACGAAATTCCATTTCGCATCGATCACGTCGCCCGCCACGACTTGAACGACTGCGAGCGTTACCTCATCTTTTGGATTGCCGGCATTTGTTGCGGTCACAACGTGATTCCGTCGGCCTCTGACGTTTCGCGCCGCATAGAGCGCCGTTCCCGATTTTGGCCAGCGCGGGATGTACGGGTGCGCAGTGTCGAGCTGCATGAACACATTGCCCATATTGTCTGTCGGCGGCGTGTGCGAATTGATATTGCCGCGACCTATCCCAACAATAAGGGTGCTGTTGCTGGTTCGCGTTCCCAGTTTTCTGGTAGATACAGTGGGATTGTAGGCGCCGGAGCGGTTGAATGCGAGGGCGTGCGCGCCAGGATGAGGATTGGAATTTTGATCCGCGGAGAAATCAAATTCTGCGCCCACCAGCAATCCTAACAGCGAGCGGATTTTGCCAAGCATCGCGCGCCGGCTAAGCATGCTCAGGCTGTTTCCGGATGCTCAGAGATTTTCTGGGATCTCAGCCAGTCGACGATGCCGGTCACGACTGCAACCTGGCTGTCAGGCTCGGGGACGATGTGGGAACTGCCGGGCAGGTGGGACAGCGTCAGACGGGCGCCGAAATCGACTTCGTGGTAGCAATCGCGGAACTGGTTCTTGTAGTTGTAGGTCGGGTCGTCACCCGTGTAGATGCAATAAAGCGTGACACCGTTGCTGACCACGCCCTGCAGTCTTTTTGCGATGTCTTCACGGCGCGGTGTGTCTCCGAAATTGGGCACTTCGAAGAATCGTGACTCGACACCGGCTACTTCCGCACCGGTGCGGGGCCTGCGGTCGCCCCGGAGCAGCCGCGCGGCGGCACGCGGCCAACGACTGGGCGACAGCGACCGCTTGGCGTAGTGACGCAGGTTGCTCTTCCAGGTTGCGTAACAATGTCCGTCGATCTGAATGAGGTACTTGACCCGTGGATCCACCACGCCGACACGGCACGCGACGTGTGCGCCGGAACACAGGCCATAGAGGATGAACCGGGTAATACCGCGCGTTTCGGACAGGTAATCCATGACTTCCCGGACTTCCTGCTCGCCGGCGGACTCAAAATCATCCGCCTGGTGTCGCGGCTCGCTGTCGCCCACGCCGGAGAAGTCAAAACGCACGGCCGGGATGCCCAGTTGTTCGCACACCGCGCGCGCGATCAGCACGGAGAGTCGGCATGCTCCTACCCGGTGCATGACGCCCGAATTCATCAGCAACATGGCTGTGCGCCCCTGCGCGGGCTGATCAGGCTCGGACATGACGCCTACCAGCGACACGGGCTGGCCTATTCGAATAATACGTTCACGCATGGTGGCGGGTGGTCACAAACTGTTAGCAATGGCGGTCATGATGGGTTGCGGAAGCAGTATGCCGCCGACGTGATCCACGTAGTTCCAGTCGTGCGGCGCAGCGACCCGATGGTACGTGTAGCCGTCCCGGTCGCGGTAAGCCGCTTGCATGCGGGCGAATTCGGCGCTGTCATGCGACACGAACTGCGCAACGCGTGTGGACGGGGCGGGAGGCGGCTCAAAAACATCCAGTTTCCGCAACGTGGCCTGAAACGAATGGCTCAGGCAGAAGCCATTGAAATGCAGATCGCCGTTCCCGGCAAGAAAGTTGGACTTCGGGTTGCCTGTTTTCGAGTCGATTTCCCGTTGCAACTCGGCCAGGTAATCGGCGCCCGAAACGATCGGATCCCACAGCAGCAACTGTTCGATATCGGATCTCCGCGCCGCCACTTCCTTGGCCAGCAGTGCCCCCAGCCGCAGGCCGAGCATCCCGATGCTCTGCAGGCCGGCAATGTCACGTAGTTCCTGCAAGGCAGCTTCTATATCGTCCAGCCAGTCGTTGGGCGAGAACCCCTCGAGCTTGCCAGCCGAGTCGCCAGTGCCGCGGTAATCGAAACGAAACACGTGATAGCCCCTGCGCGCGAGCGTGTCCGCGAGCAGCCGCAATGCGCGGTGCGAACGCATGTATTCCTGTCCGAACGGGTAGCAGAAAACGATGCCGCGACGCAGGTCGCTCTGTGCCTCGGCCGGATGATAAACACCCAGCAACGGCTGATGCGCTTCACCGAACAACATTACATCCACGAGTGCCGCGTCCCTTCGTTAGTGGCCTGAGCCAGGGTCGGCAACAGGACTGGATAATCGTACGACAAGCTCATGTTGTTAACTTTATACGGCAACGACCTGCGTCCTACAGTGATGCGCTCGGTTGTATGTATTTTACGCCACTGCGCTAAGCTACGGGGCGACCGGCCGTCCGAATTATGTATAAGCTGCTTATGTGAGCCCGGTCCCAATGCTGCGTCACTGCTCTGATAGCATGCGGATTGCTACTTCCCATAGCGCGGTTGTTAGGGTTCCGTGCGGGAGCCGTGGGAGTTCTTGTCAGACAAGTAATTAGGATGAAGGCACCTAGCACAAGAAACCTGGTTTCGGCATTTCGAGCTGTCGTCCAAGAGTACTCCGATAAGGTCGCACTGGTGTTGCCGTCCGCGGGCGCCGATGCCGGCGAGCGTAGCCTGACGTATCGGCAGCTTGATGCGTGGAGCGACGATATCTGCCGGCAGCTCCGCGATGCCGGACTGCGCCCGGGCGATGCCGCCGCCATTTACATGCATCGCGGCCTCGAGAGCGTCGCGGCAATCATTGCGGTGCTCAAGGCGGGCGGGCTCTACGTGCCCATGGACCCGGACCATCCGGCCAGGCGGATCCGTTTCATGGCCGAGGACTGCGAGATCCGCGTCGCACTAATCAGTGCTGAAAAAGTTCAGCGCCACACAGAGATGGTCAGGGAATGTGGCATGACGCCGGTCGTCGTTGCACCGTCGGCGTCAGTCACCGATGCGAGCGTGGCGGCCCTGGAGCTTGATTCCGGGGCGCCAGCCTACGTCATTTACACATCGGGTTCGACGGGCCAGCCGAAAGGCGTCATCGTGCCGCACGCGGGCATCTTGCGCCTGGTTTCGCCACGCAACAGCTATTGCACATTCGATCACAGCCGCGTGTTCCTCCTGTTAGCGCCGCTGACCTTCGACGCCGCGACGCTGGAAATCTGGGGTCCGCTGCTGAACGGCGCCACCTGTGTGATTTATCCCTACCCGGGCATCCCTGAGCCACGGTTGCTGAAGCAGATCCTGCGGGACTACAGCGTCACGACCCTGTGGTTGACCTCATCGCTTTTCAATTTGATCGTCGATGCCGATCCCGATGCGCTGCTTCCTGTAAAGGAATTGTTAGTAGGCGGCGAGGCATTGTCCATCGTCCATGTTAGGAAAGCGTCGGCGCAACTCCCGACAACGCAATTGATCAATGGCTACGGCCCTACCGAGTCGACGACCTTCACCTGTTGCTTTCGATTGCCCAGACCGGTCCCCGCCGAATGGAAGAAAGTGCCGCTCGGTCGCCCGATCCACGCCACCCAGGTCTACATACTCGACAGTCAGCAGCGACCCGTGCAGCCAGGCGAGGAGGGTCTGCTCTACATCGGAGGCGAGGGTCTCGCCATTGGTTACCGTAATCGGCCGGAGTTGACGGCCGAGCGATTCGTGTCGATCGACATCCACGGTAAACAGCAGCGCCTCTACAACTCCGGGGATTACGCGGCCTGGCTGGATGACGGTCTGGTCGATTTCATCGGGCGCAAGGACGACCAGGTCAAGGTGTCGGGCTTCCGCATCGAATTGGGCGAGGTCAACGAGGCGGTCAAGCAGCTCGCCGGCGTACGCGATGCCTACACCACCGTGACGGGCGAACACGGCAGGAAGCAATTGGTTTCGTATGTTGCGGCGGACAAGGACCGTGCGCTGGATGCTGCCGCGGCGCGCAAGGCGCTGCAGTCGGCGTTGCCCTTCTACATGATCCCGAAAATATTTGTCTTTCTGCCCGCATTGCCATTGACCGGCAACGGCAAGGTCGACCGCCAAGCGCTGCCGGATCCTAACGTCGGCCGGCAGTCCCGCCAGGCGGACTCGGTAGCGGATGCCGCCGGCGCCACGCAGCGTCTCAAGGACGTCGCCGGCGTCTGGCAAACCTGCCTCGGCTTGGACACCATCGGCCTCGATGAGAACATCTTTGACCTGGGCGGCACCTCGATCATTGTGCTGCAAATCGTCGCGGCCCTACGCGACAAGCTGGGGCTGGATATCTCGGCGGTCGACGTATTCGACAATCCGACGGTTCGCTCGCTCGTTGCCGCGGGCGATCGCGCTCCTGCGCAGGCGGCAGCCGTGCGCAGAAATTCGGCGACGCACGCGGCGAATGAGCCCATAGCCATCATCGGCATGAGCGGCCGCTTTGCCGGCGCTGACGATCTTGACCAGTTCTGGCGCAACCTGCGCGACGGGGTCGAGGCACTTGAGTTTTCGTCCGAGGAGCAATTGCTCGCCACCGGACTGGAGCGCGACGAGCTGGGTTCACCGGGCTATGTCAAGGTACATTTTTCACCTAACAATCTCGACAGCTTTGACGCCGGCTTCTTTGGATACAACCCCAGGGAAGTGGAGATCATGGATCCCCAGCACCGGCTGTTTCTGGAGCTGTGCTGGCTCGCACTCGACAGCGCGGGTTACTCGGATCCGTCGCGCCACAACGGCAACATCGGCGTATTCGGCGGTGTGGCCCGGGATTCCTACTCGCACGTCATCGTGTCACAACACCCGGACTTCGCCGACGAGTTGGGGGAATTCCACGTCAACATCGGCAACGATAAGAACTTCCCCTGCACGCGGGTGGCCTACAAGCTGAATCTCACCGGGCCGGCGATCAACGTGCAGACTGCCTGCTCGACGTCGGGTGTTGCGCTGCATCTCGCCTGCCAAAGCCTGCGCGCCGGTGACTGCGACATGGCCCTCGTCGGCGGGGTGCGTGTGCTCGTGCCCGTTGGCGGTGGCTACCGGTATGTGGAGGATGGCGCGCTGTCGGCCGATGGGCACATCCGCGCGTTCGATCGAAACGCCACCGGCATGGTGCGCGGCAGCGGCGGCGCCTTCCTGTTAGTCAAGCGCCTGGCCGATGCGTTGCGCGATGGCGATTGCATTCGCGCTGTCGTGCGCGGCACGGCGATCGTCAATGACGGTAACCGCAAAGCCGGATACACCGCGCCCAGTGTCCGCGGCCAGTCCGAAACGATTGTCGCGGCCCTGCACCATGCCGGGATCACCGCGCGCGACATCGATTACGTGGAAGCGCACGGCACCGGCACGCCGCTGGGCGATCCGATCGAGTTCCGGGCGCTGTCGCGCGCCTTCCAGGAATTTACACCGGACCACCAGTTCTGCGCACTCGGTTCAGTCAAGACCAACGTCGGGCACCTGGATGCCGGCGCTGCGGTGACCGGCATCATCAAGACCACGCTGGCGATGGAACACGGCAAGATTCCACCTAGCCTCAATTACGCGCAGCCCAATTCGGAAATCGACCCGCCTAACAGCCCATTCTTCATCTGCAAGGAATTGCAGGATTGGCCGGTTCATGATGCCAGGCCGAGGCTCGCCGGGGTCAGTGCGTTCGGCCTGGGGGGAACCAATTTCCATGGCGTCCTGTCATCCCTGCCGCAGCGCTGTGCGCCGGCGGATGCGGGGATATGGTATCCGATCGCCGTCGGCGGCCACACGCGCCAGGTTTTGTTAGCCAATGTCGGCGCTGCGAAATCCTATTGCCGCGAACACACCGAGCTTTCGCTGGCTGACATCGCCTTTTCGATCAGTTGTTTCCGTGCCGCGCAGCCGCATCAGGGTGGATTCCGGGTGTGCCGCCATCGCGATGGCAGGCTCGAATTCGGACCCGTCCAGCACTCGGCGGCCGGCGCTGCGCCTGACGGCGAATTTTCGACGGCACCTGACGCCGCACAGCACTGGCTGAACCGCAGGCTGGGCGACAGCCAGTGGCGAGGCGAGGAGGCATTCGCCGCGGCCGGCGCCCGACGGGTTCCACTGCCGGCCTACCAATTCTCGCGGCAGCGCCACTGGTTGGATCTGCCGCAACGGGGCCCGTTTCTGTTAGTCGGCGGCTGCAGCGCGCCGCTTGATCTCGCGAGTTGTCAGATTCCCGATGCAGTGCCGTTTGTAGCGTTGCCCTCCAAACCGCCGGCGTGCGGTGGCGTGCTGGTTGGTGACTCGAAGCAGGAAGCCGGCGCCCGTCTGGCCCAGCTTGCGACCGCCGCGGTGGGTCCGCGCTCCCATACCACGGTGTTCCTGTTGCCGGGCGGTGGTGCGCAGTACGTCAACATGGCGCGCGGACTGTACGAGCGCCTGCCGAAATTTCGTGAGGTCGTCGACGAGGGCCTGAGCCTGTTCTGGGCGCGGACCGGTACGCGCCTCGAGACACTCTGGTTTGCGCCGTCGTACCGGCGCGCGGAATGTGAGCAACAGTTACTCCGGCCTTCTTTGCAATTGCCGGCGCTGTTCATCCTGGAAGTGGCGCTGGCCCGGCAGTTTGCAGCCTGGGGCCTGACGCCCGATGTCCTGATCGGCCACAGCATGGGCGAGAACGCCGCAGCCTGCATCGCTGGTGTCATGTCCTTCGAGGACGGTCTCGGCTTGGTCTGCCTGCGAGGCGAACTCTTCGAGCAGGTGGTCGAGGGGAGGATGGTCAGCGTTAGCATGGAGGCGGAACGCTTCGGCGAATTCGCGCGCGAGGGGCTGTCGCTGGCCACCATCAACGCGCCGCAACTGTGCACCGTCTCGGGCAGCACCGCGGCGATCAGCGAGTTTTGCGCGGCACTGGATGCGCAGGGAATCGACTACCAGCCCATTCCGATCAGCATCGCGGCGCATTCGCACCTGCTGGATCCGATCCTGCCGCGTTTTCGCGCCTACCTCGAGTCGATCGCGTTACATCCGCCTAACATACCGATCCAGTCGAACCTGACGGGCACCTGGCTCAGCACGCCGCAGGCCACCTCGCCCGACTACTGGGTGAGCCATTTGCGCAGCACAGTTCGCTTCGCGGCCAACGTGGATCAGGTGCTGCAGCAACAGCAACCGGTGTTTCTGGAACTGGGGCCTGGTCGAATACTCAGTTCGATTGTCGCCGCCAATGACGGGCAGCAGCGCGGACGTATCTGGAACACGTTGCGACACGGCGGCGAAGACGTTGCCGATACGCGGCATTTGCTGCCGATCCTGGGCCAGCTATGGCTGCTCGGCAGCAAGCTGGACCTCGAGCGCGTCGGGCGCGACCTGACATTCCAGATCGGATATGTAGACCTTGATCAATTCCGCCCGCGGGCGGTGGTGGCGAGCGTCGCGCAGGCCGCAAGTTTATTGCCGTCTCCTCAAAAAAGTCCTGGAGGTCCCGTGCGGGACAGAAAATCGATTATTGCCGATCGTGTGCTGGGTATCCTGCGCGAACTGTCGGGATTGCCGGAAGCGGAATTGCGAACCGACACCTCGTTCATCAGCCTGGGCTTTGATTCCCTGCGGCTAACGCAAATTAACACGCGGCTCAAGAAAGTCCTGAAGGTGAAGCTGTCGTTGCGGACCTTGATGAAGGAGGCGTCCAATCCACTGGCCCTCATAGATCACATCGACCGTGAGCTTCCGGCCGATGCACTGCAGGATGAAATCAAGACGGCGCCGGCCGCGGCCGCGGCGCCGCTGCAGGCTGCTGTCGGGCTGTCGCAAGGGTTGGTGACGCTGGCTTCTGGCGGCGGCAGTTTGTTGGATCTCATTGCGATGCAGATCCAGACACAGACGGCGATGCTGGCAATGCTGCAAGGACAAGCCATCCCGGCCCAGGTCCCGGCTGCGAGTCCGGTCGCGCCAGTGCCTGCCATGGCGCAAGATGGCGTGGCGCATGGCCCGTTCCGGCCGCTGGTCAAGGGTACGCGCGGCACCCTAACACCGCAGCAGAAGTCATCGCTCGAGGATTTCATCAGCCGCTACCAGGCCAGGACGCCACGGTCCAAGGCACTGGCCGACACGACCCGCAAGCATTACGCCGACCCGCGCACGGTCATGGGCTTCAAAACCGTGTGGAAGGAAATCACCTACACAATTGCGGGGCAGCGCTCCAAGGGTTCCCACGTCTGGGACATCGACGGCAACGAATATGTCGATTGCATGAGCGGATTTGGCTCGATACTGCTGGGCCACTCGCCTGATTTCCTGCTCGAGGCGATCCGGAAGCAGATGGAGACGACCCTCGACTACGGTCCGCAGAGCCTGCTCGCCGGCCCGGCCGCGCGTTTGATGTGCGAGCTCACGGGCTTCGATCGCGCTTCGTTCTGCAACACGGGTTCCGAAGCGGTGTTAGCAGGCATGCGCATCGCACGAACGGTCAGCGGCAATGACCTGATCGCGACATTTTCAGGCGACTACCACGGCATCTTCGATGAGGTGCTGGTGCGCGGCAACCGCAATGGCGACGAAGTGACCAATGTTCCAATCGCGCCGGGTATTCCGCAGAACTCGAGCGCCAACATCCTGTTGCTGGAATACGGACAGGACAGCGCGCTCGACACCATCCGCGCCAGGGCTGGTGAACTGGCCGGTGTACTGGTTGAACCGATCCAGAGCCGTCACTGCGACGTCCAGCCTTTCGAATTCGTCAAGAAACTGCGCGCGCTGACCGAAGAGCTCGACATACCGCTCATCTTCGATGAACTCGTGACCGGATTTCGCGTCGCCCAGCGCGGCGCGCAGGACTGGTATGGCGTGCAGCCGGACATCGCCTGCTATGGCAAGGCGATTGCTAACGGCATGCCCATCGGCGCTGTGGCCGGCAAGCACAAATACATGGACGCGCTGGACGGCGGACGCTGGCAATTCGGTGACGATTCCGGTCCCGAGTCGGGTGTCACCTATTTCGCAGGTACCTTCGTGCGTCATCCGTTAGGCCTGGCCGCGGTCGCCGCGGTGCTGCAGCACTACAAGGACGCCGGACCCGAGCTGCAAACCAACCTCAATCGCCGTACCGCAAAATTCTGCGAGAGCGTCAATCGAACCTACCGGCAGATGGGTGTGCCAGTGCGCCTGCTGTATTTCGGTTCGGCGTTCTTCGTGCGCTACCAGGGCAATCCGGATTTCGAGGTGCTGTTCACGCATTGCCTGCGTTTTTACGGCGCTCACCACATCTGGGGCAATCGCCCGGGATTCCTCACGACCGCCCACAGTGACGAAGACCTGGCCTTCCTCGAGCGGGCATTCGTTGCCGCAGCGCGCGAAATGCAGAACGGCACGTTCTTCCCGGCGACCCAGGAGGCGCCGCGGGCAATCGCCATGACCGCAGCCCAGCGGGAAATATGGCTCGCCATGCAGCTCGGCGCGCAGGCCTCGGCGGCCTACAACGAGCAGGTGGTGTTCGACATTCCCGGCCCGGTAGACCCCTCGATTCTCGAGCTCGCGTGCGACTGCGCAATCAACCGCCACGAAAGCCTGCGTTGCGCGGTCTCGACCGATGGCGAGTCACTGCAGTTGCTGAGCTATGTGAAGCCGGAAGTTCATTTCAAGAATGTTAGCTCGCAAGCCTGCGACGAGGCTGGCTGGCGCGCGTTGGCGCAGGAAAACGTCGACACGGCGTTTGACCTTTACAACGCCAATTCCGCGCGACTGCTGCTGATACGCCTCGCAGACGATCGTCACATCCTGTGCCTTGCCGTCAGCCATCTGGTCTGCGATGGCTGGTCGCTGGAAAAGATCATCGAGGACGTCGCCGCTTTCTACACCGCCATCGAGACCAGCAAGATGGCGCAACGCCCGCCGTCGGTGCCCTTGGCCGAGCACGCTGCGGCACTCGCGGCCAGGGTGGCCGAGGGTGACTACGCCACCGCTCGCGACTACTGGCTGCAGCAGTACCGTGGCAAATTGCCCGAGGATATGCGGTTGCCAATGGATCGGCATTGGCCGGCGACCCGAACCTTCAAGGGGCAGCGCCAGTTCTACACTTTCAATAGAGATTTGATGGCGCCGCTGCGCAAGCTGGCTAACGCCAGCGGCTGTACTGCATTTACATTGGTGTTAGCTGCGTTCCAGGCGCTGCTCAGTCGCCTGAGCCAGCAGCGGGAAGTGGTTGTCGGCGTGCCGGCAGCGAGCCAGCCCGTGCTGGGCCTGAGTAATCTGATCACCCACGGTGTTAGCTTCCTGCCTGTCAGGCAGGTGGTCGATACCAAGCTGACATTCCGCGAGTTCATGCTGCGCACGCGCGACCAGTTCATGGACGCGAAGGAGCATCAGGACTTCAACTATGGCGAGCTGCTGTCGGAACTCGGCCTGGCTGGCGAAGGCGGCAAGCTGCCGCTGGTGTCTGTTAGCTTCAACCTGGACCTCGCCTACAACCCGATGGTCTTCAATGGCGTGAAGGGCCGTTTTGTCGCAACTCCGCGCGGCTGCGTCAAGTTCGACCTCGCTGTCAACCTGACAGATCAGGGCGACGAAGTCCTGGTCGAGGTGGACCGGTACGGCGACATATTCGACGCCAGCACCATCGACGAGTGGGTCGCCGAATTTGCGTCGTTGCTGGGCCAGATCGGCGCTGCGCCGGATCAGCCGCTGGACAAGATCGACAGCACGCGCGACGCGCGTACCCGCGCCTTCTATACGGAGCTCAACAACACCGCCCACGAATATTCCCGGGAACCGGTGCAGCTGCTGTTTGAAGCGCAGGTCAACGCAACCCCCGAGGCGACCGCCGTGGTCGCACGCGGGCGGCAACTCAGTTACCGCCAGCTCAACGCGAGCGCCAATCGACTCGCCAATGTTCTGATTCAAAAAGGCATCGGCCCGGGCACCAAGGTCGGCATCTGCTTGGATCCCGGCATTTCCCTGCTGAGCGCGGTCCTCGCGGTCGTGAAGACCGGTGCTGCCTATGTCCCCATGGACACGTCCTATCCGCCGTCACGCCTGCGTTACATGGCAGAAAACGCCGCGATGCAGGCGCTGATCACCGAAAAAAGCCTGCTCGACAAGCTGCCCGAATTCGCGGGCCTGTTAGTCGTTTTGGATCGTGACGATGGCGAACTGTCCGCCAGCGGCGAGCTTAATCCCCCGTGCCGCAGCGGACCGGACGACATTTTCTATGTGATCTACACCTCCGGATCGACCGGCAAGCCCAAGGGCGCGGCCGTCTTCCAGCGCGGTGAGGCCAATCTGCTGCACTGGTATATCGCTGAATATGAGTTCAACTCCACGACCCGCGCCTTGATTGTCGGGGCGTTTGGATTCGACCAGACGCAGAAAAACCTGTTTGCCCCCTTGCTGGCCGGTGGCGCAATCCATTTTCCCGACGCCAACCGCTACGATCCCGTTAGCATCGTGGATGCCATCGCGCGCGGCAAAATCACCCATGTCAATTGCGCGCCGAGCCTGCTCTATCCGCTGGTGGACGGGACGTTAGCTCTCGCGAAACTCGCCAGCCTGAAATATGTGATTCTCGGTGGCGAACCGATCCGCATGGAAAGCCTGCGGCATTGGCTCGACTCGGACATCTGCCGCTCAAAGCTGGTCAACACTTACGGCCCGACCGAGTGCACCGATACGATGGCGAGTTTCACGGTCGCGGAACCGCGCAGCTACACAGCGCCGTTCGTGCCGATCGGGCGGCCCACGTGGAATGTGCAGCTGTACGTGTTGAATGACGACGGCGAACTGGTGCCTCCGGGTTCCATTGGCGAGCTGTACATCGGTGGCGACTGTGTCGGTGCCGGATACATCAATGACGCGGACCGAACTAACCAGGTGTTCGTCGGCAATCCGTTCGGCAGCGGGCGCCTGTACAAGTCGGGTGACCTGGTTCAGTGCCGCAAGGACGGCCAGATTGAATTCATTTCGCGCCGCGATGCCCAGGTGAAGGTGCGCGGCTTTCGAATTGAGCTGGAGGAAGTCGAAGCGCAACTCGAGAAACTCGAGGGAGTGCAGCGCGCGGTTGTGGCCGTGATGGATGGGCCGGGCGCCGAGAAAGTGCTGGTCGGCTACGTCGTCCCGAAAAATGCGTCGACCATCGACAGCGCCGCGCTGCGTCGCGCACTGCGGCATGAACTGCCGGAATACATGGTTCCGGTCAGCATTTTGCCAATCGCGGCTGTGCCGCTCAGCGCCAACGGCAAGGCGGATCGCAAGGCCCTGCCGAAGCCTGAGTTTGATTCCCGGGCGGCACGGTCTGCGCAAGCGCCGCAAAGCCAGACAGAGCGCGCGGTGGCGTCGATCTGGCAGGACGTGCTGGGAGTCGCCACTATCGGCATCGACGAAGATTTCTTCGATCTTGGCGGCCATTCGCTGCTCGGCACGCGCGTCTTCGCCAAGATACGCAGCAAGCTGGGCGTGACGCTGGGCCTGCACCTGCTGTTCGAAGCGCCGACCATCCGACTGTTAGCCGCAGTCATCGAGCACGAGCTGGGCGGCGACCAGAAGCGGCTGGCTGCGGTTTCGATTCCACGCCATCACGATGCTATCAATCCGCCTGCGACGTCACAGCAGGCGCGGCTGTGGTACGTGGAACAGATCGAGCCGGCCTTCGTCGCGCATAACAACCCCGCGGCCTGGAAATTTATCGGCAAGCTCGATGTCGAGGCGCTGCGCCGGGCCATCGATAGTGTCGTCGAGCGCCACTCGGCGTTGCGAACCAATTTCGAGTTGATCGACGGGGTCCTGGTGCAGCTGGTACGCCCTTACCAGTCGGTGAATCTAACACCGATGACACTCGAGCAGATGGGGCTTGCCTCGGTAGAGGAGCTGTCCGCCTTTATCAACAAGTCGACCGCTGAAACGCAGAATCTGGCAACGGATGCGCTGTTCAAAGCGGGTCTGGTCAAGGTTGCGCAGGATCAGCATGTCCTCTACTTCGTCATCCACCACCTGGTGTTCGATGGCTGGTCCTACGATCTGCTGCTGCGAGAAATCGCGCAACTGTACAACGCCTATTCGACCGGCGAACCGAGCCCGCTGAAAGCGCTGCCGATCCAGTACTCGGACTACGCGCTCTGGCAGCGCGACTGGCTGGACGGCGACTACGTGCAGAAGCAACTTCTGTACTGGGTGGGGCAGCTGGCTGGCGAATTGCCAGTGCTGCAACTGCCGACCGACAGGCCCAGGCCCGCAGTGCAGTCGCATGAGGCGAATTGCCGCACGCTGTTCCTCGACGAGGAACTGGTCATGCGGCTGGAACTGCTGGCCAAGCGCAACGGCGCCACGCTTTTCATGGTCCTCATCGGCGTCTATGCGCTGGTGCTGCACCGTTTCAGCCGCCAGAACGATCTGATCGTCGGTGTTCCGATCTCGGGGCGCACGACCGATGAGGTCAGCGACTTGCTGGGATTTTTTGTCAACACACTGGCCCTGCGCTTCGCAGTTGATCCGCAGCTGCCCTTCGATGCCTGGTTGGGATCTGTTAGGAAGGCGACGCTCGAGGCGTTCGATCACCAGGAAGTTGCGTTCGAAATGATTGTCCAGCGCCTGAAGGTCGCGCGCGATACCTCGCACTCGCCCATCTACCAGACGCTGTTCAGTTACCAGGACATTCGCAATCGCACCGACATGATGTGCGGCCTCGAAAGAGAACAAATCATCATCTCGCGCGCCGGTGTGCAGAGCGATCTCGATGTGTGGGTGCGACGTGAAGTGCATGGCGTGGCGGCAGGCATGGAGTTCCCGGTCGCGCTGTTCGACGGCAGCACCGTGGACGCCTTCATGAGCAGCTTCGAGCGCATCGCTCGCGCAGTAGCCGGGAATCCGGCGGCGCAGATCGCTGATCTCGCAGCCGCAACCCTGGCCGAGCGGAACCAGATCGCACGTTGGAACAGCAGCGGTATTCCGGGCGACAAGGTCGACACCTTTATCGATCATTTCGCGCGCAGTGTTGCGGCCACGCCGGCCAAGCCAGCGGTGCAGAGCGGCGAGACGAGTTTCAGCTTTGCGGAACTCGACGCGCGCGCCAATCAACTGGCACGCTACCTCCAGTCGCGGGGCGTGCGCCCCGGTCATCTGGTGGCCATCTGCCTCGAACGTCACTGCGACCTGCTAACAAGCCTGCTGGCGGTGTGGAAAGCCGGCGCCGGCTATGTGCCACTCGACGCCGACTACCCGGAATCGCGTCTCAGGCAGATGCTGGACGCCTCGGGCGCCAGGGTCATGCTGACCCAATCGGCACTTGATCAGACCGTCCCGGATTATTCGGGGGTGCGTATCGTCATCGATCGGGAGAAAGCGATCACGGCGCAGCCACAGACGCCGCCGGGAACAACCATTGACAGGAGCGGCATTGCCTACGTGATCTTTACTTCGGGCTCGACCGGTGTACCGAAGGGCGTCCAGGTGACGCATGGCGCGGTGTCGAACTTCCTCGCCAGCATGGCGGTTCAGCCGGGTCTGAGTGCCAGCAGCCGCCTGCTCGCGGTGACGACGCTGTGCTTCGATATCTCGGTACTCGAGCTTTTTCTGCCCCTCGCGGTGGGCGCGACGGTGGTGCTGGCGAGCAGCGCCGCGAGCAAAGATGCCTATCAGCTGAAAGCGCTGCTCGAGAGCGGCCAAATCGATGTGATGCAGGCGACACCCAGCACCTGGCGGGCCTTGCTCGCCAGTGGATGGCAAGGCGGCGGCTCGCGATTCACGGTGCTGTGTGGCGGAGAGGTGCTGCCAGCGGATCTCGCCGCGCAACTCCATGCGACGGCCGGCCGCGTCTGGAACATGTACGGTCCGACCGAAACCACGGTCTGGTCCACCTGCGAGGAACTCGACGGCTCCGAATCGCCGGTGCCGATCGGCCGGCCGATTGCTAACACGCAGTGCCATGTGCTCGACCCTTCCATGCGGGACCTGCCGATTGGAGTTGCGGGAGAACTCTACATCGGTGGCGCGGGCGTGGCGCACGGCTACATCGGTGACCCTGCTAACAGCGTCGCACGCTTCGTGCCGGACACGCGCGCGCTGTCGCCGGGCGCGCGGATGTACCGCACCGGGGACCAGGTGCGCTGGCGGCACGATGGCAAGCTCGAGTACGTGGCGCGCCTCGACAACCAGATCAAATTGCGCGGCTTCCGCATCGAACTCGGCGAGGTCGAAACGGTCCTGAGCCGTTACAACCAGGTGACTGAATGTGCGGTCGTGATGCGCAGATTCGGGCCGGGAGACGATCGCCTGGTCGCGTACCTGTGCTGCAGGAACAACGCGATGCCGACCAATACGGAAATGCGCCGCTTCCTGCGCGCCGCACTGCCGGAGTACATGATCCCGCAGGTGTTCGTCGAGCTGGATGCATTGCCGCTCACGCCTAACGGCAAGCTCAATCGCTCGGCGCTGCCGCTGCCAGCAGTCGCAAAAAAGGAAAAGCGCGAGCCACCGGGGACCGCTGCCGAGAAGCTGATCGCGGAAGTCTGGATGGAAATGCTCGGCGTACGCGCGGTCAGCGTGCGCGAT
The DNA here is from genome assembly GCA_031382085.1 of Gammaproteobacteria bacterium. Lineage (GTDB taxonomy): Bacteria > Pseudomonadota > Gammaproteobacteria > Steroidobacterales > Steroidobacteraceae > UBA964. The sequence goes on from JANMYM010000034.1 coordinate 21,073, forward strand.
AATTTCTTCGACCTCGGCGGCCATTCGCTGCTGTCGGTGGAATTCGTGCAGCGCATTTGGCGCCGGACCGGGCACCGCTTTGAAGTGCGTCAGCTGCTGCTCGAGACCCTGGCCCAGCTGGCTGCGAAATTGAACTCAGACGCGTCTTTGCCTGCGAGCGTGTCGCATGGCCGTTCGAAGAGTTAGCTGTCGTGAGCGGCGAACGGGTTTGGCCCGCAGGCGACAGCGAGTTTCACCCCCGGCGTGTCGTTAGACTGCGGCATGCCATGTGCGACCATCCGCTGTTGCAGCTGTCTGCGCTGCAACGTCTCGGCGAGAAATTCGAGGCGCTGGGCAATGGCCTGGTCAAGTTTGTTCGCACGGGTGCGACCAGCGCCGACCCGCTCGAGGTACATACCAGGAGCGATCGTGGTTTGTCCGTATCGGAGGCTTTTGCGCGCATTGAAGAGCCGGGTTCGTGGGTGTCTCTGTATAGCGTGCAGGCCGATCCCGACTATCGCGCGATGATTCACGACGTGGTGGACAGCACCGCGTCGTGGGCGGAGCACGCAGACCCGGGCCGGTTCGAATACGACGGATTCATCTTCGTGTCGTCGGCGCCGTCAGCCACGCCATTTCACTTCGATCGTGAAAATAATTTTTTCCTGCAGATCCACGGGCGCAAACGGCTCAGTGTCTGGGACCCCGCGGACCGGCAGGTCGTGCCGGAAGCCGAAATCGAGCAGAAAATCGGCGGACGCGCGGATGTCAGCACGGTGCGCTTTGACCCCGGCTTTTTTCGGCGTGCGAGCGTCAACGAGGAACTGCGTCCGGGCGAGGGCGTGTACATGCCAAGCACGTCCGGCCACACGACTAACACGGAGTCGCTGCCGGTGGCCGCCGATGACACCTACTCGATATCGATAGGCGTCGTGTTCTACACCCGGGCCACGCGGCGCGCCGCCTACGCCTACGCGCTCAACGACTATCTGCGGCGATTCGGATTCCATCCGCGGCCGCCGTACGAATCACCACTTCTGGATACGCTGAAATATCCGGTTGGCCGTTCAATGGTACTGGCCAGGCGGTATTTGCGCGGCGCCGTGATTCCGCCCGGTATGTAATAAGAGGAACGTCCATTGGCCAGCCTGCGCGAAGTGATCAAGGCCCTGCCTGGGGTTTACCAGTGGCGCGTGCGCCGATACCAGCGCCGCTTTCTGGAAAACATTCACGGCAATCTGTTTCGCGGCGTATACGATTCATTCGCAGCAGCAATTGCCGATCTGCCGCCGCGCGCGGTCGTGGGTTACGACCAGCCTGGCGCGGCGGACATGTATCGTAGCTTTATGAAAGGGCCGCGCGAGTGGGACTATCCGGTCCTGTATTGGCTCGACAAGCAGGGTCCCGGATTGCGTTCGGTGTTCGACCACGGCGGGCACGTGGGAATTCTTTACTACGCTCTGCGGCGCTACCTCAGTGTCGGCGCTGATTTTCGCTGGCGCGTGCAGGATGTGCCGTCCATCAACGCGGCGGGTCGCCAACTGGCGATTGAGCAAGCGGCGCCACAACTGGAATTCACAGATGATTTCAGCGCTGCCAGCGGCTGCGACCTGCTGTTGTCATCGGGCGCGCTGCAATACCTGGAGCAGTCGCCGGCGGATTTGTTAGCGTCACTGCGCGACTGCCCGCAGCACGTTATCATCAACATGCTGCCGGTGCACACGCACGAGGAGTTCGTCACGGTCAACGCCATGGGCGTGTCATTCTGCCCCTACAAGGTGCGCCATCGCGAACGCTTCCTCGAGAGCATGGCGCAGGCCGGCTGGCAGGTGCGCGATGAATGGCAGAATCTCGGCAAATCCTGCGAAATCCCTTTTCACGAACGGTACAACCGCGTGGAGTACTACGGCTGGTATTTCCGCAGGCGCTAGCAGAAGCTCCATGTACTCATATCCCGGCGTCAACACGCGCCTGCTGCTCGACAATGAGCGTGCCATCAACAGTTCCGAGACCGGGACGCCGCTGGTGCTTGAGGCCAGCGGCCGGCGCGATCTGGTGCATCTGCACTCAGTGCTAACAAATCATGCGCAACATATTGTCAGCGATGCGGCGCGGCACGGCGCCGTGCTGTTGCGCGGCTTCGAGGTCGGCACGGATCAGGATTTTGAGAGCACCGTGCTCGCGCTGCGCGGCATGCGTGGTATCGCCAGTGTGTTCATGTCGGAGGGCGGGCGCACGGTAGTCGACGGCTTGCGCTTTGTCATGCACACCAACTCGATCTACACGACCGGTGGCTCGTTCGACATGGCCGCGTTCCACACGGAGAACTATTTCGTGCCGGATGTGCCGCGTTTTATTTTCTTTTTCTGCCGCAAACCCGCGATGTTAGGCGGCGAAACCGGACTGGTGAATACCGCGAAGGTATTTGCAGCGCTGCCGGATGCTGTCAAGGACAAGCTGCGCCAGACGCGCTGTCTGGCTAACGCCTTCCCTGTCGATGACGTGGCCGCACGTTATGGGCTCGATGCGGCCGCCGCAGAGGCAATCGCGCAACAGGGTGGGCTCGCGATCGCGGAGCACGCGGGCAAGCGCTACATGATGTTGTATAAGCCTTCGGTGCTGGTGCATCCGCTGACGGGCGAACCGGCTCTCGATATCCATTACTACGGCGGTCTGATGGGGCTGGGATTGTCCGCCGCGATTCGCGCCGCGTTTGAACCCGACTACACCGGCGCCAGGTGGGCGCTGCACCGCCTGCTGTGGCGGCACCCGCCGCTGACCTATCTGGTCCCGTCGCTGGCGCTGTTCCGCGCACCGCGCGTGGTGATCAAGAACTACACGCGTGCAATCTGGGAGCGGCTGCGAGCCAGGCTGGGTTTCACGATCGAGGCTGGCGGCCCGCCCGGCGCGCACGTGAGTTCGGCTTTCGAACGCGCCGACATTGAAATCGTAGCGCGCGCGATGCGCCAGCATTTTTCATCGTTTCGCTGGCAGAGCGGCGATGTGCTGATGGTCGACAACAGCAAGATGGCCCATGCCGGCATGCCGGGCTTTGGCGCGCGGCTGCTGCGCGCCATGATTTGCAACCCGGTCAGCATGCCTTTCTTACCGGATGCAGCAGGAGCATGGCGCGTGCCAATCACCGACATCGCCGAGACCTTGGGCGAACGATTCAGCCAGCCAAATCAATTGCGCTAGTGTCGGGCGGTATTTCGCACGCCCACGTCGTCAAGCACGATCATACCTTTCGGAGATCGATCGAACACCAGCGTGATGCTGGATATGCGACTCGGATCAAAATCTGGATTCTGTCGATGGAATTCGGAGAGTGGGAGTTGCAAGCGTTGCAGCACCAGTTCCGAATGTCCTAGAGAGCGAAGCAGGCCCCAACGCCTTACCGTCGCCGCGAACTGCGGCTCGATGTTCCCGAACCCGCTGAGCGCCAAAGCGGCGCTATTGCCGTTCGCATCACTCACTTCCATTGTCAGGTCCAGGGGCCTTTCCACCGGCTCTCGCAGCGTATTTTCTTGCGCGTCGGCAATTGAAAGCAGCAATACGCTGTTCTCGCTCAGTTGCGCGGCACCGGGCGTGAGTGTTATTCGGTAGTACGGCGCATTGCCGTTAGCCGGTTTTGTCCATCCAAGGTAAACGGCATTGGTATCGGCATCATCTGATTTGAGACGCAGCCGTTGCTCGCGCCAGGTACTCAGTCCCGCAGCGGAAATCGTTCCGCCCGAAAGTGTCGTCGTTCGGGGATCGATATCCTCGTCGAAAGTGCTAACAGAAAGATCGCCGGACTCGGCGTACTGCTGCAGATATTGTGTATTGGGCAACCACGCGGCAGCACTGCGGTAGTCCTGAAACAATTGACGATAACCTTCCTCACCGTCGAGCGTCGCTGCCAGGAATGCCGATATGTAGACCTCGGCAATTGCCTGCTGCTCCGCGGGTTGCAACAGTGGCTTGACGTTTAACAGGCGCCCATTCAGACCCCAGGTATCCCTGTTTCCCCAGGACTGGCTGAACATTCCATGATTGGCGCGGTAGATGTACAAGTAGCTCTTGAACCAGTTGCCCTGGTCCGAATACGTAAGTCGCTGGTACTGCCGCGTGCCGAGAAACGTCTGTATGTCGCCATCGTGCGAACCGTGCAACAGAAAGTAATTGATATCAGTCATCGGTGTTGGCCTGTCTGCCGGTCGATACTGACCGTCGACCGGCGACATGGCGACCAGCGAACGGATCGCGAATCCATAGTTGAACGTCACTCGCGCGTCGTCCGGGTAGGCCGACATTCGATTGAATGCCGCGGCAACCGCGACCGCCTCACCGCCGCGCGAATGGCCCATCAAAGCGATGCGGGCCATGTCTACTTTGTTGCCGAACAAATGGCCTGCGCTGGCATTCCATTCTTTCCACACACGCAAATGTTCAAGCAGCAACCATGCACGGGCATCGGTCTCTTTGCGCAGCCCCATGTCGACTCCGGCAAAACCAGCAAGCTCCGCGGCGATGTCGTAGACGCTGCTGTTGAGGAAGTTTTCGTCAACGGAAACGAAGATATACCCGTGGCTGGCCAATAGTTCACCGAGGTAGTTGTAACCGGTGTCCGAAGACTCGTTCATCAGGTGATTTCCATGAACCATCAGTACCAGCGGGCTCGGCTCGTTGCGCAATGGGTACCACACCCGACCTTGGATCGGCATCGCGGTTGCATTGAAACCCCAATAGCGTGTGCGTGCGCGACTAAACCAGCCGGCCAACCCGCCTCCGTCTTTCCATCCCTGCACAAACGCCGATCCGTCCACTGAATGAGTATGTAGCGCCGCGCCGCTGCCATAGGCCACGCGCTGTCGATCTTTGCCGCTGCCATAGCTCAATGTGGCGACTGCATAGCGGCCGCGCGTACCTGGATTGGGCAACGCGATGGCCGACACCTCGCGCCCCGTGTTCGTGGCAAATGCAGTGCGCTGTTGCGCCGTATCGCCTGGATCAAGCAACCAACTGATCTCGACGGCAAGCAGAGCCAATCCGCCCAAGAGGCAAAGTAGGGGCATCGCGCCCCGCTTGCGCAGAAGCGACCACAGGCCGCCGCCGATGAGGATTCCGGTGGCCGAAAAAATCGCAAGAATCGCCAGCTTCTCCCCAGTCCCAGCCTTGCTGTCAACCGTGACATATAGCGCAATTGCTGCGCTAAAGCAGGCGGCGAACAACAAACCAGAAAGCGCCGACAGAGACCTAAGGACCATCCGGGCGACAAGCCAAAAAAGCAGAGCCAGTAACGGTCCCCCGAGGATCACCAGCAAAAACGTGACGCCAACGGTTACGCGCGCACCTGAATCGTCACCAGCAAGTGACAGCGTCAGCCAGGAATAAACCGCATAAAGAATGACGATACTTGCATAGAGACCCCAACCCGCCGCGTGCATGACGCCAGCATTCGGAATCAGGTTGCGCCAAGTGTGCGACGAGGCGTCTTCTTGCGAGCCCTCGCCTAGGGAGTTGGGTCTAGCCGGCCTACTTTCCATCGACAAAACCTGTGGTGTTTGACGGCTGCGCAATTTGCATCGAATCATCGGTTCGATGCGAGGGTAGGAGATTCAAAACCGTATTGCAATCCAGCTATAAACGCGACCTGACAACCTGTATTAGTCCGGTGCTGGAGTAGAGTCTGCCCACCTGCAACTGTTATCAAGTTCCGATAATATAGAAATATGATAGAAAGCTTTGGGAACCGCCTGGTCGAAGCTCTTTTCTACGATCGCCGGTCCAAAGATATTCGCGATTTCCCTGCGGAACTATTGCGCGCGGCTCGTCGCAAAGTTCTTTATTTGCACGACGCAGCGGAGCTGGCTGATTTGCGGGTCCCGCCAGGCAACCGCCTTGAGGCTCTTAAAGGGCGTTGGAAGTGCTTCTACTCAATTCGTATTAACGATCAATGGCGGGTTGTGTTTCGGTTTGAGCACGGCAACGCATCAGATGTCAAAGTCATCGACTACCGCTAGGAGCAAATATGGCAAGAAAGATTTTGGATCAACCTGCAAAGCCATTTCATCCTGGTGAGGTGCTATTCGAGGAATTTCTCGAGCCTGGCCGCCTAACGCAGACTGAGTTTGCAAAGCGTCTCGGCTGGACGCGTGCCCGTCTTAATGAGCTCATTAAGGGGAAGCGCGGCGTTACGGCGGATGCGGCGCTGGATCTCGCCGGCGTTCTTGGAACTTCGCCGCGATTGTGGATGAATTTGCAAGCAACCTTCGATCTTGCGGCAGCGGAAAAACGTCGAGTGGCATGACGTCAGTTCCGCTGTGTCGCGCAGATCTTTGGTGGGCGGTACTGGGATCGAACCAGTGACCCTTGCCGTGTGAAAGCAATGCTCTACCGCTGAGCTAACCGCCCGTTTTCAGC
>JANMYM010000043.1:0-4277 GCA_031382085.1 Gammaproteobacteria bacterium
GCGTCAAGGACATCGTCGCCAGCAACTACGCGCATCTGTCCGCCGCGGCCAACGGCCGTACTGTGGCCGTGATGAGCGTAGCCGACAACCTCAACAAAGGCGCCGCGGGCGGTGCTGTGCAATGGATGAACCGCCTGTTCAGTCTGCCCGAGACGACGGGTCTAACGGCGCCTGCGGCGGGGTGGACCTGATCATGCGGCGCGCCAACGGAATCGGGAGTTCGGGCGGCACGCCGCCATTTGTTGGACCCTTTCCGGAACGCCTTGAACCCATCCATGAGGGCTCCGGGCGCGACGTCCTGTCGCGCACGGTCGCGATAAGACGTAATTGCCTGCCAGACCGCGCACTGATTGCAACTCTTGTCCTTCCTTTCTGAGCTAGCGCCACCGCATATGAACGCCGCAATCAATACCACCAGCCCGCCGGATCACCTGGCCCCGGTGTTCGCGCAATACCCTCTTGAGGTCGTACACGCCGACGGCGTCTGGCTGCACACCCGCGACGGGCGCAGGATCCTGGATCTTTATGGCGGCCATGCGGTTGCGGCGCTGGGCTATGGACATCCGGGCTGGACCCGAGCCCTGCAGACGCAGGCCGCGAGCTGCAATTTCCAGAGTAATGCCGTGCCAATGCAGGTGCGCGCGCGTGCCGCCGAAAAACTGGCGCGCTTTGCCGGCGGCAGCTTCGACAGCGTGTTCTTCGTGAACTCCGGCGCTGAAGCTAACGAAAATGCCCTGCGCATGGCGTTCAAGATGACGCGCCGCAACCAGGTTGCAGCCGTTAGGGGTGCATTTCACGGGCGCACCGCTGCCGCGGGCGCGTTGACGGACGGCGCCGCCGGCAAGTGGTACGAATTTCCGCGCACCCCATTTGATGTGAGCTTCATGCCGCGACGCGATGTCAGCGCCATTGCCGCGCACGTCACCCAGGACACCGCGGCCGTCATCGTCGAGCCCGTGCAGGGTGTTGGCGGCGCCTTCGACATGGGGCGGGAATTTCTCGCCGCGTTGCGCGAGCGCTGCGACGCCGTCGGCGCGCTGCTGATATTCGATGAAGTGCAGATCGGCATGGGCCGCAGCGGGTGGCCTTTCGCAGCCAACATGTACGGCATGGCGCCTGACATGATCACGGCCGCCAAAGCTCTCGGCAATGGATTTCCGGTGGCCGCGCTGCTGATGACACCGCGTGTCACCGCCGCACTCAAACTCGAAGGGCTGGGCACCACGTTCGGTGGAGGCCCCATGGCGTGTGCGGTCGTCGAGGCAGTTGTTGACGCGATCGAGAACGAAGGACTGATGGCTAACGTGCGACGCGTGTCGCAGTACATCCGCAACACCTGCACGGTGGGCCCTGTCACAGGTCACCAGGGCGCGGGCTTTCTGCACGGGCTGATCTGCAGGCGCCCCGCGAAGGAGCTGCAGCCTGAGCTGCTGAAACGTAATATTCTCTGTGGCACCAGCAGTGACCCGGCGGTGTTGCGCCTGCTGCCGCCCTACATCTTGCAGGAATCGCACGTTGATCTGCTGCGGGAGGCGCTGCTGGCGCTCGGCTGACATGCAACGATTCCTGGACCTCGCCGATTTTTCACGCGCAGAGATTGTCGATCTGCTGGCGCTGGCTGCACGCCTCGAACGTCAACCGGAGCCGCAGGCGTTAGCCGGTCGCATGCTGGGCCTGCTGTTCATGAACCCGTCGCTGCGTACGCTGGCGTCTTTCCAGTCAGCGATGGCGCGCCTCGGTGGCAACTCGTTTGTCATTACGCCCGGTCAGGGCACATGGTTGTTTGAGTCGCGTCTCGGGACGGTCATGAATGGCGCCTCAGCTGAGCATGTGCGCGAAGGCATCCCGGTGCTTGCCTCCTACTGCGATGTGTTAGGTATCCGCTCGTTTGCCGAGGGCAAGGATCTCACCACAGATCTCGCCGAAACGAATTTCAACGTCATGGCATCGCTGGTCAACAAGCCGCTGATCAACATGGAATCCGCGGTCAACCATCCCTGTCAGGCGCTGGCCGACTGGAAGACTCTCGACGACTGCGCGATTCCCACGCACGGCAAATTCGTGCTGTCCTGGGTCAATCATCCGCGCGCGCTGCCGCTCGCGGTGCCGGCCGCGACGCTGCACATGGCAGCCATGCGCGGCATGCAGGTCACGGTGCTGCGGCCCGAAGGGTTTGCGTTGCCCGAGGCGCTCATGCAAAAGGCTCGCGCGGCCGCGGCCGCGTATGGTGGCACAGTGTCCGAGACGGATGATCGTGCCGCGGCGCTGGCCGGCGCACAGGTGGTCTACGCCAAGGAGTGGGGCGCGACCGCCATTTATGGCGACGTCAAGGCAGATGCGGCGCTGCGTGCCAGCCTCGGCGACTGGTGCGTGCAGAACAGCTGGTTTGCAACCGCCGCCGCCGATTGCCGGTTGATGCATTGCCTGCCGGTGCGCAGAAATGTCGCGATCGCGGACGAAGTGCTGGACGGTCCACGCAGCCTCGTTCTGCAGGAAGCCTACAACCGACTTACCGCGCAGACCGCCGTGCTGCATCGCCTGTTAGCCCGTTAGGAGTACCCGACCCATGATGATGTCCCGGACCGATCAGACAATTGCGATCAGAGCCTTGCGCAATGCAGCGCCGTACATGCGCCTCTACAAGGGCAAGACTTTCATCGTCAAGGCGGGCGGTGGCGTATTTGGCGACGTTGACGCCACGCGCGGACTGATCGAGCAGATCGCGATCCTGCACTACTTCGGCGTGCGGGTCGTGTTCGTCCATGGCGGCGGGCCGCAATTGACTGAGCTGACAGAAAAACTCGGTGTGCCGACACGCATGGTGCAGGGCCGCAGGGTCACCGACCAGAAGTCCATCGATATCACCGCCATGGTGCTCAACGGCCTGATCAACACGCGCATCCTGGCCATCTGCCGCGACGTCGACATCGACGCCGTGGGTGTCAGCGGCGTTGATGCCGGACTGATCCAGGCTCACAGGCGCGCACCAGTTCGCCTCACCGACGGCAGCGGCGAAACTGTCGACTATGGTTTCGTCGGCGACATCAACAAGGTGGATACGACTGTGCTGCGCAAACTACTCGACAACGGCTTGATGCCTGTTGTTAGCCCACTGTCCGCCGACAGCAGCGGGACGCTGCTCAATATCAACGCCGATACGGTCGCAAGCGCGATCGGCGCCGCACTGGATGCCGAGAAGCTGATTCTCTGCACCGGTGCGCCCGGCATCCTGGAGCGGGTCGAGGACCCGGGCTCGGTTATTTCATACACGGACCTCGCAGGCCTCAAGAAATTGCGCGAAAGCGGCGCGATCAAGGATGGAATGCTGCCCAAGGCCAAGGCCATCGAGGATGCGATTCGCGGCGGCGTGCGCCGCGTGCACGTGATTTCCTACAAGTCACAGGAAGGCATCCTCGCAGAGGTCTTCACCAACGAAGGCACCGGAACGATGATCGTTGCCGACACGCACGCACTGTCGCCCGCGGAGCAGCAAACCGGCAGCGCGGCCAGCTGATGCAATCATGAGCCGACTCTGGGACAAGGGCGCACCGCTGGATGCGCAGGTACTCGCCTTCACCGCCGGCGAGGACCACGCGCTCGACGACCGCCTGGTCGCCTACGACACCCGTGCTTCGATCGCGCATGCCGAAATGCTGGCTGCACAGAATTTGTTAGGTGGTGCGGACCTCACGCTGATCCGCGACGGCCTGCAGAAACTTGCCGCCAGCCATGCGCGCGGCGAGTGGCGGGTGGAACTCGCCGACGAAGATGGGCAGACCGCGATGGAGCGAAGACTCACGGCGATGATCGGTGCGACCGGCGGCCGCGTGCACCTGGGCCGTTCGCGCAACGACCAGGTCCTGACAGCGCTGCGGCTCTATCTGCGCGACGCGGTCGATCAATTGCAGTCGGCAGCCGCTGGCGTAGCGGCAGCGCTCGATGCGCTGGCCGCGCGTCAGGGCTCAATCGCACTACCGGGCTATACGCACCTGCAGCAGGCCATGCCGAGCAGCGTAGCTCTGTGGGCCGGCGGATTCGCCGCCGAGATCCGCGATGATGCGGCCGGCATCAAGGCCACCCAGCGGCGGCTTTCGTTAAGCCCGTTAGGATCTGCGGCCGGCTATGGAACACCCGGACTGCCTTTGTCACGCAGTGCCACAGCTTCGGCGCTGGGCTTCGCCGCGCCCCAGGAACCTGTCACCGCGGTACAACTGTCGCGCGGCAAGGCCGAAGCGCAACTGTTGTTCGAGGTTGCGCTCCTGATGCAGGACTACGGC
>JANMYM010000076.1:0-15658 GCA_031382085.1 Gammaproteobacteria bacterium
GTACGCCATGAACGTCCCGCCATACGTCTCGGCCATCACCTTCGTCAGGGCCGCCGTCAGCGTCGTCTTGCCATGGTCCACGTGTCCAATCGTCCCCACATTAACGTGCGGCTTCTTGCGCTCAAATTTCTCTTTCGACACGGTGCGTACTCCTCTACTTATTGATAATGGTGTCGGCGATGTTAGGCGGCACTTCGGAATACTTTGCGAATTCCATCGTGAACGTTGCACGGCCCTGGCTCATGGAGCGCACGGACGTCGCGTAGCCGAACATTTCCGACAGCGGAACTTCTGCGGTAATGGTTTTGCCTGCGGGCAGGTCTTCCATCCCATGAATCTGGCCGCGGCGACGGTTCAAGTCGCCAATGACGTCACCCATGTAATCTTCAGGCGTGACTACCTCAACCTTCATGATCGGCTCGAGGATCACCGGCTTGGCCTTTCGAAAGCCGTCCTTGAAACCGAAGATCGATGCCATGCGGAAGGAAATCTCATCCGAGTCAACGTCGTGGTACGAACCGTCGAACAGGGTGACCTTGACGTCGACCACTGGATAACCCGCCATGACGCCGGTTTCGCAGGCTTCCTTGATGCCTTTTTCCACCGCCGGGATGAATTCGCGCGGCACGGATCCGCCTACGATGCCGTTCACGAACTGGATGCCCTTGCCGACGTCGTTAGGTTCGATCTTGAGCCACACATGACCATACTGACCGCGGCCGCCAGACTGCTTGACGTGCTTGCCTTCGGATTCGACACTGTTGCGAATGGTTTCGCGATACGCCACCTGCGGCTTGCCGACGTTAGCTTCGACCTTGAACTCGCGCTTCATGCGGTCGACGATGATTTCCAGGTGCAGCTCGCCCATCCCGGAAATGATCGTCTGGCCTGATTCCTGATCTGTGTGCACGCGAAACGACGGATCTTCCTTCGCCAGGCGCTGCAGCGCGATACCCATCTTTTCCTGGTCAACCGTCGACTTTGGCTCCACCGCCACTGAAATCACCGGGTTCGGAATCACGAGCTTCTCAAGCGTGATGTGCTTGCCTTCGTGACACAGCGTGTCGCCGGTGTAGACGTCCTTCAGGCCCACGGCTGCGGCGATATCGCCGGCGCGGACTTCCTTGATATCGCTGCGCTCATTCGCGTGCATCTGCAGCAAGCGGCCGATACGCTCGCTGCGGCGCTTGCTCGGCACGTACACGGCATCACCGGATTTCAGCACGCCCGAATACACGCGAAAGAACGTCAGGGTGCCGACGAAGGGGTCGGTCAGGATCTTGAATGCCAGCGCTGAAAACGACTCCTCATCGGTGGCCTTGCGCGTCATCGGATCGCCGTCGTCGTCCAGGCCCTTGACGTCCGGCATCTCGATCGGCGAAGGCATGAAGTCGATCACGGCATCCAGCAGGGCCTGCACGCCTTTGTTCTTGAACGCCGAACCGCACATGCACAGCACGACTTCACTCTTCTTCGAACGCTCCCGCAGGCCAGCCCGGATGTCGTCTTCCGACAGCGTGCCTTCTTCCAGAAACTTGTTGGTCAGTGCCTCGTTAGCTTCCGCGGCCGCCTCGATCATGATCGCGCGGTACTCGTCGGCCTGCGGCCTGAGCTTGGCGGGAATTTCCGCGTACGAGAATTTCATCCCCTGGGTCTCGCCATCCCACACAATGGTCTTCATGCGGATCAGGTCGATGACGCCTGCAAACGTTTCCTCGGCGCCGATCGGCAGCTGGATGGCAACCGGGTTGCCGCGCAGGCGGGTCTTGATCTGCTCAAGGCAGCGCAGGAAGTCCGCGCCGGGGCGATCCATCTTGTTGACGAAGGCAATGCGCGGCACGCCATAGCGGTTCATCTGCCGCCACACTGTCTCCGACTGCGGCTGTACGCCGGACACGGCGCAGAACAGCGCGACCGCGCTGTCGAGCACGCGCAGGCTGCGCTCGACTTCGATGGTGAAGTCGACATGGCCCGGAGTGTCGATGATATTGATGCGATGCTCGGGCTTGGACTTGTCCATGCCCTTCCAGAAGCAGGTGGTGGCGGCGGAGGTGATGGTAATGCCGCGCTCCTGTTCCTGTTCCATGTAATCCATGATCGCAGCGCCGTCGTGCACCTCGCCGATCTTGTGCGACACACCCGTATAAAAAAGAATCCGCTCCGTCGTCGTCGTTTTACCGGCGTCGATATGAGCCGAGATACCGATATTCCGGTAGCGCTCTATGGGAGTGGTGCGGGGCATGAATTGAAGCAGTTACGACGAAGTGACGGTACTTGGAACGAGCCGTTTTAGCGAACACTACCAGCGATAATGCGCAAACGCTTTGTTAGCTTCCGCCATGCGATGCGTCTCTTCGCGCTTCTTCACCGCGGCGCCGCGATTTTCCGCAGCGTCCATCAGTTCGTGCGCAAGACGAAACGCCATCGACTTCTCGGAACGCGCGCGCGCGGCCTCGATGACCCAGCGCATGGCCAGTGTCTGGCGACGGGCTGAACGGACTTCGACGGGCACCTGGTAGGTTGCGCCGCCGACGCGCCGTGACTTGACTTCGACAACAGGCTTGACGTTGTCAAGCGCGGTGCCTAACAAATCAATGGCCTCGGTGCCCTGCTTGCCGGTCTTTTCGCCAATTCGGTCGATGGCGCCGTACAAAATTCGCTCGGCAACGGCTTTCTTGCCGCTTTTCATGACTACGTTCATGAACTTGGCCAGCATGTCATTGTGAAACTTCGGGTCCGGCAGAATATGGCGCTGCGGCGCGGCTGAACGACGTGACATCGTATATCTCCTGAATTATTTCTTTTTCTGGCGCTTGGCGCCGTACTTGGAACGGCTCTGCTTGCGGTCGTTGACGCCTGCGCAGTCCAGGGTGCCGCGTACCGTGTGGTAGCGCACACCTGGCAGATCCTTGACGCGGCCACCGCGGATCAGAACCACCGAGTGTTCCTGCAGATTGTGGCCTTCGCCGCCAATGTAGGAGCTGACTTCGTAGCCGTTGGTCAGGCGCACGCGGCAAACCTTGCGCAGCGCCGAGTTCGGCTTCTTCGGTGTGGTGGTGTAAACGCGTGTGCAGACGCCGCGCTTCTGCGGCGAGCCTTGCAATGCAGGTACGTTGGTTTTATCGACGGCGCTGCGGCGCGGGGCACGGATTAATTGACCTGTGGTGGCCATTCGGACTCCAAATCGTTAGCGGTTATTCACCGCCCACGCTGAAGCCGAAGATCCGCCAAAACATCCAGCGCAGACTTCATTAAAGCTGTGCCAGAGAACACGGACCCACGGCCGCCGCGCGGGCGACCGCGAATCCCGGCTTGCTAACATGTCTGCAAGAACAACCGGGCCGTCACAAGGACGGCCCGGCCGGAATTCGCTGTTTTTACCCCCGGCGCGTTGGGCCGAGTGGTAAGGGGCGCGAATCTTAGAGGTGTGCATAAACGCTGTCAATTAAATGCTGCAACGCAATAGTGTGGGGCCGGTTTAGCATCGTTGTCATGCCATCGAAATTTCTGTCCTCGCTGGGCCGAACCCTGGATGCCCGCCCCGACCGGCTCGATCTGCGCGACCGCCAATACCTGCCGCACTTGCTGTCATTGCCACCGCGCTGGCCGGTCGACCCGGACCTCGCGACCTGGATTCCCGAGTATGTTGCCGCTGGCCTGGTGCTGGACCAGGGCGAAGAAGGCGCCTGTACCGGTTTTGGGCTCGCCGGAGTCGTCGACTACCTGCTGTTCCGGCGGCAGATCTCGGCCACCGGCTCATTGAAGTCCGAGCCAGTCAGCGCCCGCATGCTTTACCACCTGGCGCGTTTCTATGATGAGTGGTCGGGCGAGGACTATGAAGGGTCCAGTTGTCGCGGCGCGCTCAAAGCCTGGCATAAACATGGCGTCTGCCGTGACTCGCTCTGGCCATACCGGGACAGTCGCGCTCGCGTCGTCTTCATCAAGCCGCGCGACGGCTGGGACACCGATGCGCTGAGCAGGACCCTCGGGGTTTACTACCGCGTAAACCACGCGTCGGTCGTCGACATGCAGGCGGCGATCCGCCAGATCGGTGCGATCCTGGTCTCGGCCACGGTCCATGACGGCTGGGATATTGCGCTAACAAATATGCGTTACGCGGGCAAACTGACACATGACAGCCTGCCGAAGATCAAGCCAATCAGCGACCGGAAATCAACGGGCGGGCATGCGTTCGCGCTCGTCGGCTACAACGAACACGGTTTCGTGGTGCAGAATTCCTGGGGTCCAGATTGGGGCATGAAGGGATTTGCGATGCTTCCCTACGACGAGTGGGTCAGGAACGGCGACGATGCCTGGGTTGCGGCGTTAGGTGTTCCCGCCGGCCTTGAGGACAAGCTGCGCTCGTCAGGCACCTTCAAGCCAGGTGCGCCGCGGTCTTTGCCGGTGCCTGCGGCCGGGGTGTCGCTGGCTGCGAAGCCCCTGACCGCGCCCGACAACCTGCCTGCGCTGGTCAGGCCACTTGATATCGAGACCGCCTACCGGCATGCGCTGGTAGCCGGTAACGACGGCCGCGTCATCAATCGTCTGGTCAACGTCGAGAATGCGGCCGCGGCCGTGCAGGAAATCGTCGTCAGCCAGGCCGGCGCGTGGCTGCGGAGCAAACCTCCGGCGCTACGAAAACTCGCGATCTACGCGCACGGCGGGCTCAATTCGGAAGACGAATCCATCTGCCGCATTCGCGTGCTGGCACCCTACTTCCTGGCTAACGGAGTCTATCCGCTCTTCCTGACCTGGAAGACCGGCCCGCTCGAAACCATCCGCGACCTGGTGGCAGACCAGTTGCAACGCGTGCCGCGGCCCGAAGGCGGGATCTGGGACCGGTTGCGGGATACCGCCACCGACGTTCTGGACCGCAGCATTGAGCTGGTCGCCGGACCGGTGCTCAAACCCATCTGGTCGCAAATGAAGCAGAATGCCGCGGCGGCTTCGCAACCCGGGCATGGCGGGCGATTGTTAGCCGAGGCGCTGGTCCGGCTTTCCACGCGCGCCGCGGGCCTCGAGATCCATCTGCTCGGTCATTCTGCCGGCGCCATTGTCCTTGGCCACCTGCTCGATGAACTGCGTGCTAACAATCTGCGCGTGAAAAGCTGTTCGTTGTTCGCGCCGGCCTGCAACGCGCGATTCGCGCTCGATCATTACCGGCCGGCGTTTGCCAGGGGCACCTTGAAGCCAGCGACACTGAGCATTGACCTGTTGTCGAAGCAGCGAGAACTCGAGGACACCGTCGGCCCCTACCGCAAGTCGCTGCTATGGCTGGTGTCGCGCGCACTCGAGAGCAATCACAAGACCCCCATCCTCGGGCTCGAGGACCTGTATCACGAGGCCGCATCGTCGGAGTACTGGCATCGTGAGGACGCTGCCAGCGCGCGTGAGTGGCAGGATCTCTGGAGCAGTTCAGGCGGCCGATTGGACATATTGTCGGATCCGCAGGTTTCCACGGGCGCACTCGCGAGACCCATCGCCGCCGCGCACGGCAGCTTCGATAATGCCGCCGCTGTTATGACAAAGGCACTGACCCGGATCGCCGGCGCGCCACTGGCACACAGTCTCGACTGGCTGGAATACTGAAGCTGCGGCTATGATGCAGCCAATGACAAATTTCCTGCGAGCCTGTTGGACAGTCTGGGCGTTAGGTCTCGGCGCAGCGGCATTTGCCACCGACGAGAAACCTGCGGGCAGCCGGCCCACGTTACCGGTGATCGCGCCGGGCGCGAGCGTCATCGAGGGTCCGGGATTCAAGATCGAACGCCTGAAACCCGCAGCTAACAGCCGCGGCAACAAGGCCGCCAGCCGCGTCATTGGCAACGGCCCGATGAACCAGACCGTCTTTTGCCGCGCCGGCGAAAATCTGCTGGTCACGGGCATGAATCTCGTGACCGCGGGCACCGGCATTGTCGCGCAGCGCGGCTGCCGCCTGCGGCTTGTCGACAGCCAGGTCAGCGCCGGCGGCGTCGCCTTGATTGTCGAGTCTGGCGCCAGCGTCGAGTTGCAGAACAGCGCTCTGACCAGCCGCCGCGGCAGCGTCGAAGCCGCGGCGAACGCAAGGGTCGCCGCTCTCGGTGTCAGCTTCGCCGGACCTGCGACGCTGACAGGGGCCGAGTACCTGGACCGCGGCGGCAATCTCTGGGGCGGCGCACCCTGACAGGTTGAAGTGTCGTCCAGCGAGCGGCGCCGTTTCAGCGGTTCCAGCAGGTGTTGACGTCTTCAGCACCGCTAACGGCGCGAACTCCAAGTTCGTCGATGCTCAGCTGGCCACACGGATCATCAGCCATTGAGCCACCAACGACCGGAACCGCGACCAGCGTGTAGGTGGTCGCGGTCAGGTTGTTGAGCTGAATGTTGTATTTCGCGTCCCCGTCGGCGGGTGCCTGCTGTGCAGGCAGCGCGTTTACATCCATGGCGCCGCCGTCGCCCTTGAGCGCATAGCTATTGGATGCCGTGCGACTGAGCTCCAGGAACTGCACGTCCTGCAACAATACCGACTTGGCGGTCGATCGACCGGCGCGACGCACATAGTCCCGATAGCTCGGTATGCCGATGGTCGCGAGTATGCCGACGATCACGACCACGATCAGCAACTCGACCAGGGTAAAGCCTCGTTGTTTGCGGACTATCATGGCATGCACCTAACGGATCTGAATCCACGAACGACGCAGGACCTGGTTCGCGCCTGGCACCGGCGGAGGCACTCGCGTGCGATTGCGTTCGGTGGCGAAGCCGCCGCTGGTGCCGGTCATGATCTTGAAGGCCGAGTTCGGCGTGGCCTGCAGCCACACAGGCGTCTTGCTGATGCCCAGGCTTTGGTTGCGTACGCCGCTGACGACCTGGCCGAGGACATTGTCCAGATCGTCGAAAACGCCGTCATTATTCAAGTCGAGCACCGCTTCGTCGAAGGTTCCGCCGGTCAGGAAATTGAGCTCCATGAGCCAGCTCGTACCACCGGGCGTGCAGGGATCGGAGCTCGGAACCGCAGTTACGAAGATCACGCGATCCTCCTTGACGATCGGCGTCGAGATGACTCGCTCGCCCACCGCCAGCACCCCATCCCGCAGATCCACGTACCAACCCTTGTCCGTGACCCAGTCGGGCGAATTACCCGTAAAGGATCGTACGTCGCGACCGAAGGCATTGGACTGCAAGTCAATGAGCTGGACCTGCAATTGGCTGCGATCTGTTGTGATGACCGGCAGGACCCCGTCATCGCGGATGCCGTAGAAAGTCTGCATGGCCGTGTCGGATACGTCTGCATAGGTCAGGTACCGTCCCGTGCCGAACATCACGATGCTGCCGCCCGACGGATGCGCCGTGGCCTTCGGTTGCGCCGTGATCGGCTGCACCGTGTTGGTCGCGCTGCGTGCCGTGAACAGCGGAGCGCCCGCGAACGCCACGTTCCAGGTGGCGCCGCTTGCTCCAGAAACGTCGAACTTCCACATGTTGCCTAACAAGTCGCCGGCATAGATCGTATCGATCAGATAATCGTTGTCCGAGTCATAGAGCAGCGGCGTCGACAGGCCATTGTCTTCGTTGCCCGGGATGTCACTGGCCGGAATTTTCGCCAGCAGCGCACCCGTCGTAAGATTGACGACGTACAGATAGGCGCCACCGGTGCTGCTGTTGTAACCATTGCCGAACACGGCAACCCAGTTACCGTTCTCGAGGATGCCAATCTGCGGCTGGCTGTAGCTCTGGCCCATGTTGACGTCCGAGAACTCCCACAGAACGTCGCTTTCGTCGGTGCTGCCCGGCTGAGTCACATCGATCGCATAAACAGTGTTGCCACCGGCATTCAGGCCGGCCGCCAGAATTGTCTTCCAACTGCCGCCGATATAGGCGTCACTGACCGTGATGCCGCCGTCGACGAAGAATTTGTGTGCATAGGTCGGCGCCGTCAGCTTGCTGAGATTCGCGTACACGCCATACGGCACGTAAGCAAAGTTTTCGACGCCGCTGGCGGCGATGAATCCGTGCAGCATGCCGTCATTCGCACCCACATAGACCATCGGTTCGCGCGTCATGTTCGCGGTGCGGTACAGGCCATAGGTCGCCTGACCTGGAGTACCCGCCGGCAAGCTCGAATATCCATAATTGATGTTCTTGACATAGGCGGGGTCGGAATTGATGACGTCGCCCATCACGGTGTCGGGTCGGTTGCGGTATTGGCCGCCATTGCGCTGTTCCCTGGAAGCATCGCCCCGCAGCCAGTTCAGGCGCCGGTCACAATCGCCATCATTAAGACCGAAGATGTCGGTGTCGAGAGCCGTGCGCTGTGCACCGTTGAGCCTGCCGCAGCCGTCAAATCTCTGGCCCTGCGAGCCGTCCCAGGTGTAGATCCGGCGCTGGTCCCAGGCCGGGATTTCCTGGCTCGCGTCCCAGATCTGCGAGCCGACCGCGCCGTTGGCGGCGACGGGCAGCGCCAGCAGACTACCGGTCCAGCCACGGCTGAACTTCGCTTGATACACCACCGTCGTCCCCGGCTGGACGCTGGTTGAATTGGTTGACAGCGCGGCCGAGGAACCGGCGTCGCTGGTGATCGCGACCAGCGCCTCGCGGAATGCCGCGCCGAGTGCTGCCGGGTTATCGGCGGCGAAAAACTGCCCGCGACTGTTGATGGCCGCATGCCACATGTCCGTGATGTTAGCCGGAGGGGCCGCGGTGCTGGCCGCGGGCCACGCCTGCAAACCAGCAGCAATGGCCGGGTAACTGCCGCCATACATATTGCCGGTCCAGGTCAGCCCGGCCGCCGGTATGAAGTTCGACAGACCCAGGCCGATGGTGAAATTCACCATGTGCTGCCAGGTATAGGGATCATTGCGCGGGTTCCAGTATTGCTGGGTCGCCGTTCCCGTGCGGTCACGATAGATCGGCAGCAGTTTGTTAGGCAACGTCGGCGCCAGATCGATCAGCGCATAACGCATCGCGACGTCGGCCAGCGTGTTGGACGCCGTGTCCCGGTACGGCGGGATGGGCGTGTAGCGCGTAATGTCCGGCTCGGGCTCAGTGGCCACGTCCGGCAGCACGATGGTGGAATTGTCGATGTTGCCGATGGCAACGGTCGCGTTCCACAAACCGTCGGTCATCATGATGTGGTAGTTGCGGCGGCAGGAATACTGCCCGGACGCGGCGGTCGAAAAGTCGTTGTCGTACGGACTGTTCTCGCCCGTGGTGCGAAAGTACTCGCCTGCGCGCGTCGTGCCCACCGGCAACGGTGTCGAGTTGCGCGTGTTCTGCTGCGCAATCCAGGCGTAGAAATTCGCTTTGTGCGTGCCGGCAAAAGGCCGGATCGCGTTGCTCCTGTTGACGAAATTGTCGCGCCAGCCGTCACAATCGATGTCGACCAGGGTATTGGAACCGGTGTTGTAGCACGAGTTGAGACCCTGCCACGCCAGACGTACACTCGGATCCAAGTCGGCAAAAGCTAACGAGGCGGCAGTCGCGGTCGACAGATTGCGGGTTCTGGCGAACGAGTACCAATTCGCAAAGTTCTGACGCTCATCGCTATTGCCCGGACCCGAGGTATTGCTGACCAGCACGATGCGATAGCAGTCGTTGTCTCCGGCCGTGCCATCGCAACCTAGGCGGATACCATCAAAGACGTAGTAATACGCGGGCACGCTCCCGGGCACGACGTCGCCTCCACCAGCCGGCGATGTTACGGTCTGGGCGCCCTGGCAGAACGCCTTGCGGGTCGCAGCGCTCGCGCCAACACAGGCCGTTACGCCACTGAACCACGACCCCAATGCATTCTTGATCTGACAGACGCCAGCGCCAGATGACGTGCTGCACCGGACGTCATCAGTGTAATGTCCGATGTAACCGTGTGCGACGACCGAGGTGTCGCCGTGGTTTAGATACGCCGTCGGGCGATAGTTGTTGGTCAGGTTCACAGAGCCGAATGCGGTGTCAAAGCCATCGTTCCAGGCTGCCGCGAATGAGGTTGCAATAGGCGTACCATCGGCGCGCCGCCCCTGCGGGTACTGCACGCTGGGGTTGTAATGCAGCGGGTTACCGTTGGCGGACTTGGCCCAGCGGTTGTCGAGCGCCGCGCAGTCATCGCCGTTGCCACCGCAGATGTCGGGCACAAAGGACCGTTTCATACTGCCCGAATCGTCGAGCGTGACCGCGATGTTAGGCGGTACCGCGACCGACAGAAAGAGCGGCGTGTCCGCGATGTTGACCGTCCAGCCAAGCGGTGCCGCCAGCAGCATGAGCAGAAAGCCGCCGCAGCTGGCTACTGATTTTGACTTTACAGAGAAACTCTTTTTCATCGGAATCACCTTAATATTGACCGGCCACAACGGCCTATGGCGTCACGCCGAATTCGGCCTGGAGTACTACGACTGTGTCCGTGGAACCACCGACAGCCCGCGATGTCACGCGGTAGATTTCCGTCACGCCCACGTTAGGTTTGCGCTGGATTATGAACCTCGGTTGTTGGGCAACCTTGCCGGCGCCGACGGTCGGCAGATTCGTCAGCGGCTGGTAGGTCACGGCGCACGGAACCACGCCGACAGTGAAACAATTTTCCCAGTATTGCTGGGTGTTGAGGTTGACGGCGTTGAACGCCGGGAACAGGGTCGCGCGAAACAGCGGTATCGCCAGACGCAACTCCGCGTCACGCAAGGACGCCTCGGCGGCTTGCAACGCGAGGTCGCGATCCCGGGTATTGCCGGCCATGTTCTCCTCGAGTCTCGAGACGTTGGCCAGCGTCACGCTGAGCATCGCCATGATGACCAGGAAAATCAGTGCGATCAGCAGACTGGCGCCGCGTTGCTTGTTCATCGATTCCTCAACCGGATCACGTTGGTGGATACCTTGCGCATACGCAGGTCCGTCGGGACCGTGGCGACGCCGTTGAATGTGTAGCTCTGCGCGACCGGCACAATGCCGTCCTCATTGGTACGGATCAGAGTACTGATCCTGGCGCTGATAACCCGCGCCCAGCGCTGCGCGGCATTGGCGCCCGGAACAGCAGCCGTGTCCACCTGCGCCGCGGTCAGGTAGGGATCGCCGTCACCATCCGGATCGACGAAGTCCGCCTGGCCATCGGCCGCCACCGAGGTGTCGACTGCATACGTCAGCTGCAGGTCCTGCACGCCTTCGATCAGTTCTTCGCGCGTGATGACTCCTGTCGCACCACGCGGCCGGCTGCGAAACAGGCTCGGCCGACCGGCTATGTTGTTAGCTACGAAGTAGCTGGTCGAGTCGAGGCGGTACAAACGCGAGCCCGGCGCAAACGTGTAGACGACACCGCCGGCGCCTAACAGACTGGTGGAGTTGCCGGGAACACCACCGGCGGGGTGGCTGATCTGGTTGGCGGCAGGCACCGAGGCCTGAAAGACCACCGCATGGTTGCAGTCGGTCGCAATGAGGTACTGGCCGGCCGTGATGTTGTGCGCGGCAGTCAGTGTAAAGATTCCGGCGGCACTGTCGTGGGCCTGCACGATGTATTCGCGCGTCATGTCCGCACGCAGCACCCGCAGCGCATCGCTGAATTCCGTTTCGGTGCCCGCCACGCCATCCCGATCAACGCTGACGATCGACATGCGAAACAGATCCTTGTCCCAGTCCGTGCTGTTATTCAGCACGTTCGCCGATGTGGCGTTCGGGCAGCCGGTAGTGCCGGCCATGCGCAGGTCCCTGCCCATCAGCTCGAAGGCAAAGCGCCCGCCCTCCTGCAGGCGAGACATCGAGTCGTGCGCCCGGTAGGTCTTGACCGTGCCCAGGTAAATGTAGCCCGTGACCGCAATCGTGCCCAGGCCGAGCGTCATGGAGATCATGAGTTCAACAAGCGTGAATCCGCGCGAACGACGCTTCATGGCAGCGTGCGCCTTCATAGCCGTGAAATCGTCGTGAACGACGATTCCCCGCTATCCCAGGTGATCACGATCGTCGCCGTGCCGGCATTGACATCGACGGTTCCGACGCCGGCTGGCAGGGCGGCGGCAACGGCGGCGAACCATACCGTGCAGTCAAAGCGTTGCAAGGTCCCGGCGGCTGCCGTGTACGCCGGTCCCGCGGCGATGTCATATTGCTCGCCGCGCGCCTGGACGACATTGGCGCGCATGCGTTCGAGCATGTCGTTAGCCAGCACCGTCGCCTGGCTGCGATAGTAAGAGGTGTTGTTGCTCTTGAGGCTGGCCGCCGTCAGTCCGGCCATGCCGAGCAGTCCAATCGCCACGATGACGATCGACACCAGAACCTCAACCAGCGTGAAGCCGCTTTCGTTCTTCATGACATCAACCCGAGGGCAACGCGCAACTGACCATGTCAGTGCCGTCGTCAATGTTGGGAATTTTGTTGTTGTCGGTGTCCCGCGCCACTCGCGGCCGCAGGCTCGTGATGACGATGGCGCGCGCGTCTTCGGTCAGGCCATCGTGGCAGACCGACATCACGCCCGTGGCGATCGCTGCGCCGTCCGGACCAAAGCTCACGTCCGTGCTCAGGGCCGCATCGGCCTGCATCGTGAAATTGTCGGACAGGCTGGGAAAGGCGCGAATCAGCCTCTCACCCGCATCGACAGCCGCCGGGCTGTCGCCGTCAGTATTGGCGAACACGATCCAGCCGCTACTCCAGGAACCCGAACAAGTCGCGTTATCGTCGCTATGACAAATGGAAACCGTGGTGCCGCGGCGGATGGCCTCGCTACGCGCAAGATTGATCGTCGAAATGAATTCGTTGCTATAAGAGACAATGCGATTGCGCACGCTGAAGTCGATGAAACTGGGGATTGCAGCCGAGAAAAGAATGCCCACCAGGGACATTGTGACCAGCAGCTCCAGCAGCGAAGTGCCGCGCCCGTAGTGTGAATTTTTCTCAAACGCAGTCATTCCATCCGCCTCCCGCTATCGCACGCGCCGGTCCGCGTGCTAACGCGCTATGTAAACCGGACCTGGCGTTCTGCCGGCCGATTTCGAGGGTCAATCTAACGGTATGACTGTGTGTGTACTGTGAACTGGTTCAAATTGCCGGGCCCGGTGACTTGGCATCCGACGGAAGGTGTGACTTGGGGGACGAACGGTATCGCGCGCCGCGATACGACATAACGCGGTCTATCCGTCATTTTTTTGTTAGGTACACCGGCGCCCGCACTAACAAAAACGCCGCGGAAATCCGCGGCGTTTCTTGTTTCGGCGCGCGCCGACCCCGTCTCGAGGGGACTTCAGGTCGCGACCGTCTCCTCGACGGTATCGGTGCCACCTTCCTCCGCATCCACCGCGCCCGCACCCACGTCCATGTAGCTGCGGCGATTCGGGTCTTCCTGGCGACGACGACTCGCATGGGCCGCGAAGCCCGTGCCCGCCGGAATCAGGCGACCGACGATGACGTTTTCCTTCAGGCCGCGCAGGTCGTCCTTCAGGCCGCGAACCGCGGCTTCGGTCAGCACGCGCGTGGTCTCCTGGAACGATGCCGCCGATATGAAGGACTCCGTGGCCAGCGATGCCTTGGTGATACCTAACAAAACCGGATCCAGCGTGGCTTTCTGCTTGCCCTCGGGCAGGCGGTCGTTGAGTTCAAGCGCGCGGGCGCGATCGAGCTGCTCGCCCTTCAGCAGGTTGGTGTCGCCGGTGTCCGCAACTTCCGTCTTGCGCAGCATCTGGCGGATGATGACTACAATGTGCTTGTCGTTGAACTTCACACCCTGCAGGCGATAGACGTCCTGGAATTCGCGCACCAGATAGTTGGCCAGCGCCTCGACACCCTGCAGACGCAGTACGTCATGCGGATTTGGCTCGCCGTCCGCGATGACTTCGCCGCGCTCGACGGTTTCGCCTTCGAACACGTTGAGTTGGCGCCACTTCGGAATCAGCTCTTCGTACTTCTCGCCGGATTCCGGCGTGATCACCAGGCGCTTCTTGCCCTTGGTTTCCTTGCCGAAGCTCACGGTGCCGCCGGTCTCGGCGAGAATCGCCTGATCCTTGGGTTTGCGCGCTTCGAACAGATCCGCCACACGCGGCAGACCGCCAGTGATGTCGCGGGTCTTGGAGGATTCCTGCGGGATGCGCGCAATGACATCGCCAACCGCCACTTTCGCGCCATCGCTCAGGCTGATAAGCGCGCCGGAAGGCAGCGTGTACACCGCCGGAATTTCCGTGTTGGCAAAGGTCACTTCCTTGCCCTTGGCGTTGACCAATTTGATGGTCGGACGCAAGTCCTTGCCGCCGCGCTGCTTGGCGTCGAGCACAACAACAGACGACAGGCCGGTGACCTCATCCACCTGCGTGGTGATCGTCATGCCATCGACGAAGTCCTGGAACTTCATCATGCCGGCCACTTCGGTTACGACCGGATGCGTATGCGGATCCCAGGTCGCGACAACCTGCCCGGCCGCCACGCTGTTGCCTTCGCGCGCAGTGATCTGCGAACCGTACGGAATCTTGTAGCGCTCGCGCTCGCGGCCGAATTCGTCGACCACGCCGATTTCACCCGATCGTGACACGGCAACCAGATACCCCTTCTCATGGGAAACGGTCTTGATCTTGTGGAAGCGCAGCGTGCCCTTGTTGCGAACTTCGACGCTCGAGGCCGCGGCCGCTCGTGAGGCCGCGCCGCCAATGTGGAACGTTCGCATCGTCAACTGCGTGCCAGGTTCGCCGATCGACTGGGCCGCCATCACACCGACTGCCTCGCCGATATTGATGATTCGGCCACGGGCAAGATCGCGTCCATAGCAGGTTGCGCACACGCCATAACGCGTATCGCAGGTGATGGGCGAACGCACCAGCATCTCGTCCACACCCTCCATCTCGAGCTTGCGTACCAGTCCTTCATCCAACAGCGTGCCGGCCGGCACGACCACGCGGTCCGTGCCCGGTTTCAACACGTCGTTGATGACCACGCGACCTAACACGCGCTCGCCCAGCGCTTCGACGACGTCGCCGCCTTCGACCAGCGGCGTCATCATCAGGCCGTTCTGCGTGCCGCAGTCGGTCTGCGTGACCACCAGGTCCTGCGCAACGTCGACCAGGCGACGCGTCAGGTAACCCGAGTTCGCAGTCTTGAGCGCCGTGTCGGCCAGGCCCTTGCGTGCGCCGTGCGTCGAGATGAAGTACTGCTGCGCATTCAGGCCTTCGCGGAAGTTCGCCGTAATGGGCGTTTCGATGATCGAGCCGTCCGGCTTGGCCATCAGGCCGCGCATGCCGGCGAGCTGGCGAATCTGCGCCGCGCTACCGCGCGCTCCGGAATCAGCCATCATGAAGATCGAGTTGAAGGATTTCTGGCGCTCCTTGACGCCGCGCAGGTTGGTCGCTTCCTCGGTGCCGAGCTTTTCCATCATCGCCTTGGCAACCTGATCGTTGGCACGTGACCAGATATCGACGACCTTGTTATAGCGCTCGCCATTGGTCACGAGGCCCGACGCGTACTGGTTCTGGATTTCCTTGACCTCGGCCTCGGCCGCGGCCACCAGCCGCCCCTTCTGATCGGGGATGATGATGTCGTCGACACCGAAGGACACGGCCGAGCGGGTTGCATAGGTGAAGCCCGTGTACATCAGCTTGTCGGCGAAAACCACCGGTTCTTTCAGACCCAATATGCGATAGCAGTCATTGATGTCCGCAGAAATATTCTTCTTGGTCATGTCCTGGTTGATGATGTCGAAGGACAGGCCTTCCGGCAGGATCTCCGACAGCAGCGCACG
>JANMYM010000075.1:0-17774 GCA_031382085.1 Gammaproteobacteria bacterium
GCCGCGCATGTAACTGACGCCGCCGCTGCGCAGTTCATCGCGGATCTTCCGCCAGTCCGGAAAGTGCGCGAAGGCTTCCAGCCAGATCGCGCGGCCGGCGAGATAACCCGAGGCGCCCGCGCGGTACGCATGCGTGAGCACGCGGCGAAACTCTTCCTTGCCGGCGCCGGCCGACAGCATGACCCAGGGACGGCCGGCCGCAGCACCTAGCGCGTCGAACAATTTCTGGGTTTCTTCCCAGCCGGGCGCGCCGACGCCGGGCACCGCGGCTGCCTGCAGCGGGCTTTCCAGCTTGAACAAATCGACGCCGAACCTGGGATCGGCAAAGGTGCGCACG
The DNA here is from genome assembly GCA_031382085.1 of Gammaproteobacteria bacterium. Taxonomy (GTDB): domain Bacteria; phylum Pseudomonadota; class Gammaproteobacteria; order Steroidobacterales; family Steroidobacteraceae; genus UBA964. The sequence continues at coordinate 338 of JANMYM010000075.1, forward strand.
CTTTCAATGACCAGCTCGGGATGCTTGCTGCGCATTTCCACGTAGTCTTTGGTCTGCTCGGCATCGCTCGCGAGCGGATAGACCAGCAGCTCAAAGACGAACGGAATGTCGTAACGCGCGCAGGCGTCGCCAATGCGGGCGGTGAAGTCCTGCTGTGCACGGCACACGGCGCGATCGGCGTCCGGCCGGTACCAGGTGAGAACCTTGACCGCGTCGCCGCCGAAACGCTTGATCTTTTCGACCGACCAGTCATCGATTTCGCTCGACAGCCGGCCGCCCGGTGTTTCCTGAAAAATGGAGTCTTCCAGTGTCAGGATCAGTCCGCGCGATGCATCTAACATGGTAATGCCGCGCGGCAGCGCGTAGTGCGGATCCAGCAGCAGCGCCGACGATTCCGCCTGCAGCTCCTGAATCAACAGCTCCTTGAAGGCCGCAACATCTTCCCATGGAGCCTCGGCAGTGCCGCGCCTGGCCTTGATGGGATTCTTGATGGGGGGCCGTTGATCGACCGCAGTCATCTTGAACCGGCCGCTGGCATCCGCCATCCGTCGCATGCCCCAGTATTTTCCTGCCGATACGCTCATTGCTGTCCTAACAAATTATCGCGTTCCTGGCGTGACGGCACACCGGCACGGCCACCCGCACGTTGCACCTTGATGGCGGCCGCCGCCGATGCCGCACGAATCGCCTGCGTCTCGTCGCCGCCTTCCGCCAGCGCCAGCGCGAACGCGCCGTGCCAGACATCGCCCGCACCGAGCGTGTCGCGGACTTCGACCTCGAACGCCGGCTGGCGTTCGATTCCGGCCGTGCCCGTATAGCAAACCCCCTGCGCACCGAGGGTCACGCAACACCAGGCGCCGGTGGCGCGCTGCGCCTGCTCGAGCGCCGTCGCCGGGTCATAGATACCGCTGTAATCATGCAATCCCGGCTCGGAAAACGCGATGTGCGTTGCATGTGTCAGCAGGGGATCGCCGCGTTTCAAGGGTACGTCGGCATCGAGCACCGCGGGCAGGCCGCGTTCCCGCGCCCGTTGCAGCGCGAAAGCACTGCCCTCGGGCCAGCGCACATCGGCCAGGACCGCGTCGTAGTCGGTAAATTCAATTTCCGACAACCAGCCGGGCGCCACCGGAAGTTGTGGATCCACGTAGTTGACGATCATGCGCTCACCGGCGCCGTCGACCATGACCGCCGACAACGAGGAAACGCAACCGGGAAAGCGCCGCAAATAACGGCAATCGACGCCGTAAGCTTCGAGCTCAGCGCGAATCGCCGCCGCCACCGGGTCAGTACCCAGCCGGCACGCGAGCGTCGCCGCACCGCCCAGCCGCGCAACGGCGACGGCGGCCGTAGCCGCCGGCCCGCCGCCGACGCTGACAAAACTCTCGGCGCGATGTTTGTTAGCTTCGCGCGGCAACGCCGCGACACCGAAGACGAAATCCTGCACCGCATGACCGACGCACAGGACCCGTTTCATGTCAGCGTGACGGCATAAACCAGCGCGGCTGTGTCGCAACGGCTGACGCGCCACTCGACCCGGCGCCCGTCAACCGCCAGCGCCACACGCTCGACCTGCAGCAACGGCGCGCCTTCCTTGAGCCGCAGGCGCCTGACATCCTCGCGGCGCGCGGCGTCAGCTCGCAATTTCTCCTCGGCGGTAACAATGTTGATGCCGTATTCGCGCTGGTAAAGCGCGTACAGCGTGTTAGGCAGCGGGCTGCGGCGGTCGAGGTCACGAAACAGCCTGGCGGGCACGACAATGCGCTCGTGCGCGATCGGCTTGTTGTCGACAAAACGGGTGCGAACGATTTCGATCACCTCGCTGCCGTCGGCGAGCGACAGGATCGAGCGTTCCGCAGCGCGTGCGGCGCGGCGCTTGACGGATTCCTCGCCGCTCGTGGGTATGGCGCGCGCGCCGTCTTCGCGGCTGAGCCGGAAGAAACGGAACAGCGAACGTTCCTGGGTCAGTTCGGCTACATAGGTGCCCTTGCCCTGCCGGCGATCGATGACTTTATCGACCGCGAGCGCATCAAGGGCCTTGCGCACCGTGCCCTGGCTGACCCCCAGTTGCACGGCGAGCGCCTGTTCGCTGGGTAGTGCCTGGCCGGGCCGCCATACGCCCTCGGCAATGCGCTTGATCAGCGTTTCGTAAACCTGGCTGTAGAGCGGTCGGTACTGGGGCTGGTTATCCATGCAGGGATGCTGGCGCGACGCTTGCCGGAACAGGTGTCATGTGTTTAGTATCTTATATAAGACTTAGGGTTCGCAAGCGCGCATCGAACGCGCCAGGGAGTGCAGCAGGTGTCCAGTCCACAACTTCTGGTTCACGATCGCAAGGACAACGTCGGTGTCGTGGTGGTCGAGAATCTCGGCGCCGGTACCGACATGCTTTGCGTCGTCACCGAGGACAATTCTGATTTTCGCCTCAAGGTAAGAAACGAGGTGCCCATCGGCCACAAGGTCGCCCTGGCTGACCTGAAGCCGGGCGACACGGTCATCAAATACGGCCAGGACATCGGCAAGATCGTCGCACCGGTCGCCCGTGGCGAACACGTACACGTGCACAACCTGAAAACCAAGCGCTGGTAGAAGAAATCTAACATGAGCAAATCGAGCAAGATCTGGGGCTATCGGCGCGACAACGGCCGGGTCGGCGTCCGTAACTACGTCGCCATCCTGCCGGTGGACGACATCTCGAATGCCGCCTGCGAATCGGTGGCTAACAACATCCGCGGCACGATCGCGCTGCCGCATGCCTACGGCCGCCTGCAGTTCGGCGAGGACCTGGAACTGCACTTCCGCACCATGATCGGCACCGGCGCGAATCCTAACGTCGCGGCCTGCATTGTCATCGGCATCGAACCCGGCTGGACGCAGCGCATCGTCGATGGCATCGCGAAAACCGGCAAGCCGGTGGCGGGATTCTGGATCGAAGGCAATGGCGATATCGCAACCGTTGCCGCCGCGTCACGCAAGGCCAAGGAATTCGTGCACCAGACCTCGGGACAGGTACGCGTCGAATGCGACCTGACCGAATTGTGGATCGCCGCCAAGTGCGGTGAGAGCGACACGACCACGGGCCTCGCTTCCTGCCCGACGGTCGGCAACATGTATGACAAGCTGGTACCAAAGGGTTTGTACGGCTGTTTTGGCGAAACCTCGGAGCTGACCGGCGCGGAACATCTGGCCGCGGCGCGCGCCGCCACACCGGAAATCCGCGAAAAGTTCATGCGCACCTGGCAGGCCTACCAGGACGATGTCATCGAGGCGCACAAGACCTCGGACTTGTCTGACAGCCAGCCTACCAAGGGCAATATCGCGGGCGGCCTGACCACCATCGAGGAAAAGGCGCTCGGCAATCTGGAAAAGATCGGCAAGAAAATCAGCTTTATCGATGTGCTTGAACCCGCGGAAGCGCCAGCGCGCGGCCCCGGGCTTTACTTCATGGACACTTCATCCGCCGCGGCCGAATGCTGCACGTTGCAAGCCGCAGCAGGCTACGTCATGCACATTTTTCCAACTGGCCAGGGCAACGTGATCGGCAACCCGATCATGCCGGTCATCAAAGTGACCGGCAATCCGCGCACCGTGCGCCTGATGCCGGAACACGTCGACGTCGATGTGTCAGGCGTCGTGCGTCGCGAAATTACCATTGATCAGGCCGGCGACAAGCTGATCGACTGCATCACGCAGACCGCTAACGGCAGGCTGACGGCCGCCGAGGCGCTCGGTCACGTCGAATTCGTGATGACCAAGCTGTATCGCAGCGCCTGACACCGGCGGCGATGGCTAACAACGTCCGACTGGCGCTCGATGCCGCCGAGCAACTGGCGCGTCGCGCCCTGGTGGCGAGTGGCGCGAGCGACTCAGCGGCGGCCAGCACCGCGTGCGCGCTGGTCCGTGCCGAGGCCGATGGTCAGGCGGGTCATGGGCTGTCACGCGTACCGGCGTACTGCGCGCAGGTGCGCAGCGGCAAGATCAAGGGCGGCGCCAAGCCGCAACTGACGCGCACCGCGCCCGGCGCTGCGCGGATCGACGCGGGCCTCGGCTTTGCGTATCCGGCCATTGATCTTGCCATCGACACATTGACCACCATGGCGCGCGAACAGGCCGTTGCGGCGGTAACGATCCAGCACTCGCATCATTTCGGCCAGGCCGGCGCCCATGTCGAGCGTCTCGCCTCGGCCGGCTTGTTAGCACTGATGTTTGGCAACACGCCCAAAGCAATGGCCTTCTGGGGCGGGAACTCGCCGATGTTAGGCACCAATCCGCTTGCATTCGCGGCGCCGCTGCCGGCGCCGCACAGCGCGCCGCTGGTGATCGATCTGGCCTTATCCGTGGTTGCGCGCGGCAAAATTGTCGCGGCGCAAAAAGCCGGCCAGGCGATCCCGGCGGACTGGGCGCGCGGTCCGGACGGCCTGCCGACCACCGATCCGACCACCGCGTTAGCCGGTACGCTGGCGCCGCTCGGCGGCGCCAAGGGCGGCGCTCTGGCGCTGATGGTCGAGATCCTGGGCGCAGCGCTCACCGCGAGCTCCTTTGGCTGGGAAGCCAGTTCTTTTTTCGACGCTGCCGGCAGTCCGCCCGACATGGGCCATCTGCTCATCGCTCTCGACCCGGGCAAATTTTCGGGCGGCGCCTTCTCTTCCCGAATGCAGGTCCTGTGCGCGGCAATGGCGGCGGAGCCCGGCGTGCGTCTGCCCGGCAGCCGGCGGCTCAAGAGCCGCGGGCAGGCGCAGCGCGAAGGGCTGCTGGTGGATGAGTCGTTGTTAGCTGAAATCAGGGCGTTGCATGGCTGAGATCGTGATCACGGAATTCATGGACCAGCTGGTCATCAAGTCAGTGCTGGCGGGCCGTGACTATCTCTATGACCCGACGCTGGTCGATCGCCCCGCGGACCTGCATGCCAGCCTGGTGCTGGCGCGCGCCCTGATCGTGCGCAATCGAACCCAGGTGCGCCCCGACCTGTTAGCCCACGCGCCAAAACTTGAAATCGTCGGCCGCCTGGGTGTCGGTCTGGACAACATTGATCTCGAGGCCTGTCGCGCCCGCAACATTATCGTCCGCCCCGCGAATGGCGCAAACGACATCGCGGTGGCGGAGTACGTCATTACGGCAGCGCTGGTGCTGCTGCGCCGCGCCTGGTTTGCAACGCCAGCCGTGATCGACGGTCAATGGCCGCGCATGGCGCTCATCGGCCAGGAAGCCACCGGCAAGACGCTGGGATTGCTGGGCCTCGGCGCCATCGCACGCGAGACTGCTGCGCGCGCCAGGGCCCTGGGTTTTCGTGTGCGCGCCTGCGATCCGCTGTTGCCGGCGGACCATGCTGCCTGGCAGATGGCTGAGCGCGTCGCACTTGCCGACTTGTTTTCCGGCAGCGATGTCGTCAGCCTGCATGTGCCGCTGACTCCCGCAACTGCCAATCTGGTCAATGCCGCTTTGTTAGATACCATGCGCAAAGGCAGCATACTCATTAACGCCGCGCGCGGTGGCGTGGTGGACGATGCCGCCCTCGTCTCTCGGCTGAAGAGCGGCCAGCTGGGTGGCGCGGCCATCGACGTCTTCGCCAACGAGCCGATGACACGTAGCGCGGGACAGTTGTACGCCGGCGCGCCCAATCTGTTACTGACACCGCACATTGCCGGCGTCACAGAAGAATCCAACGTCCGCGTCAGCGAAGTAATCGCGAGTGCGGTGCTGCAGCACCTGACGCGATGAGCGTCGACCTGCTTGTCGTCGGCGGCGGCATCAACGGCGCCGGTATCGCCCGCGATGCGGCGGGGCGCGGCTTCAAGGTCGCGCTGTGCGAGCAGCATGACCTCGCCGCGCACACGTCCTCCGCCAGCACCAAGCTCATCCATGGTGGTCTGCGTTATCTCGAGTATTTTCATTTTGGACTGGTGCGCAAAGCGCTGCTGGAACGGGAAGTGCTGATGGCCGCGGCTCCGCACATCATCAAGCCCATGCGTTTTGTGATGCCGCATGCGAGTCATCTACGCCCCGTCTGGATGATTCGCTGCGGGCTTTTTTTGTACGATCATCTGGCGCGCCGTCGCGTGCTGCCGGGTTCGGAGCGCATACGGCTGCAGTCCCATGCGGCCGGAGCGGCGTTAGCTGCGGACTACCGCGATGGCTTCAGCTATTACGATGCCTGGGTCGACGATGCCCGACTGGTGGTCCTGAACGCGATGGCGGCCGCCAGCCTGGGCGCTCGCGTCATGAATTACCAGCGCGTCGACGGCCTGCGGGCGATTGACGGGGGCTGGCTGGCAACGCTCACAGCCGCCCACGGAGCGCGCACTGAATTGCAGGCACGTGCGGTGGTCAACGCAACCGGACCCTGGGCCGCGCAATTCCGGCGCATGGCCACCCCTGTCGCCGGAGCGCACGGATTACGCCTGGTCAAAGGCAGTCACATCATCGTGCGTCGTATGTTCGATCACGACGACGCCTATATTTTCCAGGCGGATGATCGCCGCGTTATTTTTGCGATCCCCTATGAAGTCGATTTCACCCTGGTCGGCACCACCGACATCGACTACACCGGTCCCATCGACAAGGTGGGTATCGATCCGGCCGAGGTTCAGTACCTCTGTGCGCAGGTCAACCACTATTTCCGCCAGCAGATTGGTGCGGCGGATATCCTGGGCAGTTATTCAGGCGTGCGACCTTTGTTAGCAGACGAATCGAGCGACGCCCGCAGCGTGAACCGCGACTATCACCTCGAATTCACGGCCGGCCCGGCGCCCATGCTGAGCGTGTTCGGCGGCAAGATCACCACCTACCGGGTGCTCTCAGAACAGGCTGTCAACCTGCTGGCTGAAAAAACCCGCCGGGCCGCGCCCGCCTGGACGCACAACGCCAAATTGCCGGGCGGCGACCTGCCTGCGGGTGGCGTGGCGGCCTATGCCAGCTGGTTGCGCGTCCAATATCCATGGTTGCCGCTGGCGCTGGCGCAACGCTACGCCCGCAGTTACGGCTCGCTGACAGTGCAGATGTTGCGGTCGGCCACGAATTTCGCCGACCTCGGCGCGGAGATTCTGCCCCAGCTCCATAGCCGCGAAGTACAGTACCTGCGGCAGCACGAGTTTGCAGTGACTGCCGAGGACATACTGTGGCGGCGCAGCAAGCTCGGTCTGCATCTGCCGCCGCAAGCCGCGGCAACGCTGCAAACCTGGATGAACGGGATTCCCGGCGCTGCACCCGGAGCCAGTTTATGAAGCAATACGTGTTAGCACTCGACCAGGGCACCACCAGCTCGCGCTCGATCCTGTTCGATCGCGACGGCCAGATCGTCGCGGAGGCCCAGCAGGAATTCACGCAGCATTTCCCGCAACTGGGCTGGGTGGAGCACGACGCGGAGGAAATCTGGGCCACGCAGCAGGCAACCATCGCCGAAGTCATGCGGACCGCGCAGGTGCGCCTCGCCGACGTCGCCGCGGTCGGTATCACCAATCAGCGCGAAACAACGGTGCTGTGGGAGCGCGCCACCGGCAAGCCGGTCGCGAACGCCATCGTCTGGCAGGATCGCCGGACCGCCGCGCATTGCGAGCAACTGCGTGCCGACGGCGCGGAACCCGAAGTGACGACGCGCACCGGCCTTTTGTTAGATCCTTACTTCTCCGGCACCAAGCTCGCCTGGCTGCTGGACAAAGTCCCGGGCGCGCGGCAGCGCGCCGCAAAAGGCGAACTGTGCTTCGGCACCATCGACAGCTGGCTGGCCTGGAAGCTCACGGGCGGCGCGCATCACATCACGGACGTCAGTAATGCGAGCCGCACGCTGCTCCTGAACCTGCGTACCGGCGACTGGGACGACTGGATGCTGAATCTGTTAGGCATTCCGCGCGCCTGCCTGCCAAAGGTACTGCCGAGCTCGCTGCCAGCGGGCATCAGCGCCCACATCGAGGGTGCCGAACTGCCGCTGGGTGGGCTGGTGGGCGACCAACAGGCCGCACTCTTCGGCCAGACCTGCTTTACGCCGGGCATGGCGAAGAATACCTATGGCACCGGTTGCTTCCTGCTGTTGCACGTGGGCAATGAACCGCTGGCATCGAAGCACCGATTGCTGACAACCATCGCCGCCAGCCCAGGCAAGCTGGAGTACGCACTCGAAGGCAGTGTCTTCACTGGCGGCGCGACTGTCCAATGGCTGCGCGACGGCCTTGGAATCATCGAGAAAGCCAGCGACATCGAGGCTTTGGCATCGTCGGTGGCCGACCATGGCGGCGTTTACCTGGTACCTGCGTTCACAGGCCTCGGCAGTCCCTACTGGGATCCGCATGCGCGCGGCCTGATGATCGGCATCACCCGTGGCACGACCCGCGGCCATATTGCCCGCGCGGCGATCGAGGCGATCGCCTTTCAGAGCGCCGAACTGCTGCGCTGTATGACCGCCGATGCCGGTTTGCCACTCAAGGAACTTCGCGTCGACGGCGGCGCGTCGCGCAACGACCTGATGATGCAGTTCCAGGCCGACTTGTTAGGCGTCCCGGTGGTCAGGCCCAAGGTAACCGAGACCACAGCGCTCGGTGCGGCCTATCTTGCCGGACTCGCCAGCGGCTTCTGGCAGTCGCGCGACGAGCTGCGCGCCAACTGGCAGATCGATCGCCGCTTCGAGCCGCGCATGTCGCGCGACCAGGCGGCGGCGCGCATCCATGAGTGGAACCGCGCGCTCGAGCGTTCGCGCAACTGGGCCGCGCCGGTCTAGCTAACAATATCCTTGAGTCCGCGCCACAAACGCCTGGCGTTCTCCTACACCGGCTCCGGGTCCCAGACATTCTGCGGCAACGGCAATCCCGCCAGCATCGCGGGCGTCAACCGCGGCGTTGCCGGGCTGCCCGCGCCGCCGGCGATCAATGACTCCAGCTGCCGGCAATGCTGCGCCACATGCCAGGTGGTGCGCTCCAGCACCACGGGCAACCCACGACTGCCAAAATAGGTTGTTAGCATCCGGCCGTCGAGTGCCGGGCCCGCGACGTTTGCGCGACGCCAGGCTGCCAGCCGCGTCCTCATTGCCTGGGCGATCGATGCAATCCGCACGATGCTCTGATCGGCCGGCGCCGGAGTGCGTTCGTAGTAGTCGTAGCTCAGCGCCCCGCCCTCGGCGGCGTCCAGAAATGCGCTGACGATCATCGGAATGTGATACGCGAGATCGAGCCAGCTGCGCTCGCGGCCGGGCAGGCGCTCCCGTTGCCGCTCGACCGGCACCGCCAGCGTCAACTCACTGGCAATCTGCAGGAATTGTTCCAGCCGCCGCAGCAATTCCGCCGTGCCGAGGCGTTCGCGTTGCAGTGCGACGCCGACGAACGCCGCCACTTCATCCAGATCCTGCGCAAACACATGCTGATCGCCGCGCAACAATACGGGTACTGATCGCAAGCCCAGGGACTGCAAGCGCTGCAACGCGCCGTTGTTCTCGAGAACATTAAACGAGTCGAAGGCAATCGCGTGCGCGTTCAGAAACTCCCGCGTGCGCAGGCAGCTGGTGCATCCAGGTTGCCAATACAGCTGCAAGGCGTCGGCCATGCCCCGAGGCTAGCGGCGAATCAGGGTTCACGCAACAACGGCGGCAGCAGCGCTTTGCCGCATAATCCACCCATCCAACTTCTTAGGACTCCCCGCCATGAGCTACGCCACCTATCACAAGCGCAAAGTCGGCACGCGCACCTTGTCACCGGAAACCCAGATGATGGGCTTCGGTTACGACCCGGCGCTGTCCGAGGGCTCACTGAAGCCGCCAATTTTCCTGACGTCAACATTTGTGTTTCGCACCGCCCAGGACGGCAAGGATTTCTTCGACTACACCGCAGGTCGGCGCGAGCCGCCCGCCGGCCAGGGTGCCGGACTCGTTTACTCGCGCTTCAACAACCCGAACCTCGAAGTGCTGGAGGATCGCCTCGCGCTCTGGGAAGGCGGCGAAACCGCCTGTGTTTTCTCGAGTGGCATGTCGGCAATCTCCACCGGCCTGTGGGCCTATCTCCGTCCCGGCGATGTCGTGCTAACAAGCCAGCCATTGTACGGTGGCACCGAGACGCTGATCGACAGGACCATGCCGAACTACGGCATCCGCAACGTCGCGGTCACCGACGGCTGCAGTCGCGCAGCGCTCGCCGAGGCTGCTAACAAAGCGCTGGCGATGGCGCGTGAGCACGGCGGCAAGGTTGCGCTGATGATGACCGAGACGCCGGCGAATCCCACCAATACGCTGATCGATCTCGCTCTGTGGCGCGAATTCAGCGAGTGGATCGGCAAGCAGCAGGGCGGCACGCGCCCACCGCTCGCGGTCGACAACACCTTCCTCGGGCCGGTGTATTCGCGCCCGCTGCAGCTTGGTGCCGATATCGTCATGTATTCGCTGACCAAGTATGTCGGCGGACATTCCGACCTGGTTGCAGGCGGCGTCGTTGGCTCGGTTGCCATGCTGAAGCCCATCCGGCAGCTGCGCAGCGCGCTCGGTACGCAGCTCGACCCTAACACCGCATGGATGATCATGCGTTCCATGGAAACCCTGGCGCTGCGCATGCGCGCCGCCGCCGACAACGCTGCGCGCGTGGCCACCTACCTCGCCACACATCCAAAAATTGCGCATGTGAATTACCTGGGGTTTCTGCAGCCCGGAGATCCGTTGCATGCGGTATTCAAGAAACAGTGTGACAGCGCCGGCTCAACGTTTGCGTTTTCGGTCAAGGGCGGCGAACCCGAGGCGTTCCGGTTGCTGGATGCGCTGCAGGTGATGAAGCTGGCCGTTAGCCTGGGCGGCACGGAAACGCTGATCTCGCACCCCGCGTCGACCACTCATTCCGGCGTGCCCCGGGCCACCCGCGATCGCCTCGGGGTCACCGATGCACTGATCCGCATCTCCGTCGGCATCGAGAACGCGGACGACCTGATAGCCGACCTGGAACAGGCGCTGCGGCAGGTCTGAGTCAAGTGGGCTGGTGCCACAGAGCGGTCCGTGTGGCATATGATGGCGCTGCCAAATCGACACCGTTCCGTGATCTAACAAAAATCAGGAGATGCAACCATGTCTGTTGCCCGTGTAACCGAGATAACCGCAAGTTCAAAGAAAAGCTTCGATGACGCGATGAGGTCGGGCCTCAAGCGCGCAACCCAAACCTTGAAGAACGTTCAAGCTGCCTGGATCGCAAACCAGGAAGTGGTGCTTAAGGACGGAAAAATCGCCGAGTACCGCGTAAGAATGAAGGTCACCTTTATTCTGGCGGACTGAATCGAGCAATCCCCCGGACGATTCTGTCCGGGGGATTTGCCCCACTGATTCCTGCTGTAGCGGCGACGCAACAGTACCAGGGGTGACCTTCCGCGGGCCCATGGTATCGCCGCTTTTGACATATCGGCCGCCAAAGACCAATATGCGCCCAAGTTCGCTTGCACGACCGAGGTGTTTCCAAGACACCTGAGTTCACCACATGCGGCAAAAAAACCACACAGCTATTTTGGAGGACCCCTCACATGGATAAAACTTCGCGTTCCCGCGCAGGCGTTGCTTTCGGACTCGGCGCATGCGCCGCCCTGTTAGGCGCGCTCGCCACGACGCCAACGCAGGCCCAGCAGGCAGCCGATCAGTCACTGACGGAAGTGGTCGTGACGGGCTCGCGCATCGCACGCGCACCCGGTGACGATGGTCCATCGCCGCTCACCATCGTTGACCGTGACGCCATTGAAAAGTCCGGTTACAGCAATCTACAGCAGCTGCTGGAAAAATTACCGGTCAACGGCAATGGCGCGTTCTCCACCCGCGGCAACAACCAGGATTCATCCGCGAACGGTGCGGCTTCAATCAGTCTGCGCGGCCTCGGTGCTGATGCAACGCTGGTACTTGTCAACGGCCGCCGCGTTGCGATCAGTGCGTTTGCGGAAAGCGTTACCACCAGCTTCGTGGACATCAACTCCATTCCGGTGGCAGCGATCGAGCGCGTTGAAGTACTGAAAGATGGCGCCTCCGCGGTGTACGGCTCGGACGCTGTTGCGGGTGTCGTCAACATCGTGCTGCGCAAAAACTTTGACGGTTTCGAGGCTTCCGGTGTTTTCGGCGTCACGACGGAAAAGGGCTACAACGAAAAGTCCGCCTCCGTGATCTGGGGAACGGGCAACGAAGATGCCAACGTCACGCTGATCCTTGATCACTTTTCAAACACGACGCTTGAAAACAAGGAACGCGGCACGCTCGGCAGTGCCAATCAAACCGCGCAGGGCGGCCAGGATTTCCGTTCCTCACGCGGCTTTCCGGGGCGTTTCATTGTCAATGGCGTAACAACCCGGGATCCGGGTTGCCCGGCGAATCGAATCGCCGGGCAGACCTGTTTGTTCGACTACGGCCCGTTCAATCTGTTGGCCCCGGAAGCTAAACGCACGGGCGTGCTGCTGCTGGGTCACAAGTCACTCGGCGACAATCTTGAAGTGTTCACCGAGATCGCTGCCCAGCACAACACCTCGATTGCACAGGGTGCGCCGACACCGCTGGACGAATCGGCAGGGCTGACCGTGCCGGTCACGCATCCTAACAACCCGTTTGTCGGTGCCACCAGCATCCGGGTCGGCCGTTTCCGCACGTTCGATGCGGGCCCGCGCAAGTGGAACATCGAGACTAACAACATGCGGGCTGTTCTGGGTCTGCGTGGATCCATCGGCGGCTGGGACTGGGAGATTGCCGGCCAACGCGCCCAGAGCGAGTCGGACCAGACTGGCGGTCGCGGCGATGGTTGGGTTCGGACGGATTTCCTGCAAACAGAAATCAATGCCGGCCGCTACAACCCATTTCGCGGCGTCATCAATACGCCCGCTGCGATTAATGCGATCACCACCAGTCTCGCGCGCCAGGGCTCGTCGAGTCTGACGACATTTGACTCGCAGATCACCGGCAAGCTGTTTGAGATCTCGGGGCGCTCGGTACGCATGGCAGCAGGCCTCGAGTATCGCAAGGAAAACGTCACCGACGTGCCGGACGATCAGTTCCAGCGCGGCCTGATTTTCGGCACTGAGGCTGTCTCGGCCGCCGCATCCCGGCACAACTATTCCGCGTTCGTCGAATTCGCCGTGCCATTGCTGGAGCAACTCGAACTTGAAGTGGCGGGTCGTTACGACAATTACAGCGATTTCGGCAGCACGACGAACCCGAAAGTCGCGCTGCGCTGGACTCCGACGGATGCGCTGGCATTTCGCGCATCCTGGGGCACGGGCTTCCGCGCGCCGTCGCTGGCGCAAATTGGCCTGGGCCCTTCCCAGGACTCGCTGTTCTTCTCGGACACGTTTGGTTGCGCGGACAATGTCGCCTACTGCGCGCCGACAGACTATGTAATCGTGTTTTCGGGCAATCCGAATCTTCAGGCCGAAGAATCGGACAGCCTGAATTTCGGCGTGGCATGGAAAATCGCCGACAGCTTCAACGCAACGCTGGATTACTGGGACCTGAAGCAGAAAAAGAAAATCGATCGCGTTCCTTTCGGTTTTCTGTATTCGCAGTTCTGCAATGTCCAGAGCAGCACGGTCTGCCGACGCGGCGCAGCACTGCCAGGCGACGTGTTAGGTCCGTTGCAGTCGGTTAATACCAGCTTCGTCAACATCAGCCAGCAGTCGGCGACCGGTCTTGATCTGGCGCTGACCTGGAACGCCGAGCTCGCCGGCGGCAAGCTGCGACTCGGCCTGGATTACTCCTACTTGCTGGACTTCGACCGCGTAGAACTCAGTTCCAATGGAACGAGTTTCGTCACACGCAGTCTGGCCGGCGAGTACAAGTATCCGGAAAACCGCTTCACGCTGACAGGCGACTGGGATCGGGGTGACTGGGGACTGCGCGCAAGCCTGAGCCAGGTTGGGTCGTTTGAAGACACGCCGGACATCGACTTCGACGGTACGCTGGACTACGACCGCAATACGTCGCGCAAGGTTGGAGCCTTCACGACGCTGAACCTGCAGGCGCGTTACAGCGGCTTGAAGAACACGGTCGTATCTCTGAACATCGACAATGCCCTTGATGAGGCGCCGCCGTTCGCGATCGGCGATGGCGACGTGGATCTGTATGGCTATGTTTCCAGCCAGCACAATCCGCGTGGTCGTTTTGTCAGCGCCAAGGTGACGTACAAATTCTGAAGATTGCCTGATAAGAAACCCCCGGAGATCTTGCTCCGGGGGTTTTCGCCAGTAGACTTTGCCTGATGGCGACCACGACCTCGCCAGCACGCAGGACGACTATCTCGAAGCGCTCGATACCTTCGGCACCGTGACCGCGGGGCGCTAGCCGCAATGCCCGCCGCTTTCTATTTTGACCTATCGTCAACAACAGGACGGGGCGCAACTTTGCGCTGCAACAGCAGCAATTTCGTTCCTGTGGGCTTGCCCATATAGCGACCCGTAAACACATAGGTAGCAACCGGGTTGAAATGCTCCTTGATAATCATTGGGGGCTGCACCATGCAGGTTCCGGGAAAGCAGCTCATCGCCAACACGAAGTCAATACTGTCCAGATTTTCAGTCTCTTCCCGATAGCGCAGTTTTGTTGGCAATAGTAGCGACGCGGCTGCCGACACCAGTAATTTCGAATCCGGCGGTACGCGTCGCGCGATGTCAGCCGCAATATCTTTCAAGGTGTATTGCGGTTGAAGAAGCGGACGCAGGTCACCTACAAGCACGGCGGCAATCAACGCCACCCAGGCTCCAGGTATCCTAGTTGTCCGGGTCATCCGGGCCGGCAGTTGTCGGTATGCATCCCAAAATACCGCGCCGAGTGCAATCCCCGACGAACAGGCCCAGAGAGCCACATCGCCTGCCGCCGCGGACCAATACCGAAATTCAGGCCTGACTACTGCTATTGCAGCACAAGCTAACAAACCCGTCACCGAAACAATGACTATTCGCCGGCAGACTGTCGCGCTCGTGATAAACGCGCGGCAGGCAATGGACAGGCTAAGAACCAATACTGCGATAAGCCCAAGACGCCGGCTCATCGACGCGAAACCCACGCCCAATTGGCCGAGCGCGAGGACAGCAGCTGGCGCAAGAAAGACAGCTAACGGCAGTAGAAAAGAAATCAGAAACAGCTCGCGCCGGATGATGCTCAAACTGGGGGATTTCGCACCCGCGCGTGATGCACGGTCCAGACAGCCGTCATCTATGGCGAGTGCGGTCAATATCAGCAGTGGCGCAATCACAAAAATGAAATAGCGCACTGGTGGATACGCCAGCAGCGCCAGCACCAACAGGGTACCAACGCTCCAAATACCCACCGTTAGCCGCAAATGCCATCTGGCATCGAATTTTGCTCCGTGATCACGTTCCGCCGACCATATCGCAAACCAGGCTCCTAACAATGAAACGAAGAAAGAAATCGGCAAGACCTCGACGGTCGTATCGCCCAGAGAGCGGTCCAGGAAAATGGCGGCTGCGCGGTACAGGCCGCCAAACGACAAAAATCCAGCTAGAGTTTGAAAAATCGGCGTGAGCCCGCCAGTGCCCTTAATCGCCGCAAACAAAATGAGCGCCAGCGCAGTAACGCCGCTACCAATGGCCATTCGGCGAACCCGGAAAGTCGCCGCTGTATCTCGCGACAACCAGGACCACAGCAGACCCAGCACCAGGAATGGCGCGAACAGCAGCGTCGTGGCTTTTACAAGCACTGCCGCGGCTAACAAAAAAATCCCGCCACATAGGCGAATCTTGCTGGGCTTCGGTGCCGAGAACATGCGCAGGCTCGCTACGCAGAAAAACAGCGAGACGATGTCCGGTGACACGATGCGGCTGGGGAGCAGGAATTCCGGGCCAAATCCGACCAGGATCGCCAGCGCCAACAGGATCCAGTGGCTAACAAACGGCCTGACAAGATCACAAATCAGCAGCACCAGACCGCATCCCGCCAGCGCAGACAGGAGGCGCGCCTGCCAAAATCCCAAGCCAAATAACTCGAATTGCAGCCACGCGATCGCCTGAAACAGCGGACTCAGCACCAGGTGCAGCTCGGAAAAACTGTACAGCCCGGACGTTCCGTTCAGATACAGGTTGCGGGCGGTCTCCACCCAACGGGCCTCGTCCGTAATGAACCCGTACCACCCTCCCGCCGGCGGATCCGCGTCGAGAAGCAGTAGCCTGGCCGCGATCGCGGCCAGCAGCACAAGCCAGATTAGCCCTCCTAACATGCGATCGGCACTGCGCATGCGCATCAACGCCACTCCCGCACGGCGTCGCCGGAGCCAAGCACTGCACCGACCGCCTCACCGCAGGCCCACGCCGTCGATATCTTTGCGATCTGGACCAATACGGCGGAGCGACTGGCGGTGGCTGGAATCGCTCCTGCCGCCCGCCACGAGAGCACCAGGGGCAACAACAGGCAGCGCACCAGAGCCACCACCTTGGCACTTATACCAGGGCGATAACGGGCTATCCCGCCATACAGGCGGCCATGCGCGTAGCGGGACGCAAAATTCGTCATCCGCGGATCGCAGGCGGCAAACTCCACCACAAAACGATCGTCGAATTGAAATCGAGCGCCCCGTGCCAGTAGTGCGGCGTGCACTTCGGTGTCGATGATTCGGTCAAAACCTGCAACGGCGCTGCGACGAAACAGCGTACAAAGCCCATGAATTCTGCTGATCTGTTGCGCGGCTTTGTCACTGCCCGTACGGTACTCACCGTACTCAGTACAACCCAGTGCCATTGTCGCCGGTGCCAGGGATGTCGCGATGCGCACCGGGCCGGAAATTGCGGCGACGTCCCCGTCGATGCCCGCGAGACCGCGAATTACCGAGGCGATTCCCGCGTCCGGAACGCACGTGTCCTCGATCAGAAGCACCCAATCCGATGTCAAAGACTGAATTCCGACAGCGCGCCGTCTTGGTATGTTCTCGGTTGTTTCCATGCATTTGGCACTGTTGGGACGCTGCGATGGGATAATGCCTAACAATTGCCGGGGGCCCACAATCGTGATCGGCACACCAATCGCTGCAAGTGCGGCGATACATCGCTCCAGTGGTGCGCCACCAACGATGGCAATCACAACAGCCGAACAAACCGGATCACTACTCTGCATTCTTGCGCCGTGCTAACAGACGAGTGTGCGTGCAATGGCATCGCGCGCCCGATAAATACCAATGACGTCGGACCTGGAGTCGACCTCGCCCAGGCGAATCGACTCATAAAAGTCGCCGATGCATTGCCGCAGACCTGGATACGCCGATTCCCGTGTAAACGCCCTCTTTCCCAGATTGAATGTGGCTGCCGCCATGGTCGAAGCTCCAGTGTAGAAAGGCCGCAAAATCTTGTCGAGACGACCTGGCTTGCCACGCGCAACGTGGCGGTACCCATGAAAAAAATTATGATTGATTGTTCGATCGCTGCAGTACAACTGCATCTCCGCTCTCGTCGGCCGCACATTACATGAAATGAGAATCGAAACAGTCAGCGATTGCAGGCGGGTCGTAATCCGCACCTCGCC
>JANMYM010000007.1:0-30330 GCA_031382085.1 Gammaproteobacteria bacterium
GAGCTAGGGAAGCTCTGCACAGGTAACGCGGGCGCGGCCGAGACGGATTTTTTCACTGGCAAGGAACGACGAGTGACGTGTATCGAGATACATGAGCGAGGAGAGACGCAGCCGGAGGAAAAATCCGTCCGGCCCCAAGGGGTTGGGCCGGAAATGACCGGCTACGGCGTTGCTCCCTCCTTACATGGAATTACCATGCTGCGTCGGTCGCGCCTTGTATCCGGTCATTTCTGACCTAACGCGCCTCGCGCTACCTGTGCAGAGCTTCCCTAGTGGCCCAGGACCCTTTCCGCAGCAACAGACGATCTGCAATCAGACTCGCCGGGTTCGTAGCCGCGGTGCTGGCGGCGCTGTTATATCGCTGCACGCAGGCACCGCAGGCAGCTGGGTTCGATTTCTACCTGCTGGACGTAACGCACGAGGCGGCCTGGTGCGAGGACGGCAATGCACGCCGTGGGCAGTGCCGGCAGGTCGATCGCTCGCTGGCTAACAAACGGCCGCTGGTGTTGCACGGCCTGTGGCCGGAGAATCTCAGGCCGGGCGCCTATCCGATGGACTGCGGCTCGAGCGCGCTGCTCCTGTCCGAAAACCTGCGCCAGCGCCTCGATTGGGTCATGCCGGGCACGAAGGAACGCCTGGACGAGCATGAATGGCGCAAACACGGTAGCTGCACCGGGCTCGATGCGGAAACCTATTACGCCGAGGCGGTCCGCTGGACCGAGCGCCTGGGCAAGGCGCTCAACGGACCGGTCCGCGCCGCGGCGGGCGGGCGCGCGTCGGCCGCCACGCTACGGGCAGGGATTGCGGCGAGCGACCCCGCTTTGGCGGATAGCGTGGTCTTTATGTGTAAGAATCTCGCCTCGGTCAATCCGCAGCACCGGCGGCGGCCCTATCTGGTTTCCGTCCGGGTGTGCATCGATAACGATGGCGCTGGTGGCCGGCCCGAAACCCTGTTGCGCTGTGAGTCGGTTGGACGCCGCGACCAGGGATGTGGCCAGAGTTTTTTCGTGGACGACATCGAGGAGTGAATGATGAGCAAGCCTGACAACCAGGATCTGAATCGCCGCAACCTGCTGCAGATGGCCACGGGCCTCGGCGCGGCCGGCGCTTTGTTAGCTAACAACGCACAGGGCGCGACCGCACCCGCCGCAGCTGCGAAAGCCGCCAAGTCCGCAGCGCCCAGGATCAAATTCAACAACGGGTTCAATTTCACGGATCCGGAGTGGAACCGCGACGCCTATTGCCGCCTGCAGGGCGATCTCGACACCACCAAGACCCGCTATGGCTGGCTCGGCGGCCCGGTGATGGCGGTGGTGCCTGGCGAAAAAATCAAACCGCTTTTCTGGATGGAAGGATTTTCAGCCTGCCGGCTGATTCCATACGAAAATAGGATCAGTGACACTGTTGTGGAAAAAGGTTTTCGCAAGCTGCTGCGTGAGGTCGTCGTCTATCGCCAATGGACGCCGAAGGGCCCTGGACCGATCCTCGAGACCTGGGACAACCCGTATACCGGCGAAACCGTACCTGTCGTGCCGATCATGAACGACCCGTTCAATTACAACATCACGCAGTTTTATCCGGATCCGCCGAGCTTCGGCGGCCTGAATACGGAAAAGCCGTCGAAGATTCCGCTGATCCTACCGTGGTCGCTCAAGGGCGACATGCTGCACCTGACCACCGACATTCACCTTTACTATCCTAACGCGCTGCAGCCGGACAAATGGCCGCGCGAGTCCGCGGGCCCGATGGTGCAGGTGTCGGAGTTGTATCGCTATTACATCAACGCGAAGGACATGAAGAATCCCAGCTTGACGCAGGTGCCGTGTTCGGGCTGCTGGTCCCGTGTCACACCGTGGTTGCCGTGGATGCTGATGGGTACGCGGCCGGGCCACACGCTCTACATGGTGGATTTCACGGGCGCTGATAACCCGGGCCACATGTCGCAGGAACTGCGCACCTGGCTGAACAGCACCGCAGAGCGCGCCAGATTCCTGACGCCGCCGGACGCCGACTATGGGCCGTCGTTGTCGTCGCTGGAAAACTACGCCAAGACGCAGAAACCCGCGCCTGCAAAATAACCCAGTGCCTGTAATATAACCAAGTCGCCCGGCTGTTAGGTCATCCGGGCGCAGTGTGCCATGCAAACTGCTCCGGATATCGCAACCAAAGCAAGACTGCCGGGCCGCAAGGCCCTGGCGGCGGCGCCATTTCTGCCAATGTTGCGGGCTGAGATGGATGCGCTCGGCTGGGACCAGTGCGACGTCATCCTGGTGACCGGTGACGCTTACATTGATCATCCGAGTTTCGGCATGGCGCTGGTCGGGCGACTGCTGGAAGCACGGGGTTTTCGTGTCGGCATGATTGCGCAGCCAGACTGGCATTCGGCCGAGCCTTTCAAGGCCCTGGGCCGGCCGCGCCTGTTCTTTGGCATCACCGCGGGTAACATGGATTCGATGGTGAATCATTACACCTCGGATCGGCGCATCCGCAGCGACGATGCCTATACGCCGGAAGGCAGGAGCGGCCGCCGGCCCGATCGTGCAGTCATTGTCTACTCGCAACGCGTGCGCGAAGCCTGGCGCGACGTACCGGTGGTCATCGGCGGCATCGAAGCCAGCCTGCGGCGCATCGCGCACTTCGATTACTGGTCGGAGAAAGTCCGGCGCTCCGTTTTGTTAGATGCGAAAGCCGATCTGCTGGTGTTCGGCAACGCCGAGCGCCAGATTGTCGACATCGCGACCCGCCTGGATGCAGGTGAGGGCATCGACGAGATCAACGACCTGCGCGGTACTTCATTTGTCCGGCGTGGACTTCCCGCGGGCTGGATCGAGATCAATTCGACGCATCTTGATGCGCCGGGTCCGCTCAATCGGCCGCAGGATCCGTACGCGATGTCGCCCACTGCTAACAATCCTGCGGCAGCTGGCGCGCCGCCAGTGGTTGCCGAAAAGGTGGTGCGTTTTGCGCGCGCCGCGCGCAATGAAGACCGTGGCCACAGCGTCATCCGTCTGCCTGATTTCGAACAGGTGCGCGACGATCCGGTGCTGTACGCGCATGCGTCGCGCATCCTGCATCTGGAATCCAATCCCGGCAATGCGCGCGCGTTGGTGCAGCGCCACGGCGATCTCGATGTCTGGCTGAACCCGCCGCCGATCCCGCTGACCACGCCGGAAATGGATTTCGTCTACGAGCTACCGTATCGCCGCCGGCCGCATCCGGCCTATGGCGATGCGAAGATTCCCGCATACAAGATGATCAAGTTTTCGGTGACCATCCAGCGCGGCTGCTTCGGTGGCTGCACGTTCTGTTCGATCACCGAGCACGAAGGCCGCATCATCCAGAACCGCTCGCAGGAATCCATCCTGCGCGAAGTTGCAACGGTCCGCGATGAAGTGCCCGGGTTTACCGGCGTCATCTCCGATCTCGGCGGCCCCACAGCTAACATGTATCGGCTCGCCTGCAAGAGCCCGGAAATCGAGTCGGCCTGCCGCCGTCCATCCTGCGTTTTCCCTGGCGTTTGTCCGAACCTCAACACCGACCACGCACCGCTGATCGAGCTGTATCGCAAGGCGCGCGCGCTGCCTGGCATCAAGAAAGTGCTGATTGCGTCCGGCGTGCGCTACGACCTCGCGATCGAATCTCCCGAGTATGTCAAGGAGCTCGCGCAGCATCATGTGGGCGGGTACCTGAAGATTGCGCCTGAAGCGATAGGCGAGGGGCCGCTGTCAAAGATGATGAAGCCGGGTGTCAGCACCTACTACCGCTTCAAGGAACTTTTTGACCAGTATTCCAAAGAGGCCGGCAAAGAGCAGTACCTGATTCCATATTTCATCGCGGCGCATCCCGGCACCACGGACCAGGACATGCTGGAGCTCGCGCTGTGGCTGAAGCGCAATGGCTTTCGCGCCGACCAGGTGCAGGCTTTTCTGCCATCGCCGATGGCAACGGCGACCGCGATGTACCACACGCTCAAGAATCCGCTCAAGCGTGTGACCCGCCAGAGCGAAGAGGTGCATATCCCGAAGGGCATGCGGGTACGCCGCCTGCACAAGGCCTTGCTGCGTTACCACGATGCCGCGAACTGGCCGCTGCTGCGCGAGGCGCTGCGGCACATGGGCCGCGCGGATCTCATCGGCAATGGCAGGCACCAACTGATCCCCGCCTGGCAGCCTGTTAGCACCGAGGCGGGTGGCGCCGCGCGCGGTGCGCCGGCCGGCAAGCCCGTGCGGCCGTTCCGGACCCAGCACACTGGCCTGCCACGTACCCCCAGGGCGCCTGGCTCTGGGCGACGCAAGGCGCGTTGAGCTATAGTCCCGGCATGACAGCACGCAGCCAGAAATTGCTTGCGACCGCGGGAGTCCTGATTGCAGTGGCCACGGCCCTCGGCGCGTTCGGCACGCATGGCCTGAAACCCAGGCTGGATGCCGCGGCGTTTTCGGCTTACGAAAGCGCGGTGCAATATCATTTCTATCACGCGCTTGGATTGTTAGGCATCGCACTGACGATCCGCGATGGCGACAATGCGCTGCTGCGCTGGTCGGCGCGGCTGATCCTGGCAGGTATCGGCCTGTTCGCTGGCAGTCTCTATCTGATCACCTTGGGCGCGCCGAAGTTCATAGGCATTGCCACGCCGTTCGGCGGCCTGTCGCTGATGGTGGCCTGGGTGCTGTTCGCGGTCGGCATCACCCGCCCGCGCCAGTAGCTGCAGCGAGCCAACGCTCCGAGCCGGCTAACGCTCCGAGCCAAAAGTGTCGCAGGCCTTGAGCGACCCGGACTCAAAGCCACGCTTGAACCAGGAAACACGCTGCTGGGCGCTGCCGTGCGTGAAGGATTCCGGCACCACATAGCCCTGCATGCGTTTCTGAATCGTGTCGTCGCCCACGGACGATGCCGCACGCAGGCCTTCTTCGATGTCACCGGGTTCCAGCGTACTGCGATCCTGGTTGGAATGATTCGCCCAGATGCCGGCGTAACAATCGGCCTGCAGCTCCATCGCGACCTGGTACTTGCTGCCTTCGGCTTCGCTGACGCGCTCCTGCGCCTGGCGGACTTTGGCCGAAGTACCTAACAGAGTCTGTACGTGATGACCCACCTCGTGCGCAAGTACATAGGCCTGCGCGAAATCACCGGGTGCGCCAAATTCCGTGTCGAGCTGTCGGTAGAAATTGAGATCGATATATAGTTTCTGATCGGCGGCGCAGTAAAATGGTCCGGATGAGGCGCTCGCGGCCCCGCAGCCAGAACTCACCTGACCCGAAAACAACACGAGCTTTGGATTCTGGTACTGGCCGCCGCCGGCGCGGAAAATCTCGCCCCAGGTTTTTTCCGTGTCGCGCAGCACCGTGGAGACGAAAACCGCCTGCGGATCATCGGCGCGTGCCGCGCTGCCGCCAGCTGGCGTGGGCTCCATCGGCGCGCTGACATCGGGGGTCACGGATTGCACACCCTGCAGCAAACCCAGGATCAACCGTGGATCGAAGCCCAGGAAATAACCGATCGCGAGTATGACCAGGGTGCCGATGCCGAATCGGAAACCACCACCCCGGCCGCCACCGCCACCGCCGGTGCGTCCGCGGTAGTCCTCGACATTGTCGCTGCGTTCATCGGGATCGAGTTTCATGGCGGACCTGCTTGTGCCTGTACCGGCATGTTAGCAGACCCAGCGAGCCAGGCCTGCAGCGCCTGCGCGACGCCGGCGGCTGCTTCCTCATGCACGTAATGGCCGGAACCTGGAAAATGAACCAGTTTCGATCCCGGCAGCATGGCCTGGAGTTGCGCCGATTCAGACAGCGGCTTGTTGCGGTCCTGGTCGCCCCACAAGATCAGGGTCGGCACTTTCACCTGTGGGGCGAGCGCGATTTCCTCGCCTTCGCTGTATTGCTTCATCATCGAGGTCATGCCGCTGGCGTAGCCCTCGCTGCGCGCGCCGAGCATCAGGTCGTCCACCACCGCATCGGTCACGATCGAGGGGTTCACATAGGACTTGCGCAGAAATTCCGCGCGGAAGCTGCGGCTGCCGAACATGCGCGCCGACAGGCGCGGCAGCGGCGGGATGCTCACCTGCACGATTTTCGGCACGCCGGTCGAGATAATCCCCGGATTCAACAACACCAATCCGCGCGCCGCTGGATCCAGAACCACCGCCTGGAGCGCGATCGCGCCGCCGAGCGAATGGCCGACATACACCGGATTCGCCTGGCCTAACGCATGGGCCGCGGCAATCACGCGCTCGGCCTGCGCGCGGTTGTGATAGTCCGCGTCCGCCGGCTTGTCGGAGAGACCGAAGCCCAGCATGTCGATGGCGATCACGTCGCAGCAATCGGCTAACAATGGGCTCGCGACGCGCCAGCTTTGCAGGGAATTGGCAAAGCCGTGGATCAGCATCAGCTGCGGTCGGCCGGGCCCGGCAGTGCCGTAGCGGCGATAGCGCAACTGCGTATTACCGACCCGGATGAACTGGTCCTGGCGGGTCGCCAGCTGGGCCACCGGGACCTCGGCGGCGCCCGGCCAATAGGCATACGCCATCGTCAGCGCCCAGAGGCCAACAAGGACGACCAGCGTCCAGAGGGATATTCGCTTCAACATTTCAATACAATCCTCGCCGATGCGAGCCACCGGTCTGCCAATCGACACTGCCTTGCCCGCGCTGCGGGCGGCGCTGGCGCGTTCCGCCAATGCCGTGCTGGTCGCCGCGCCCGGCGCCGGCAAGAGTACCGTGGCGCCGCTCGCTTTGCTGGATGAAGGCTGGCTCGAGGGCCGCAAAATCCTGATGCTCGAACCGCGCCGGCTCGCGGCCCGCGCCGTTGCGCAACGTCTAGCGGCGTCGTTCAGCGAAAAAGTTGGTGCGACGGTGGGCCTGCGCATGCGGCTCGACACCCGGGTGTCGCGCGCCACGCGTATCGAGGTAGTGACAGAGGGCGTGCTAACACGGATGCTGCAGACGGACGCCGAGCTGGCGGGCGTCGGCCTGGTGATTTTCGATGAGTTTCATGAGCGCAGCCTGCAGGCCGATCTCGGCCTCGCGTTGTGCCTCGATGCGCAGTCGGCGCTGCGGCCTGATCTGCGGCTGCTGGCGATGTCGGCCACGCTCGATGTCGAGCGCGTGGCAAAGTTGTTAGGTGACGCGCCGGTGGTCAACGCCGAAGGCCGCAGTTACCCGGTGACCACGCACTATGCAGGTCGCGGCGCGCCGCCGCTGCCGGAATTCGATGGCAGCATGGAGCGCAGCTTCGCTGCGCTGATCGCGCGGGCTCTCGATGCGGAGACCGGGGATGTGCTGGCATTCCTGCCCGGTGCGCGCGAAATCCACCGTACCGCCCGTGCGTTGGAATCCCGCGTGGGTCGCGAGGTGCGTGTGTTGCCGCTGTACGGCGACCTGAGCGCCGGCGATCAGGATGCGGCCCTGGAGCCGGCGCCACAGGGCCTGCGGCGCGTCGTGTTAGCCACCAACATTGCGGAGACCAGCCTGACCATTCCGGGCATACGCATTGTCGTGGACTCCGGCCTGGTGCGGCGCGCACGTTTCGATCCGGTCACAGGCATGAGCCGGCTCGAGACGCTGCGGGTGTCGCGCGCTTCGGCTGATCAGCGGCGCGGCCGCGCCGGCCGGGTCGCACCCGGCGCCTGTTATCGCAACTGGAGCGCGGAGGCAGATCGCACGCTCGCTCCCCACACGCCACCTGAAATACTCGAATCGGACCTGAGTCCGCTGGCACTGGAACTCGCTGGCTGGGGCACACTCGATGCCACGCAGCTGCGCTGGCTGGACGCACCACCGCCCGCGATGCTCGCGGCCGCGCGTGAGTTGTTAGTGCGCCTGGATGCGCTGGATGCGACCGGGCGCATCACGCCGCATGGACGTGAGCTGCTGGCCTGGCCAATGCATCCACGTCTCGCGAACCTGATGATGTACGCCATTGCGCATGGGGCCGCAGACCTTGGCGCAGACCTCGCCGCGTTGTCAGGCGAGCGGGACGTGTTGCGGGGGACCGCTGGCGCGGATCTTGACCTGGGCTCGCGCCTCGCGGCGCTGCGTCGCGGCGGTGGGCGCGACGATTCGAGCGCCTCAATCCGCCGCAATGCCGAGCAGCTTCGACGCCTCGCGCAGCAGCGGGGGAACCGGGGAGCACAAACCGCCGCGGCCATGCCGACTGATGTGGGCGCACTGTGCGCGGTCGCCTGGCCGGACCGCATCGGTCAGCGGCGTGACGGCGCTGCGGGACGTTATCTGCTTGCGAATGGCCGCGGCGCGACGCTGGCGCGCAGCGATGCCCTCGGCAACAGCGAATATATCGTCGCGCTCGATCTCGATGATGCGGGCCGGGATGCACGCATTTTGTTAGGGGTGGCGGTGACCCGCGAGTCGCTGGAGGAAATTTTCGCGGAGCATATCGCGGCCAGCGACATCGTGCGCTGGGATGCGGGGAGCGAGGCCGTGACCGCGCGCCGCCAGCGACGGCTCGATGCACTAGTGCTCGATGACCAGCCGATGTCGGAGCCGGCGCCGGAGGCGGTTGCGGCGGCCATGCTCGACGGACTACGCAGCATGGGCCTGGAGGCCTTGCCCTGGACCGACGACGTCCGCCAATGGCTGGCGCGCGCACGTTTTGTCGCCTCGCTGAAAATGACCGGGCTCGAAGACTGGCCAGATTTTTCCGAGGCGCAGCTCGGCGCCGGCATTGATGACTGGCTCGCGCCTTGGCTAACAGACTGCAGCCGGCGCGCACACCTGTCGCGCCTCGATCTCAAGTCGCTACTGCGTGCGCGGTTGACGCCGGCGCAGGCGCGCCGTCTCGACGAACTGGCGCCGCTGGATCTGGCGCTGCCCACTGGCACACGCGTCGGCATCGACTACCTCGACCCGAACGCGCCGTGCGCATCGATGCGCATGCAGGAGGTTTTTGGCCTGGCGACCACGCCCGCCGTCGGCGGTGGCCGCGTGCCGGTGACGTTCAAGCTGCTGTCGCCCGCACGCCGGCCGTTGCAGATCACGCGGGACTTGGCGAGCTTCTGGCGCAATGCGTATAGTGAAGTTCGAAAAGACATGCGCGGCCAGTACCCAAGACATTATTGGCCGGAAAACCCATTGGAGGCCGAGCCGCAGCGCGGCATACGGCGACGCAAATAGGAAAAGCACATCATGAGAATCCCGCAGAAAGTTCTGGCAGTGGGCTTGTTGTTAGCTGTTGGTGTCAACGGTGCAGCGGCGGTCAGTGCCGCCGACGCCGTGCCTGCCACGGTGCTCATTACCGGGTCGAATCGCGGCATCGGCCTTGAGTTCGTGCGCCAGTACGCGGCGCGCGGCTGGCGCGTGATCGCGACCACGCGCGATCCGGCCACCGCCACGGAGCTGGCGGCACTGGCGAAAACCAACCCGAAACTGATCACGGTGGAGAAACTGGACGTTGCCAGCGACGCCGATATCGCGGCGCTCGCCGCCAGGTACAAGGGCCAGCCTATCGATGTACTGCTGAATAACGCCGGGATGTTAGGCGACCCCGCGAAACAATCCTTCCAGCAGCTCGACTACGCTACCTTTGAAGAAGTGCTGCACGTGAACACTTACGGCCCACTCGCGGTGTCGCGGGCGTTTCTCGACAACGTGCTGGCGAGCCAGCAGAAGAAAATTGTCGCGATTACCAGCGGCCTGTCGTCGATCGAAAACACCAAGCGCTTCGGCAGCCTGTATTTTTACCGCATCAGCAAGGTGGGCCTGAACATGGCGATGCGCGCCTTGCAGGCGGAGCTGCGCGCCAAAGGCGTCAAGGTGGGGATCCTGGCGCCCGGTGTGGTGGAAACCCGTTTGCTCCGTCAGAGCGGCTTCGGCAGCCAGGGCATGACGCCGGAAGAAAGCGTGCGCACGACCCTGCTCAACATCGACAAGCTCGACGATTCCGCCGACATGCGCATCAACACCGGCGAAAAACTGCCGTGGTGACGTGCCTTAGATGCGGATGACGATCTTGCCAAAGTGGCTGCCGGTGTCCATGTATTCGTAGGCGGCCTCCGCATTGAAATATTCAAAGGCGCGGTCGATGACCGGCTGCACATGATGCTGCACCATGAAGCGGAGCATGGCTTCGAACTCGGCGCGCGAGCCCACGGTGATGCCGGTCACGCTGGCGTTCCGGCCGAGCAGCGAAAACACCGGGATGTCGCCGCCGAAGTTTGTCAGCCCGCCGATCAGCGCGAGGTGGCCGCCGAACGCCAGCGACGCGAGTGACTTTGCCAGGGTTCCCGCGCCGCCGACTTCAAGCACGTGGTGCACGCCGACGTCCTGGGTCGCGGCGCGTACCGGCTTGTCCCAGTCCGGTTCAGTCTTGTAGTTGATACCGGCGGACGCGCCCAGCAACTTCGCTTTTTTTAGCTTGGCGTCACTCGACGAGGTGATGATGCCGTTGGCTCCCGCCGCTTTGGCGAACTGCAAACCGAAGACCGAAACGCCGCCGGTACCCTGCAGCAGTACGTTATCGCCGGCCTGCATGTGCCCGCGCGTCGCGAGCGCGCTCCAGGCCGTCACGGCAGCGCATGGCAGCGTCGCCGCCTCTTCGAAACTGAGGTAACCGGGCAGCGCAACGGCGCCCTTTTCATGCAGCGTCACGAATTCCGACAACACGCCGTCGAGCGCGCCCCCTAACGAGCTGGGCATGGTGCGGGGCGATGAGCGTCCGGATTCCCAGTCCTGGAAGAAGGTGGGGGCAACACGGTCGCCGACCTTGAATCGTTTGACATTGCTGCCGGTGGCAACCACTTCGCCCGCGCCGTCCGACAACGGCACCAGCCAGTCCGGCCGACCGGTCGGGTACATGCCCCTCGCCACCATGATGTCGCGGCGGTTCAGCGACGCCGCTCGCATGCGGATCAGGATTTGGTGATCCTTGGGAGGCGCGACTGGCGCTTCCTTGAGTGTCAGCTTGAAACCGCCTTCTCCACGTATCAGTTGATATTGTTTCTGCAGGGCTGGAATCGACATGGGCGGTCTCCGTTTTGGGTTCTGCGCGCGGCTAACGCCCGCGGCGGCTAAGCTGCCTGCGATTGCTCCGCCGGCAAAACTCCGTCGAGTCAAATTTGGCTGTTTTGAGGTGGGGGCAGACATGGGCGCTGGCGCTGCGATTTTACCTTGCTTACACTTGGGGCATCATGAAAACCAACCTGCGTCAGCGCGGCCGCGCCGAACTGTCCTTTGTCGCGGACCTGGGCCTCGTCGGCGGCCATTTGCGGCGTGCCGTGCGCCACGACATCGAATCGCGCGTTCCGGCGGCACGGCTGGCTGCGGATCTCGATCGGCGCAACGAACAGGTCGAGCAGGCGCTACATGACTCGCGCGCCTACGAGAACTACCTGACGCTGCACCGCTGGAGCCTCAACAACCTGACGCGCGCCGCCTTCGATGCCTTCGAAGCGAATCGCGCCACTCTGGAGCCGCAGCTAACAGGTCCGCCGACTGGTCCTGCGACGCTGACGCTGCCGGCTAACGTCAAGATCCCGGATTACTGGCATAACTGGTTTCATAACACCACCGGCGGCTGGGACGGCCATGAGCACATGGGTTTCATCCACGGCGAGCTGATCCATCGCTGGGTCGTGGGCGCGACCTTTCCCGGCAATATCTTCGCCCAGCGGGCCGCCGCGGCTGCCGAGTGCCCGCGCAGCGATTACCAGCGAATTCTCGACATGGGCTGCGGCACGGGGCATTACACGGCTGCGCTGACCGAGAAGTTTCCGCAGGCGGAAATCTTCGGCACCGACTGCTCGGAGCGCTTGCTGAGTTACACGGTGCGGGTCGCGAACGAGAATGGCTGGGCCTGGCATCTGCACCGCGTACCTAACGAGCACAGCGGATTTCCCGCCGCGCATTTCGATCTGGTGACCTCGTACATCCTGCTGCACGAATTGCCGCGTTCTGCCATTCGCGAGACTTTCGCCGAGGCGTTCCGCGTGTTGCGGCCGGGTGGTGACATGTTGATGGCCGACGTCACGCGCTTCCAGGAGATGGATCTGCTTGCCGTCTGGCAGCAGGACCGCGCTGCGCATCGCGAGAAGGAGCCGTTCTGGCGCGAGTCGGCGACGCTGGACCTGGCCGCCGCGGCACGCGACGCGGGCTTCGTGAAAACGCGCAGCTATGGGCTCGGCGCAGCCAGGTATCCGTGGATCGTCTACGGCCGAAAGCCGGGCTAGCGTATGGCGACGCTTCGCAAGGCGGCCGCGCCGCGCAAGCCGCTGACCGGCTCTGCGGCTGCTAAAAAAGCGGAAGGTGATTTCCTGCTGCAGAGGCGCATCGATGACCTGGCCGCGGCCTATGTCAGCCTGTTAGGTGAGCTGTGGATTGTGAAAGACCGGCAGGCGGTGCTGGAGCAGGTGCTCGCACGCCATGGCATTGCCGCGCCCGAGGCTGTCGAGCAGTTCGAGCCCGACGGCAAGTTCAAGGCGCAACTGGATGCTGACCGTCAGGCCTGGGTACGGCGCATGGTCGGCGCGCTGTTTCGCAAGGGCCTGCCGCGTGTGAGCTAACCCGGCAGGCCGTCCAGTACGGTGACAAAAAATCGGCCTTTTCCATCACGCAGTTTCTTGGCCGCTGTGTATTCCGCCGACTTCCAGAAGCCCCAGGCGGCTTCCTTCGACGGAAACTTCGCGATCAGGATGCTTTCGTTGCGCGCCTCGCCTTCGGCGATTTCGACTTTGGCGGCCGGCGTCACGGTGAGGTAATGACCGCCGAATTTTTTGTAGATGGGCGGCAGCGCGGCGTTATAAGCCTTGAAGCCTTCCAGATCCGTGATCGTGCCCTGCACCAGCAGATACGCCGGTTTGCTGGCAATTGCTTCTGACATGGGACCTACTTTATCAGGCCTTCGGCCTGCATGGATTCGACGACGGCCGGGCGCGCGCCGATGCGTGCATGATAGGCCGCGAGCACCGGCCATTTGGCGAGATCGACGCTGACAATCCGCGTCCAGCCTAACAACACGAACAGATAGGCATCGACGACCGAAAAGCCCGACGCTAACAGATAGTCGCGGCTGCCGAGTTGCGAGACGATGAAATCGAACTTGCGGCCGAGGTTGTCGCGTGCGGCCTGTTTGGCCTCGTCGCTGACGCCTGGCGTGAAGAACGGGCCGAATGCCTTGTGCACTTCTGAGTTAAGGTACCCGAACCACTCGTGCAGGCGGTAGCGCTCCATCGTGCCGGCCGCGGGCGCCAGATGTTTGGCGGGTACCTGATCTGCGACGTACGGCATGATGGCCGTGCCTTCGGTCAATACTGAGCCGTCATCCAGGCGCAAGGCCGGGACATAGTTCTTCGGCGTTACATCGAGATAAGCCTCGGTGCCCGCGGTCTTGGGAACACCGCGGCCTTCGACTTTGACCAGTTCGAACGGCAGGCCTGCTTCGCGCAGGGTGATATGGGATGCCAGAGAGCAGGCGCCCGGGGAGTAGTAGAGTTTCATGGGCTGGATCTTAGCGCACACGCCCACCGCCGGCGCAAGATGCGATAATTATGGCCAATATTCGCCAAACGCTTGGGCCTGTAGCACAACGGTTAGTGCAGGGGACTCATAATCCCTTGGTTGAAGGTTCGAATCCTTCCGGGCCCATCATCTACCTAACATCGGATCTGAATGAAGGACGTTTCCGCGGCACAGTACGACGTCCTGATCGTCGGCGCGCTCGTCTACGAATGTTCCGTCTGCAGCGCGCGCCGCAATTGCGCGGCACATAACGCCACTGCCGTCTGAGCTTCATCCAGCACCCTGCCCATGGGTACGAAGCCGTGGATCTGACGCGCAAAGAGCACGTAACTCGCGGCGCTGCCGGCTGCGGTGAGTCGCTCCGCATACGCTGCGCCTTCGTCGCGCAAGGGGTCGAAGCCGGCGGTCAATACCAGAGCCGGTGGCAGCTTCGACAAATCGGGATGCAGCAGCGGCGATGCCCGCCAGTCCTTGTATTGCAAAGGGTCCGCGATGTATTGGCTTACGAAGTAATCCATCGATTCTTTGGTCAGGTTATAGCCCTGCGCGTTCTCGATGTGCGAAGCAAAGGTCCGCTGCATGTCCGTTGCCGGGTAAATCAGTAACTGGAACGCGATCGGCAGATCGCCGCGGTCGCGTGCGTCGATCGCGACCACGGCCGCGAGATTGCCGCCGGCGCTGTCGCCGCCCACGGCGAGGCGCGACACATCGAGCCGCAGCTCGTTAGCCTGGCCCTGAACCCAGCGCGTCGCGGCCATGCAATCGTCCACCGCTGCCGGAAAACGGTGTTCTGGCGCGAGGCGATAATCGACCGCGACCACCGCGCAGGTTGTCAGGTTCGCGAGTTCCCGGCACAGCGTATCGTGGGTATCGAGGTCGCCGATCACCCAACCGCCGCCGTGGTAGTAGACCAACACCGGAAGCCGAGCCTTGGGCGGCGAGCCCAGCGGACGGTAAAGGCGCAACGGGATCGGACCGTGCGGCCCGCTGGCCTTGAGATCCTGCACACTCGCGACGTCGGGCGGTGCCGGTTGCGTGACCTTGCGACGATCGCGGTAGAACGCGCGCGCGTCCGCTACGCTCAGCATGTGAGTCGGCGGCACGCCGCTTTGGGCGATCAAATCCAGCAGGGCGCGGGTCTGGGGGTGCAGCATCTAAGCACCGGACGGAGTCGTTGCTTCAAGGCATTTGCTTGATATCCGACGCCCGAGGCGCAGGAGCTCCTGCGGCTCATCGACGTGCCACGCGACCAGCGTGTATGCGCCGGTAATCACTGACCGCGCTTTTCCGTGTCGCCCGCAACCTTGACGTAAGGGCGAATCTCGTCCAGCGTTTTCCGGCCGATGCCCTTGATGCGCAGCAGATCGTCGACGCTCGTGTAGGGCCGGCCGGCGATAATCAGTGCGGCCCGCGCCGTGCCAATCTTTGGAATCGTCTCGATTTCCTGCTCGGTTGCGGCGTTGACGTTGACCACGAGCGAACCTTCGGCAGGCGGACTGTTGTACATCTGATATGCGGCAACGGCTATGACGAGCACCGCGGCGCCGGCGATAAGCTTGCCCTGGGTGGTCGACAGGAAGCCGAGCATCTGGTCAGCCCACGTCGTGGACGCCGTGTTTTGCGTATCGTTGCGATCTTCCGTGCTCATAACTTACCTAACATCCCAGGGCGGGCAGCAGATATTCGCCGATGATTCTCAGGCCCTCGCCCGGATCATCATGCAGTCGCAGCGCAACCTCATCGAGGCCGGCGGTCGCCATCGCGTTGATCTTACCGGCGATTGCCTCGATATCGGAAATATCTCCGGTCAGGGTCAGATGTTCGACGAGTTGCGCGACAACGGCGTCAGGGACGCCTTCGATCGTGGGCGACCGGGAGAAAAATGCCTTCAGGAATGCAGGCTTGGCCGCCTCGACGGCCTTGGCCGTCGCCGGGTCGAGAAACGTCTCGGTGAACCATGGCAGCAGGAACCCGCGCCAGACCACCTCGCGGCGCGCTTCGGCGATCGCAGCCTGCTTGTCCTTCTTGACGTGCCAGGCCATGAAATTATTGACGCGAAATTGCTGGCGCTGACGGGCGCTGTTTGTTAGGCCCGACTCGATCCAGCGAATGATGTCGGGCATCCGGCCCAGCGGTGCATCCGAGAGCATGGTGCCATCGGCGACCGAGGCGGCCATGGTCAGCATTTTTTCGAAGGTCGCGCCAGCGTATATAAAGGGTGGCCGCTGCGTGGCCCACTCGGCGCGGTAATCGGTGAGCGAGAACATCTCGCCACGGTGCTGGAGCGCCTGATCCGGGTTCAGGTTCCTGAGAATTGTCAGCGTGTCGCGTACTGCCGTGATGCGTCGGGTGGGCGCAAGGCCGGTGACGCGGCTCACCGAATGCCCGAGGCCGCCGATCAAGATGCCGGCGCGGCCGTTCGACAATTCGTTCAGCGTCAGGAGCTGGTCGGCTATCCGCAGCGGATGCACTTCATAGGGACTGACCGGCAGACTCGCAAGACGGATGCGGTGCGTGGCGCGGCTGGCAAGCGCCAGCGCGGGCACCGGGTCGCGGCGTGACGGAAAGCTCGCCACCCACAAGGTGTTGATGCCAATCGCTTCCGCCTGGACGGCCAACGACTCCACCTGCGCTGCAGGGAGACCTGCTTCGAGAACGATATCAATTTTCACGTCGCCCAGTTTGCCACGTGGACTACAGCGGATCACCGTCGTCGCGACTGATGGCCACAACCGCCGAGCGGGGCGGCGAATCGCCGCCGTCCGGCCAATGGCTAACAGGCTGGTCGATGGAGCCACCTTCGCCGGGATGCTGGATCGACAGGAACAGGGTGCGGCCGTCCGGCGTGAATTCGCAGGCGCAGATCTCGCAGCCGACCGGGCCGCTGACCACCTGACGCAGCAGCCCGCGGTCGGGGCCGGCCGTGGGCACGACAAAACAGCCGTTGTTAGCAATGAGCTTGCTGTCGGCGTCACTGGCGATCCACAGGCGTCCGGCAGGGTCAAAGCCTAGATTATCCGGGCAGGCGATGGGGCTGATGAGTTCGCGCGCGCCGGCGCCGGCGTAATATGCGGTTTCGCGGGTCAGGTTGCCGGGCTGCAGGTCGTCATAGCGCGTCAGGAAGCGTGTGCCAGGATTTCGCGGATCGCCGGCTAACAAAAAAACGTTCCACGAGAAGGTCTGACTGGCCGCGTCGTCGCCGGTCTCGATGAGCTCGATGATGTGCCCGAAGTCATTTTGCGGACGCGGATTGGCGCTGTCGCAAGCCGCGTCGACCACGCGGCCACTCGCCTGGACGCTGCGGGATTCATTGCTGCGGTCGCTGTTCATCGTGCAGGCCATGTAAACACGGCCCGTCAGCGGATTCGGCTCGACGTCCTCGGTCCGGTCCATCGGGGTGGCGCCCAGAATATCTGCAGCCGCGCGGCACTTGATCACGACATCGGCCTGATTGCGAAACCCGACGCCGGAATTCAACGGGCCCTTTTCATCGTGAATCATCGGCAGCCAGACGCCGCGGCCGCTGGCGTCGAAACGCGCGACATACAACGTGCCGTGGTCCAGCAGATCGAAATTGCGCTCGCGGTGTTGCGGGTCAAATCGATCGCGGCTGACGAATTTGTAGGCGTACTCGAACTTGGTGTCGTCGCCCATATAGACCGCGACCTGGCCGCTGCGCGTGAGAATGGTATTGGCGCCTTCATGCATGAACCGGCCTAACGCCGTGCGCTTGCGCGGCGCCCGCTGCGGATTGTGTGGATCGATTTCAACAATCCAGCCATGTCGCAACGGTTCGTTGGGTTCGTGGCGCAGATCGAAGCGCGGGTCAGTCTGTTCCCAGCCGTAGGCCGAGCGTTCTGGCAGCGGCAGACGCTTGTGCGCCTGCAGTGTCAGAGGCCCGGGCGAAAGCTTGCTCCAGGACCGGGCACCGCCAAAATAATCACTGATACTTTCTTCGGCTGTCAGATAGGTTCCCCAGGGCGTCTTGCCGCCGGCGCAATTGCCAAATGTACCCAGCACCCGCGCGCCATTCGGATCGGCGCGCGTGCGCAACAGGTCAGCGCCGCGTGCGGGTCCGCTGAGCTCACAGGGCGTGTTAGCCGTGATGCGGCGGGCGTAGCGCCCGCCCTGGACATGTTTCCATCGGGAACCGTGCCGGCAGACCCTGGCCACGCTGACGCCGTGCGCCGCCTGCATCCACGCCACAGCGTGCGGGTGGCGCGCCATCCAGTCGCGGCGCCCGGTCGCACTGTTCCGGGCTTCCGCTGCAAAGCCTGCGAAGACCAGATCCGCAACCACGTACTCATGGTTGACGCACAGAAGCCCATCCGCACTCGATCCGTTCAAGGGAAAGTAGACAATCGCGTCGCAGTTGTCGCCAAAGCGACGCGCTTGCCGCTGCGCCGCGTGCGTATCCAGCCAGCCCGTTGTTAGCCGCTCGCGCGGGTCCTGGCCCGGATCGCCGTGCCACAGGCCATCGCCAAAACGCAGTACAACGTCGTCACGTAGTCCCGCCGCCACAACCAAGCGGTCAACGCGCGTCGGTTCAATGCCGGTCTGGAACTGGCCAGCGGAGTTCGCGGTGCCCGGCGCAGCGAAAAATGTTGCGACGCCGCCCGCGACGAATTCGCGACGCGACCAGCGGGCGGCAACAACGGACGCAAAACGCACATTCCGACTGTTGCTCGGCAACATGTCAGGCGTGTGACAGCGCGTGGATGGCCACGGAATCTCCGGGTCGAATGACAGCACTGGTGAGGATCCGCGCACGCAACCCGGCCCGGTGCGCCATGCTCTTGACGACACTTGGACGAACAAGGCCGGCCAGGTGTGCGCACGGCTCGCAAAGGCGCACGCCCTCTAACAACGCGCCACCGACCGTAAACCGGCGGCCTACTAACTCGTTGAGCCGCACGCCGCGAGTGACGATATTGCGCCGGAAGTCGCCCGCAGGCAGTGCAAGACTTTCAAGCGCGTTGAAACGCTCGATTTCTTCCAGCTCGATCAGGGTGATTTCCCAGTCCGACGAGTTTCTCAGTTTTTCGGAAAAAGTACCGTTGCCTTCGTAGTAACGATCGCCGACCAGGCCTCTGCCGGTTTCCAGCGTCGCATCCTGCACAGAATGCAGCGGAGTTCCCGCTTGCGGCGTGGTGTAAATTGCAGCGATCATTCCTGGCATTTCAAGTCCTTGAGAATGGCGGCCGGTCCGGCCAGACGCGGGCGATGTGCTCTGTCAGTGTTTCTGGATAATCGAGCGCGTCTTGCTGATCTCGGCAATAGCAGCGATTCGTGTCCCGCCCCTGGCGATACCGAGGAGTTCCTGATAAAAGCCGCGAGCTAACACAGGTTCGCCAAGCGCACGTGCCGCGCGCGCTGCGCCCAGCACGGAGTTGAATCGCCTTGGATACATTTCCATCGAACGCTTGTAGGCCGCCAGTGCTGCCGCCGGCTGGTTTTGTTCCATCAGGAGGTCTCCCAATAGTTCGTTAGCCGGCAAAGTGGGGCCTGGCGTCACGGGCTGCTTCGGTGTCGAGTTTTCAAGATCGGCGGCTTCTCGCATCAACCGGACACCGGATTCCTTTTGTCCTTGCGCGTGCGCGGTCCAGGCATTCAGCTCGAGACCCAGTACTCGGATATTCCGCGCGAACAGCTCCTCTCCGGTCTTGCGGGCGGCGGCCTCGAGTTCGTCCAGACGTGCGCTCGCCATCCGGGCCTCGCCATATTTTCCCAAGTGTGCGGCGCCCAGGCCGCGCCCGAATCGCACGATGGCTTCCGGCCAGGCGAATCGGTCCCAGTCGAGACTCGCGGGCTCGCGCGCAGTGAGCTGCGAAGCCTCGGTCCACGCACGCCGCTCGAGTGCGTAGCGAGTTTGTGTCGAGGCCAGGTGAAATGCCGTCTTGAACGTGGGTTCCAGGCGCGCAGTCGAGCGCAGCCGCCGCAACTGCGTGAACGCCTTGTCGTCCGCGCCTTTCTGCAGATAGGCATAGATGAGGTACTCGATCGCATGAGGGAATTCATCCCACACGTATTGCCCCTTGTCTCCCGCCGGATACTCCAGTGCTGCATCGGCAGCCCGCAGATTTCCGGCGATGGATGCGTTCCAATCACCGACGCGGGTATATATATGCGTTGGCATATGCAGCGCATGCGGATTGCGGGGTGCGACCGCCTCGTATTTACGCGTTATCTCCGGCGACTCCCGTTCGCGTCCCGGCACGTCGTTAGCATGGACGAGATAATGCATCGCGCCCGGGTGTTCGGGATGTCGCGTGTATACATTCAGCAGGATTTCGGCAGCCTGGTCGGAATTCGTGCGGGAGATCGTGTCGGAGGGGGCGGTGGCCAGCAGCCCGAGGGCGTAGAAAGTGGCGGCGTCGGCGTCATCCGGAAACGAGCTATAAACCTTTTCCGTAGCCTGTGCCCAGCGGCGGATGCGCAACCAATAGTCGGCGGACGCGGGCTCGAAAAAAAACGCTTCGCTGGCTGCAACGAAAAGCTGTTCGCGTTGCGTCGGCGGTCCGAGTGTCTTGGCCTGCTGCACCTCATCCCAGCCACGCTGGCGCGCTTCAGATCCGGGCCGCGTCGGCCAAAGGGGCTGAAACAGTGTCATCGCTATGCCCCAATGCGCCATGGCACACCGCGAGTCAATCGCAGCAACTCGCTGAAACGCTTCCCGCGCCTGTGGGTACGTCATGTGATGCAGCAGGGCAACGGCGCGATTGAACTCCACCTGGGCGGGCCGGGAGCAGCTGACGGGAAAGTCGACCGTGCCTAACGCGTGGCCTGCATGTTGCATGTCCTGATCACTGACTGCGCTTGCGCCTGTTGCGAGCAGCGCGGCGATCACGCCGCCACTGAGCGGCAGCAGAAAATAGCGGGTTTTATTCATTGCGTTACCGCGTAGGTGCCCACGTAGCATCGCAACCATACTCTGCTGCGCGCAGCAGGTCGAGCGCACCGCGTGCGTTCACGATGTTAGTAACCCCGTCGGGATCGGCCGGTAGCGTATTCGACGCGCGGCATCTGCAAGGTGAAATCCGCGTAGCGCAGGAGTAGCATCTAGCATCGCGGCAGGTGTGGAGCCGCTCAACAAATATAATGGGGAGACTTTCATGCATTATCTAAAAGCAGCCGCAATTGCCGCGGCTGGAATGTTGACACTCGCGGGCTGTCAAAAAGCCCCGGCGGACACGGCGGCAGATAAAGCGGCGCTGCGCGGTATGCTGGTGGAATTTGACACTGCGTACAACTCGGGCGACGCGGACAAGATAGCCGACATGTATTGGGAAGACGCCGTGCTGATGCCTCCCGGTGAGCCCGCTTCCACGGGCCGCGTTGCCATTCGCGCGTCGATGGACGGCGGCATTACGGCCGCCAAAGCCGCCGGAATGTCTCTCGATATTGCGGAAGCCAACATGCTTGAAGTATCCGGCAACCTGGCATTCGACTCCGGCTCATATGACGTCAAGAACGCTGCCGGCGCGGTGATCGACACGGGTAACTACATCGGCGTCTACCAGAAGCGCGACGGCAAGTGGGGCTACATCCGGGACATCTGGAATTCGGACAAGCCGCCACCGGCCCCGGCACCTGCGGCGGCGCCGGCACCCGCGGCGGACGCGGCGGCCAAGAAGAAATAGCCCGCGCCGGTTGCACCCTCCGGCGCCCCCCGGTACGTATTGGTTGTAAGACCGATATCAAAGGGGGGCGTCGATGGCCGCAAAAACATGGCTGGTTGCTTTGAGCCTGGCACTCAACGAGGATCAGGATCTTTCACGCGCCCAGCGTGGTGATCGCCTGGCGTTTGCCGGCTTGGTGCGCACGCACCAGCGCGCGGTTCATGGGCTAACGCTGCTGTCCTGAATCGTGCGCCATCGGCCGACGCGATTGAAATTGCCATTCGATGACGACGATTGCTGTCGGCAAGAATAGGGTCTCCATCAAGAATCGCTCCATCAGGATGCGCAGGTATTCCCGCCCGTGCCTAAGCTCGGAATTGCGATGTCATGCCGAGCGCGCGTCGATCCCGAAATCTGCCTGGACGCGCTCGTACCACGCATCGTTGTCAAGCGCCCCCCAGGCGACCCACTCGGCATCGCTCATGGACTTACGCCAGCCGAGAAATGGCTCCGCATCCGGCCCCACCGGATGGCGCAATTGCCACGTGCCGCTGGCGACGATATCGAGAACTTTTTCGGCGACCACGCTCGGCGGCACCGGGTTCTTGAGTACGCCGCGGAACATCGCGGCCACGCGAAGCTGCTGCGGATAAGGTGACGGGCCCTGGGAAATGCCGATATGCGTGGCCATCGCCGTGTCGATAATGCCGGGCTCGACGATTGCAACACGGACATTGAACGGCTTGGCCTCCTGGGCCAGGCATTCACTCAGAGCCTCGACAGCGAACTTGGACGCTGCGTAGGCAGACATCGGCGCCATCGCGATATGACCCGCCACGGACGCCACGTT
This sequence comes from Gammaproteobacteria bacterium, assembly GCA_031382085.1. GTDB lineage: Bacteria > Pseudomonadota > Gammaproteobacteria > Steroidobacterales > Steroidobacteraceae > UBA964. The sequence continues at coordinate 21,935 of JANMYM010000007.1, forward strand.
GATGATGCAACCGCTGCGTCTGCGCCGCATTGCCGGCATAACAGCTTGGATGCAGCGAATGACACCGAAGTAGTTGGTCTCCATGACGGCACGGTGCTCGGCGAGTGCCAGCTCCTCGATGGAGCCCATCCGATCGATGCCGGCGTTGTTGACGAGCACATCGATGGGGCCGAGTTCCGTGGTGATGCGAGCCACCGCGTCGCGCACCGAAGCATCGGCATCGACATCCATCGTGTAGACGGTGATCGGCAGTTTTTCCTGGCTGGCGATTCGTGCAAGCTCGGGAGCGCGGGCTGGGTTGCGCATCGCCGCCGCAACTTTGTGGCCTGCGCGCGCAAATGCCAGCGCTGTCGCAAAGCCTATGCCCTTGCTGGTGCCAGTGACGAGTACAGTTGCCATGTCTATTCTCAGTTATGCGATTGCCGCGCCAATTGCGGGGCGTCATGGTACCGGCAATTGGCCCATTGTGCGCAGTGTGGAGCCGATATTTCCTTCGAACAGCGCGCGGGTTGTTAGGCGTGCGCAATCACTATTTCCCGGCCTGCAGTCGGGCGAGCAACTCGACGATGTGTCGTTGCAATGCGGCCTTGGACGCGGAATAGTCGACGCTTGCAGGTGGAATGTCGTTCCACGCTTCGACCGGGGTCGTCGTTGCGCCGGCAACGGCCGCAACGTCGATACCAATGGTAATTACACGCGCCGCTTTGGAGAAATCTTCAGCCGTTACCGCTAGTGGTCTGAAGCCTGCCACCGAGATGCCATCCTGGCCAAGTGACTCGGCAATCTTGGCTGGAACACCGTCTTGCGGTGTCACGCCACGCGACACGGCCCGAAATGGCAGGCCGCGTTCTTTTGCGGTGGCGTTGAAAAATGATGCACCAATCAGGCTTTTGACATTGCCGTGCTCACACACAAAGACGATCATTTGGGAGGCAGACGGTTCGATCTGCTGCCTGGCGCTGTCACTCTCGCCTAGGACGAAGCGCGTGAACTCGGGCTGCGTCATCGCCATCGATTCTCCCCCGTGCCTGACCAGCCAGTCCCGCAGATGGGGTCCGGCGAGCACGCGGCGGATGTCCTTGGCAAGCTTTTCGATTACGGAGGCAGGAGTACCAGCCGGCGCCCAAACTCCATGCCAGGCCGGAAAGTCGAATCCGGCAATGCCTGCCTCGGAGATCGTCGGTACTTCCGGTAGCAGCGTCGAGCGTCGCGCCGTGCTGACACCTAACGGAATGAGCTGGCCGCTCTGAATCTGCGGCAGGATGAATGAGATAGGCATCATCCTGTAGGTGATATGCCCCGCGACCAGATTGGCGATGGCGCCAGCAAACGTGTCCGTCGGCCCGGGCGCCACGTGCAGCGCCATGATGCCTGCGGCGCGATTGAACTTTTCGGCGGCCAGATGCGTGCCGGTGGCCAATCCGGAGGAGCCGAACGTCAGCGCGGCCGGTTTCGCCTGCGCCGCCGCAACGAGGTCGCCGACCGTGCTGACACCAGCCGTCTTGCCCGTGACGAGCACGTACGGCTGGCTCATGAGCGCGGCGATTGGGATGAAATCCTTTACCGGGTCATACGGCAGGTTCTGCCAGCGCGCCGCACTGTATGCATGTGCGTTGGTGCTAACAAGCAAGGTGTAGCCGTCGGCCGGCGACTTCGCGGCCAGCGCCGAGCCCGCCTCAACTCCCACGCCGGTGATATTCTCGACTGTCACGGGTCGGTGCCACAGCGCAGACAACTCCTGGGCGAGGGCGCGGGCCAGCAGATCGGACTCTCCGCCCACGCCGAACGGCTCGATCAGGCGCACTGCCTTGGCTGGATAGCCTTGCGCGAGCACAGTCGGGCTCGGCGCATTCGCCGTGCCGTGCCGATGAATCCCCGCGCATCCTGCAACGAGAAATGCCAGCAACAGGATTGATCGTGCACGGAAATTCATACGCTCCCCCGGATCTGGCTGGCCTGCAGAGATACTACTGCGTGCGTGAGCAGTCGAGTGATATGTCAGGCGACGGCTTGCTTTCGAGTCGCAACAAAATAAGTCGCAAACAGCAGCTTTGAATCGCGAGGGCCAAGATCTGAGCCCAGGATCGCCTGATGAAAATCGCGGCAATGCCGGTGGCCAAACTCATTGGCACGATAACCAGGTTCTGGGCCGGCCACTGTGAGGCACTGCCGCCTTGGCCAAGCGCCGCGTTGATCACGACCGTGACGACGGACAGAAGCGCAAAGGCAGCGAGGTATTTTCGACCTTCCTCGGCATGAAATTTCTGCACGTCAATCTCGCCCCTTTCGGGAATACGCGGCGACACCAGCCGCGCCTGCTAAGCGGTTGCTGCAGATGAGACGAGGACCATCTTCATCACCAAATCCCTTTGGATATCATTGCCAAGCGCAAAATCGTGTTCGCCTGTCACCGTGAAACCAACTTTTTCATAGAAGCGAATGGCCCGTGCATTTCGTTCCCAAACGCCGAGCCAAATGAATTCTGCTCCCGACCCCGTCGCGGCCTCAATGAGTTTTTGCAAAAGCTCATGAGCAAGCCGCTTCCCTTGCCACGTTCGGTCGACGTAGAGCCGCCGGATTTCGGCTGCGGATCGGAGGCGAATTTGACCGTAGCCGGCGATCACACCTTCCGAAATCGCGAGCACAGTGACCACATCCGGATCAAGCAACTCACGCTCCTGCACATCAGGACCGAATGCTTTGCGACAGTACTGATCCATATCCTCGGGCTTGTTATCCGGTTCGAAGGTCTCGCGAAACGATCGCTCAGCGTATGCCGCCAGCGCCTGCGCGTCGCTCGCGACTGCGGATCGAAAGGCTGCAGTTGGCAGCGACACCTCTCTGGCGCCTAACATCCGCGTTGAGAGAGGCGCAGCCGCGCGCTCACTGCCGCGGCAACGGCAGTCGAAAAGCCCGGAGAATCGCGACGAACGCCACGATGCCAACGCCAAACCGAATGCGATCGGCCCCTATCCATGTTCGCACCATGTCAGTAATTTCAATAACGGAGTGAGCACCACCGGCTTGTTCGAACAGTACCGCATTGATAGGATAAACGTAGGCCAGTGCGAAAATAACTTTTGCTGCGAGGCATACAACGGCCACGCCCAGTGCAAACGCGATGATGGTCGGAATCAACCGAGCTGTCATGAATGGCGGCCCGAAGAAGTGAAAGATCGTGCGGTTGTACTCTGCTCCCTGAAAAAATGCGCGAAATGATTCGGACGGTGCAACACTCCAAATCGCTACAACCGCGACCATTTGATAGACGGTGCCGCCGACTCAGATTCCCATGCAAAAACTGCGTACCAGAGCACAACGTTCAGTGCTCGATTACGAACAGACATGTTAACTGCCTTCACAGTGCCGCCCAACGCCCCGCCGAATCATCTGCGAATTACGCTACCAGGGCCGCAAGCGGTCGATTGTTAGGCGGTCCGCAGAACCGCTTTGCGAACGGCAGCAGGTAGAGACACGGATACAAACATGTCTTCTGGATACAGGTAGCTATCGCCACTTTCATCGACAATTCGAGTCAAATGAAGTCGCGCCGCAGCAGCATCCGGTACGGCTTGGTAAATTTTGCGACGCTCGAGCGATGCTGCGTAGCCAGTGTTGTCTACGCAAATGAGAAATTGCTTGCTAACTTTTGCCATGTGTCTGCACCTCTAAGATGCGTTTGATCTTAAATTCGCGTTTTCCAATACCCGTCGCTTCGTACCAGTGTATCTCGGCACGTACGGTTTCGCCGCTATTTAACCTAATTTGAGCGTTTCCCTTGCGCTTCCGCCAGCGGCCGCGGCCGTGAAATTTCACGGGCTGGGCCCGCTCGCGGATGCCGCGACCTCTGGCAATTGTCTCGGCGTCTTCTATTTCGCCTATAACTTTGAAACTCATGAACGTCCAATTTCAAGTGATACATATCGCACTCGCACCAGGAAGCTCAGGCCGCCTAACGCCTTGGTGACCGCGCGGCCTATCGGAAAAGGCCCCGGCGAAGGCATTTTATGCTAACAGGGCAATGTCCGATCATTGGACTAAGATGCTACCAGGGCCGCTAGCGGTCTTGCGAATTGTTAGGCGGCCACAAAGTATTCTGCATTAGCTGGCTTTGAGCTCTTCGCGGAGAATCTTTCTCAAAGTTGTAGCATCAACAGGCACCGACACCGTGGATCGTCTCAGTGCTTGATTGATAAGGGTTTGATAGCCGGTGCCTTCCGCCTCTGCCTTGGCACGGAATGCCACAAGTATGTCATTGTCCAGCATCATCGTGATGCGGGTCTTGCCTTTTGCTTCCGCCTGCAGGCGTGCGAGGTGGGGAACATCCTTAGCTCGTTTGGCTTTGGAAAAATCATAACTTTTGCGCATAGACATTTGCTTCAGCTTTCGTTGATTTGCGAGCGGAAATAATTCGAATGGTTTCGTCATCCTCGTCGATGTTTCGAACGGTATACACGACCGTAAGTAGTCGCGCCTGATTGCTCATACCGATGAGAACCCAGCGGGACTCACCTTCGGCCGTGTCATCCTTAATAGTCAGGGCATTTGGATCTAGAAGCGCACTCGCCACTTTTTCGAAACTAATCCCATGTTTCTCGAGATTGGACTCGGCTTTCTGTGGGTCCCACTCAAGACTCATATGCATATTCTATGCATATCTGGCAAGAAATGCAAATGCCGCCAAGTTGGGCGAATGAAACGTGGCCGCCTAACGTCCGTTGACCGCTCGCCCTCGCAGGGCGGCGATGAACGAAAAAACTTTATCTCAACAGGTTGCTAGACCATACGCAAAACTATGACACCAGGGCCGCTAGCGGTCGAGCGGATTGTTAGACGGCGCGCCGGAAATGTATTACAATGCATGACATGAAAACTTCCGCCCTGACCATTCGATTTGACCCCAAACTGGGTCGACAGCTCTCTCAGGTAGCGAAACGAACCGGTCGCAGCCGCAGTGAGGTCGTTCGTGATGCGTTGCAGCGCCAGCTGGCGCTGGCCCAATTCCAGGACCTGCGAAGCCGCATCATGCCTTTGGCTGAAGCTCGGGGATACCTGACTGACGAAGACGTGTTCCGCGACGTTTCGTGAGGGTTGCCCTCGACACCAACGTGCTGGTCAGTGCCGTTGCTACTAGAGGCTTGTGCGCTGATCTGTTCAGTCTTGTGTTGGCAGAGCACAAACTGATCGTGGGCGAGACGGTCATCTCCGAACTGCGCCGCGTCCTGAGCGATAAGTTTGGCGTGCCGGGCAAGACGATTGATGAGGTTGTCGCACTGCTACGGCAGGAAGGCCTCGTAGTTAAGCACGCGCCCAGCATCAAAGTGAATATTCGCGACAAGGACGACCTGCCAGTTTTGTCTGAAGCCGTCGAAGGCAAAGCCGAAGTTCTAGTTACCGGCGATAAAGATCTCTTGGACCTCACAGAAAAATTGCCGCTTCAGATAGTCACTCCGAGGGGGATGTGGGATCGGCTCCGACAAAGTGCCACGCCGCCTAAGTAGCGCCGCCTAACGGCTGAGCTGGGCGCCGCGCGCGCCGACGTTGGGGCCTGGCACTTTATCTTTCACGCGTGCGCCCCAGCGATTTGTTAGGCGGCGACTTCGACGTACTCAACCCGACTTTGCGGTGGCGGAATCGGTGTGCCGTCCTCACGAAGGCCATCGAGGTGAAACTCGATTGCTTCGCGAATGGCCTGCTCTGTTGCTTCAAGTGTGGCGCCCGTTGCAACGCAACCAGGCAGATCGGGAACGTATGCCGAGAAATTCGCCCCTGCCGTTTCAATGACAATCGCGTAGCGCATAAATCACCCTGGTTTCTTCAGCCCGGACTGCTTGAGGATACTATTTAGAGTCCCCGGCGCCAAATCATCGCTGGGTTTGCCCGGTACCGTTACGCGACCGGATTTAATGCGATGCTTGAGCTGCCGGTGGCTGCCGCACGTTGCGATGACGTACCAGCCATCTTCATGGAGCAATTGAAGTACTTCACTCACCTTCATGCGCCAACGCTAGCGTCGGCTGGACCGATTTGTTGGGCGGCGAACTACACACCGCTGGATTTACCCCGTTCAAGGTACGCTCGCCATGGAGTCCAGTAATACTTCTCCCATCCGTGAGATACCCCCGCAAAGTCTGAATCCACCACGTTGACGTGAGCCAGCTCAATGCGCCCCCCTTCTTGGTTGGGAAGAAAGGTGAGAATCAGCGTGGAGACTAGATCCGACTGCCCCTAATGCGGAGAGCGCCACGATTGTACTATCAGGCGTTTTGGTATGACCTGAAGGATAGTGCCCGACAGAACGCCGCCAAATGCACTGAACGGCGCACCGTGAACAGGAGAAATTGAAGCTGGAGCTCCAGTAAAAGCTGAGTGTACTTCTGCGTCCAGGTACATGTCGAAGAGGCGGTCAGGAGTTGCTGGCAATGTTGCCGCAAGCTGAATGGTTCTACTCATGAGTTTTCCTCCGATCCAAATCACTCATTCGCGCAATGGACCTTTCAGAGACGCCGAACGATTGAGCTGAGCGCCGGCGCGACGAAGCGAACCGACTCCTGAGACTGCATGATTGAAATGATGACGCTTCATAGTTTGCGCTTTATGCTCGGTCGTGCGCTGCAGCGACCTGTTAGGCGGCGAAATCATTTCAATCAAACTGACGCATTCGATGGCGAACCAATCAATGAGGAGAAGCCTTCTTCGGCAATGGTTCTCATAACTTCGTCTAAGGCCTGCTGGTCCGTATCGAATTGATCGTTCCACACGGTCGAATTGTTGAACGGATCGACGACCTCCAATATCCATTTCCCAGGATCGCCTTCATAAATTTCAACGCGAACCTTTTGGCCACCTCGAGTGATTCGCCGACAAAGTGGCGACATTTTCACGACCGGGTCAGTGTTCATGAAGATGAATCCACAGCGCTCAGTCAGCCACCTAACAAACCAACGTAATCGGCGATCCGTTGCGCGAGCGAAGCCCCGCATACAGGGCCGTCCGTGTTGACCGCGAGGTTAGGCCGCGCGACGTTTAAAACCATCAATTCGGATCGGGGATCGGGACTCCCGGCTTCACGTCGACATTGTGATATGAGACGATCTTCCATACTCCGTTCTCCCTAGCGAGTACCTGCAGAAGTCTTGTGCGAAGGCTCCTTTGTCATCCCTCGTTATCCCAGGAGCGCCCTGGGCGATGCCGACGACTGCTGTCAGAGTCTCGACAATCGCGATATCAGGCCGGATGAATTTGAGCGAGACGATGTCTTGGCTCACCGGAGTATTCTTGAATATGCCTTCGAAGATCACTTCATGTTGCTTAAGGAACGCCGCATGCGCGGTGAAAAACTGGCCTCGGATGTTTGTGAATGTGCCCCCCTCGGCGAAGTGGCCAGAGTAGCCTACCGGATCGCAGTTGTTCCACGTAGCGTTCTCGTCCGCGATAATGTTGCGAATCGCGGTTTCATCCGGCAATGGCTGAGCGCCGAGTTGGACTGCCAACGCGAGCAACAGTAAGGCAGAAAGCAGTCTCATTGGATCTCCGGTATGAATGAAAGACACCGACAGTGTAGCCCCTGACGCGTTCCACAATCCGCCTAGCGATGGCGGTCAGCGGCGGCGCGTAGTCGGCCCGACGCTTGCCCAGGTTGTGATTGGGAGGCAGCTTTCTGTCCGTGCAAGCGGCGTGACGACATGCGCTGATCGCTGCATCGCACGGTTAGGCATCGTGTCGCAAACGTGCTTCGGCGCAGAGTGCGGCCGTGGGGGTGAACGATGACCAAATCAAGGCTTGGTATTCTTGGGTAGGAACCAACCTACGCGCACCCTTGCATTGTTCCAATTGGCCATCGCTACTGGCATGCGTAAAGTGGTCGGTGATCGGGCTAGGTGCCCGATCCATCGAAAGGAGTCCTCTATGTCATTTGCCCTATACGTACTTGGGCTGGCGGTGCTGGTCGGCGGCATTGCATGGGCTCTGATTACGGCCGGAGTAGCGGCGACTTACGTGGCGATCGCATGTTTGATAGTTGCTGGTATTGGAATCATGATGGCAGTGTCGCGTACTCGCACCAAAGACCCGCCGGTTTGATATCTTCGCCCACGGGATAGCTGCCTCCGCTAAGCATCGCCCAAGGTCTGTTGCGAATGACGCCTAACGTCCCGGTTCAGCGGGCCGGACGCTTTGAATTGAATGCTGGCACTTTATCGCTCACGGACCGCTGCAACCGGTTGTTAGGCCACTGTCGTCAACGTTGCTCATTACCCACACGCCGAAGCAAAACGACACCGAACAAGCAGGGCATGATCCATGGGACGGCCGGGATCCCGACAACAAAACCTGGAATGTCGTACCAATGCCTAAAGACTACCGTCGGGTCCGGGAACTGCAGACCTCTGATCACA
>JANMYM010000008.1:0-59529 GCA_031382085.1 Gammaproteobacteria bacterium
TGTGATCAGAGGTCTGCAGTTCCCGGACCCGACGGTAGTCTTTAGGCATTGGTACGACATTCCAGGTTTTGTTGTCGGGATCCCGGCCGTCCCATGGATCATGCCCTGCTTGTTCGGTGTCGTTTTGCTTCGGCGTGTGGGCAATGAGCAACGTTGACGACAGTGGCCTAACAACCGGTTGCAGCGGTCCGTGAGCGATAAAGTGCCAGCATTCAATTCAAAGCGTCCGGCCCGCTGAACCGGGACGTTAGACGTCGCTCGGTCTTCCATACCACCGTATGGCTATTTCGCCATACCCGTGGTAATATGATCCATGACTTCGAGCTTTGAGTGGGATCCGGCCAAAGACGCTGCGAACCAACTGAAGCATGGCGTCAGTTTCACCGAGGCTCAGTCCGCGTTCCTGGACTCATCGCGCGTCATCGCTAAAGACGTAACGCACAGCAAGACCGAGGAGCGCTAGTACTGTTTCGGAAAGGTAGGGGAGCGAATTATGACGGTTCGTTTTACCTACCGCAAAAAGCTGATACGCATTATCGGCGCTGGGTATTGGACCAAAGGCAGGAAAGTATATGAAGCGCAAACCACGATACACAAATGAGCCGCTCGGCCGACTCAAGATCGTCGAAGATTTTCTTCCGCCTCCAGAAATGCTGGTGTTGAAAGAAGATGGAGTGAAAGTCACTCTGTCGCTGAGTAAGCACAGCGTGGATTTTTTTAAGTCACGGGCAGCCAGGTCCAAGGTTCCGTATCAAAAAATGATCCGCAATTTGCTCGACACATATGCACAGAGATATCGGAGCGACGTCTAACAATCCGTATATGGACTTCTCCCGCGATACAAGAGAATGATCTTTCTGTTGGCCTGAGAGGAAGCAAGCAGTCGTATATCCGGCATCTGGATTGAGCTGCGATGAGCTCGTGCCGACATGGAATCTGCAGCCTTGATGCGCCAATCGCTCGAAGCGGCAAGCGAGCTGCCGGGGCTGTTAACGGCGTTCATCGAGGTGGGTGCTACCGGTAAGGCCATGATGGGAGATCATTCTCTTGGCTTGCGGTGTTGGGGTTGAATGGTTTGGAGTGAGTTAAGCTGCCACGGTCATTGGGCCATGACGCCGCGAGAGTCGTGACAGACCGCGATACGACACCCCATCACGCAAGACGGCGTAGCAGTGGCGTGCCAATTTGTTAGCTAACGCGCAGACTGCTTTGTTGCGATGAGTGCGAGCCTGGAGCGCCAAGGCCCAGGTGCGCAGCGGATCGAGCGGTTTTCCCTGGCGCTGTGCGATGGTGGCGGCCCGCAGTACGGAGCGGGCGCCGTGGGTGAGGAGCATTCGTATATATCGGTCGCCGCGTTTGCTGATGCGCCCGAGGTGCCGATGGGTTCCGGAGGAATACTCTTTCGGGGCGAGCCCGAACCACGAAGCGAAGGTTCGGCTGCTGCGAAACTGGTGCACTTGTCCGGCGGTCTTGGCCGCCAGGGCGGTGGAGGTAATGAGCCCAATGCCGGGTACGGATTGCAGCTGCTCCAGCAGCCGCACTTCGTCCAGTTCGGCCTGCAACACCGAGCGCAGCAGCGCGGGTACGGCGGAATTGTCATCACTTAACAGGGTTGCGATCGCCTCGAGGCCGCGGTGCGAGCCTTCAGCGAGTACCAAACCAAATTCTCGAAGGCAACCGCGCAGGCTGTTGATCCGCGCGGTGTGCGTACTGACCCACTGAGAGCGAATCCGGTGCAAGGACTGCCACGGGGCGCAGATCCTGACAGCGATTGGCCTCCAACAACGCCAGTGCATCGGCGGCATCAGTCTTGTTACGTTTGACGTAGGCGCGAATTTGATGTGGTGGCAGCAAACGCACAGCCACACCGAGGGACTGAAACCACCGTGCCCAGTGATGCGCCGAGCCGCAGGCTTCCATGAGCACCAGGTCGACCGAGCGGTTGCGAAACCAGCGCTCAAATTGTGGGCGGCTGAGGCGCAGGAACTGGACTGGTTCCTCATCGCCCCGCGCGATGGCCAGTTGGAAAACAGATTTTGCCAAATCCATGGCGACAGTCGTAGCATTCATCGGTGGACTCCTTCCGGGTTTGTTAGTGCTGACCCGCACACCAACATGAGAGCCAGCTGGCACAATGATGCCGTATCAAATGCGGGAGGAGTCCATCCCATCACTCGACCGCTAGCGGCCCTAGTAGCATTAGCCATCGCATGATCGGTGAATACCCTATTAGCATTAAGTGCCTTCGGTTGAGCCTTTTCCGATGGGCCGTGCGGTCAGCGAGGCGTTAGGCGACCTGCGTGACTTTCATCAAGCTCTTGCGCAAGGCGGTGAACCACCAAGAAGGGAGGCCTAACCCGACAATTGCCGTTGCCGATGCAGGATTCGAGTCAATGGACTGCATGCTGCGCCGACAACATAGACGAAAGAGCAGTGATCGAACGAGCAGCGTAGCAAGCTGCATGCGGCAGGGTGTGGATGGAGTGCAGACGAAGTGCTGGAGTGGCTGTGCAAAGACCTCTAACCTCTCGCACAAGCGGAAACGACAACGGCACTCGATATCCATCTACGGTAGCGCAACGGAGAAAACATGAAGCGAGTCACAGGCATCGGCGGAATTTTCTTCCACGCGAAGAATCCTGCTCAGCTGAGAGATTGGTACAAAAAGCACCTAGGCATCGATGTCCAGGAATGGGGCGGTACCGCTTTCTTCTGGGCGGATAGCGACGGCAAGCCGATGAAAGGAACAACAGTTTGGTCCATTGGCGCCTCCGGAAGTGAACACTTTGCGCCCAGCAGCGCAAACTTCATGATCAATTATCGGGTTGAAGACTTGGCGTTCTTGCTCAAAGCGTTACGGGACGAAGGGTGCAACGTTCTGGACAAAACGGACGACTCCGAATATGGAAAGTTCGGATGGGTCATAGATCCTGAAGGCAACAAAGTAGAGCTTTGGCAGCCGCCTGCGGGCCAGTGATCGAAGACAGAAGTACAGGGTGCGAGCGCACTGGCTAATTGCACAATGACGACAGCACCGACCTCGTCGCTGGCGGTGCCGGAGGGGATCCTCGAAGCCGGCCTCGAGTGTGCGATCATGGCAACTGCATCGAAGTGCGAAAAAATTAGGATGAATTCGGTCAGACACTGCAATACCGCGACCGCACCGAACGTAGGCGCGCCGGTTGCGACCTTTTTGGCGGCACTAGCGGGACCGGAATCATTCGCCTCCGATGCGAGCACCAGACTGCCAGCGCCGCTGCGAGTCTCAATGGTGCAACTCGTTGCAGCGGACCAGCGACGTTAGGCGCCGCTAAATGTGCGTCCGCGAAGCCACAACGGCTGATATAGCTGCCATGCATGAGATTCGACTTTCCGTTTGGGAAAACGTTTTGTCGGACCCCCAGAAGGTATTGCCGGTCCACTATCGTCGCTTTCTAGGCTCAGTTGGCAAAAGCTGGGTGTACGTAGTCAAACAACAGGTTGTAGGCTTTGCGGCCGCAGACTCCCAGAGTGGAAATATTTGGGCTTTGTTTGTCCGCCCTGGCTTCGAGCGACAAGGCATTGGCCGCCAACTCCATGACACAATGATGAAATGGCTGTTTGGAGCCGGTTGCAATCGAGCGTGGCTGACAACGCAGGCGAACACTCGCGCAGATTTCTTTTACCGCAAGGCTGGTTGGCAAGCGATCGACACTACACCCGATGGCGACATGGTGTATGAGATGCGGCGCGAGGCCTAACGAGGTGGGTTCTTGATGCATGCATTCGATTTCACCCTGGTGCTTTGCCGCATTGCAGACAGCGCTGTCGGGATGAGCGTAGCTCAAGCGCGACGTTAGGCGCCGCAGCCCCACTTACAAATACATCGAGATCAAGCAGCTGATGTCGCAGCACCAACTGGCCCAACTGAATATCGCCGCCATGAAGGAGACACTGGATTCACCGGCGATGGCGGAGTTCGTCGCCAACCTTGATCGAATCAACGCGCTTGCCGACCTTGCGCCGGGTTTTGTGTGGCGTTTGGCGTCGGATGACGGGGATGCCACCGAATTTCGCCCGCTTGGGGACATGACGCTCGTAAATCTCTCGGTGTGGAAAAATCTCGGTGCGCTCAAGGACTTCGTCTACAAGTCGGGACACGTTGAAATCATGCAGCGGCGGGCGCAATGGTTCGACCGCATGCGTGAAGCCTACGTGGTGCTGTGGTGGATTCCGCAGGGGCATCGTCCAACGACCGAAGAGTCTATTGCGCGGCTCGAACACTTGAGGGCAAACGGGCCGACCGAGGCAGCCTTTAATTTTGGCAATGCCTTTACGGCGCCAGACGGAACGCTGTAACTCATGTTGCCAGCGAATCCAGAATGAATTTGAGTTCGTGCGAAAACAATGCCGGTTCAGTCATTTAATTGTCGCGATCGCGGAAAATGCTGGCATGAGTGAGCTGAAGATCGTGATCTGGACCGCAGTGGTGGCAGCGCCGCCAGGGCCGCGCTGACCCGGCAAAAATGCCATGAACGGCTCGCAACTCACCGCCAGGCTCGCGCAGCTGCAGGATTTCGACCTGCTGGACGCGCTGATGGATACCGCGATCACCGAATTGCAAAAGCCGTTCCTGAACACGGAGCAGATCGAATCCAGTCGAGCGATCATGGGTCTCGATACGCAGCTCATTCAAGATGGAACCTATTTCATTGTTGAAAGCGCCGGGATTACCGCGGGTTGTGGCGGCTGGAGCCGCCGCGTCACTCTCTACGGCGGAGATCTAACAACAGGTCGTAGTCCGGCACTGCTCGACCCCGGTCACGACGCCGCGCGAATCAGAGCGATGTATACCCATCCGCATTACATCCGAAAAGGCGTCGGCCGCCTGCTTGTCGGGCTATGTGAGGCCGCTGCAAGGGCGGAAGGATTTCGCCGCATAGAGTTGATGGCTACGATGGCCGGGGAGCCCTTGTACCGGGCTTGTGGTTACGCACCGATCGAGAGGGTTGAAGACAATCGCGGTGGGGCGTCGGTTCCTCTGGTACGCATGCAGAAGCAGCTCGAATGACCTGTCACTTCCAGCGCCTGGCGCAGGTCGTTTCGATGCTGATCGTCCTGGCAAGCGCCGGTCCTGCACGAGGCGGTTCCCTGCATGCGCAGGATAATGCGGAAATTACCAGGCTCGCCTGCATGACACCGCATCATGTTGCGGCTCAGGAAATTGAAGATCGTTCGTTTGGCAGCCGCTATTCGCGCGTGAAAGTGACTTGTGTTTCTCATGCTGAGGATTCCGGTTATCGCCTCAGGGCCCGCACGACGTGCACAAAGTCAAAGCGGGCATGGCAATGCAGGACGGGTACTGTCGCCTGGTCGATTCCGCTGGGACGTGACACCGTCGATGTCAAGGTCACCGGTCGTGTGCCAGCGGACCGAGTAGCCGAAATTGTTAGGTACGCCGCCGGTATTCGCGATTTCCAACGCATACCGGTTTCGGCAATTGTCAGCGGTCTTTGCACTGTAGAGCCCGACGGAAATTCCAGCTGGCTGCTGCAGTGCACCGGGCTAACACTCGCCATTGCCCGCGACTGCCTGCCAGGCGGCTGCCGCTACCGCGCATTTGCCACGGAGCGGAAGTTACTCGTCGAATAATGCTATCACGCGAATATCTATCGGTCGCTCTTCCGTCGTCCGCGCGCGGTACGTTGCTCCTGATCTGGTGATGGGCGCTGGATGCCTGAAATCTCGTAACTCCGTCGCAGCCCGGCGCGTCGGTCATCATATTTCCTAAAAGCACAGGTACAACTTGCCGGCTGGGTGCAGTCGGCCAGCGGTAGCGCAGGCGCCTCGATCGACAAAAATCGTTGCCCTTTCAGCAAGCGGGCGGGGAAGCAGCTGCCTGCCTCGCTGGAAACGGTTACTGCGTGCCATTGCACCTTGCGCTTCGGCACCACGGGTGCGGCAGGTTGCGATTTCTTCCACATGATGCGGGACCAACTTATGCGCTAATGGATTACGCTAACATTCTAGGCTGGACTATCGTTTATTGACACAGATTTATTGACACAGAGTATCTTGGGTAAATGCCCGTTTTTCTTTGCAATCTGATAACCGCATCCCGCCTGGCATCCGGTCTGGACGCGGACGGGATGGTGGTTGCGCCCGGCTTCATCGATCACCAGCACGCCCAGGATCCGACTGGGTATCGCCTCGAAGCGCTGGGCGGCACGGCAAATGTCGATCGCTGGTACGCCGAACGGTCAGACACATCGCTCAGCAACTACGGCGCGAGTATTGGACACGATGAAGCCCGCAAGCAGGTGATGCACAACGCCGGGAAGGGTGCGGTGGTCGCAGGTACTTTCGCACGTTTGTTAGGTTGCTTCGTGCGCGACGGGTTAGTTAACGGCGCAATTGTTGTACAATGACAACCGCGCAACCGACGCCAGCGGAAGAACATCGAGCGCTGTTCGAGCATCAGTACGCCGACATCAACGGCCTGAAATTGCACTACGTCAAAGCTGGCGCCGGCAAACAGACGATGCTGTTCCTGCACGGCTTTCCCGAATTTTGGTACGCGTGGCAGAACCAACTTATAGAATTCGGCAAGGACCGGAACGCAGTCGCCTACGATCAACGCGGCTACAATTTGTCGTCGAAGCCTGAAAAAATCGAAGACTACGCGGTGCCGTACATCGTCGCGGACATAAGGGCGATGTTCGAAGAGTTCGGCACCACGCCCGCAAATAAAGGCATCCTGGTTGCGCACGATTGGGGCGGCGTCGTGGCGTGGGCATTTGCAATTCGCCATCCGGAATATCTGGACAGGCTCGTGATCATCAACGCGCCGCATCCCGGGGTGTTTGCGCGCGAACTGCAATCGAATCCGGCACAGCAAAAAGCCAGTGCCTACATGAACTTCTTCCGCTCGCCGCAGGCGGAAGTGGGCCTGAGCGCGAACAATTATGCGCAGTTGCAGAACGCCGTTTTCAGGGCTTCCTCGAGGCCGGAACTTTTCAGCGACGAAGATCGCAAGATGTATCTTGCTGCGTGGTCGCAACCCGGTGCGCTGACGGGCGGCTTGAATTGGTATCGCGCCGTGCCGCAGCGCGAAACGAACTATGCGGCGGCCGCCGAGTTGGATTCGCTAATCGTGAATGTCCCGACACTAGTGATTTGGGGTGAGCGGGACACCGCGTTGTTGACCAGCAACCTGGCAGGCCTGGAAAAATACGTGCCGCAACTTACAATCAAGCGTATTCCGGACGGCACGCACTGGGTTGTTCACGAAGAACCGGACTTGGTCAATCAGTACATTCACGAGTTCATCGAACCATGACCGTTAACGCTCTTGAATCCTGGCATCGGTTGGTTCGCACCCGCGATCCATCCGGCCTGCAGGCACTGCTCGCGGAAGATGCGGTTTTCCATTCACCGGTTGTGCATACACCGCAACGCGGCAGGGCGATCGTGGCCAAATACCTGGGTGCCGCCTTTCAGGTATTTTTCAACTCAAGCTTCCGCTATGTCCGGGAAATCACGGGACCTACGGACGCGATGCTGGAGTTCGAAACCGAGATCGGTGGAATACTCGTCAACGGAATTGATCTCATCAAGTGGAACGAAGCCGGTCAGATTGTCGATTTCAAAGTGCTGATCAGGCCACTGAAGGCGATCAACGTAATTCACCAGCGCATGGGTGCGATGCTGCAGTCCAATCAATGAACGCACCGCTGCACATTGGCATCGTGGCGTGCTCGGCCGAGGGCGCGGCGCTTTGTTATCGAACCATTTGCGCCGAGGGTGCGGCGTTGCTTGGGCCGCACGCGCATCCGGAAGTCTCAATGCACACCCATTCACTCGCCGCGTATGTCGCCTGCCTCGACCGCAACGACCTGACCGGCGTCGGCGCGCTCATGTTGTCGTCCGCGCGAAAACTCGCCGGCGCAGGCGCGCACTTTCTCATCTGCCCGGATAACACCATTCATCAGGCATTGCCTTTTGTGGAACCGGACTCGCCGCTTCCCTGGCTGCATATTGCCGAAGTGGTGGCTGCCGAGGCTGCGGCACGCGGATTCAAGCGGCTCGGCCTAACGGGCACGCGCTGGCTGGTCGAGAGCGACGTCTACCCTGACAAGCTCGCGCGCCATGGCATCGCTTGTGTCCGTCCGGGCGAACGCGAGCGCCAGGAGATCAGCCGCATCATCATGGATGAACTGGTTTGCGGTGTCTTTGACCCGGCAGGCGTCGCCTGCTTGCAGCAGGTTATCCAGGGCCTGCAGCAGCAGGGCTGCGACGCCGTGGTGCTTGGCTGCACGGAGATTCCGCTCATCATCGACGACCAGAACTCCGTGTTGCCGACGCTGAACTCGACGCGCCTGCTCGCCAGAGCGGCGCTGCGCAGGGCCATCGCCGGAAACCGCGTCGGCGCCGCCTAACAGTCTGCGCATGTTCTCGCACGTATTCACAGGCGTCTCAGATTTCGACCGGGCCATGGCGTTCTATGGACCGCTGCTGTCCTGTTTGGGACTCCAGCCGCGCTTCTGCGAGCGCGACCATCCCTGGGCCGGGTGGCAGGTTCCGGGTGTGGACCGGCCGCTTTTTGTCATCGGCAGGCCTTTCGACTCGCGAGCGCATTATCCTGGCAACGGGCAGATGGTCGCGTTTCAGGCGAGCAATCGGGCGCAGGTCGACGCGGCCTACGAAATCGCGCTCGCGCACGGCGGTACTTCGGAAGGCAAACCGGGTCTGCGCCCTGAATATCACGCCAATTATTACGGTGCCTATTTCCGTGACCCGGACGGTAATAAACTCTGCGTCGCGAACCACGGTTAGAAAAATGCATTTGCCGCGTGTTAGTCGATGAGCACCTTGTCGCTGCCGTAAATCATATAAAGCACAGCGCCTGCGACGCTGACCGTCGCCGCCAGGGCGAAGGTTGCCGAGTAGCTGCCTGTCAGGTCGACCAGCCAGCCTGCGATCGCGACGCCGACGATTCCCGGCACGGTGGCGAAAGTATTACTGAAACCGACCAGCAGTCCGCTGTGGCGCGGGGCCAGGTCCAAAAAATTGGACCCGTATCCGACCCAGCAGAACCCGAGCAGGCCGGTTGCGGCACAGACGACCGCCAGCGCGGCGCCGACCGAGTGCGTATATTGCGCGAGCAGCAGCATGGCGCCGGAACCTAACAGGCCGATGCACTGCAGGAGCTTGCGACCGAATGCGACCCGGCCGGTCTTGCGAATTACAAACTGGGACAGCCAGATGCCGACATAGGTCATCAGAAACATGCTGAGCCATGGTGCGGCCGACAGGAAACCCGAGTCGGCGATACTGACATGCTGCACATCCCGAAAATAACTTGGGAGCCAGCTTAGAAGCATGTACAAAGTCCAGGTGGTCGCAAAATGGGTCGCAACCAATGCCCAGACCGAGGACCGGAATAGCAGTATTTCCCAGGGCACTTTTGCCGCAACGGCCCCCGATGAGAATCTGTTGTGCGCCAGCATGGTCCGTTCCGCCTGCGTAACATGCGGATCGCTTCCCGGATCATCCGATGCGATGGCAAACCAGGCCAGACACCACACCGCGCCGACGACGCCAAAAGCGTAAAACGCCATTGGCCAGGCGTAGTGACCGACGATCCAACCAGTAGCGAGTAGACCGATGACGGTACCGAGTGGAATGCCGCTGAGGACTATCGAATTGCCACGGTCCTTTTCGCGGCCCGCGGTCCATATCCCGATCATCTGAATCGCCGCGGGAAACATAGCTGCTTCGCCCATTCCCATGCCGATGCGCGCCGCAACCAACGCGGGAATCGACACTTCGGCTGCGACCGGCGTCAGCAGCGTAAACACAGACCACCACAGAACCGACGCACCTAACACCAGCTTGCCACCGAAACGAATACAGAGCCAGCCACTGATGAACATGCATGACATGTAGCCAATGAAAAAGGACGACAGCACAAAGCCCTTGGTAGTCTGGCTCCAGCCGAATTGCTCTTTCATCGAGACGGCGGCGACGGAAATATTGACCCGATCGGAGTAGCCGATGACGATCGCGAGGAACATCAACAGGACCAGCCAGTGACGCCTGCCCCAGACCGACTTTTCTTGTGCAGCGGTTATCGTCGACACGATGGGTGCTCCGAAACGGCCGAGATCATTGTGACAAGTGTGGCATCAAATCGGAATTCGGGTAACCCATTTGACCAGCGAGTAACATAGCCGCGGCAAAATCATCGTTGATCGCCAGGCCTAAAATGAAACAACCCATTGCCATTGTCGCCAAAGAAGCGCCGTCCAGAACGAAGTCCTCCAACTACCCTGAACCATTCGCGTCGCGAATGGCAGGCCGCGTCAAGCGAACACTCGGGGATTTATTTGGTTTGAGCAATTTCGGTGTGAACCTCGTGCACTTGCCGTGCAAGGCCGTGTCGGCACTGCGCCATGCACATTCGCGCCAGGACGAATTTGTCTATGTCCTGGAAGGGCACCCAACTCTGTATACCGATGAGGGCGCGACGCAGCTGAGTCCGGGGATGTGCGCCGGATTCAAGGCTGCGAGCGGTAATGGCCACAGGCTCGTGAATGAAACAGATGCTAACGTGGTTTATCTGGAAGTCGGCGATCGCCTTCCGGGCGACGAAGCCCTTTATCCGGATGACGACATCAAGGCAGTCATGCAGGAAGGAAAGTGGATGTTCTCTCACAAGGACGGGCGGCCGTATTGATTTGTCGAGACCGCCGTTGCCTACGCCGAAGCAATGGCGCAGCATTCTACGATGGCCACCATCGAAGCGTTGCTAACAAAAGTCCGCGCCTGTACGGCGTGTAAAACGCATTTACCCCTTGGTCCGCGACCGGCGCTGCAATTGCGTAAACGCTTCGCGAAGGTCCTGGCCTGATGCCGGCACGCGCGGGAACTGCGTGAATACCCTCGAACAGGGCGTGCAGGCGCTGATGGCGGGGAAGTTGCTTGCGGCCGAAAAACTTTTCCGGGCGGCACTGCATGAAAACCCCGATTCTGTTGACGCGCTGGCGAAACTGGGCGCGACGCTGCAGTTCCGCGGCCACCTGCATGCGGCAATCGAGTGCCATCACCGGGTGCTGGAGCGCAACAACAAAAGCGCGGAAAGTTTTTGCAATCTCGCCGCCGCGCTCGCGGCTGCCGGACAATACGATAACGCGCTGCAGGTGCTGGCCCGCGCATCCGCGCGTCTGCGCACAGATCCTCGGCTGGCTGCGGCCCGAGGCGCCGTGTTGTGCGCTGCCGGGCGCTACTCTGAGGCGCTCGCGCTGTTGCATTCGGCCTGGGATAACGAAGGCGAAGATGCCTTGCTCGCGGCCAACCTGGCGTCTGCCTTGCGTGAGACCGGCAAACTGGATGACGCACTTTCGGTATTGCGTGCCGGCATTGACGTCATGCCGGCCCATGCGCATCTTGCAGCGGAGCTGGCCGGGACTCTGCTCGGTGCCGGCCAGGTCGAGGAAGCACTGAAATTTACTAACGAGTGGCTTTCCGAGTACGGCCCCGCCGGCGCCCTGCTTGCGCTGCGGGCGAGTGCACTGTGGGAGGCTGGCCGGGATGGAGAACACCGCGCGTTGGCCGATGTTGAGCGAGATATCGCCTTGGATCACCTGCCGCAGATCGATTGCGCAGCCCTGGCGCAGCTGATCCGTGCGGATAGTTCGCTGATCGAAAATCCTGCTAACAAAACGATGCGCGGCGGTTTGCAGACCGGCGAACTGGATGTGGAGACACACCCCATCCTGTCCGAACTTTTGCATGCGGTGACCGGAGACCAGGGCACGATGACCGTTGCGGCGCTGAGTCATTTGCGCTTCCGGGCCACCGTGCTGCCGCCGGGCGGTTGCCAGTTGTCGCAGCACCACCCACAAGCGCTGAACAGCGCAGTTTTTTTCGTCGAAATGCCCGCGGCCATGACCGAGGCAAGCGTCGACAACGACGCCGGCGCAATCGAATTCGGGCGGCCGCCTGCGAGGCTGCGCTGTCAACGGCCGCCGCTGCTGCGCGCGATCCGGCCGCAACCCGGGATGCTGGTGCGATTTCCGTCGTGGTACTGGTATTGCACGCGGCCGTTCGCCGGCAGCGGTGAACGAATCAGCGTGACGTTCGATCTCAGCTAACAGCGCGCCAGCAGTTCCAGCGACCTGAGTTTTGCGGCCTGGTCGAAAATACCGGTCACGACCATAAGCTCATCGGCCCCGGTCTCTTCGATCAGTTTGTCCAGGCCGGTACGTACCGTCGCGGGGGAGCCCACCACGGACACGCGCAGCATCTGCGACGCCATCTGCTTTTCGACTGGGCTCCAGAAAGATTCGATGTCGTCGATCGGTGGCTGCTGCAGCCCGCGCGCGCCACGCTGCAGCAGCGCATACGCCTGCTGCACGGACGTAAACAGCCGGCCCGCTTCGCTATCGGTGTCGGCGACGATCACGTTGACACCGATCATCGCGTAAGAATTCTGCAGCGCGTCGGACGGCTGGAATCTCTGCCGGTACATTTTCAGCGCGGCATGCAGCGCATCCGGCGCAAAGTGCGAGGCAAACGCATATGGCAGCCCAAGCGCCGCCGCGACCTGCGCGCCGTACAGGCTGGAACCCAGGATCCACAGCGGCACCTTGAGCCCGGCGCCGGGCACCGCGCGCACCTGCTGACCGGGTTGCAAGGGCCCTAACAGCGTTTGCAACTCCCGCACGTCGTCCGGGAAAAACTCGGCGCTGCGCGGGTCACGGCGCAGCGCCTGCACCGTGAGCTGATCGGTGCCGGGCGCGCGGCCGAGGCCAAGATCGATACGCCCGGGATATAGCGATTCCAGCGTCCCGAATTGTTCCGCGACGACAAGCGGCGAGTGATTGGGCAGCATGATGCCGCCGGCGCCGATGCGAATCGTGCGCGTGCCGCCCGCGAGGTAGCCAATGACCACCGACGTGGCGGCACTCGCGATGCCCGGCATGTTGTGATGTTCCGCGACCCAGAAACGCAGGAAACCCAGTCGTTCGGCGTGCTGCGCCAACTCAAGGCTGCGATGCAACGCGTCGCGCGGCGTCATGCGCTCGGGAACCGGAACCAGATCGAGTATGGAAAGCGGAAGCATTTTTTGCGGCGCTACCTGCGCCAGAAAACGCCGGTGAATAGCACCAGCACGCTGAAAATTTCCAGTCGCCCTAACAACATCGCGGCCGTGCACACCCAGGTCTGGAAGTTGCTCAGCGACGCATAGTTTTGCGACGGTCCGACACCTCCCAGACCCGGGCCGGTGTTATTGACGGACGCAACTATCGCCGAAAAAGCCGTATCCAGATCGACCCCCGACAGCAGCATTGCAAAGGTCAGCATCACGACGGTGAAGAAGTAGAGAAATATAAAGGCCAGCACTGAATAGGCGATGCGATCGGGGATGACCTGCCCGCCGATGCGCACCGGCGCGACCGCGCTGGGGTGCACGAGCAACAGCATTTCGCGACTGGCCTGCCGGGCCAACAGCAGGGTGCGGAACATCTTGACACCACCGCCAGTTGAACCGGTACTGCAGGTGATGCAGCACAAGAACAGCATCCAGATCGGCGCGAAAGTGGGCCATTTCTCGAAATCCTGCGAGACAAAGCCGGTGGTGCTGGCCATCGACACGACATTGAAAGCCGCGTGCCGCAATGCCGTGGGCACCGATGGATAGGTCTTGTGAATCACAAGCAGCAGTGTTACTGCAATGACACTGACCGCCAGCAGCGCCAGCAGGGACTTGGCTTCGGCGTCTGTCCGATATGGAGCGAAGCTCATTTTTCGAAAAGCGACGAAATGGCGGGCAAAATTCATCGACGCAGCGACCATGAATACGATCAGAACGATTTCTATGGCCGGCGAATTGAAATAAGCAATGCTGGCGTCGTGGGTGGAAAAGCCGCCGAGACCCATGACCGAAAACGAGTGACAGATCGCATCCAGCCAGCTCATGCCGGCCAACCGAAGCGCCACGATGCAGACCACCGTGAATCCGGTGTAGGTGAGCCACAATGCTTTTGCCGTCTCGGTGATGCGCGGCGTGAGCTTTTCGTCCTTGACCGGGCCAGGTGCTTCAGCCTTGTAGAGCTGCATGCCGCCCACACCTAACAACGGCAGCACCGCGACCGCAAACACGATGATGCCGATGCCACCATACCAGTGCAGCGACGCGCGCCATAGATTGAGCGAAGGCGGCAGCGAATCAAGGCCGGTGAGTATCGTCGAACCGGTGGTGGTGAAGCCGGACATCGCTTCGAAGTAGGCATCGGTGAAAGACAACGCCGGCATCGAAATCAGGAACGGCAGCGCGGCCGAGCCGGACATCAGCACCCAGGACAGCGTTACCAGCACGAAGCCATCGCGTGGTTTCAGCTCGCGCTTGTAGCGCCGGGTCGCGGCCGCGATGCCGACGCCGACGATCACGTTGATACCGGCGGCGATAATGAAATCGGCAACGATACCGTCCTTGACCAGCAACGAACAGACGATCGGTAACAGATAGGTGACGCCGAACAGCGCCATCATCGAACCCAGAACATGCGCGACAGCTAACATCGAATCAGCGGGAGGTTTCGCCCAGGAACAATTTCTCCACCTGGTCGACATGCCGCCGGTCGGGTATGAAGATGATCACGTGATCGTCGGCCTCGATCGTGGTGTCGTGGTGGGCCATCAGCACCCGGTCGCCACGTACAATGCAGCCGATGAGCGTGCCTTCAGGCAGCCGGATTTCGTCCAGCCGCCGGCCGATGACTTTCGAGGTAGTGCGATCGCCGTGGACAATGGCTTCGAGCGCTTCGGCAGCGCCACGTCGCAGCGAGTGAACGCGCACGACGTCGCCGCGGCGTACATGGGCCAGCAGGGAACCGATTGTGATCGTCTGCGGGGAAATCGCCACGTCGATCGTGCCGCTTTCGATCAGTTCGGCGTACGAGGGCTTGTTCATCAGCGCCATGACTTTGCGCGCCCCGAGGCGCTTGGCGACCATGGCCGACAGGATGTTAGCTTCCTCGGAGTTGGTCAGCGCGGCAAATACGTCGCAGGAGTCGATATTCTCCTCGAGCAGCATTTCCTCGTCGGCGGCGTCGCCGTTCAGCACGATAGTATTTTCCAGGCGCTCACTGATGAAGCGCGCGCGCCGCGCATCGCGTTCGATGATCTTGACCTGATTCTTGGATTCAAGTTCACGTGCCAGGCGGAAACCAATGTTGCCGCCGCCCGCTATGACAACGCGTTTGACCGGATTTTCTTCCTTGCGTATTTCACTCATGACTTTGCGAATGTCATCGGTCGCCGCCAGGAAGAAGACTTCGTCGTCTTCCTGAATAACCGTGTCGCCTTGCGGTTTTACGCCGCGCCCGGCGCGGTAGATGGCAACTACGCGCGCGTCCACGTTGGGGATGTGGTCCTTGAGGGTGCGCAGCTGCTGACCGACTAACAGGCCGCCTTTGCGCGCCCGCAGGCCTACCAGGCGCACCCGGCCATCGGCAAAGTCGAGAACCTGCAGCGCGCCCGGATAGCGGATCAGCCGTTCGATGTATTCCGTCACCAGTTGTTCGGGACTGATCCAGACGTCCACCGACAGCGCCTCGTCGCTGAACAGTTTCGGATACCGGGTGTATTCGGCCGCGCGGATGCGGGCGATCTTGACCGGCGTGCGAAACAGCGTGTACGCAACCTCGCAAGCTAACATGTTGACTTCGTCGGAGTTGGTCAGCGCGATGAGGATGTCGGCGTCGGCGGCGCCGGCGGCCTCCAGCACCGAAGGATAGGTTGCCGATCCGGCAACGCCGCGAATATCGAGCCGGTCCTGCAGGTCGCGCAACAACTCTTCGTTGGTGTCAACAACGGTTACTTCATTGGCTTCTTCACGGGCAAGCTGGTAGGCCGCCGTGCGGCCGACCTGACCGGCGCCGAGAATCACGATTTTCATGGGGCGATTTTCCTCGGGACGGAAGCTTAGCGCACTGCTTCCAGCTTGGCGCGTTCGAGCATCAGCCACTTGCGACCCGCGCCCTCGAAATTGACTTCGATGCGGGCGTGCGGGCCCTGGCCTTCGATATTCAGCACGATACCGTGGCCAAAACTTCCGTGTCGCACGCGCGCGCCAAGCCTGAGTCCCGGCGCAACCTGCTCTTCCCGGACCGGTCTGCTTGACGCCACGACAGCCGCGGCGCGCCCGTAGTCGGGACGCGATCCGGAATCCGACCGCATCGGCCGCGAATACGAAATTTTTGGCCGCACCTCCTCGAGCAGTGCCTCCGGCATTTCCTGGATGAACCGCGAGGCCTGGCCGTAGGTGTCCATGCCGTTGAGCCGCCGCTGTTCCGCGAAGCTGAGGTACAGCTGCTTCATGGCGCGTGTGGTGCCGACATAACAAAGGCGTCGCTCTTCTTCGATGCTCTCCAGGTCATGCAGCGAGCGCTGATGCGGAAAGAGTCCATCCTCCATGCCACAAATGAACACGACCGGGAATTCGAGGCCCTTGGCGGTGTGCAGCGTCATCATCTGGATGCAGTCTTCGCCCGCCTCGGCCTGTCCTTCGCCGGATTCCAGCACTGCGTGCGCGAGGAAGGATTCGAGTGGCGGTAGTTCTTCGCCGTCGACGGACTCCGGTTCAAAGCTGCGGGCAGCAGAAACCAATTCCAAAAGGTTCTCGACCCGGGTTTCGCCGCGATCCTGCTTGTCGTTCTGGTAGTGATTCAGCAGCCCGGACGCAACCAGCATGTGATCGACTTTTTCGTGCAGCGGCAGCGTGGCGATTTCGCGCGTAATTTTTTCGAGCAACTGCAGGAAGCCGTGCAGCGCGGCGCCGCCGCGGCTGCCTAACGAGTCCGCGGAAATGCAGGCGGCGGCGGCCACCCACAACGAGCTGCCGGCGCCACGCGCCTGGTCGCGCAACGTATCGAGAGTCTTGGCGCCGATACCGCGGGTCGGCAGGTTTACGACGCGTTCAAACGAGGCGTCATCGGACCTGTTAGCAATGAGACGCAGGTAGGCGAGAGCATCCTTGATTTCTGCGCGCTCGAAGAACCGCAGGCCGCCATAGACTTTGTAGGGAATGCGGCCGGAGATGAACGCTTCTTCAAATACCCGCGACTGCGCGTTCGAGCGGTAGAGAATAGCGATGTCCCTGCGCAGGCCGCCCTGGTTGACCCAGTCGCGAATCTTGTTGACGACGAAATCCGCTTCGTCGCGCTCGTTGAAAGCCGCGTAGATGCGGATCGGTTCACCCTGCTCGCCGCTGGTCCAGAGATTCTTGCCGAGGCGGCTGGAGTTGTTCTTGATCAGCGCATTGGCGACATTCAGGATGTTGGATGTGGAGCGATAATTCTGCTCCAGGCGCACCAGCCTGGCGGACGGGAAATCGCGCTGGAACTGAGCGAGATTTTCCACGCGCGCACCGCGCCAGCGATAGATCGATTGATCGTCATCGCCAACCACGAATGGCGCCCCCGTGGCGCCGACCAGCAGGCGTATCCAGTTGTACTGGATGTTGTTAGTGTCCTGAAACTCGTCAACCAGCACGTGCTGGAAACGCCGGCGGTAATGCTGCAACACTTCCGGCTGGTCGCGCCACAGTTCGAAGGCGCGCAGTAACAGCTCGGCAAAGTCCACGACGCCGTTGCGCTGGCAGACATCCTCGTAGTCCTGGTACAGCCGGATCAGCTGGTGGCGCGTCGGATCGTTGCCGTCCTTGAGCTGTTTCGGGCGCCAGCCCTCGTCCTTGTTGTTGTTGATGAAATACTGGATTTCCTTGGGAATCCAGCGCGTTTCATCGAGCTCCTGCGCCTTGACCATTTTGCGGATGAGGCGCAGCTGATCCTCGCCATCGAGGATCTGGAAGGTCTGCGACAGTCCGGCTTCGCGCCAATGCAGGCGCAGCAGGCGGTGCGCGATGCCATGGAAGGTGCCGACCCACATCGCGCCGCCCGGCATGCCTAACAGACTTTCAATGCGCGCGCGCATCTCGCCCGCCGCCTTGTTGGTGAAGGTGACGGCCAGGATGCTGTGCGGCGAGGCGTTCTCGGCTTCGATCAGCCAGGCGATGCGATGTGTCAGCACACGGGTCTTGCCGCTGCCGGCGCCGGCAAGCACCAGCACCGGATCGATAGGGGCGGTGACCGCTTCGCGCTGCGCGTCGTTAAGCGGGCTTAAGATCGGGGAGACGTCCATGGGGGGCGCGCATATTAGCAGCGCGCTTAAGCGCGGTGTGGCAGGGATTCAGCCGCAAATTTGAGCAATGCCGCGATCAGGGTCAGGAGTACCGGACCAACGATCAGACCGACGGCGCCAAAAGCCGAGACCCCGCCAACAACGCCCACGAAAACCGCCAGGGTCGACACCTGCGCATGCCGGCCGATCAGCAGGGGACGCATCACGTTGTCGCACAGTGAGACGGCGAAGCCCCAGATCGCGATAAACACGGCTCCGCCCGGACGCCCGATTGCGGCCAGCCAGAGCGCGGCCGGCACCCAGACCAGTGCCGTTCCGCCCGCGGGCAGCAGTGCAAAGACGGCCGCCAGGGTGCCGAACACGACCGGCGAAGGCAGACCCAGGATCGCAAAGCCAATACCCACCAGCAGACCCTGGATTAGCGCCGTGGTGACAGTGCCGAATACGACTGCGCGCGTGGTAGTGCCGATCAGTAGCAGCAGGCTGTCGCGGCGCTGTGCTTCGATCGGTATCAGGCGCACCGCGTGTCTCAGCATCTCCGGCCCGTCGCGCAGCAGGAAAAACAGCAGGAACAGCATCAGCATGAAGCCCACCAGCGTGCCCACCGCACCTAACACCAGGTTGCCGCCGGTTGCAGCCAGCGACTGCAGCACCGCTTGCGCGGCGTCGACCAGCCAGGCCTGGATGTCGGCCGTGCTAACAACGGTGTTGGCGTGCAGCAACGCCAGCGCGCGCGCGACCAGCGGATATTGTTCGATCCGCGCGAGCCAGGCGGCGCTGTTGCTGAAGTCGATGCCGCGCAGCAGCTCGATCAACAGGCGCACCTGCTGCGCAAACACCAGGCCCAGGCTGGCGAGCGGCAACAGCACGACCACGGGCGTTAGGCCGGTCAGCAGGCCCGCCGCCAGGTTGGCGCGTCCCCTGAAGCGACGCGTCAGGAAGCGTTGCAACGGACTGAGCAGGAACGCCAGGCACAGGCCCCAGGACAGTGCGCCAGAGAATGGCGCCAGTATCCTGACCAGCGCGAGGCCTAGCAGCAGCGCCAGCGCGACGAAAAAGCACTTGCGGTAGAAATCCGAATCCATGGCGTGGAGTTTACCGCCAGCGCGCCAGTTTGCCGCCCGCTCCGCAGCGCATACTTGCGCGATGAAACTCAAAACCGGACTTCGCTGCCTGGTCGCCCTGTGCGCCGCCGGGCTTGTTCCACCAGCCATGGCCGCCAAACAGCCGGCCCGGGAGACCGTCATGACGACCGATCAGCCACCGCTCGCTTTTGCCTATGTGGTCATCAGTGTGGCCGACATGGACCGTGCGTTGGGGCTGTGGGTGGAGCGGTTTGGCATGCAGGTGGTGACGCGCCGCGACGGATCGGACCCGGACCTGGCGCGCGCCTGGGACCTGCCGGCCGATGGCATCGTCGAGCAGGTCCTGCTGCGTACTCCCGGCATGCTCGATGGCGGCGTGCACCTGGTGCGATTCAGGACACCCGGTCCGACTGTGCGTGAGGGCGCGGCGCCGACCGACCTCGTCATGAAAAGTGTCGATATTTCAGTGCGTGAAATGGCCGCACGCTACGCCGAGCTAACAACCGCCGGATACAAGTTCCGCTCGGCGCCCAGCCACCTGAAAACCGAGACCATGGAATTCATGGAAGTGCACATGTTCGGGCCGGACGACGTGAACCTGGTGTTCGTCGACATCCCGTCAAGACCCGAGCCTGTCAGCGACAAGCAATATGGCGTCGCGCCGCAGATCGTCGTGATCACACCGGACAACGTGCGGGAGACGACTTTCTTCCAGTCGACGTTGGGACTGGCGCTGATCTCGCACAACACCTTTGTCGGTCCCGAGATTGAAAAGGCGGTCGGCCTGCCGAAGGGCGCGAGTCTCGACGTGCGCATCGTCGGCAACCCCGACAGCCACTATGGCCGGCTCGAATTCGTGCAATACGGTGGCGCAACCAGCCGCAATCTGTATCCGCGCGCGAAGCCGCCGGCCCGCGGCATGCTGTCAATCAGCTATCTGGTCAAGGATCTCGCGCCGATCCTGGCGCGGAGCAAGGCGCTCGGCCTCATCGATCACGGCGACCTGTCGACTGTGTTAGGTGAGGGGCGCCTCGTATCGCTGACCACGCCGGCGGGCATGCGTGTTGACCTGATGCAACCCAGGAGACCCTGAACATGCTGCATTTGTACGATTCGCTCGATTCCGGCAACGGCTACAAGGTCCGCCTGTTGCTGGCTCTGACCGGGCGCAGGTATGAGTGGACCGAGCTCGATATTTTCCACGGCGCCACGCGCACCTCGGAGTTTCTCGAAAAAAATCCCAATGGCCGGATTCCGACGTTGCAGCTCGATGACGGTACGTTCCTCGCCGAATCCAACGCAATCCTGTGGTATATCGCCGAAGGAACGCGCTTCATATCCGCAACGCAGCTCGGGCGCGCGCGGGTGCTGCAATGGATGTTCTTCGAGCAATACAGCCACGAACCCTATGTGGCAACGCCGCGTTTCATCGTCAAGCACACGTCGCTCGATTCGCCGCGCCGCGCCGAATTGCCGGCGCGCCTCATTACCGGCCGCGCGGCGTTAGGTGTGATGGAGGCGCACCTGACGAAGCGGCAATATTTTGTCGACGAAACCTACACCATCGCCGACATCGCGCTCTATGCCTACACGCATGTTGCCGAGGAAGGCGGGCATGATCTCAAGCCCTATCCCGCGGTGCGGCGCTGGCTGGCTCTGGTCGCGCAACAGCCCGGTCATAAACCAATCACCTGGATTCCGGTTTCACCTGCGAAAAATTGACCTGCAGGAATTGCCAGCGGCGCTCGCGAAAAATGGCGGTCGCGGTGAACACACCGTCGCGGTCGATGCCGCCTGGCCTGCTGGCAGCGACAGTCGGGTCAACAGCACGAATTTTGAAATTGCCGCGTACCAGCGCCAATTCGCTGGTCAGCGGATCAATGACAATATCGCTGAGCTTGGTGAATGTCTGCGCCGGCCGGCCGCGCGCCCTGGCGAGTTCGGTTACGGCTGTTGCGTGTGAACTCAGGGACACGCGCCCGAATTCGACCCAGGCAAAACGCGGATCATCAGCGAGCTGCGCCGCGAGATCGTCCCATCGGCCCTCGTTGCGCAGCTGTACCCAGCGCTCCAGGAATTCCGTGATTTCGCGCCGTGTCGTGGCCTCGGTGCTGACCCGTTGAGTTGCCACGGCGTTAGCACATGCCGAATAGAAGGTGACGTCCAGGTTTGCGGGCGAGCGCATCAGAAATGTCGTCTGCTCGATCGGACCCGCGCCCGGCCCGCTGTGCGGGATGCCGCCGGGCCTGTAGAAATAGCTGTTAGCTTCGTAAATGCCGTTGCGCATGCCATCCGGCATGCACTCGGGCTGCGAAAAGCGGCCCGCGAGTACATAGGCTTCTTCGGCGACCGTATGCACCTCGAAGGGCATCGTGACGGGTGGCGCCAGTCTGACAAGCCAGGTGCGTGCGCCGGACAGCGGGTCTTTCTTGAGATGCTGGATCTCAAGCTTGAGGTCGAAGCCCGCCGTCTGGCTCAGTGAGCCGGGATTCCAGCGTGACTCGGCGTAGCGCGTGACATAGCCGCCGATGTCGTGCAGCCGGTTGCGGATTACAGGATCGGCCGGTGCAGGATCGAAAAACGCCAGCAAACGCGCGCCGGCGGCGCTTGTTAGCTTCGGGCGCTGCAACCCGGCCGGCATGTAGCCGAAGTCGCGTGGTCCCAGCAGCTCTTTGCCGAACCGTACGTGTCCATCCAGGACCACGACTTCAAAGCTGCGTTCGCCGGGTTGGCGCGCGCCCCGGTCCCGGAAGCCCGCGGGCAGCTGCAACTCCAGCGCGAGCCGGCCCGTGTCGGCGTTGCGACTCAGAACCTTGCCGGGAAAGCCTGCGAATTCGACGACAGGTTCGGGGCGGACTGCGGCCGTCTGCTGGTAGAAGACCGCAGTATCCGCCGCCACAACAGCCCCGGCTGCAACGAACCCGGCAACTGTCGCGAGCGCCAGCGCGGAAAAGCGCGGCGCTGCTACCACTTGTTGCGCAGCTCGCGAAGCTTCACGAACACGGTTCGCGCGTCCGGCTTCTCGGGCAGTTCTGGAAAGCGCTCGCGCAGTCGCGCAATGATTTCTGGATTGGCGAGCCTGAAAAACGCATTGATGCGCTTCTCGTCACCGAGCGTGGTCACGCGCATGCGCTCGGCCGCAACGTCCTTGAGCTGCGTCAGTGTCATGGCGGCGTCGCGGTTGCCAGGCTCGCGATCGAGCGTGAACGCCAGATTGCGCGCGAAGTATTCATGGCCGGGATGTACGAGGGTCGTCTCAGGCAGCCGCGCCAGCTGGTTGACGAAGGTTTCGTACAGCACGTCCGCCGAGCCGCCGTTATGGCAGTTGCCGGCGCCGGCATTGAAGAGCGTGTCGCCACAAAAAAGTGCCGGCTCAGCGCCGTGAGCTAACAAACAGATATGCGCCATGGTGTGGCCGGGCGTGTCGAGGCACTCGAGCTCGACACTGCGGCCCACCTTGATGATGTCACCCTTGCTGAGTCCGCGGTCAACACCACCGATGCGGGACGCCGCGCCCGCGTGCGCGGCCACGGTTGCACCGGTCGCCGTGCGCAAGGCTTCGTTGCCGCCTGTATGGTCGAGGTGTTCGTGCGTGTTCAGGATCTGCGTGATTCGCCAACCGCGGGCCTTGGCGGCGTCCAGGCACAGCCGCCACTCGAGCGGATCGACCGCGAGCGCCTCACCGGTTTCGCCGCAGGCGACCAGGTAATGATAGTTGCGGTAATCGTTGGCGGCCCAGATACGTTCGACAATCATGGCAACATCATAGCGCCTTGTTAGGGTGACGGGCGTGTTAAAATCTTCATCAGACTTTATGCAAATAGCCGTCGTACCTGTCACGCCCTTCCAGCAGAACTGCTCGGTCATCTGGTGCGAGAAAACCCGGCAGGCGGCGATCGTTGATCCGGGCGGCGACCTCGACCAGGTGCTGCAGGTGATCAAGGACGAGAAACTGATCCTGAGCAAGATCCTGCTGACCCACGCGCATCTGGATCACTGTGCCGGCACGGCGGAGCTGGCGAAGCGCTTCAAGCTGCCGATCGAGGGCCCGCATGAAGCCGATTTGTTCTGGATCCAACTGCTGCCCGAGCAGGCACGGCAGTTCGGCATGGGCGCGGCCGAGTCATTCACGCCGACCCGATGGCTGCACCAGGGCGACACCGTGACGGTCGGCGAAGTGGTGCTGCAGGTGCGCCATTGCCCGGGACACACGCCTGGCCATGTCATTTTTTTCCATGACGCCGGCCGTTTCGCAATCGTCGGCGATGTAATTTTCGCCGGTTCCATCGGCCGTACGGATTTTCCGCGCGGTAATCATGAGCAACTCCTGCGTTCCATCCGCGACAATCTTTTCCCGCTGGGCGACGACGTCACCTTCCTGCCGGGCCACGGTCCGACCTCGACCTTCGGCCAGGAACGCCTGACGAATCCTTTCGTTGCAGACTCATTGTTTACCTAACAATGGACCGCAATGCCGGTTCTGCGGTAGATTGAACGACCATGATGTCACTTGAACTCAAGATCCCGCCACCGGTCGTGCTGTTGCTTTCAGCCGTGGCGATGTGGCTCGTGGCCCGGTGGCTGCCGCAGTGGTCATGGCCATCGAAACCAGTCGCGGTTCTGGGCGGCGTCCTGGCAGTTGCGGGGTTCGCACTGATCGTCACCGCGATGAGAACCTTCGGGCGCAGCAAGACGACGATCAATCCGCTGAAACCAGCCGAATCCGCGCTGCTCGTCAGCCACGGCGTCTTCGCCTGGACGCGCAATCCGATGTACGTCGGTCTCGCGATGATCCTGACCGGCTGGGCCTGCTACCTCGCAAATGCCCCGGCCTGGCTGTTAGTGCCGCTGTTCATCGTCTATATCACCCGTTTCCAGATAATTCCAGAAGAACGGATCCTGCTCGGCAAGTTCGGCGCTCCGTTCGCGCAGTACCTGGCGCAGGTACGGCGCTGGATATGAAACAAAGCTAACAGCAGACCGGCCATGCATGTACCCCTGACAATAAATGATTTTCTGGATCGTGCTGCTGCGGTCTATCCCGACCGCATCGCCATCATCGATGAGCCTGACCAGCCGGCGCCGCCGCTGCCGGATCTGACCTGGCGCGAGGTTGCGGATCTGCGCCGGCAGATGGGCGTGGCGATGGACAAGCTCGGGCTCGCCATGGGCGCGCGTGTCGCGGTGGCGAGTCCTAACGCGGCCCGCTTCCTGTTGCTGTATTACGGCGTTTGCGGCAATGGTCGCATCGTCGTACCGATCAACTGGCGGTTGCAGCGTGACGAAGTCGAGTGGATCGTCCAACAATCGGGCGCGGAAGTGCTTTTGTTAGATCCGGATGTGGCCGACTCATTTGGCGGCATCCAGGGGCCGCGCGTCATCGTGATGGGCGAGGACTTCGATCACGTCTGGTTCGACCACAGCGGCCAACCGGAGCGCTGCGATCCGGCCGAAACAGATGTGGTCACGATCGACTACACCTCCGGCACGACCTCGCGTCCCAAGGGCGTGGAGCAGACGCACCGCGCGCGCTGGACCAATTCGGCGATCTGGGGCTGGCAGATGGGAATCTCCGACCGCGACGTATACCTCAGCGTCGTGCCGATGTTTCACTGCGACGGCTGGGGAATGCCGTATACGTTAGCCGGCGTCGGCGCCACGACCATCGTGTTGCGCAAGGTAGACGGCATGGAAATCCTGCAACGGGTCCGCGAGTACGGCGTGACGATCATGTGCGGGGCACCCGCAGTCGTATCGGCGATACTGGATGCAGCTGCCAAATGGGACCGCAAGCGCGATGGCGACATTCCCGGCAAAGGCCGGCTGCGCATGATGGTCGCGGGCGCGCCGCCGCCCACCAGCATCATCGAGCGCATGGAAAACGAGCTTGGTTGGGAGTTCGTGCAGCTCTATGGACTTACCGAGACCGCGCCACTGCTGACCATAAACCGGCGCCGCGCCGAGTGGGACGAACTGTCGCCGAAGGAGCGCGCGCAGAAACTGGGACGCGCCGGCGCGCCGGTGCTCGGCATCCGGATGCAGGTGAATGCCGAAGGCGAGCTGCTGGCCCGCGGCAATCATGTGCTGACCAACTACTGGAACAATCCGGCTGCTACCGCGGAGGCGATCCGCGATGGCTGGTTTCACACTGGCGATGGCGGACATCTGGATCCGGACGGCTACTACCAGATCACCGATCGCAAGAAGGACGTCATCATCTCGGGCGGTGAGAA
The DNA here is from genome assembly GCA_031382085.1 of Gammaproteobacteria bacterium. Lineage (GTDB taxonomy): Bacteria > Pseudomonadota > Gammaproteobacteria > Steroidobacterales > Steroidobacteraceae > UBA964. Next base: position 25,505 of record JANMYM010000008.1, read on the forward strand.
CGTCAGCTCAATCGAAGTTGAAGATCGACTGCTGAGTCACGCGGAGATCAGGGAAGCCGCCGTGATCGGCGTACCGGACGAGAAATGGGGCGAGACTGTCAAGGCGCTGGTGATGTTAGCTCCGGGCTCGAAGCTGACCGAGGCGGATGTGATCGCGCACTGCCGTGCGAAGCTGGCGCATTTCAAATGCCCGACGTCAGTCGAGATTCGTGATGCGCTGGAGCGCACTGCGACCGGGAAACTCCAGAAATTCAAATTGCGTGAGCCTTTCTGGAAAGGGCGGGAACGCAAGGTCAACTGATACCTGACCGCCCAAAAAAGAACCGGCCCATTGCTGAGCCGGCTTTTTTCAATCAAGTCGTTATGCGTCAGTTACGACCGGCGACGCCGCCGTAAACCAAGGCTTGCAAGTCCGAGGCCAAGCAGTCCCAGCGTGGCAGGCTCAGGAACAGAGGGCGCGACCCGCTCCTTGATATAGCCGCGTGCAAATCCGTAAATTTGGCCCAGATTATTCGGGGCATCGTTCCAACCCCAACTGCCGACATAGTCATAGGCAATAAAGTCTTCATTGCCTGAGTTGTTAGGTTCGCCCACATTCCAATTGGTATAGCTGAACGCTTCGCCGCTGACCCAGCCGTAGCTGCCTTCGACTTCTGCATCACTCAGGCCAATCCAGTAGTGTGAGCGCGATACAGTGCTGCCCGAGGACAATACTGATGCGACGATGAAAGCATTCTCGGCAGCCGACGTCACCGTGACCAGGTCCCAACCGCCGCTCTGCGCGGCAGTGCGCGCTGCAGTCCAGGTGATGCCCTCGGCATTGACCAGCTCATATTCATTGCCGTTGACTGACCAGATCACACCCGCCTGGGCTACAAAAGGAACGAAAGTCACCAGCGCCAGGGCCGAAGCAATTTTTAACTTACGCATGTGTTTACGCCCGTCAGAATTATCGATATGTAATATAAAGCAAACGCCATGCCACAAACGTATAAACCCTTCTAATTCAATAAGTTGCGAAAATCAGGGTCAAGCTCAGGAGGGGAGCGGTGCCAAATGTGTAAGAAATCCCGACGTTGCTTAGATGTGAAAGTAATGATCCACGAGCAGCGCTGCGAACAGCCACATCAAATATTGCACTGAAAACTTGAATACCTTGAACGGCAGGCCCGCGCGCTCAGTAAACTTGAGCGCGATCGCGTAGTACAAAAAAATACCGTTCAGTATCGTCACCGACACCAGGTAGATGAGCCCGCACATCCCTGTGAGCCAGGGCATGACGGTGATCAGCACCAGCAGAATCGTGTACAGCAGAATCTGCAGGCGTGTGTAAGGCACGCCGTGCGTCACCGGCAGCATCGGGATTTCCGCTTTCGCGTACTCGTCTTTGCGCGCGATGGCCAATGCCCAGAAATGCGGCGGCGTCCACATGAAAATGATCAGGAACAGCAGCAACGCGTTCGGATCAACCGAATTGGTGACTGCGGCCCAGCCTAACACCGGAGGGGCGGCACCGGCTGCGCCGCCGATAACGATGTTCTGTGAGGTCGCGCGCTTGAGCCACACGGTGTACACGACGGCGTAGCCGATCAGCGAGCAAAATGTCAGCACCGCGGTGAGAGTATTTACCAGCAGCCACAGGATCAGCATCGACGCGACACCTAACACCCCCGCAAAGGTCAGTGCCTGGGTGTTGGTCATCGCGCCCTTCGGCATCGGCCGATTGCGCGTCCGGGCCATCTGCTGGTCGATTTTCTGGTCGAGCACGTGGTTGATCGTCGCCGCGCAGGCTGCGGCGAGCCCGATGCCCAGGTTGCCCCAGAGCAGCGCGCCCAGGGGCGGCATGCCGGGGACCGCCAGCAGGGTGCCGACTATCGAGGTAAAGACGATCAGCAGCACGACCTTGGGCTTGGTCAGTTCCAGGTAACTACGCCAGGACGCGACTGGCGCCGGCATTGCGGCTTCCATGTCAGCTGGCCCGCCGCAGTTGCCAGTTCAAATTCAGCATAGCTGCCAAAAGTACCGCGGCGCCGCCGTTGTGGCCGGCTGCGAGCGTCAATGGAAATGCCTGCAGCACCATGAACACTCCGACCAGGATCTGGAGTGCAACTGCTGCGATGGTGAGTTGCGCGCCGCGGCGCACGCCGCGTGCCTGAGCGCCGTCCACGACCGCCGCCTGCAGGGCGAGCCAGGCAGCCCCGAGCACCGCAAAGGTTGTTAGCACCGCGCCGATGCGATGGGCAAGGTGAATGGCAATGCGCGCCGGCTGCTGCAGAACGCCGCCGGTGTAATTGATGTCGAGGCCCCGCCAGAGGACGAACGCGTTGGACCAGTCCATGCCGGCGGGCCACCAGGCGTTCTGGCAGGTTGGCAGGTCCGGGCAGGCGGTAGCCGCGTAATTGCTGCTGGTCCAGCCGCCGAGCACGATCTGGATTCCGAGCAGCACGGTCGCGAGCAGCACCGCACGCCGCGCCGCGAGACGCACTGGTGTCGCGGCCGTAGCGGCCGGTCTTTCCGTGTAACGCAGATCCATCCACAACCAGAACAGCAACGCGAGCGTACTCAGCCCCCCCACCAGGTGCAAAACCACCACTAGGGGCTTCACCAGCCACCAGACCGTGAACGCGCCTAACAAACCCTGTACGACGACAATGGCCAGCAGTGCGGCCACAAACCGTATGCTGACCAGGTGCTGACCGCGATAGGCGATCGCCATGGCGGCAATCAGCACGATGATGAAACCGAGCGTGGTGGCGGCGTAGCGGTGAATCATTTCACGCCAGGCTTTCCCGGAATCGAGTTTCCAGCCCGGATAACGCGCCTCGGCATTGTCTTCGTTGGCAAGCGCACCCGCTGGCGTGACGTGGCCGTAGCAGGTGGGCCAGTCCGGACAACCAAGGCCGGCATCGCTGAGGCGCACGTAGGCGCCTAACACGACGACGCCGAGGCAAAGCAGCATGCCCAGCAGGACCAAGCGGCGAAACAGGGTGCGCATTTCCATCAGCCGATATGGGAAAGTTTCAGCAGCTTCCTGACGTCATCGAGCATGCCGCGGGTCGGTTTCCGGCCATCGTGCTGCATCATCAGATTGCCGAGCGGATCCACAATATAAAGAGTGTAGTTGGCGCTCTCCGCGGCACGCGCGGGAAATACCGCAAGCAGCGGCTTTGCTTCGGGACCCGACGCATCGATTACTTCGAGTCCCGGGTGTTCATGCGTAAAAAAATCCTGGTTACAGCAATTGCCGTCGGCAAGGAATACGCGCTTGACCCGCGTGGCTTCGTTAGCCAGTGACAGCCGTGTCTGACGCATGGAGTACAGCGCCATCTGACAATCGGCGGGGCAGGCGCCGTCGCCAACATAGACAAGCGTCCATTGATCATGCAGTACACCGGCGGGCGCGGCCGCGCCGTTGGCGAGGCGCAGTGTTACGGCTGGCAGCGGGCGCGCCGGCGTGATCAATTCGCCGTGGTTGGTCATGCCTTGCGGGCGCCAGCCGCCGGCGTAATAAAGCCAGAACGCGAGCGCCAGGGGCCCGAAAAAGAGCGACGCAAGGCCGAGAAATTGCCACTGGCCGCGATTCATGGCCGCGGCTCCCGGATCTTGAAATTCAGTCCCACGTAAAGCACCAGCAACAGCACCGCAAACCCCCACCACTGAATGGCATAGCTCTTATGTTTGTCCGGCTCCAGGCCGGGCGGCCGCCATTTTCGCAGGTAACCATCCGGTTCGCCCGAGTCGAGCAGCAGCATGCCATTCAGCAGTGGCTTGCCGTATGCAGCCTGTAAATCAGCCGTGGACGGGAAGCTCGTAAGTCGTGGCCAGGGGCCGGCCGTGGCAGGCGCTGCGCGGCCACTGTCCAGGCCAGCGCTTGGCAGGTGATCGATGCGGCCCAGGACCGGGCGCTCCTCGCTCGTGACCAGGATCGCCGGCAGGCGGTCGCGATAGCCGTCGAAAGGAATCCAGCCCCGATCGACGGCAATTGCGCTGCCGTCGGCAAGCCGCAGGACTGTTAGGACCTCATAGCCTGGCCGGCCTTCGAAGCTGCGGTTATCTAACAAAAATTGTTTTTGGCCGTCATAGGCGCCGCGCAGAGCCACGTGTGTAAAGCGCTGCAGCCTGGCAAGTCCGGACCCGGTCACCGACACGGCAGGCCCGCCAGCGCGGGCGAACGCGTCCCATTGCGCCTGTCGGTCGAGGCCGCGGTTCCACTGCCAGCGTCCCAGCGACAGAAACAGCGCCAGCAGCAACACTGTTGCCAGAGTCATCAGGGGGCGGGGCGAAAAGGTCCGCGGCGATTTACTTTCTGGTGCATCCATGCGAGTCGTCCGGGGGCGCGCATTTTGCGGATTCAGCCCTGAAAAGTCGAGGACTGCCTGAGCGCGTAGAGCGGCTATAATCGGCGCATGGATGCGTTCAAAGTGGTTGTAATTTGTGTACTGGCCGCCGTGGTTCTCAGCCTCGGCAGCGCCCTGTTTCATCTGGTCAATGACAAAGGCGACTCCAGGAAGATGGTGCATGCGCTGACGCTGCGCATCGGTTTGTCCATCGCGCTTTTCATACTCATCATGATTGGCTGGAAGCTGGGCCTGGTAACCCCGCACGGCGTGCAACCCCGGCCTTGAAGGACCCGCACCATGATCGAGAAATATCTTGAGAAACTGCTGTTTGCCTGTCGTTGGCTGCTGGCGCCGATGTATCTCGGGTTGTCACTCGCACTGATTGCGCTCAGCGTCAAGTTTTTCGAGGAAGCCTGGCACGCGGTGTCACATGTGATGGCCAGTTCCGAGGCCGATCTGGTGCTAACAGTGCTGGCGCTGATCGATATCTCGCTGGTCGGCAGCCTGATCGTGATGGTGATGTTTTCAGGCTACGAAAATTTTGTCTCGCGCATCGATACCGGTGGCGATCAGTCGGACGCGCCCGACTGGATGGGCAAACTCGACGCCGGAACGCTGAAGCTCAAGGTGGCGGCGTCTATCGTCGCCATCTCGTCGATTCACCTGTTGCGCATATTCATGGAAGCGCGTGATATTCCGGACAACAAGCTCATGTGGTACGTCATTCTGCACATGACGTTCGTGGTATCGGCGCTGTTGTTAGGAATTCTGGACAAGATCGCCTTCGCGTCCCACCGCGACCATTGATCTTTGCGGTACCGAGCTGTTGCACTGCAGCGATAACAGCGTTAGCAGGTGTTTCTGATTGCCGACAATGGGCAACTAATTGCTTGCAGCCTTAACCGAGCAGGCGGACGCTGCGGCTGAGGGCCTCCGCTTCCCCGAGTCGAGAAGTAACATCACTCCTCAGTGACCCAGGGGATTCGGAGGCTCCTCCGCGATCAGATCCAGTAGACGAAGACGAACAGTCCCAACCAGACCACGTCGACGAAGTGCCAGTACCAGGCCACCGCTTCAAATGCGAAGTGACGCTGCGGCGTGAAATGACCGTTCATGGTCCGCAGCCAGATGCACAACAGCATGATCGCGCCCAGCGTGACGTGGAAACCGTGGAAACCGGTCAGCATGAAGAAGGTCGAACCATACACGCCGGTCGACAGCTGCAGGCCGAGCTCCGAGTACGCGTGGCCGTATTCCGTTGCCTGCAGGCCGACGAACAGAAAACCTAACGTGAAGGTCAGGAACAGGAAGATGTTGAGGATCCCGCGGTTGCCGGACTTGAGCGCATGATGCGCCACGGTGACTGTCAGACCGGACGTTAGCAAAATCAAGGTGTTGAGCGCCGGCAGGCCAAAAGCCGGGATGATTTCAAAGCTGCCATCGGCGCGCGGGCCCAGTTTCGCCGGACCGTTAGTCGGCCAGGCATTTTCAAAACCGGGCCAGTTAACGATCGGGTTGAATACCTTGACGCCTTCCCCGCCCAGCCACGGCACCGACAGCTGCCGCGCATAGAACAACGCACCGAAAAACGCGGCGAAGAACATGACTTCGGAGAAGATGAACCACATCATGCCCATGCGGAACGACCTGTCGACCTGCAGGTTGAAGATGCCAGCCTGGTTTTCACCGATGACGACGCGGAACCAGCCGACAAACATGTAGGCAAGCATCGCCAGCCCGATAAACAAGACCCAGGACGGGAACCAGCCGTTGAGCATGCCTGCGGCACCACCGAGCAGTACGAACAGCGACAGCGAACCGATGATCGGCCACGGGCTGTTATGCGGGATGTAGTACTTGGCGGGGTCGTGTGCGTGGGCTTGTGCCATGACAAATTACCTTAGCGAATCGTAGAAAACATAGGACAGCACGATGCGGTCCACATAGGGAGGAATGGCGCGATCAACGATGAAACGCACCGGCATGCGGCGCTGCTCGTCGCGCTTAAAGGACTGCGGCGTAAAACAGAAACACTCGGTCTTGCGGAACCAGGCTGCGGCCTTGCCGGGCGAGATGTTAGGTACGGCCTGCGCGACCGTATCCTGGCCGGTCAGGTTGTGCGCAATGAACTCGGTGGAATAGAGCCTTCCTGGATGCACTCGCATGCTGGCGACCACCGGCCGGAATTCCCATTTGCCTACCGACGGCAGCTCGGCCATGAAATCCACCGTCACAGTGCGCGCGTCGTCCGGATTTTCGGCGCTGCGCGCCGCGACTTGCAGGTTCTTCTGATTGCCGAAGCCCGTGACATCGCAAATGACGTCGTACAACGGAATCAGCGCAAAGCCGAAGGCAAAACTCGCGCAGGCGATCGCCAGCAGCTTGATGGTCAGCTGGCGGTTGGCCTGGTGAAGTTTGTCCCGGGCTACGGTCACGGGCCGCGTAACCCCAGCACTGTGCTGGCGATGAAAGCCACGTAGATCGCCAGCGCCACCGCACCTAACAACAGCGAGTTGCGGCGCACGCGGCGCGAACGATCGGCAGCTTCGCCAGCCACCGCCCTAGTGCTCCGCGCCACGCGCAATCAGCGCAGGTGACGGTGGCTCGGTCCAACTGTGGTAGGGAGCGGGCGTGGGCAATTCCCATTCGAGGCCGTGTGCGCCTTCCCACGGGCGGGCCGGCGCCTTCGCACCTGAACGCACGGTTTTCACGACGACATACACGAACAGCAGTTGCGAGAAGCCGAAGATGAAAGCGCCGATGGACGACACCATGTTCCAGTCCGAGAATTGCACCGAGTAATCGGGAATGCGGCGCGGCATGCCCGCGAGTCCGAGAAAGTGCTGCGGAAAGAACAGCACATTGACGCCGATGGCCGACAGCCAGAAGTGCCACTTGCCGAGCGTCTCGTCGTACATGCGGCCGGTCCACTTCGGCAACCAGTAGTACACGGCGGCCATGATGGTGAAGATTGAGCCGGGTACCAGCACGTAATGGAAGTGCGCGACCACGAAATAGGTATCGTGATACTGGAAGTCGGCCGGCGCGATCGCGAGCATCAGCCCCGAAAAGCCGCCGCAGGTAAACAGGAACAGGAAGGCCAGCGCGAACAGCATCGGCGTTTCGAAGGTCAGGGAGCCGCGCCACAGGGTCGCGCACCAGTTGAAGACCTTCACGCCGGTCGGGATAGCGATCAGCATGGTCGAGAGCATGAAGAACATCTGACCAGCTAACGGCATGCCCACGGTGAACATGTGGTGCGCCCAGACGATGAACGACAGGAACGCGATCGAGGCCGATGCATAGACCATTGATTCATAGCCGAACAGCGGCTTGCGCGCGAACGTCGGGATGATTTCCGACACGATGCCGAAGGCCGGCAGGATCAGGATGTAGACCTCGGGGTGCCCGAAGAACCAGAAGATGTGCTGGAACATTACCGGATCGCCGCCACCCGCGGCAGAGAAGAAGCTGGTGCCGAAGAAGTGATCCGTCAGCAACATGGTCACCGCGCCAGCTAACACCGGCATCACAGCGATCAGCAGGTAGGCTGTGATCAGCCAGGTCCATACGAACAGCGGCATATTGAGAAGGCCAACGCCCGGCGCGCGCATGTTCATGATGGTGACGATGACATTGATGGCGCCGAGGATCGACGACGCGCCCATCATGTGAATCGCGAAGATCGCCATTGGCAGACTGTCGCCGCCCTGCAGCACCAGCGGCGGATAGAGCGTCCAGCCGCCGGCCGGGCCACCGCCCGGCACGAACAGCGACCCAATCAGCAACATGAACGCGAACGGCAGGATCCAGAAGCTGAAATTGTTCAAACGCGGCAGCGCCATGTCGGGTGCGCCGACCTGCATCGGAATCAGCCAGTTGGCGAGGCCGGTCCAGGCCGGCATCACCGCGCCGAAAATCATCAGCAGCGCGTGCACCGTGGTCATTTCATTGAAAATCGCCGGATCGATGAATTGCAGGCCCGGCTGGAACAACTCGAGACGGACGACCAGCGCCATCGAGCCGCCGACGAAAAACATGATGCAGGCGAACACCAGGTACATCGTGCCGATGTCTTTATGGTTGGTGGCATACACCCAGCGCTGCCAGCCATACGGCTTGTGATCATGGTCGTCGTGGGCAGCGGCGGCGTCGTGCTCGTGGTGAGACATTTGTTAGCTTCCTGGAAACTTGCTATCTGGAAAAGAAATCAGCCGCGGGTGACTGCGGCGGCAACGGATGCCGTGGCGGGTGCGGTTGCATCGGCAGCGGGAACTGCTTGCGCAGGTTCTACCGCTGGCGGCGCCAGTGCGGCCTTGCGCTCGGCGGCCCAGGCCCTGTATTCATCCTTGCTGACGGCGCGCACGACGATCGGCATGAAACCGTGGTCGCGGCCGCAGAGTTCCACGCACTGACCGCGATAAACGCCGGGTTTGTCGGTGTCGACCTTGAACCACATTTCGTTGATAAAGCCCGGTACCGCATCCTTCTTCATGCCGAAGGCGGGGATCCACCAGGCGTGGATCACATCCTGCGCTGTTAGCAACAGGCGTACCTTGGTGCCGACCGGCACCACGACTTCATTGTCGACATCGAGCAGGTAGTTTTCGACGCTGCGTGGATCGATGCCGGACTGCAACTGGCGTGCCTCATTGCTCTTCGCACTCAGCGTCGAGAAGAAACCAAATCCTTCGTCGAGATATTCGTATTGCCACTTCCACTGGTAGCCCGTGACCTTCAGGGTCATTTCCGTGCCACGGGTATCTTCGATCTGGATCAGCACCCGTGCAGCCGGAATCGCCATCACGATCAGGATGATGGTGGGGGCCGCGGTCCAGAGGACTTCCGCCTTGGTGCTGTGCACAAACTTGGTATCGGGCTGCGCGCCCTTGGAGCGGCGGAATTTCACCAGTGCATAGATCATTGCGCCGTACACAACGACTGCGACCCAGAAGCACACCCAGAAAATCTCCATGTGCAGGACGTATATTTTCTTCGAGAGGTCGGTGACACCTTCGGTCATGTTGAGCAAATGCCAGCCGGAATCGGCCACAAACGGTCGCGCGAAATTGAGCATCGTGATGTGTTCCTAATCTAAAAGGAGCAATGGGGGCGATTCGTTGATTCGCCCGATCAGCCGGGTAAGTCGCTGCAACAGCCCGCGCCGCTCCTGCTCGTTCAAAAAATTGCCGATTTCACAACTGCGGCCGTGCGACTCGATGACGAGGCGGCTGGCTGCGAGCGGCGAATATCCAGCGCGCATTTTAACCTGTGCCCAGTGTCGCGGAAATACCAATCGTGACTGCAACTTACGTCCACTATCCTCGACCGCGACTTCAGTCTCGGCAATGACGATGTCCTGACGCTGGAAGCGGCGCCGCAAACTGATCCATAGGGCAAGTCCAAGGCCGGCGACCTCCAGCCCCGCGAACGGCAAAATCGGCCAGAACCCCTGAGCCGCGAAAAATGCGGCGACCAGCAGTGTCACAGCCGCGATGCTGCTAAAGAACCAGGCCGCCGATCGCGGCGTCAGCGAACAATTCGGGCGGATCGAGATCGTCAGTGCGGTTTCCGGCATGCCAAGGCCGATGCTAGTGCGGATAAAAAACTGAATCAAGTCAGAGATTTACAGCGCTAGTCGGCCGCCCTGGCCGAGCGGAGGTTGGCCGAGTTTGCGGGTCAGAAATTCAATCTGGGCGGATCGATCACCGTGGTCACGGGCCAGTTCATTGGCAATCCAGCCCGCCAGTGGCAGGCCGCTGTCCCGGATCGCATTCGCGGTCAGCTGGGCGTGGTTAAGGCAACCCAGTCGCAAACCGACCACCAATATCACCGGCGCGGCCAGCTGCCGTGCAAAATCGGCCATGGTTTGTTGTTCGTCCAGCGGCGTCAGCCAACCGCCAGCGCCTTCGACCAGCGCGAGTTCGGCCTGCAGAGCGGTCGCGCGCACAGAATTTGCCAGCGCATACACGTCAATCGCAATACCGGCGGACCGCGCGGCCAGATGCGGTGATGTAGCCAATGGCAGGCATACCGGATTGAGGGCCGCATAGGGTATTGCCAGCGAGCTCGCGGCCTGCAACTTGAGGGCGTCGTCGTTGCGCCAGCCCTGCGCCGTGCGTGCGGCGCCGGCCGCCACGGGTTTCAGACCGAGGCTGCGTATGCCCGCCATGTTAGCTTCGCGCAGCAGCGTCGAAGTCCACCAGGTCTTGCCGACGCCGGTATCGGTGCCAGCGACGAAATACATTCCACGTGCGATTTTCATGGGGACGCCGCTCGCTTGCGCCGCGTCGCGAGCAAGTTTGTCAGCTCCGCGGCGCTGACCGAAAATTCCTGTGTTGCGCCGGCTGTCTTGCCGCCAGCGAAAGCGCTGGCGTATACGACTTCCCAGCTGGCCGTTACCTGGTTGCTGTCCGGCTGGTGCGGGTAGGCGGCGAACACAGCCTCGAGCCGGCGCCGGCCGGTGAGCGCGTTACGTCGGCCGGTGGCCGCGTTGCTCGCACCGCTGTCCTTGAGGTAGTGCATCAACGCCATGACGTCTCGATGCTGGGTCTGCAGGCGATCAACATCCAGCACGGGTTCGCGAAACCCGCAGCGCATCAGCGCGTCGCCAATGTCGTGCAGGTCGAAAAACCGGATGACATGCTCCTGCGTGTCCACCTGCGCCCAGGCCGTGCGCAGCTCCCGCAACGTGTCCGGACCCCAGGTCGACAGCACCAGCAGCCCATCCGGCCTCAGCACGCGCTGTGTTTCGCGCAGCACGGCATCCGGATCTGGACACCAGTGCAACAGCAGATTGCAAAACACCAGGTCGATCGATCCAGCGGCGAGCGGCAGAGTGCTGGCATCTGCGCAAACCGCTGCGGACAAGGGTTTTATGCGCCAAAGTCGCCACAACCCGCCGAACAGCCCCTGCGCGGCGTCGCGCAATTGCGCGCTTCCTGCAGCTAACATCGGCGCCGCGAAATCCATGGCTAACACCGTCGCCGTGGGCCAGACAGTGCGCAGCAACGGCAGCGCCGCGCAGGTTCCCGCGCCCAGATCGAGCACCGTCAGTGGCCGCTGCGTTCGGCCCTGCAACAGCCAGCGGCAACGCTCGACCAGCTCCTGCCTGACCGGCGCGTGCAATTGCGCCGCGGCATCATAGCTGCGGCCGGCACGACCGAAGTTGCGCCGCACCGCCCGCTGATCTACCTGTGGCGCGCTACTCATGGGAAAAGACCCAGCGCCTCGGCGAGCAGTTCGGCGAGTCTTGCGATGTCACGGTCACTGTGCCGCGCTGACAGCGCGATTCGCAGCCGCGCGCTGCCCGCCGGCACCGTGGGCGGTCGAATCGCCTTGACGATCAGTCCACGCTCCAACAGCCAATCACTGACCTGCAGCGCACGCCCGGAGTCGCCTAACAACAACGGTTGAATCGGCGTTCCTGAGTTGCTCAGTGCAATGCCCGCTTGCGCGCAGCGATGACGAAAATCGGCGATCACCGCCGTCAGCCTTTCACGCCGCCAGCTTTCCGCATCGGCCAGGCGCAGCGCGGCGCGGGTCGCGGCCGCGACCGGTTGCGGCGGCGCGGTGCTGTAAATATAGGTGCGCGCTTTCTGCAGGATCCAGTCGATCAGGTCACGCTCACCCGCAACGAAGGCACCGAAGCTGCCAAACGCCTTGCCCAGTGTGCCCACCAGCACCGGTACCGCCTCGCTATCGAGGTTGAAATGTTCGCAGCTGCCACGGCCGTGCGGACCTAACACGCCGAGTCCATGCGCGTCATCCGCCAGCAGCCAGGCACCGTGACGGCGTGCGCGGGCAGCTAATTCCGGCAGTGACGCAAGGTCGCCATCCATGCTGAACACCGCATCGGTGACGATGGCCGCGGCGGCGGCCGGATGGCTGGCGCGCCATTCAGCTAACAAATCGCCCGCCGATGCGCAATCGAGATGCGGGTACTGCCGCACCTCGGCGCGTGACAGCGCGCAGGCGTCGATCAGCGACGCATGGTTGAGCGTGTCCGACAACACCAGGTCGCCGCGGCCGACCAGCGCGCCAACCACGCCGAGGTTCGCCATATAGCCGGTGGCAAACAGCAGCGCGCTTTCGCGTCCGACAAAGTCTGCAAGTTCCGCCTCCAGGGCGGCATGTTCCGGGCCATGACCGGTCACCAGATGGGCGGCGCCACTGCCCGCGCCGTAGCTCGCCGCCGCAGCGGCCATGGCTTTTGCCAACGCCGGGTGACGCGCCAGACCCAGGTAGTCATTACTGGAGAAATCGATCGCATCGGCTTTGGGAAGCAGCGCACGCCGCCGCAGCTGCGCGGCGTCGAGTGCCGCGAGACCGTCGCGCAGCGCTTCAGGAGTGCGGCGCACTTTCGGCCCGCATGCCCAGGCGGCTCAGCAGGCGGCGATCGCGCTCCAGCTCAGGATTGCCGGTTGTCAGCAGCTTATCGCCATAGAAAATGGAATTGGCGCCCGCGAGAAATGCCAGCGCCTGTAACTCGTCGCTCATTGCATCCCGCCCGGCCGACAGGCGTACATGCGCTCGTGGCATCAGCACTCGCGCGACCGCTATGCAACGGACGAAATCAAATGGATCAACCGGCGCGGCGTTAGCGAGCGGTGTGCCCGGGACCGGCACCAGCTGATTGATGGGCACGCTCTCCGGGTGCTGCGGCAGATTGGCGAGCGTCTGCAGCATGCGCGCCCGATCCTGCGTGGTCTCGCCCATGCCGACGATGCCGCCGCAGCAGACATTGAGCCCGGCGCCACGCACCGCCTCGAGCGTGTCAAGGCGATCCTGGAAATCGCGGGTCTTGATGATCGCGGCATAAAACTCGGGCGACGTATCGATGTTGTGGTTGTAATAGTCGAGGCCGGCGTCCTTGAGTTCCTGCGCCTGCTCGCCAGTCAGCATGCCAAGCGTCGCGCAGGATTCCATGCCTAACGCGCGCACTTCGCGCACCATGTCGATGACGATGTCGAGATCCTTGCGCTTGGGCGAGCGCCAGGCCGCACCCATGCAGAACCGGGTTGCGCCAGCGGCCTTGGCCGCCGTTGCCGCGTCGCGAACTTCTTCGACGGCCAGCAATCTTTCGCGCTCGAGCCCGGTGTCGTAGCGCACGCTTTGTGGGCAGTAGGCGCAGTCCTCCGGACAGCCGCCGGTCTTGATCGACAGCAGCGTCGACAGCTGCACACGGTTCGGCTGCTGGTAGTCGCGGTGCAGTGCCTGGGCGTGAAACATCAGATCTGCAAACGGTAGCCCGAACAGCGCCTCGACCTCTGCGATTGTCCAGTCATGGCGCACGTCAGCGCGTGGATTCAATTGGGCGTTCATTTGCAACAAAACCTCGTTGTTCGTTATGCAATCCGGTCAAAACGGGTCGAAATGCGGCTGTTCTTACCGCTCTGGCGCCGACATGCTGCAAAACGACAGCCCATCTTCGAGGTCAGCTTGGGCAACTGTCAACTTTTGGAGGGTAATTCAGTTGACGAGCTCTCGCTTGCTGCTGCGCTGGATTGGCCTGGCTCTGGCTCCACCCAGTTGCTGTCTCTGTGGTGGCCGGGGTGAGCTTTGGCAGGGTCCGGAACCCGGGCTCGTCGGCCGTTGGCACCGGATTCCGCTCGACCTCTGCGAATACTGCCTCGCCGCAATGCCGCGGCCTAACCCAGCGTGGACCCGCGCATGGCTGCAGCGCAACTTCTGCGACCAGTTCGCCGCGCTGCACTACCGCTATCCAGTCGACCACATGATCCGGCAGTTCAAGTTTTCCGGCGATCGCCCCTATGGACGGGTGCTGGCCACTTTGTTAGGCAGGCTGCGTATCTCGGATCGCTCACACCCCCTGCCCGATGCCATCGTGCCGGTGCCCATGCACGCTGCACGGTTTCGCGAACGTGGCATCGATCACACCCTGCTGTTAGCTCGCTGGGCCGGCGAAGTGTGCGCCGTGCCGGTACTCGAAGACTGGTTGCTGCGCGCCCGGGCCACGCCGCCGCAGTCGGGACTCTCAGGCGCCGCCCGGCGCCATAACGTGCAGGGCGCATTCGCTACGCAACCGGTCAGAGGCAGCAAGCTTGCCTGGGAACCCAGGCACGTCGCGCTGCTGGACGACGTGTTGACCACCGGCAGCACGCTCGCGGCGGCAACCGCCGCGCTGCGTGCCGCGGGGGTCCGGAACATCGAGCACTGGGTGCTGGCGCGAACGGCCCAAACCGAACGCCTAACGGAAAATATAGTCGAGCACGATGCCGACGAATACCATGAGGCCGGCGTAGCGGTTCTCGACAAAGGCCTTGAAACACAGCTCGGGATCGCGCCCGCGAATCAGCCATTGCTGGCGCAGAAAACAGATCGCCAGCGCGCCTAGTCCAAGGTAATACCAAAGACCGAAGCCAAGACGCCTGGCTACGAGCAGCAGCGCGATGATCATCAGCACCTGCATCACGCCGATCATAAGTTTGTCGAGGTCGCCGAACAGCACCGCGGTGGAGCGCACGCCGATGCGGCGGTCATCGTCGCGATCCACCATCGCATACTCGGTGTCGTAGACCACGGCCCAGAGCAGCGCCGCGATAAACAGCAGCCAGCCGTGCCGTGGTATCTCCTCGAGTGTCGCCGCGAAAGCCATTGGCACACCCCAGCCGAACGCCAGGCCCAGATAAAACTGCGGTGCCGGAAAAAACCGCTTGAGCAGCGGATAGCTGATGGTCAGTGCCGCGCCAATAAACGACAGGCGCAACGCCAGTGAGTTGAGCTGCAGTGCCAGCCACAGCGCTATTGAGACGAATGCCAGAAACAGCACCCAGGCCTCGCGTGGCGAAACGCGCCGTGCCGCCAGCGGACGATCGCGAGTGCGACGCACGTGCGGATCGATGTCACGATCCGCAAGGTCGTTGATCACGCAACCGGCGGCGCGCATCGCCACCGTGCCTAACAGAAAGATCGCAAACAGCCGCGGCGCGGGTTTGCCGTCTGCGGCCACCCACACGCCCCAGAGAGTAGGCCAAAGCAGCAGCCAGATGCCCACCGGTCGATGCATGCGCGTTAGATACGCCCATTCGCGCAGCCGCCTGCCGATGCGCCGCAGCGCGAGTTGCAGGCCGCTGGGAGGCACAAACACCGGGTTGTCAGGCATCGCGTCCGACCTGGGGCAAGAATACTTCCTGTAACAGAAAATCGTTGTTCGCTACCTGGAACAGCGAGCGGCGCGTCCACAACGACTGCGGCGCCAGCCGTGCGTGACGCAAAGTGGTTGCGATTACATCGTGATGCGGGCCGAGCTCTGAATACTCGAACTCGGAGCGCGCGACGCCGCCATGAGCGGCCACCGCCTCACCTAACGGCGTAGCGCCGATGTCAGCCAGCCACGGCGCTGCAGCCAGCGTCGACAGCGGAAACCTGGTACGCGCGAACACCCAGGGGGTCTCGCCCGAACACATTGCGACCTCGCGCCAGCGCTCGTTGCCCACCAACCGCTCGGGCAGTCGCTGCACCCGGAAACTCGCGCCGCAGCTGTCGCGAAAACGCTGCGTCAGCAGACCGGGCGTCAATAACCAGGAGCGCAGCTGCGCATCACCGACATAACAATTAAGCGCATGGACTGGCAGCCACATCGCTGTGCGCGTGTCATCCGTTTCAACCAACTCGTCCATACTCTGCCTGTGCGCCTATCCAGCGGGCTGTCAATGGCGCGATTCTATCGGGATATTGATGCATCAGCAGGTCTGCAGCCTGTTGCACTTTGGGCAGGAGCTGTGCGTCGCGGCTGAGGTCGGCAACACGCAGGCGCGCCAGTCCGGTTTGCTGTGTGCCCAGAAGTTCACCCGGGCCGCGCAACTCGAGATCACGTTGCGCGATCTCAAAGCCGTCGTTGCTGTCGCGGATTGCGTCCAGTCGTGCGCGCGACAATTGACCCAGCGGCGCGCGATACAGCAGCACGCAGCTGCTTTCCGCGCTGCCGCGGCCAACGCGGCCGCGCAACTGATGCAACTGTGCCAGCCCCATGCGTTCGGCGTTTTCGATGACCATGATAGTCGCGTTAGGCACGTCGACGCCGACTTCGATGACTGTGGTCGCGACCAGCAACTGCACCGCGCCCGCCTTGAAACTCTGCATCATCGCGTCCTTCGTGCGGCCCGGCATGCGGCCGTGGACCAGCCCAACCTTCAGTGCCGGCAGCGCTTGTGTCAGCGCGGCGGCGGTTTCTTCCGCAGCCTGGTACAGCAGTTCCTCGCTCTCCTCGATAAGCGGGCAGACCCAATAGGCCTGGCGGCCCGCGCGGCATGCCTTTTCAATGCGCGCGACGATTTCGTCGCGACGCGACTCTGCTAACACAACCGTTTTCACCGGCGTGCGGCCCGGCGGCAGCGCGTCGATTACCGAAATGTCCAGGTCCGCATAGGCAGTCATCGCCAGCGTGCGCGGAATAGGCGTGGCCGTCATGATGAGCTGATGCGGGTAGCGGCCATCGCCACGGCCCTTGGCGGTAAGTTCCAGGCGCTGCTGCACGCCGAAGCGATGCTGCTCATCGACAATGACCAATGCCAGATCCTTGAACTGCAGGCTCTCCTGAAACAGCGCATGTGTGCCGACAGCCAGCGCCACGTCACCGGACGCGGTGGCCTCCATGGCGCTGCGGCGCTGACGCGCCGGCTGTGAGCCGGTGATCAGAGCCACGGTCACGCCTAACGGCTGGAACCATGCGTTGAGGTTGCGGAAATGCTGCTCGGCCAGCAATTCGGTCGGCGCCATCAGCGCGACCTGCCGGTGGCTGCCGATCGCACGGGCCGCCGCGGCAGCCGCGACCACCGTTTTTCCACAACCTACGTCGCCCTGTACCAGCCGCATCATCGGCCGTTCGCGGCGCAGATCGGCGTCTATTTCATCGAAGGCGCTGCGCTGCGCGCCGGTCAGCTGAAACGGCAAACCGGCCAGGAACCGCGTGGTCAGCGCGCCCGGATCCGTCAGCGGCCAGGCCGCCTCGGCCTGTACACGCGACTTGATTTCGCGCAGCGCCAGCTGGTGAGCTAACAACTCTTCGAACGCCAGGCGTTGCTGTGCCGGGTGGGTGCCAGCCGCAAGCTCGGCGAGCCGCGAGCCCTTGGGTGGCCGGTGCACGTACTCCAGCGAGCGGCCCAGGCTCGGCAACTGCAATGACTGCAATACCTCGGCAGGGACCCAGTCGTGCACGCTGTCAGCTTGCAGCTCATTGAGTGCCTGCAACACCAGCGATCGCAGGCGTCCCTGCGTCACGCCTTCGGTGAGTGGATAAATGGGTGTCAGTGTTTCTTCCAGCGGCGGCGGTTCGGTGCCGCGCTGCAGCCGGTATTCGGGATGCACGACTTCGAGACCGAGTGGCCCGCGCCGCACTTCTCCGTGCGCGCGCAGCCGCGCGCCACGCGCCAGGCCCTGTTGCTGCGCGCCTGAAAAATAGAAAAAGCGCAGCGTGACCGAGCCGGTGCCGTCGCTTACGCGGCACAACAACTGGCGCCGCCGCCGAAAAACAATTTCACTGAGCTGCACTTCGCCTTCGAATACCGCGCGATCGCCGGAACGCAGGGCGCCGATCGGCACCAGCACCGTGCGATCTTCATAGCGCGCCGGCAGCACGAATAACAGGTCCTGCACGCGCCCGACACCTAACGCACCAAGGCGTTCTGCGAGCGCAGCGCCGACGCCGCGCAGCACGGTAATCGGTCTTTGTTCGCGGTGTTCCGAACCGCTCACGAGCCCAGGTACAGGATGCACTCTATTTCGACGCGGGCTTCGCGCGGCAGCTGCGCCACGCCAATCGCCGCGCGTGCCGGGTATGGCTGCGGGAAATACTGCGCCATGATTTCGTTGACCTTGGCGAAGTTGGCGAGGTCGGTGAGAAATACCGTGACCTTCGCGGCCTGCGCCAGCGACGCACCCGCTGCCGCTGCGATTGCTTTCAGGTTTTCGAACACGCGGCGAATTTCCGCGTCGATGTCGCCCGACACCAATTGCATGGTGGCTGGATCGAGCGGTATCTGACCCGAGACATAGACCGTGTCGCCGACCCTGACAGCCTGCGAATAGGTACCGATCGCGCCGGGCGCGTCAGGGGTGCTGATGATCTGGCGGCTCATGCTTGTCTCCTCGACAATTAGTCGGCATCTCGTTGTTGTATGGTGCGCACCACGCGCATGACTTCGGGCATGCGGCGCAGCACCCGCAGGATTTTCGCCAATTGCTGTCGATCGCGCACCTTGAGCTCGAAAACCAGCTCAGAGGTGGCGCTGTCGCGTTCATCGACCTCGACCTGGTCGATGTTGGTTTCCGCTTCGGCGATCGCCGCAGCCACAGCGGCCAGGACGCCCATTTTGTTAGCTACCGAGACCAGCAGCTGCGAACTGAAGAGCCGCGTGATCCCGGCTTCCCAGATCACCGACAGCCAGTTTTCCGGATGCTTGCGATAGTCCTCGACGTTGGCGCAGTTCTCGCGATGGATCACGATACCGCGGCCGCTGGACAAGAACGCGATGATCGGATCATCCGGTATCGGGAAACAGCAGCGCGCATAGGTGACCAGCAACCCTTCGGTGCCGGCCACCGCCAATGGCGCAGGCACCCCCGCGGCCTGCTCGGCCGGCGACTGCGGCAGGAGCCGCCGCGCAATCAGCGGCGCGAGCCGTTCGCCGAGGCCTATCTTCTCGAACAATTCGTCCTTGGTGCTGAAGCCGAGTTCGCCTAACGCGACCGCCATGACATTGTCGTCGACCTTCGCCAGGGTCATCTTGAACTCATCCAAAGCCTGGTTGAGCAACCGTTGACCCAGTTCCATGGCCTCGGAGCGGCGCAGACCCTTGAGATAGTGGCGGATCGCGGAACGCGCCTTGGCTGTCACGACAAAATTCATCCACGCAGGGTTTGGCAGCGCCCCCTTGGCGGTCACTACCTCCACAGTCTGACCGTTGCGCAGCGCGGTGCGCAGTGGCGACAGCCGGCGATCCACCTTGACGGCGACACAGCGATTGCCGACATCGGTGTGCACGGCGTACGCGAAGTCGACGCAGGTCGCGCCGCGCGGCAGGCGCAGGATTTCGCCCTTGGGCGTAAACACATAGACCTTGTCCGGGTACAGGTCGACCTTGACGCTCTCGACGAATTCCTCGGAGGTGCCACCCTCCTGGATTTTCATCAGCGTGCTGAGCCACTCGCGCGTGTATTCGTGCTCGGTGACCGGGCTGGAGGCGTCGGTAGACTTGTACTTCCAATGCGCGGCGATGCCCGCTTCGGCAACGCGATGCATATCCTCGGTGCGAATCTGCACCTCGATCGGCAGGCTGTTAGGTCCGAACAGGGTCGTGTGCAGCGACTGGTAGCCATTGACGCGCGGGATGGCGATGTAGTCCTTGAATCGTCCCGGCATCGGCCGGAACACGCTGTGCACGACACCCAACGCGCGATAACAGGCGTCGACATCGCCGACAATGACCCGCAGCCCATAAACATCGACAATTTCCGCCAGCGCCGCGCTCTTGCGCAGCATCTTGCTGTAAATGCTGTACAGATGCTTTTCTCGTGTCAGCACCTTGCCGGGCAGCCCCGCCTTGCCGAGCGCGGTGATCATCTGGTCGGCAATCTTGCCGAGGAATTCCTTCTGGTTGCCGCGCGCGCGCTTCAGCGCCCGCTCCAGCACACGGTAACGCTGCGGGTACAGCGCCTGGAAACCCAGATCTTCGAGCTCGAGCTTGACCGTGTAGAGACCGAGCCGCTCGGCGAGCGGCGCATAAATCTCCAGCGTCTCGCGCGCAATGGCGCGGCGTCTGGCCGGCGCCATCGAGCCGATGGTGCGCATGTTATGGGTGCGGTCGGCGAGTTTTACCAGTATGACGCGCAGATCGCGCGCCATGGCTAACACCATCTTGCGAAACGACTCGGCCTGGGCTTCCTCGCGGCTCTTGAACTTGATCTGGTCGAGCTTGGTGACGCCATCGACGATTTCCGCGACACCCGCGCCGAATCGCGAGGCGATGTCTTCCTTGGCGAGCGGCGTGTCTTCGATGACATCGTGCAGGATGGCGGCAACGATGGTGTCCGGATCGAGATGCAGCTCGGCGAGGATTTCCGCGGCCGCCACCGGATGCGCTATGAAGGGCTCGCCGCTTTGCCGCTTCTGTCCCTTGTGTGCTTCAGCGCCAAACTCGGCCGCCGCGCGAATGCGTTCGACTTCGGCCGCGGGCAGATAGGCGCCAACGGTAGCCAGTAATTCCTTGAGACCCGGGGTACGCCGACCGCCGGGCAGGAAACCGAGCAGCGTCGACGTGTAATCCATAGTGCCTTAGGGTTCTTGCGGTCCCTAGTCTCCGAGTCCGAATTGCGGCGCGCGCAGGCCGCCCTCGGTATCCAGGATCATCGGGTCGATGGCTGGCGGTGGTTCGGGTATCGGCTCCGGTTCGGCCAGCATTTCCGGCGTGATATTGCCTTCGGCGATCTCCCGCAGGGCAACCACGGTGCACTTGTCGTTTTCCCAGGGCACGGTGGGCTCGGCGCCATTGGCCAGGCGGCGGGCGCGCTGGGCCGCCAGCAACACCAGGTTGAAAATGTTATCGACGTTCTGCAGACAATCTTCGACCGTTACGCGTGCCATATTGGGGGGTCCTGGTAGGGCCGATCAGTATACGAGATCGCGCAATAAAGGCGCGAGCTCCGGCCTGCCAGCCCTCAGATTCCCTGCCTCGGCCTCGCCGCCGACGATGGACTCAAGCTCGCTGACCGCATGCTCGAACGCGTCATTGACGACGATGTAGTCGAATTCCAGGCAATGGCTCATGTCGGACACGGAATCCCGCAGGCGCCGCACGATCACAGCGTCGCTGTCGGTCTTGCGCTTTCGCAGGCGCGTTTCCAGCGCTGCGCGCGACGGCGGCAGGATAAAAATGCTGACACACCCCGGCATCGCGGCGCGCACCTGGCGCGCGCCCTGCCAATCGATTTCGAGAATCACATCGAAGCCGGCGGCCAGCTTGTCCTCGAGCTGCTGTTTCGATGTACCGTAGTAATTGTCGAACACCTGGGCGTGCTCGAGAAACAGGCCGCGTTGCGCCAAAGCCTGAAAGTCGGCCACGGTGATGAAGTAATACTCCCGGCCATCCTGTTCGTTAGGCCGCATGGGCCGGGTCGTGTGCGACACCGACAGGCGCAGCCTGGGCTCGCGAGCCAGCAGCGCATTGACCAGCGTGGACTTGCCGGCCCCGGACGGCGCAGCGACAACAAACAAACGCGGGCGGCGGCTCATGCAGTGACTGTCAACTTACTCGATGTTCTGAACTTGCTCACGCATCTGCTCGATGTTGACTTTCATCTCCACTGACATCCTCGTGGTGTCGAGGTCCTGGGACTTGGATGCCAGCGTGTTAGCTTCGCGATTCAGTTCCTGCATCAGGAAATCCAGGCGCCGCCCCGCGGCTTCTGGCGCCGTCATGATGCGGCGAACTTCGGCCAGGTGCCCGGTGAGCCGGTCGAGCTCCTCGGCGACATCCAGGCGCTGCAGCAGCATCACCAGCTCCTGTTCAAGCCGTTGCGGATCGACGCTGGCGCCGAGCTCGGCAACGCGCTCCTGGAGCCGGCTGCGCACCCGTGCCGCGATTTCCGGCAGGCGCGTGCGCACCTGCGCGGTCAGCTGGTTGAGCACATCGCAGCGCTGTAGCAATAATTCACCGAGCCGCGCGCCTTCGCGCGCCCGTGCGTCCGCGAGATCGCACGTGGTTGCCTCGAGCAACTCCTGTGCGGCAGCCTGCAGCTCGGTTACGTCGGTCTTGGTTTCGCGCACCACGCCGGGCCAACGCAACAGGTCGAGCGGATTGACACGATCCGTGGACAGGCCGGCCGATTTGCTCACCGCTCTAACACCCGCGAGCAGACGCTGCAGCGTATCGGAGTCGATGTCCAGCGCGCTAGCCGCTCCGGCCGGCGCACGCCAATAGAGGTTGCAATCCACTTTGCCGCGCCGCAGTTGCTGAGCTAACAACGAACGCAATGCCGGTTCGATCGAGCGCAGTTCCTCGGGCAGCCGCAACGACGCTTCCAGAAAGCGGTGATTGACGCTGCGCAATTCGCAACTGAGTTCGCCCCAGGGGCCGCTCGCATCGCGCCGCGCGAAACCGGTCATGCTGTTGATCATGTGACTTTTGTAAATATTGCCAACCGCGCCATATCAGAAACGCCATTTCTGGTGCTATAAAGCGCGGTCAGTTTATCGCATCGTCGTCGAAAACCCCGCCTGGAGCGCAATGCGCGTCGATTATTCAGAACTGAGTCTCATAGGCGGCCGTGACGAAAACCAGGATCGCTGCGCGGCGGCCGTATCCGACGACAGCGCTTTGCTGGTCGTGGTCGACGGAATGGGGGGTCATGCGGATGGCGCCAGGGCCGCCGAGGTTGCCACCCGGCAGATCGTGGAAACGTTCTGGCATACCCGTCAACCGCTGCTGGATCCGCTCGGGTTTCTGCACCTAACGATCGGCGCCGCTCATGAGTCGGTAGTCGCTCTCGGTGCCGGCGTGCCGCTTGATCAAAAGGCCCGCGCCACGTGCGCCGTCTGCCTGGTGCAGGGAAGCATGGCGTATTGGGCCCACGTCGGCGACAGCCGCGTTTACCACTGCCGCGGCCGCGAGTTGCTGGAGCGCACCCGCGATCACAGTCATGTCGAGTTCCTGATTCGCGAGGGGGTCATCACCGCGGAGCAGGCGCAGGCCCACCCGATGCGCAACTACGTTGAAAGCTGTCTGGGCGGCGAGCCCCTGCTGCCGGAAATGAGCATAGTCGCGGGCCGGCGCCTGCAGGCCGGTGACACGCTGATGGTGTGCTCGGACGGCGTCTGGGGTGGCCTTGACCCGCGCGACCTTTTGGCCTGCCTTGAGCCCGGCGGGCGCCCGCTCCGTGATAGTCTCGCGCAGCTGCTGGAAAAAGCCGTCGTGGCTAACGGATTTGGCAGCGACAATTCCAGCGCGGCGGCGCTGCGCTGGCTGGGCGCAAGCTAACAGAACTCGGGGGAATTTCATGCCGGACAGGCACCAGGGCCGCGCCAACGACGCGCTGCGGCCGGTTCGTTTCATGCGTCACTGGACCAAACACGCCGAAGGCTCGGTGCTGGTCGAGTTTGGCGATACGCGGGTGCTCTGCACCGCGAGCCTTACCGAAGGCGTACCCGGATTTCTGCGCGGCAAGGGTCAGGGATGGCTAACAGCGGAATACGGCATGCTGCCGCGCGCCACCCACACACGCAGCGATCGTGAGGCGGCCAGGGGCAGGCAAAGCGGCCGCACGCAGGAAATCCAGCGGCTGATAGGCCGCAGCCTGCGCGCGATCGTCGATATGCGCGCGCTGGGTGAGCGCACCGTGGTTCTGGATTGCGATGTGCTGCAGGCTGATGGCGGCACACGCACCGCTGCGATCACCGGCAGTTACATTGCGCTGGTCGATGCCTGCCAGGGTGCAATCAAGGCCGGCCGTCTCGCGGCCTCACCGCTGCACGGCCAGGTCGCCGCAGTATCGGTCGGAATCATTGCTGGCGTGCCGATGGTGGATCTCGACTATCGCGAGGACTCGCAGGCCGAGACCGACATGAACGTAGTCATGAATAGCGGTGGCGGCTTTATCGAGCTGCAGGGCACGGCCGAAGGCCACGCATTTCGTCGCCACGAACTCGACCAGATGCTGAATATCGGCGCGAGCGCGATTGGCGAATTGATTGCGCTGCAAACTATGTCCCTGCAGGACGCTTAGGCGCGGCCGCCGGATATGCGTGTAGTGCTGGCGAGTGGCAATCGCGGCAAACTGCGGGAATTTACCCAATTGCTTGCGCCGTTAGGTGTCGCGTTGGTAGCGCAGTCGGAGCTCGGCATTGAGCCGCCCGAGGAAACCGGCGCGACCTTTGCCGCAAACGCCATCCTCAAGGCGCGCCATGCATCCGCCATCAGCGGACTGCCCGCGATGGCGGATGATTCCGGCCTGGAAGTGGACGCGCTCGATGGCGCACCCGGCGTGCACTCCGCACGCTATGCCGGCGGGCATGGTGATGATGCGGCGAATATCGCCAGGTTGTTAGCCGATCTGCGCGCACTGAATAGTGTCTTTAGCCCGGAAACTACGCGCGCGCGCTTTCGCTGTGTCATCGCCCTGCTGCGGGCGGCTGACGATCCTGCGCCGCAACTTGTGCACGGCGCATGGGAGGGTTACATCGTGGCCGCGCCGCGCGGCCACGGCGGCTTCGGGTACGACCCGGTGTTCGTTGATCTTGCAAGCGGATCCACGGCGGCGGAATTGCCGGCCGGAATCAAGAATGCCCGCAGTCATCGCGGCCAGGCGCTGCGCGCGCTGCTTGCCACGGGCCTCAAGTGAATCCGCTGGATATTCCGCTCGCGGTCTATCTGCACTTTCCGTGGTGTGTGAGCAAGTGCCCATACTGCGACTTCAATTCCTTTGCTAACAAGGAAGCGCAATTGCCCGAGCAGCGCTACCTGGACAGCCTGTTGGCTGATCTCGCGGCGCAACGCGAGCGTTTTGCCATCGAGCGCCCGATTGTCAGTGTGTTCATGGGTGGCGGAACGCCCAGCCTTTTTTCGCCGGACGCGATGGCGCGGGTCATGGATTTCCTGCGCGCCAATTTCCAGCTGGTCGAGGGCGCCGAAGTCACGATGGAGGCCAACCCGGGCACGCTGGAACGGGGCCGCTTCCAGGCGTATCGCGAGGCGGGCATCAATCGCGTCTCGTTAGGTGTGCAGAGTTTCGACGATGCGAAGCTGAAAAGGCTGGGGCGCATTCATTGCGCTGCGGATGCTTGCCGAGCGGCTGAGGAATTGCACGCTGCCGGTCTGCAAAACTTCAATCTCGATCTGATGTACGGCCTGCCGGAACAAAGCGTGGCTTCGGCGGTAGCGGATGTTGCGGCGGCATTGGCGCTGCGGCCGGCGCATCTCTCGCACTATCAATTGACCATGGAACCCGGCACGCCCTTCGCCGCGGATCCGCCAGCGCTGCCCGATGACGACAATATCGCGACCATGTTGCAGGAGTGCCAGGCTGTGTTAGCCAGCGAAGGCTTGAGCCGCTACGAAGTGTCGGCTTATGCGCGCGACGGACGCCGCTGCCGGCACAATCTGAATTACTGGTCGTTTGGCGACTACCTTGGCGCCGGCGCGGGCGCGCACGGCAAGCTGACCACCGCCGCGGGGATCCAGCGCACGCAGCAGACCCGGGAACCGCGCCGCTATATGAGCACCGCAGTCGAGGCGCTGACGGTCAGCACGGTCGTTGCGCCACAAATACCCTTTGAGTTCATGTTGAACGGGCTGCGTTTGTTAGGTGGATTTACCACCGCTGAATTTCGCAGCCGCACCGGACTCGATTGGGCCGCGGTGGCAGCCGCCTGGGAACACGGGGTGCAGACGGGCCTGCTGCGGTCGACGCCGGATGATCGACACTGCGCGACCCCCCGTGGTTTCGATTTTCTGAATGACGCGCTGGTCGGTTTCCTGCCTGGCGCACGTGGCTGATGCGGCTCTGTTAGTCAGTTTGCGGTGTGCCCGGGGTGCCGCCGGCTGGAAATCATGTGGCCCAACAAGGGCTTACGAGCGATCTGGATCGTCTCCAGTAGGCGGAGCTAACAATGCCTTATGCACAGTCGGGCACAGGGGCGTGCAAATGAGTGCATTACACTCAACAATGCCCGCGTTAGGGCATGAAGCTTCTACAACTCGTTGATATGTAACGATTAATAGGCCTGGTCAAATTATGCTCACAAATACAGAAATGCACTCTCGCAGCGGATATTTCAGTTAGGTTGCGGCCTTACGCACAGAGTTATCCACAGAAAATGTGGATAGCCCAGGCCTTTACCCCTTGAGCCTGGGAGGCTGCATCGCTAGACTTCGCGCCCCCTCAGACGATCCCAACCCGGCACTTCCATGAAAACCTCTGGCCATCCTGACTACAAGGTCATCAAAGTCACGTGCTCCTGCAGCAACACCTTTGAAACCCGCTCGACCCTGGGCCAGGATCTGAGCGTCGAAGTCTGCTCTGCCTGCCATCCTTTCTATACCGGTAAGCAGAAGATGGTCGACACGGCGGGCCGCGTCGACAAGTTCCGCAAGAAATACGCCGCCGCCGCCGCGCGTTAACTTTGCTCCGGCGTGGTGCCGGAACTTCAGCTGGCTGGTACTCTCCAAGCTTGTACGGCTTTGGATGTCAGGGAGTGCCATGAACCGCATGGATTGGCGATTATTCCGCCGCAGCGCGCTGGCCGCGGTGCTGGGCTGCGCGCTGACCTTCAGTGCGGTCGCGGCTGATCCGAAAACCGCGCCGAAAACCGCGCCGAAAACCGCGAAAGAATCGTCCTCGGTAAAGCGTAGCCATGAGGCCGTGGTTCGAGAGTTCGGACTTTACGACGACCAGTCGATCCAGGACTACGTCAATGAAGTCGGCCAACGCGTTGCCAGAGCCAGCGATTTGCCTGGCGCGGATTTCAAGTTCTACGTGCTCGACAATGAGGCTTTCAACGCTTTCACTCCTGGCTGCTGCCGCGTTTATGTATTTCGTGGCCTGCTCCTGAGCTTGAATTCGGAAGCAGAGCTGGCTTCCGTGTTAGGTCATGAAATTGCCCACGTCACCGCCGGCCACCCGCAGAAATCCCAAACCGCCGGGATTCTCGCTCAGATATTGGCCACCGGAGCGGCAATCGCTACAGGAAGCGGCGCCGTGGCGGATCTCGCCAATCTTGGAGCCATGGCAGGGCTGAGCGGCTATAGCCGGAAACATGAAATGGAAGCAGATCGCCTCGGTCTAACATTTTTCACACGAGCCGGGTATCGACCCGAATCCATGGCTGAAGCATTCCAGGCGATGAAGAGCAGCGAGAAATTTGAATTGGAGCGGGCACGTGCCGAGGGTCGTGAACCCATGATTTACCACGGCCTGCTGTCGAGTCATCCGGCGCCTGACTCCCGCGTAATTGCCGCCGCCAGGGGCGCGGCTCGCGTTGCGGGCGCGGAGGGCGGCGGTGTGGAACGCCGCGACGAATATCTACGCAAGATCGAAGGCATCGCCTATGGCTCGAGCAAAGCCCAGGGCGTGCTGCGGGAAAACCGCATGTATCACGAGCCGCTCGGTATCACGCTCGCCTTTCCCAGAGCATGGACAGTGGAGAATCGCCCTGACAAAATCGTCGCCTACACGCCCGCCAAAGATGCGTTCCTGAGCGTCGAACTGGTGCCCAATGATCCCAAGAAGCCGCTGACAGCGCGCGAAGCGCTGCTGCAATTTGCCAAGGGGCTGTCGTTTTCAGGCGGTGAGGCATTCGATTCCAACGGAATGCAAGCCTACTCGGCGCTGAGCCGCAATGGCTCGCCACTTGACCAGGGTGTTGGGCCGATGCGTTTCGTAGCGATCCAGCGTGGCGATGGTTTTTTTATTTTCTACGGCACCAGCAAAGCCTCGCGCCTCGGTGTGCCGGAGGCTGACGGGTTGATTCGGGGTGTCGCGCAGACCTTGCGGGGCCTGAAGCCCTCCGAGTTCCCGCTGGCGGAGCCCTTCCGCATCAAAATCGAGAAAGCCAGTGACGGCACGCGACTGTCGAGCTACGCGGACGCGATGCCGGTGGAGCGCTACAAGCGCGAAGAGCTGGAGTTGATTAACGGCGTGTATCCGGGTGGCAACCCCAAGCCGGGCCAGCTATTCAAGGTTGTCGAATAGCGCCCGATACAGTTCTCGGTGCAGTGAAGCGATGCGTCGTTTCTTGATTCCCTGCGCGCGCCGTGACAGGCTCGTGTAACCGCTTTGCTTTTCCGCCGAAAGTTGCCGCTATGCCCAAGAATTCGTTCGAGATCACCAACACCGCCACCGGCAAGAAGTCCACGCTGGCGGTGCGCTCCGGAACCATCGGCCCCGATGTCGTAGACATTGGACCGCTCGGCAAGGACCACGGTGTATTCACCTACGACCCGGGTTTCATGGCGACCGCAGCGTGCGACAGCAAGATCACCTACATTGACGGTGATAACGGCGTGCTGCTGCATCGCGGCTACCCGATCGAACAGCTGGCCGCGAACAGCACTTTTCTCGAAGTTGCCTACCTGCTTCTGAACGGCGACCTGCCTAACAAAACACAGCTGAAATCCTTCAAAACCAGCATTTCGCGCCACACGATGGTGAATGAATCGCTGTTGCGCATGTTCAACGGCTTTCAGCACGATGCGCACCCGATGGCAATGGTCAGCGGAATCGTCGCGTCGATGTCCGCGTTCTATCACGACACTACCGACATCCATAACCCCCGGCATCGCGAGATATTCGCGCACCGCATCATCGCCAAGATACCGACCATCTCCGCCGCGGCGTACAA
Organism: Gammaproteobacteria bacterium; assembly: GCA_031382085.1. GTDB lineage: Bacteria > Pseudomonadota > Gammaproteobacteria > Steroidobacterales > Steroidobacteraceae > UBA964. Next base: position 54,197 of record JANMYM010000008.1, read on the forward strand.
GCATTCGTTAGGCCAGCCGTTTGTATACCCGCGCAACGACCTCGACTACTGCGCCAACATGCCGCACATGTTCTTCAGCGTACCCTGCGAGAATTACACGGTTGATCCGCTCGCCGCCGAGGCGCTGGACCTGCTGTTGATCCTGCATGCCGATCACGAACAGAACGCCAGCACCTCGACCGTGCGCCTGGCGGGCTCAACCGGCACCAATCCTTATTCCGCCATTTCCGCGGGCGTATCTGCGCTCTGGGGTCCGGCGCATGGCGGTGCTAACGAGGCGGTGCTTGAAATGCTGGAAGACATCGGCACCGCCGACAACATTCCCGCATTCATCACCAGGGTAAAAGACAAGAACAGCAACGTGCGCCTGATGGGCTTCGGGCATCGCGTGTACAAGAATTTCGATCCGCGCGCCAAGATCATTCGCGAGATGTGCCACAAGATCCTCAAGCGCATGGGAAAAAGCGACAACCCGTTGTTTGACCTCGCGCAGCGCCTGGAAGAGATCGCGCTCAGCGACGATTACTTTGTGTCCCGCAAGCTGTACCCGAATGTCGACTTCTATTCGGGCATCATCTACAGCGCGCTGGGAATTCCGCGCTCGATGTTTACCGTCATGTTTGCGATCGCGCGCACCGCGGGCTGGGTGTCACACTGGCAGGAAATGATTGCCGACCCCGCGATGAAGATCGGCCGTCCGCGCCAGCTGTACACCGGCCCGGCGCAGCGCGACTACGTGCCCGTGGACAAGCGCTAAGGAACCCAAGAGATGAAACTGTTTCTCACCATCCTCGGCGGCTTCCTGGTGTTCAGCGGGCTGTTCTGGTCGCTCCAGGGCGCCGGGATCATCATGTGGCCCGCCGAGAGCTTCATGCTCGCGCAGGACCAGTGGATTCTCTACGGACTGATCACCGCAGCGGTGGGGGCGGTGCTGATCTGGCTGGCGCGACGACGGGCCTGACCGGTCGCGTCGTTCAGCCTGACGGCAGTTCCAAGGTAAAGCGCGCTCCTTCACCGGGCGCGCTTGCCACTTTGAGGTCGCCGCGCATCGCGCGCGCGAGACGGCGCGAAATGTACAGGCCCAGCCCGCTGCCGCCATCGCCGCTGCGCCCGAGCCGTTCGAACTTGTCGAAGACTTTGGCCTGCTGCTGCGGCGAAAGCCCAGCCCCTTCGTCGGAGACCGTCACCGCAGCGCGGTCGCCAGCGCGGGCGACGCACAACCGAACCTGCGATCCCTCGGGCGCATAGCGCAGCGCGTTGCCGAGCAGGTTGAGCAGCACCTGCAGCACCCGGCGCCACTCGCCCACTGCGGGCATCGCCTCGTCCTCGCCGGGCACTTCGACGGTGATCCCGCGCTCGCTTGCGCGCACCCCGAGGATGCCCGCGGCGCGGCGCGCGGCGTCGGCGAGGTCGATGGCATCGGGGACCGGCGCGAAACCGGGGGCTTCGATCGCGACGAGATCGGCCAGGTCCTCGACCAGCCCGAGCAGGTGGCGCGCGGCCTCGGCGATGTCGGCGGCGTAGTTGGCGTATTCGTCGGCGAGCGGCCCGGCGAGGCGGGTGCGGATGGTTTCGGCGTTGGCGATGATCCGGTTGATGGGTTGGCGCAGCGCCGGCGCAAGATCGCGCCCGAGCACACCGTCGAGCGCTTCGGGAACCGCGTCCCCGGCAGCCCCGGCGACATCGCCATCGGGCACGGCGTCGATCGCAACCGGGATCAGGTAAAGGTCGAACCCCGCCGCTGCGCCATCGCCGGGCAGCGGAACTAGCCGTGCCTGCCAGCGCGCATCGGGCATGCCGGTCGATCCGTCGGCGACGGTGACCTCGGCCCCATCGATCAGCCGCCAGTGCATCGGCTGGCGATGGGCGATCCCCGGAATGGTGACGAAATCGGTCCACGGCCGGCCGAATCCGTCGCGCATCGCCGCGCCGAGGGCGTCGAGCGGCGCGTTCGATCGACCTGTCGCGAGCACCGCTTGGCGCGCATCGAGCCGGGCGTGGAGATCGGCCACCTGCGCCAGCATCGCGCCTTGGTCGGCATTGGCGTCGGCATCGGCGGTCGTGAATTCGGTGGTCGGTGCCAGCGGGGTCACCCGCCAGTTGCTCAGCGCGAGTGCGAGGCCATCGTCGTCGGGGACGATCTCGACCCAGGCGCTGACCGCGTTCTCACCGTCCTGCGCCTGGAACACGCGCGCCAGCTTCATCCGGTAGTGCCACGCCTTGCGGGTCAGTTCGAGCAACGCCGGGATCGCCAGCTGACCAGGAACCGCGCCGCCACAGGCCCGCTGAAGCGCGGCGAGCGCCTCATCGGCCACGGCGAGCACATCGCTCCCCTCGCAGCGCCCACGCGCGACGATCACGGCGCCGGGTGCCATGATCTCAGGCGCCCGCGAACCCGCCCGAACCGGCGAGCAAGGCTGCGGCGCGGTCGGCGCGCAGCGTATCGAAGCCCTCGGGCAGGGTCACTTCGGGGTGGAACGCGAAGAACTGCTGTTCGACGGCTGCGGGCTTTGCACCGCTCGCCAGCAGCGCGAGCGCGAGCCGGGGGAGTTGCGCTTCGGAGGTTGCGAGCACCGCGGCATCGCGCTCGAGCCCGGCCCCGAGCGCGAGCGCGGAAACGAACAGCGCGACCCCGGCGTGCCCGACGTCGAGCGCGGCGATGGCCCCGCCGCCCATTCCGCCAACCAAACGCTGGAGCAAGCCCAGGCGATTGGCAGCCTCGTCGAAATTGCTGCGGATCGCGGTTTCGAGCACCGCGGCGACGCGATCACGCCCCGGATCGTCGCCCGCTCCGTGCTGACGCATGATCAGCAGCGCGGTGTGAAGCAGATCGCCCGGCAATTCGGCCAGCGGCAGCTCGCCGCGGCGCTGCGCCTGCCCGAACCGCGCCTGCGCGGCGAGCAGCGCCATCGCGGTCGCGGCGGTGTTGGGATCGGGCGAGGCGATCAGCGCCTGGAGCAACGGGGAAAGCACCGCGTCGAGCGACAGCCGCGTCGCCAGCCGCTCGGCCAGCTGCGCCTCGAGCGCCAGCGCATGCGCGTGGGCCAGAAGCGGGGGGCACTCGATGAGCGCGGCGGCCAGCTGCACGGCGGACTCGTTGGCCGCTTCGCGCGGATCGGCATGGCCGATCGCGGTTTCGAGCGACAGCGCGAGCTGATGCGCGAGATCCTCGATCTGCGCTCGGACTTGTGCGACGATCCGGTCGCTGAACAGCGCGTGGTCCTCGTTGCCGAGCAGGTGCCGCAGGATCGGATTGACGTTGGCCAGCGCCAGATCGGCTGCGGCCAGTTCGTCGCCAAACAGGCTTACGACGCCCCAGGCGTCGTTGGGGTCTTCGGGCAGCGAGAACGCGGGGTTGTTCATGCGGTCTGGCTCTATCGGTTCAGGGTTAAGGGCGTGTTAGCCGCCCCGTTCGGTCTGGTTCTCGGGTTCGCCCGCCGACGGCGGATCGCCCGGCGCGGTCTGCGTCTCGTGCGCCGCGATCAGGCCGAAGACAAGCAGCGCGAGACCGGTCGCCATCAGCGCCAGCCCGAACACCGAACTCAGGCTCGCGGCGGCCAGCCCCAGCGCGAGCACCAGCCGATCCTCGAACCAGCCCGACCACTTCGCGCCGACGAACAGCCGGGGCAGCAGGCGAAGCAGGCCGATGACCACCAGCGCCACGAATCCGCCGACCACGAAGGCGTTGGCAACGGGCTGGCTAGCCGCCAGTCGCCACGCCGCGACCGTGACCAGCGCGAGGTCTAGGAGGATGCCGAACCCGGCCTCCGCGCCCAGCCAGCGAGTCTCGCCGAGCGGACGCTCCCCGTGGACGCGCGCCAGAATGGCCGCGGCCCGACGCACCAGCCACGCGATCCCCAGTCCGGTGAATGCGGCAGGATAGTAACCGAACCACGCGCTCCCCAGCGCGATCAGCGCAAGCGCCGAGGCTCCCAGCGCGACGATGTGCGGCCTGGTCCCGGCGTGGAGCAGCGCCGGACCGAGCCATTGGACCATCCGCGCCGCCAGCCAACGCCCCGGCCCGCCGCCTTCGCGCCGCGCGGTATGCTGACGCAACCAGCCCGGTTCGAGCCGGTGCGCCTCGCCATCGGTGCGCACCAGTGCCCAGCGCCCAGCGTCGCTCAACGCGTGCGGCAGCACAACTTGGCGCAGCGACGATTGCACCGCGATCCGCAACAGCGCCGAGACCGGGTTCCACTCCCCGGGCAGGTCGGCCAGCCCCGCGGCCAGCCGCCCCGGCAGGCGCATCACCCCCCCGCCCGCGTGGTTCAGGTCGATCCGTTCATAGCCCGCCGCGATACCGCTTTCGACCGGCTGGACCACCACTCCGCTACGCCCGCCGAGCAAGGTGCCGACCGCCTCGGGCGAGGCGACCAGCCCGTCGGCGAACACCAGCAGCTCGTCGTCGGGCTTGACCAGTTGCGCGACCGCGCGGCCATCGGCGGTGACCTGGAAGCTCGCCCCGGCGCGTTCGGCGGCGTGCTGGATCGCGATGACTTCGCCGGGCAGGCCGTCGGCGAGACAGATCACCCGCTCGCAGCCCAACGCCAGCGCGGTGGCAAGCTGGTGGTGGACGATGCTGCGCCCGCCCAGCCGGAGCAGCCCGCGCGGGGTCGTCGCGTCGTCGGCGCTCGGTTCCAGCGTTGACAGCAAGGCGACCCGCACCCGCGTGCTCCCGTTTTACGACCCGGAGGCGGTCTAGCGGCAATGCGATGGATAGGCCAGCGGGGGCAAACCGCGCTGTGCGCGGGCTAAAGCGGCGTTCGTCAGATAGTCAGGGCGAGCAGCTTCAGATGCGCACCGATCCGCCGCAGGACGGTGGGCTCACCCGGCGCGGCGTCGTTGGCTTCGTCGGCCAGTGCCAGCAGCGCCTCGTCGTGAAAGCTCGAGGCGAGGCCCTTCAGGCGCATCGCCGCGATCCGCCAGTTGCCGTCGCAGCGCGCCCGGCGCAACAGGTCGAGCTGGCGCTCGGCGCTCTCGAGAAACGCCCCGCGCAACTCGCGATAAAGCGCCTCGTCGCCGCCGCAAGCAGCCGCGATCGTCGCGTCGAGTGCCCCACCTTCATAAGCCATGGCCAAGCTCTAGGCACGCCACGGTTAAGGCGGGGTTTATATTGCAATGGTTTATGATACCTTCCTCCCATGACGGGGAACCCACGCATCGTATCGCTCGAACCCGGAACGCCGGAACCGAGCGACGTTTTGGTACTCGACCAGCCGGTCGAAGAGGACGCGCAGTGGGAGGCGGTGCCCGACCCGGTGCAGTGGGATCAGCCTGAGCCCGTATCGCGAAACAACTGGGCGGTGCCCGCTTTCGCGGCAATTCTGGCGCTG
>JANMYM010000078.1:0-2780 GCA_031382085.1 Gammaproteobacteria bacterium
GGCAGCGCCAGCGCATCGCATTGGCGCGTGCGTTGTACGGCGACCCAAAGCTGCTGGTGCTCGATGAGCCCAACTCTAACCTCGATGGGGCAGGTGAACTGGCGCTCGGCGAAGCACTCAAGGCCCTGCGCGGTTTGGTAACGACGATCATGGTGACGCACCGCACCACGCTGGTTCAGCACATGGACAAGATGCTGGTGCTCGATGCCGGCCGCGTAACGCACTACGGAACGGTCAACGATGTTTTGCAGGCACTGCAGCAGGCCGGCGCCAAATCGGCCGGCGGCCAGGTCGTGGCAATGCCGAGACCTGTTGCGGTGCCGGCCCAGGCAAATGCCCCTCAGTCACCGAACCAGCGCGGGGGAATGGCGTGATGGGTGGCGCAGCGGCCTTCACTGCAGGGAGCGATCCTCTGCTGCCGCATGTGCTCGAGGCCAAGCGCCTGATACGTTGGGGCATTGCGGTGGTGATCGGCGGGTTGCTGCCCGTCGCGGCATGGTTGGCTTTTGCCCCATTGGCTTCGGCGGTGGTTGCGCCGGCGTTTGTGAAGGTGGATCTGAATCGGCGCCCGGTGCAGCATGCCGAAGGTGGCCTGGTGCGCGAGGTGCTGGTGCGCGATGGCCAGCATGTGCGGCAAGGTGAACCACTGCTGGTGCTTGGAGACGTATCCGTTGACGCCGACAAGAACCGCCTGAACTTCCGCGTCAAGGCAGAGCGTGCCAGCCTGGCGCGGCTGGACGCGGAGCATTCCACGGCGCAGGCCATTGCCTTTCCGCCCGACGTGGTCGAAGCGGCGAAGACAGACCCACGACTGGCAGAACTGATGTTCAAGGAGCGCGCGTTGTTCGACGCCCGGCGCGATGCGCTGGTGGGGCAGATTGCGTTGTTGCGCTCGCAACGTGAGAAGGTCTCTCAGGAGATCACGGCGCTGCGCGCACAGATTGCACAGGCCGTCGAGTCGATGAAGTTTCAAACGGCGGAGGTCGAAACCAACCGAAGCCTGCTGAAGGACGGCTTCATTTCCGCCACCCGAGTTTCACAACTCGAAGGCACCCGGGCCGACTACGGCGTCAAGGTCGAGGAGCGGCGCTCGGAACTGGCACGCGCGGAACAGCGCATCATCGACACCGACCTGCGCGTCCGTTCACTAGAGAGCGACTACCGCCAACAGGCAAGCGACCAATTGAAGGTCACCTCCGCGCGCCTGTCGGAAATCGAGCAGGAGCTTCGCAAGTCCAACGATGCTTCCTCGCGCCAAGTCATCGTGGCCCCTGCCAACGGCACCGTAATCGACCTGAAGTACTCCACCCCCGGCTCGGTAATCCCGCCGCGAGAAACCGTTGCGGACATCGTGCCAGACGACACCCGGCTCGTGACCGAAGCGCGAATCCGGCCGGAAGATGTCAACCGCGTTCAGCCGGGCCAGCCGGCCGAAATACGCTTCACCGCGTTCAAGTACCGCACGACGCTGCTGGTGCGGGGAACGGTGGTCTACATCTCGGCCGACCGTCTGGTAGATCGGGCAACCAATACACCTTACTACTCGGTGCTAGTCGAAGCCGATCCATCATCGCTCAAGACAGCGGGAGAACTGAAACTCCAGGCCGGCATGCCGGCCGAGGTCTACATCAATGGGGAACAGCGCACTCCGCTGCAATACCTGGTGGAACCCGTGACCCAGGTGTTGCGGCGTGCGGCAAGGGAGCGGTGATGTGAATCGTGCTTGCGGCCATTTCCGAACAAGATCAGTACGCCAATATGCTGAGTGGAGTCAAATGATGCCGTTGCCCTCCATACCTGCATTAGTGTCACGGATGCCCTTTCCCCGAACGCCTTTGCCAAGAGGTCAGTGTCAGTTTGTGGGCGTCTTGGATCGCCCCTGTGGATTGAAGCCAAGAAGCAAATGGGCAACGGATTCCATGGACACGGTGACGTTACAGTCGTTCCCCCGGATGCGACCCCGGTAACGTCCCACGCAGTTCATTGATCTCGTATTGCTTGGAGAAAAACGATGGCGCAAATATTCATAGAAGTCAAGCCAATCTCAACGCCACTCTTGAACTACGTTGTCAACCATTTGTATCTGGTTTATCGGGCAGACGATGGCCAAGAATGGGTTATTCGGGCAGGACCACCAAATTGGTACGAGGAGCTTGTTGGTCGATTCAGTTTTGAAATCAACAGGCCAATCGCTGATTCTTCGGATACCAGAGTCCAAGGCGATGAGTCTTTGACGCCAGGTGACAGAGGCAGCACTTTACTCGAGTTCCCGGGTCGGTCAGTCGACGAGACGTGGAACCTGATGGTGAAATACGCGTCGGAGTTGGAAGAAAGAGGGCTGATGTACGTGGTTGCAGATCAGAACTCGAACACGTTCATCGCCGCGCTGATAGACGCAGCCGGTGGAAATCCTGCAAGTTGCCTGCCATCGACGTTATTGGACACTGTGCAAGTTCCAGGGTTTCTGTTTTATCCGCTTATTGAGCAGCAGCTTGCGCCTCCATCCGATGGAGTTATCCGCGGCACCGATGCAGTTGACCTCTATGAAGGAATCCAAACCGCCGAGACAATCTATGGTTATGGGTCTGCCGATAATCTTCTTGGGAAAGAGGGGGCCGATACGATCTATGGAGGTGCCGGCGGCGACTTCCTAAGAGGAGGCGCTGGTTCCGACACTCTTTCGGGTGGTTCGGGCGCTGACCGGTTTGTCTTCGATGAGACGGCGGTAGCGGATGCAAGGCTTGGTCTATTCGATCGGATACTGGACTATGACCAAGGCA
>JANMYM010000080.1:0-3325 GCA_031382085.1 Gammaproteobacteria bacterium
CGCCTCTCCATGGAAGCGCACCAGGGCGGGTTTTTATTGCAAGCATGGGGCCGGGCATGAAGTTCGATAAGCCGGCGCTGACCATTGAAGATCAGCTGAATGTTTTGATACGACGGCGTATGGAAGTAGCCGACCCGGACACCGCAAGGCGCCATCTTCAAAATTTCAGCTATCACCGCTTGCGCGCCTATTGGTACGACTGCGGATCCGGCGCGTAATTGTGTAATCATCGTCGCCTCGGGTCTTGAGGCGGCGAGCATGGTCACAACGTGGCAACGGCATAGGTACGGCGTCTGCTGGCGGGTGTTACTGGCGGTCACCGCAGGGCTATTCCCCTCGGCTCAAGCGAAGGCCGCCAATGCGCCGGCCCGACAAGGCCTGCAGGAAGTGGTTGTCAGCGTGCGTGACCTGGACCGGTCTGTTAGCACCTTGCGCGCGGCGACCGGCTGGGTCGTACGCCATCGCGGATCTGTTGACGCGGCGCGCCTGGCGCTCTGGGGCCTGCCTGCGAACGCCAAGGCACGCGAGGCGGTGCTTGGGAATCCGATGCACGGCATTGGGCTGTTGCGTGTCGTCGAATTTCGCGGCGCACAGCAAATCGAAATCCGATCCAGTTCACGGCCGTTCGACACGGGCGGTATTTTCAATATCGATACCTTGGTTCGGGACATGGACGATGTATTCGCGCGGATGCAGGCGCGCGGATTTCAGGGTTACGCCGACCCCAGTCGGTACATTTTTTTCAACAAACCTTATGCGGGCGCAATCTTGCGCGGCCAGGACGGCATCGTTTTCAATTTACTCGAACGCGGTGATCGTAACTATTCAGAAATCCCGGCATTCACGCTGCAAAGTCACATTACTAACAGTACGCAAATGGTGGCAAACTGGGACCGCGCGACCGATTTCTTCGTCAAGAAAATGGGCTGGCATCGTAAATGGACTGGATCGCCGGCCTGGCAGCCTGACGGCCGCAATAACTTCAGTTTACCTGACAACCTTGTCAGAGAAGGCAAGGCCAACGGTCGAGCGGCGGCATTCAGTGTCGCTGCCGATGCGGATGGCGGCAGCCTGGAGATTTTTCACTTTGATGGGATCCAAGGCATCGACTTTTCTGCGCGCGCCAAGCCACCGAATCTGGGGTTGTTGATGTACATCATCATGATCCCGGATCTAACAAATTATCTGACGGAGATCCAAGCGCGGGGTGTTGCCATTGTGCGCCCAGCCACTCTGATCAACCTGCCGCCCTACGGGAAACGTCGCGCTGCAGTGGTGGCGTCTCCGGATGGCGCCTGGATGATGCTCACCGAAAGCGGGCACTGATCCGCCTCAAGCGGCGTCGAAGTCCGTGTCGTGTTTTTGTATGGGCGGTGAGTGGTGTTCAAGGTCGGCTATGACTCGACGCTTGTCCACAAGCAAATCAGCTATTCACGGTCCGGGTATTTCATCCAGTTGAAATATTGAGTGCGTAAATTCTCCTGCGTCGAGATGCGTCAATCACCCAATTGAAACAGGAAACATGCATGTATAAGCTGCTTGCGTCGACCGCATTGCTCGTCGCCGGAGTCGCGCTGGCCCTGCCGGTGATCGCTGAGTCCGAGCACGACGATGACGACAATACCCTGACCCTTGCGGTCTTTGGCGACGCACCTTACGGGTGCAAATCCGGTGAATGTCCCGCGGGTTTTTCGCCCGACACGCCGAATGGGCCAAATCCCGGCGACCTGCGCCAGATCGAAGCGATGCCTGACTTCATCACGGCGGTGAACAGCGACCCGAAAGTGCGTCTCGTCATTCATACCGGTGACATCCACGCGGGCAGCACGTACTGCACGCTGGCCTACAACCAGACGGTCTTCAATCTGTGGACGGCGTTCCGGGATCCGCTCGTCTATACGCCGGGCGATAACGAATGGGCCGACTGCCAGAAATCGGGCGAGGGCGGAGGCGTCAAGAATTCGGCGGGCGAATATGTCGACTACGCCGCAGGTCATCCGGTCGCGAACCTCGCGCTGGTGCGGTCGATTTTCTTTCCGGAAGCCGGCGCCACGCTCGGCGGCCGTAAGAAGCGCGTGATCTCCCAGGCAGAGGCCTTCGACCCGGCGCATCCCGCGGATGGTGAGTACGTCGAGAACGTGATGTGGGAGCAGTCCCGGGTTGTGTTCGTGACGGTCAATATTCCCGGCGGATCTAACAATGGCGATGACACCTGGGCCACCGGGGCGTTTGGTAGTGCCTTCGGTACTACAGGGACCACAAAGTCCGGACCCCAGTTGCAGGAAATCGCCCAGCGCACCGCGGCTGATCTGCGCTGGCTGGAGGCTGCGTTCGCAAAGGCCAAGGCTCGCGGCGCAAAAGGCGTGGTCATCGTCGAGCAGGCCGACATGTGGGACCTCGATGGTAAACCGAGAACTCACATCGCCAACTATTTGCCGTTCGTCCGCAAGATTGCCGCGCTCACCAGCGACTTCAGCGGCTCGGTGCTGCTGATCAACGGCGATTCACACAGCTACCGCTCGGACAATCCGCTGCAGAATGACGCGCCTTGCGTGATAGAGACGGGTGTCGGAACTGCGACCGCCGCCTGCACGGATGATGGTTTCGACAATCAGGAATTTGTGGGCAGCGTGCCGAACTTCCATCGCATGGTCGTGCATGGCAGCACGTTTCCGCTGCAGTACACGCGGCTGACCGTTAATCGCCGCGCCAACTATGCGACCACGGCCACGAGCTTTGGCCCGTTCAGCTGGGTGCAGAGAAGTCTGTTTTAGGACAACGCATCGGTTGGTTTTACGGCCCGGTTTTTGGGGCGGTAATTCCTGGCATTGACACAAAGTCAGGGTGCGCTTGTATCTGCCCTATCCACCGGCGCTATGCCCAGTCTCAAAACGGGAAGCGGCGCGGTCCGCGCCGAGTGTTAGGTCTGTAGCAGCGCTTCCATCCAGGATGCCAGAGGCACCACGTGGATCCCGTGGCGCTCCAGGGACCGATCAGCATTCAACACCAACTGCAGCGCTTGCGTCGGCTGCAGGCGTGTCGAGTAGTACGCCAGGCTTTTGCTCACGGCGGTGTCGGAGGCTTTGACTTCAATGAGCCACTCGACCCGTCGATTGCGGGTCACCACAAAGTCGACTTCGCGCTGTTCCTTGTCGCGCAAGTAATAAAGGTCCCAGTTTTCACCGGCGGCGTCCCTGCGGTACTGCACGAACTTCAATAGTCCACAGGCGACGAGATTTTCGAGCTGAGGCCCGCCGCTGCTGTCGTAGGCCGCGGCGCAGTCCATGAAATACACGCGGCGATCTTTGCGGATACTGCGTGACAG
>JANMYM010000083.1:0-260615 GCA_031382085.1 Gammaproteobacteria bacterium
GCCACGGACGGGGACGCGACGGCTCTGGCGGGCAGTCGGGTCGCGGTTCGGGCCGGCGGGGGAGCTGACATGAGCCAGCACAATAGGGGCCAGCGCGACCGATCTCAACACAGGGGCTACCGACCGCCACATGGAGTGTTCGACTCGCTAACTACCTGGTCGAACAGCGGCATGAAGAAGCAACGCAGCGCCAATCGGAACTACAACTCAGGCTGGAAAAACGCTGGCCGCTAATCGATCCTGTCTGCTGAGCATGAACCCTGTTGCCTTCGAACAGGGTTCTTTTTTTTGTACAGACTTACTTTGTATAACCACCGATACGCCACGAAACGCCAGCCGTTTCTATTGCTGGCAATCTGCCATTGACGGTATCCGTGACGGTATCGTGACAGATCAGCTCAATTAAGACTATGTAAATCAATAACGTAGCGACTGTTTGGTAAAAATATCCCAAATTTAGAAACCTATGACAAGAGCCCGTGGTGCAGTATTTGTGCCGCAAAGCAGGAGGAATGGCATGTTTGAGACAAAAACAGCGGCCGGGAGCCGCGTAGCGCAGGGCCCCGGCGGCCCGCCGGGCAGCGACGGGGCAGGCGGCTGGTTCGGGCTGGACCTGCTGGCAGAGCTGCAGATTGTCAACCTCAAGACCATTGAATGGTTGCGTGCGCAGGTGCGGAACAACGCGGCGGAGACGCACGGCGCGGCGATGCTCGCCGAGAATCGCTCTCTGTGGCTGGCGCTGGATGACACGGCCGCAGCGCAGCTGAGCGTCTGCCCCTGCGCACTGACCGATGCCGAATTTGCTAACAGTGAAACCTGGGAGTCGATTGCAGCCGCCGCGGTGCGCGATTCGGCGCCGCGGACCAGGTCTGATGCCGGCGCGCTTTTGTTTGATGACGCGGCGGGCCGGCCGCTGGCGCGGCTCACGTTGAATCTCGGCTGGCATCTCGCGCGGCATCGGCCGCTGGCGGCGACAGTGACGTTCGGCATGTGCAGCGGCACGCTGCAGCGGCTGCAGACCATGCGCCTCGCCGCAGTCGATGTCCTGCCGGATTGGTTGCCGGCACTGGTGCGGCCGCGCTGGCACGATGAGCCGCGGGTCTGGACCTACCTGCTGGAAGCGGCGATCAGCGCCGCGCCGCTGCGCATGGAGTCTGCGCGCGTCGGTGCGCTGCAATTGATTGCGCGACAATTGGCGAAGGCGCGCGAACGGGAGTCCGGCCGCTAACCGTTGTGCTCTTCAAGCATCCCTGAAACCGGTCTCCAGAGCATCCAACAGCTGGTTGGGAGCTTCCGTCATAGGCGTGTGCCCTGAACTTGGAGGATGCGCACCTCGGGCGCCGCGGCATGCTAGGGTTCGTTTCATGAAAGCCCCATGCCTTGTCGCGATCCTGTCACTGGCTGCCGGCCTTGCCAGCGGCGCCGAACCGCCAGCTGCATCACCGGCTCCCGCGCCCGCGCCCGAAAAACCCACGCAGTCCATACTGCTGCGCGCTGTTAGCGTCACCTACGATATCGACCGCTCGTTGCTTTTCTATCGTGACATCCTGGGGCAGGAAGTAATCGAGGATGCGCAGCTGAATCCGGAACGTTCCGCGACCTGGCTGGATGTGTCGCCGCAGGCGAAGGTCCGCTTTGTGGTGTTGCGTGGCAAGGCTGAATATCCAGGTGGTCCGATCACGGGCGGCCGCATTGCCTTCATCGCCATTGATGATCCAGCGCATCCACGCAGCAGCGTCAAGCCCGCGAACCATCGCGGTGTCCACGGCGACATGATCCTGCCGCACCGCGTGGCCAATCTGGATGGCATCGTGCGCCGCTTGAAAGAGGCGGGCTTCGAGTTTCTGTTCGAGCCGCGCGTGACGCCCTCGGGCCTGTCGCGCAATTGCATGGTCTACGATCCCAACGGCCATATCGTCGAGCTGTTCGAACTGAAATAGCGGCACGCTGTGCTAGTCTTATCGGCCTCATATGCAAGCACTCTCCGTGCGGGGTCTGGTCAAGACCTATCAAAACGGCGCCCAGGCGCTCAAAGGCATCGATCTCGAGGTTGAGCAGGGCGATTTTTTTGCGCTGCTCGGACCTAACGGCGCGGGCAAGACCACACTGATCGGCATCCTGACGTCGCTGGTGAACAAGACCAGCGGCGAGGTCAGAGTCTTTGGCCACGATCTGGATCGCGAACTTGAAACCGCCAAGTCCTGCATTGGCGTCGTGCCCCAGGAACTGAACCTCAATGGATTTGAGTCCCTGGAAACGATCGTGGTCAACCAGGCCGGGTTCTATGGCATTCCGCGTGCGATTGCACGCGAGCGCGCCGAGATCTATCTCGGCAAGCTTGGCTTGTGGGATCGCCGTACCAAGATGTCGCGCATGTTGTCCGGCGGCATGAAACGTCGCCTGATGATCGCGCGCGCGCTGATGCACGAGCCTCGGCTGCTGATCCTTGATGAGCCCACCGCGGGTGTCGACATCGAAATCCGCCGCTCCATGTGGGAGTTCCTGCGCGAACTTAACGAGCGTGGCACCACCATCATCCTGACCACTCACTACCTCGAAGAAGCCGAGGCGCTGTGCCGCAGTATCGCGATTATCGACGGCGGCCGCATTATTGCGCGCGACCAGATGGGTGGCCTGCTGCGCAGCCTGCAAACGGAGACGTTTGTGTTGAATTTGCGGCACGCGCTGCCTGCGGCACCCGTGGTTGACGGATATCCGATCAAGCTGATCGACAAAAGCACATTGGAAGTCGAGCTAACAAAAGAGCAGAACCTTAACGAGGTGTTCGCGCGGCTGTCCGCTGCCGGCATCCAGGTGCTGTCGATGCGCAACAAGGTCAACCGCCTCGAGGAAGTCTTCATGCGGCTGACCGACAAGAGCGCGCACGCTGTTGGCGGTGCGGCGCCATGAGCGCGTTCGATCCGCAAAAACATGTGGCGCGGGCGCGCTGGATCGGGTTTACGACCATCCTGCGCCGCGAGTTCGGTCGCATCGTCCGCATCTGGGGCCAGACGCTGGTGCCGTCGGCGGTGACGGCCACTCTCTATTTTGTAATTTTCGGCAGCCTGATCGGACGGCGCGTCGGCCAGATGGGTGGCTTCGACTACATGCAGTACATCGCGCCGGGTCTGATCATGATGAGCGTGATCACCAACGCCTATGGCAATGTGGTGTCATCGTTCTTTGGCGCGAAATTCCAGCGCTTTCTCGAGGAAGTAACGGTATCGCCAATGCCGAACTGGCTGGTCGTGTTAGGTTTCGCGAGCGGGGGAATCCTGCGGGGCCTGCTGGTGGGCGCCATCGTGACCGTGGTGTCGTTGTTTTTCACGCATCTTGAAGTGCACCACATCCTGATAATCATTGCGGCAGTGTTTCTGACGGCCACGGTGTTCGCGTTAGGTGGCTTCATCAATGCCGTATTTGCCAGGAACTTTGACCAGGTCAACTGGATTCCGACCTTTGTGCTTACGCCCTTGACCTATTTTGGCGGCGTGTTCTATTCCATCTCCCTCCTGCCAGAGCTGGCGCAGAAAATTTCCTTCGCCAATCCGATCCTGCATATGGTCAGTGCGTTTCGTTATGGCTTCCTCGGCACCTCGGATGTCGATGTGCGCGTGGCTTTTGCCATCATGATCGGCTCGGCGATCCTGCTGTTTGTGATCGCGGTCGGCCTGATGAACCGCGGCACGGGCATGCGGGAATAGCGTCCGCGGCGCATGTGCGGCCGGTTCGCGTTTTACTCTCCTGCGGAAGCTATTACGCGTTTGTTCGGGGTCCAGGGCGCGGCCAGCGTCGAACCGAAATGGAATATCGCCCCAACCACGTACGTCCCGGTGGTGCGGCTGGATGATGCCGGTGCGCGCCGCCTCAGCATGCTGTACTGGGGCCTCATTCCGCACTGGGCCAGGGAAAAGTCCATCGGTGCGCGCATGATCAACGCACGCGCCGAGACGCTGGCGGAAAAGCCGTCGTTTCGCACCGCGTACAAACGCCGCCGCTGCCTGGTGCTGGCCGACGGCTGGTACGAGTGGAAGATGGAAGCCGGCGCCAAGCAGCCGTATTTCATTCACGCGGCTGACGGTGAACCCTTTGGCATGGCGGGTCTGTGGGAGAGTTGGGTGGAAACGCCCGGTGAGCCAGCCCTTGAAAGTTGCGCCATCGTCACGACCGAGGCCGCGGGATCGCTGGCGGAAATTCACCATCGCACACCGGTCGTGCTGGAGCCGGCTGGGTTTGCGGCCTGGCTGGATTGTCCAGCGCCGGTCGCCGCCTTGCTAACAACGACAGCCGAGGGCCGGATGCAAGTGCGACGCGTCAGCCGAAAAGTTAACAATGCACGTAATGAGGGCCCGGAGCTGCTGCAAGCCGCTGACTAGTTTTCATTGTGGCAAGTCCTCAAGGTGCCGGTCGTGGTGTCCGGCACCCTGGAACTCAGCCTGCGGAAAAAAGCCTGGCCGGATCGGCTATCAGGTCCGGATGGTACTGCTTGCACATCGCCAATAATTTCGGCGGTAGCTGATCGGCGGACCAGACCTTTCCGCCACGGCCGGTCTGCAAGGTGTGGCCATCGACGCTCTGCATCTGCATCCACGGCCGGAATGCCGCAATGGACGAGTACTGGACTTCCACCTCGGCGCTAACCACCCGCGGATTCATGATGTCGCGCCAGGGCGCACGGTTGACGGTCCATTCGTGGTAGAAAAACACCGGTTTTTCCGAACCCTGTGCCATGACGCGACTGCCGAGCACCTGGCGGATCAGGAAATCATCGCCGTCGCGCTGCGCCTGCAGCAGTTTTTGCTGCCGATAGCTGGTGCCATTGCGGACGAAACTGTTGCCGCCCTGGGCCTCGCGCGGCATGCTGAAGTCATCGTGCAGATTTTCCTCGACCACGATTGTGTTAGGCGACGGACCGGCGCGGTAATTCGGCACCGTGACTTCGGTGCCGGTACGCGGCATGGTCAGTTTTTCGAGGCGTGCTCCCGTGTTGAAATCCAGGTAAAACGCCACTTCCAGGCTCTTGCCGTCAAACGCGCTATCGCTGACACGGCGGTGCTTTTGCCATGTGGCTGCTAACAATTTATAGAGTGGGATGGTTTCACCGCCGATGACCGCATAGGTAGTCGCATCCACCCAGCCGATCGTGAATTCCTCGCGCAGGCTGGAACGCGCCTTGATGAATGCTTCCAGCATTTGCGGGCCCGGCCACGCCAGGTCCATCGGCGTATGCGACGGCAGGCTGCGAGGCTCCGCGCGGGCTGGGGCAAGGCAGGCGGCGGCCGATACCGCGGCGCTGGTTGTTAGTAATTGTCGACGATTGATTGCCATGTGCGTTTCCTGTCAGTGGGCCTTTACGGGACGATCGGCGCCATAACGCTGGAACCGGTATTCCATCGAACGCATGACGCCCTGTTCAATGCCATCGACGCGCGCCAGCAGCTCATCGCCGTCGCGCCAGTAGCTGATGCCCTGCGGAAAGTCATGCGCCAGGTTGAAAAAACTGACGCGCGACGCCGACGCGCTGGTCAGCTTGAAATCTGTCGGAGGCTGGCCCTGCGGCCAGCCGACGAACACGATGCTGCCATCGGGGCGGGTCTCGACGCGCAGGTTCTCATAGAGGCCGTGCTTCCCTTCGGGCACGAAGCGGTTCATGCCGAGCATCAGGCCACCGGCCGGTGGCAACCAGACTTCATCGACACGGGCGCCATCTGCGCTGCTGTAAGTCCAGTGTCCCGCCATCCAGCGCAGTTGTTCGAGGGCGGCGGTTTCACTGCCCATGGGTTTGTCCGTCGGCAAGGACAGCAGCTGCGACTTCCATGCGTCGATCGCGGCGGTGTTGTCATTGATCAGCGCGAACGACTTGCCGTCGGCGCTCGGATTGGTCAGCGCATCTATGGCAACGCGCGCCACATCGGCGCGGCTCACGTCGGTGGATGAATACTGCTCGCGTGGCAGAATGCGCAATCCCAGTTTGCGCGCGGGCTCCAGCGTTAATCCGCCGGGACCGATCACGGTAAAGCTGAGCCCGCTTGACCGCAGATGCTCCTCGGCGCGGGTTTTCCAGAAACGCACACTCATGAGGGCCGTGGCCCTGGTCTGGTCCTTGTGCGTTCCCGATGTGCCGGAGGAGACAAAGACGAAATGCTTCACATGGGCGGCGGCGGCTGCGTCGATGAGCCGGATGTTAGACAGGAAATCAATGCGCTCGGGGATATCCTGGCCTTGAAATCCATGCGCGCCGATGGCGGTTACTACGTGGTCGGCACCCTGCATCGCTGCCTGGACCGCCGCGGCGTCGGTTAGATCGACCTGCCGCCACTCGCCATATTGGTAGAGTGGGCCGAGATCTTTTTTCGCACGGGCCGGGTCGCTGGTCAACGCACGCACGCGCCAGCCGTTCTTGGCGGCCTGGACCAGGACTTCGCGGCCGGTCTTGCCGGAGGCGCCAGCCAGCACCAGCAGGGGCTTTGCGGTCGCGCTCCCGGCTGCCTGCGCGAGCGGCGAAAAGCTAACACAGACCAGGATGGCGAGCATTGCCGCGCGCAGCGCGTTGCATCTTAACTCCATGTCGATTCCTAGAGCGGCGGGCGCCATTTGCCCAGGTGTTTTTTCCAGTTGCGCTCGGCAACTTCGAATGACTTCGGCGCCAGGGTGCTCAGCGCGGTGCGATTGAGCAGCTGATACTCCGCCGGGCCACCTTCTTCGGGCAGTTGGCGCGTCGCGTCGATCACGATCTTTGACGTGTAGGGTGGATCGGTCAGTGAAGGATCGAGCGGCATGCCGCGGGATTTCGCAATGATCGCCGTGGCCGGTTGCGGCTGCCAGCGCGACCCCATCGCATGCATCATCTGCACGCGATCCAGCACGTCGAGATCATCATCAACCACCACGACGACCTTGGCGATGCCGACAATTTCGGCAATGCGCTTTCCCACTTCGAGCGCCTGTCCGGGCTTGGTCTTTTTCATGCTAACAAAAGTGAAACCCGTTGCTTCCACCGGCGAGTGCAGGAACTTCACGGCAGGGACAAAACGCTTCATCGTCGCCACGGCAAGCTGTTCGAGCGGCGCGGTCGGGAAACCACGCGTCTGACCGGTAAAGGAATTCACGATCCAGGGGTTCTTGCGATGCGTGATGCAGCGGATGTTCATCCAGAAATTCTCCGCTTTTTTCTTGCCCATGTAGCCGTACATCTCACCGAATGGGCCTTCCGCTTTCATCGGCTCATCCAGCACCACTTCACCTTCGATCACGATCTCGGCGTTCGCTGGCACAAGATGATTGTTGGTCTCCGACTTGACGACGTCAAGCGGTCGGCCGCGAATCGCAGAAACGACGGTGAGTTCATCAGCCTTGGCGCGATTGAGCTTGCTGCTCGATACGACCCAGGTGATCGGGTCCTGGCCTAACGCGATGGAAACGGGAACGGTTTTTTCGCCGCGTTCCTTCGCTTTCATGAACGCCTGCCAGGCGCCCTGGCCCGGCTCGGGGTTCACGCCTAACATTGTCGGGCCCTTTATCTGGCAGCGGTAGGTGCCGAAATTCTTGCCGAGTTCCCTGTCGTTGGTGAACACCGAGCCCGTGTTGACGTAGCGGCCGCCGTCCATGGGATTGGACTGGATGAATGCGAATTGCGTGATATCGATAGCGTCACCGGTCAGCACCACCTGCTTGCAGGCAGCCTGGTCGCGCGCCACCACGCGAAACGGCGCTTCCGGGAATGCGCCGCCCTTGCCGAGCTTCAGGTACTCATCGATGCGCGCGCAGGCTTTGTAATAGGTGGCGAAATGATCGCCGTGTACCGGCTCGAGACCAAGACTCAGGCATTCCGTGTCCCAGTGGCCGAAGTGATTCGCGACGATCGGGCCCTGGTGCCAGCGCCCGTCGATCCTGACGTTTTCCATGTACAGGCACGGGGCCTCATACATGCCAAATCGATCAACCAGGCGGTACATCAAGGCGGTGGCCTCGAAATTGTCCTGGTCGATGTCGCGCACCTTGAGCAACAGACCGCGCCGTTCCAGTTCGCGAATGTAGCCGCGCAAATCGTCGAACGGCCCGAACTGCCAGGCCGGCGACGGCGCGGGCGTGGGCGCCGGCGATGTTGCCTGTGCTAACGCACGATCCGCGGCGGCCCAGGCCGCGGCGGTGATGCCAGTGCTCGTTCCCAGAAAAGTCCTGCGGCTGATGCTCATGACTGACGGTGCCAGCTTTGGCGCGCGCGAACAAGCGCTATCAGACCCGGGCGACTAACCAGCGGTTCGATCCGCTAGACTGCAGCCCATGACCGCAGCAACCCGGAATCTTGTACAGCGATTTCCGGGCCGGCGTGCCTTTATCACCGGCGGCGCCAGCGGCTTCGGCCTGGCCTGCGCTGAATTGCTGGCGCGTGAAGGCTGGAGCCTGATGCTAACGGATGTCGATGTGGCCCGGCTGTCCATCGTCACGGCGCGCTTTTCGGCCCAGGGCGTGCGCGTCGGGTCTGAACCCTGCGATGTTCGCGATGCCACCGCGTTGACACGGATCGTCGATGCCGCGGCCCAGGTGTTAGGCGGCATCGATCTTGCGGTGAACGCCGCGGGCGTTGCGGCGGTAGGACCGTTCCTTGCCAGCGACCCAGGCGATTGGCAATGGATGTTTGATATCAATGTGCATGGCGTTGCGAACAGTTGCCGCGCGGTACTGCCGCACATGCTGCGCAATCGGCGCGGACTCATCATCAACGTGGCGAGCGCGGCCTCATTCTGCACCGGAGCTAACATGTCGGGCTATAACGCGGCCAAGGCTGCGGTGGTTGCGCTGTCGGAAACGCTGCAACAGGAGTATGGCGCCGAGCGCATTCAAACCACAGCAGCGATGCCCGGTTTTTTTCGCACGCGCCTGATGGAAGGTGCGCGTGGGCCGGACCGGGTCCTGGCAGGCGCGCAACGGCTGATGGAGGATTCCCGTTTCACCGCGGAAGACGTAGCCGAGCAGGTGTTGTTCCTGGCGGGCGCCGGCCGCACGCACATCGTGTTTCCGTCCTACTATCGCTGGATCTGGCGCTGGAAACGGCTGGCGCCACAAAGTTTCCAGCGCTGGTTTCCGAAGTTCAATGCTCGCGGTCGCGAGGCCCGGCGTGACGCGCACTGACGCCCCTGACCGCCTGGCACCCTTTCATCTTGCCATCCCGGTGCATGACCTGGCAGCGGCGCGGGCGTTCTATGGAAAGTTGTTCGGCTGTGCCGAAGGGCGCAGTGCGGCCGAATGGGTCGATTTTGATTTCTTTGGCCATCAGCTGGTAGCGCATCTGGACCCCTCGCGGCGGGCATTTGTCGCGCCGGCGCATACTAACGAGGTCGACGGTCACCAGGTTCCGGTGCCACATTTCGGCGTCGTGTTAGCCTGGGAGCGCTGGCATGAATTTGCTGCGCAACTGCGGGCGGCCGGTATTCGCTTCGTGATCGAACCCGGCATCCGGTTTTCCGGCGCTGTCGGCGAGCAGGCGACGTTCTTCCTGTACGACCCCAGTGGCAACGCGCTTGAATTCAAGGCGTTCAGGGATCCCACGCAGTTGTTCGTGCGCCAGGGCTGATTCTCTACCAATGCGCGCGCCGTTCGGCCCGCAGGCCCAACGCAACCAGTCCGCGTAGCAGGCGTTCGTTGATGTTGGCCGGACGCTCAAGATCCATGCGACGCAGTGCATCGCGTTCGGAAGCGCGCGGTCTTGTTAGCAAGGCGCGCGCCGCGAGCCACAGGCGCGCGCCACGATTCTCGGTCATCAGCGCCAGCCGTTTCAGCGAGTGCGCGAGCTCGATTTCCTGTGCGGTCAGGTCGGTGCCAAACGGATATTCGCTGAAACGGCCGGCGCGTCGATGCGCCGACAGGGCGCGTTCCAGCTGCTCCGGCGTGTTGCGGCAATGCAGCTCGGGAATGCGGTAGTCGGCGGCGATCTTGCCGGTCGATTTGGCCCGAGCTAACAGACCCGCCTGGAAGCGGGAATCGGTGATGTTGAGCAGCGCCGCGACAATCTCACTGTCGGTCCTGTCGCGCAGATCGGCGATTCCGTATTCGGTGACGACGATGTCGCGCAGGTGGCGCGGAATCGTAATGTGACCGTAGTTGTACACAATATTGCTGCTGACAATTCCGTCTTTGCGCCGGGTGGCGCGCAGGCACAGGATCGAGCGCGCATCCGGCAGCGCATGGGCCATGGCTACGAAATTGTATTGCCCGCCGACGCCGCTGACGACTCGGCCATCGTCGAGACCATCTGAAATCGCGGCGCCGCTCAGGGTCACCATCATCGTGGTGTTGACGAACCGGGCACGTGCACGCTGCAGCACGCGTTGTTCATAGTCCATGCCATAGAGCTGGTTGATGTAGCCGACACCACGCATGTCAAACAGAATGCGTTCGCTGTCCGAGAGTTCATGCAGGTTGGCATAGAAACTGCGCGGTCCGAGGAAGAAGCCGGCATGCGCCACCGCGCCGCGTTGCAGCTCACGACCGATGCAGCTCTCCATCAGCTGAGTTCGGGCCTGCTCGTTAGCCAAGTCCGGTGCAATCAGTGCGCCGCCCGGACTCTGGATGCGTCCGTCCTGCCAGAAGGTGTCACTGCGAAATACGCCGCAGTACTTCAGCTTTTCGAACTCGGCCTCCGACAGCCGCGGGCCCATGCCGACCGACAGCAGGTCGCTGAGGATTCGAGCATCGAATCGCCCGCCGACGATATTGCCGCGCGCAATCAGCTTCGTGAGCTGCAGCGATTCGTAAACGCGGCGCCGCAGAATGCCGCCGCGATAAAGATCCAGCATCTGGTCAACGAACATCTCGGTCGATGCGAACAGTCCTTCGCGGAACTGTTCACGGCCGCCGATCGCGTCGATCAAGGGCGCGACATGCTCGCTGCCCAGATCTCGCAGCGCCTGACGGTAATCGGGATTCTGCTGCTGCCGCAGCAGCAAGGCGTAACAGATGCCGTCGCCGAGTTCGCCGATGCCAATTTGCAGCGTGCCGCCATCAGCGACCAGGGCGCTGGCATGCAGGCTGATTGCATGATCAACGCTCGCGAGCGCCGGGTTGGGCGGACAGAACAGGTCCTGGTCGGCCGCACGGGAATCCAGAACCATGTCGAACGCCGTCCCCGGAATCAATGCGCGACCTAACATGAACGGCATTTGTCCGTGGACCTGCCCGATAAACAGGATGCGCCGCTCTGCATCGACGGGCTGGAGCGCCAGCAGGTCGAGCGTCACATCGGCATTGGATCCGAGCGAATACTGCTGGTCCGTGAGCGGTCCGCGGCGCGCAATCAGTTGCGCGAGGCAGTTCACGCCGCGCGCCAGCAATGCGCGCGCCGCATGCGTGTAGTTGGCGCTGAGATAATTCTGCTGCGAGGCCGCGATGTTCAGGTTGGCCCCGGGTTCAAGAAAAAATTCGATCACTTTGATGTTAGGCGGCAGCGCGTTGGCGTGCAACGCAAGCACATAGTCGAGATCCCGGTAGCTGCCGAAGATTCTATCCAGCAGGGGTCCGGCGAAGCGCCGTTCCAGCTCGCCGCCTGGCGCCGGTCTGCGCAGACTCAATGCGGTGACGATGGTCAGCGAAATCTGCGGGTCGCGCGCCGCGCGCCGGTAAAGTTCGTTGGCTATCGCAACCGGCTTGCCGACACCCAGCGGCAGGCCCAGCACTATCGTCGGCCCGAGGCGGCGCAGCGCGGCCTCGACCAGTTCGCCCAAATCTGAGAATTCCTGCGGCATCTATTCGCTCTTAAGTTTCTCTAGACAAATTCAAACGCCCAACGCGAGCCACGTGAGACGATACGACCGGCGGATGGGTCGGAAAAGTGAGCCGGCAGGATCAATTCTGGTCGATCCGCAAATCTATGCACGAATTTCTGTCGATAGCGCGCGGATTCCGCGCGGTCCTCGCAGAAGACCGGCGAACATTCCGGGTACACGATCTGGATCGGATGATGTACGACGTCGCCCGACAACACCGCTGCGTCGCCGCGCGACCGCAGATGGATGATCATGTTGCCGGGTGTGTGGCCCGGCGCGGGCTCGAGCATGGCCGTATCATCGAGCGCAAATTCGCTGTCGACCAGCAGCGCCTGGCCGCTCGCAACGACCGGTAACACGCTGTCGGCAAAGCCGCTCATCTTCGCCGTTGGCTCGGTCTCAAAACGGTGACGCTGGTGCTGGTATTCGCTGCGCCCAAAAATGTAACGGGCATTCGGAAAGGTCGGCACCCAGCGGCCGTCGACGAGCCGGGTGTTCCAGCCGATGTGATCCGCATGCATGTGCGTACACATGACATAGTCAATCTGCTCAGGCGTTATCCCCGCCTGCGCGAGATTGCGAAGGAAGGGCGTACGTCGCATGTGAAAACCTTCGAAACCGCCGCGATCCTTGTCGTTGCCGATGCAGGTGTCTACCAGGATGATGTGCTGCGGCGTGCGCACCAGATAGGAATGAAACGCAAGCAACGCCATTGAGCCCGCGCTGCTTGCCTTGCCGTCGATGTTTGCAAACCGAGGCTCCAGCCATGCACGCTCACGTGTTAGCATTTCGGTCGTGATATCCGGCAGCATGCGTTCAAAGCTCATGGGCCAGCAGGGGTCTTCCACAATGGCATCGACCCGCAGGTCACCGACAACAAGCGATTTCATCCGGAAAACATAGCAGTGTTGCCAGCCGTTTTGCTAGTGCACCTGGCCGCAGCGATTGTCAGCCCGTTGCTGTTCACCGCGCGGGCCTATCGAACCTGGCGCGGGCGCAATCCGGCTGTGGGCCTGCTGCGCTGGCTGCCCCACGCAGTAGACACGCTGCTGCTGGTCGCGGGAATCACGCTCGCATTCATGACCGGGCAAAACCCCCTTGCGCATGCCTGGTTGGCCGCGAAAATTATCGCACTGCTGTGTTACATCGCCATAGGCCACGTCGCGGTTCGGCGCCTTCGGCAGCGCGGCGCGATCGCGGCCGCGTGGCTGTTGGCGATTGCGATAATCACGTACATCTACGCCGTGGCCTTTACAATGCGACCGGTTCCCTGGGCATGAACAAAAATCAGGCGGCGGCGTGAGCGTGTTGGATAACAGAAAATTCGGACCAGCCGTTCTCGAGTCGGGGTACACGCCGGCCAACGCGAGCACCTACATTTTCGCCGCCTTCACCACGGTTGGGTTGCTGGCGTTCGTCAGTTTCATCATGACCTTCCTGCTCAATGCCAATCTGCATGTGCCGTTGAAGGACCAGGGTGAAACGCTGGGCCTGTTAGGGTTCAGCAACGAGATTATCGCGCTGTTGCTGGTGACGCCGATCGGTGCGCTGGCCGACAAGATCGGGCGCCGCCCGGTGTATGTGATGGGGTTCATCTGGCTGGCGGTCGGCTTTTGGCTGTATCCGCTGGCGCGCAATTTCAACCAGTTGCTGGCCTGCGCGCTGTTTTTTTCCGTCGGCGTCGCGGCGGTCGGTTGCATGATGTCGACGATCCTTGCCGACATCCCGCGCGAAGATTCGCGCGGACCCTTCGTCGGTATCACCGGCTTCGTACAGGGCATCGGGGTCGTGGTCATCGCGATCATCGCACTTGGCAGCCTGCCAAAGCGATTTGTCGGCCAGGGCATGGACGCCAGCCGAGCCGCGCAACTGACCCTGTGGGCGGCAGCCGGACTTTGCGTTCTCACAGGCATCGTTTGCCTGATTGGTCTCAAGAAAGGCACGCCCAGCAAACTTGCCGCGCAGTTGCCGCTCCGCAGGATCATTGCCCAGGGCGCAGCCGCGGCGCGCGGCAATCGCGTCATCTGGTTCGGCTATATGCTCAATTTCGCGGCCTTTGCCGATCGCATCGTTATTGGGACATTTTTCTCGAACCGCCTGCAGACGTCGCTGGTCGAGGGCGGCATCAGTCCCACCGACGCGCTTGACAAGGCGCGCCGGCCAATTCTGATAGCTAACACATCGGGACTGATGTTTGCGATCGTCTTCGGACTGATGTTGCGCCGGATCGATCGCATCACCGCCGGCGTGATCGCGATGCTGGTTGCGTCGCTGGGCTACCTGGCAGGCGGCTTTGTCGGTGATCCGCGCAGCGCTTCCATTGCACCGGTCGCAATTCTGCTGGGTCTTGGACAGGTGGCTGCGATCGTATCCAGCCAGGTCGTGCTGGGTCGCGAGGCGCCGATTGCGGTGCGTGGTGCGGTGTTTGGTCTCGCCAGTGTTGCCGCGTCGCTCGGCATTCTGTTCACTAACGGCGTGGGTGGCTGGCTGTACGATGCGGTCGGCCATGGCGCGCCATTCTTTCTCATCGGCGGCATCAATTTCTGCATCATGCTGTTCGGCATCTATCTGATGCGCGTGCGGAAAAACTAGTCTTCCTGCAATAGCAGCAGCGGCGTGCCTTCGGGACCGCGCAGCAGCGCGTTAGCCGCGGGATCAAGTCCGCGCGGCAATTCCGGGTCAAAGGTGATTTCAGCGTCGCGCAGCGCCGCAACGTGCTGGCGCATTGCGGGGTCACGAAACACCAGCATCGGCTGATCGCAGGTGCGCGGCCGATGCAGCGCCAATGTCAGCTTGTCGCTGATCAGGGGCTGACTCAGGTATGGCGTCTCCGCTTCGGTGTGCGCGACATAGCCCAGGCGTTCCCAGAACGCCGCGCTGGCGGCGAAATCGGCGGTCGGGATGCTGAACTCGGCAAACCAACCGCAACGGGATTCCCTCGCGTCGCGCGTATCCGCCGGCGGTGGGGAATAGGTGCGCGCTTCGAGGATGGTGATCATCTGCCCGGCCGGGTCGAGGAACCCGATTTCATTGAAGCTTTCATCGCCGGTCTTGGCGAATGCGAGTTCGATG
Organism: Gammaproteobacteria bacterium; assembly: GCA_031382085.1. Classification (GTDB taxonomy): domain Bacteria; phylum Pseudomonadota; class Gammaproteobacteria; order Steroidobacterales; family Steroidobacteraceae; genus UBA964. The sequence continues at coordinate 14,835 of JANMYM010000083.1, forward strand.
CCGAGCGCCGTGAATTCGGTCACATGGCGCGCGATGTCAGGTCGCACAAAAGTGATGGCAGGTGAGGGAAACCGGTACTGATGCAGCCCGAGAAAAATTCGCCCGTCTGTTAGCACGCCGTAGGGATGCGGCCAGGTGTCACCCGCGACGCACTGGCGAAAGCCGAGACTTTCATAGAACTCGACCGACGCGAGGATGTCGTCCGTGCGGATACTGATTTCGTGGAAAACGCCGAGCATGCGCGCCTATGATATGTCGATTGCAGCAACGCTGCCCGTCATCCGCGATGCAGGCGTTCGGGCGCTCAGCGCTAGCGCGTCTGGCGGGGTGTTAGCAGCAGCAGGGCACCCATCGCAACGACGGATGCGGCCATGCAAAAGATGGTGATCGGTACGGGTGTGTTTGTGGCCGCAAGGCCCATCGCCTGCACCGACAAACCCGCCATCGCCTGTTGGCTGAAACCAATGACGGACGATGCAACGCCGGGATATTCCGGGGCCAGGTGCACGGCTCTGGCCGTGAGATGCGGCAAGGCCAGGCCCTGGCCGATGGCTAACGGCAACTGCGGCAGAAACAACGCCATCGGCGTCCAGACATGTCCAAGTGCCAACGCGAGCCCGAGCACAGCGCCCGCCATTTGCAGGCCGAGTCCCGCGAACATCAATTTCTCGGGCGCAATGCCGCGTCCCCAGGTCGCCACGAACAAATTGCCGACAAAATAGCCGGTCGATAGCAGAACGAAATAGAAGCCAAAGTCGGTTTCGCTTCTGCCGAAAGCCTGCGCCATCACATAAGGCGTAACTGCAATGAAGGCGAGGAAAATCGCATAAATCAGGCCTACCTGCAGCGCGTATCCGACGAAGCGCGGGTTCGCCAGCACGGCGCCTGCCTCGTGCGCCAGTTCCCGCAGCGTCCCAGCGCTGGCGCCCGGCTGGCGCGTTTCGGGCAACAGCGGCAGCATGCAAGCCAACACCACCGCAGCGAGCGCCGACACGACCCAGAACCCCGCGTGCCAGTCGAACCACTTGACCAGGTAGCCACCGAATGCCGGCGACAGCGTCGTACCTAACATCATGGTCATGGTGACAATCGCGAGCGCATGGGCGAGTGCGGCGCCCTGGTACCGGTCGCCTGCAATTGCGCGCGACACCGTGAGCCCGGCGGACGCGCCCAGCGCCTGGATAACCCGGCCAAATACCAGCCAGTTGAGCGTCGGCGCCAGCGCCGCTGCCAGGGATCCGGCGATGAATATCATCAGGCCGCCGGCAATCACCGGCCTGCGCCCGAACCTGTCTGATAGCGGCCCGACAAAAAGAATACCGATGGCAAAAGAGATCAGATAGAAGCTGATGGTGGTCTGCGCGGCGGGCAGCGTCGCCGAAAAATCACGCTGGATCTGCGGCAGGGCCGGCAACAGCATGTTGTTAGCGATGGTGCCGATCGCACTACAGGCCGCGATCAGCGCTATCAGGCCAAAATCGTGTCGCGGCTCAGATGCCGACACAAACGTACTTGATTTCGGTGTACTCGTGGATGCCGTGACGCGAGCCTTCGCGGCCAAGGCCGGATTGCTTGAAGCCACCGAAAGGCGCGACTTCCGTGGAGATGATGCCGGTGTTGACGCCGACGATGCCGTATTCCAAGGCTTCCTGCACGCGCCAGCTGCGTGACAGGTCGCGCGTGTAGAAATAGGCTGCCAGGCCAAATTCCGTGTCGTTTGCCAGGCGAATCGCCTCAGCCTCATCCTTGAAACGGAACAACGGCGCGACCGGGCCAAAGGTTTCCTCGCGCGCGACCCGCATCGCGCTGGTCACGCCTGTCAGCACCGTGGGCTCGTAGAAATTACCACCGAGCGCGTGGCGACGGCCGCCGATCGCGACTTTTGCGCCCAGTGCCAGCGCATCGCTGACATGGGATTCGACTTTTGCAAGTGCCTGGGTCGTGATCAACGGTCCCTGGTCGGTCGGGCCCTTCAGGCCGTCGCCGACGCGCAGCTTGTTGACAGCGGCCACCAGCTTGGCAGCGAACGCGTCGTACACCGCATCCTGCACGTAAAAGCGATTGGCGCAGACGCAGGTCTGGCCGGTGTTGCGGTACTTGCTGGCGATGGCGCCGGTAACGGCCGCATCGAGGTCCGCGTCATCGAACACGATGAAGGGTGCGTTGCCGCCCAGCTCCATGGACGTTTTCTTGACGGTGGTAGCGCATTGGGCCAGCAGCTTGATGCCGGTGGCGGTGGATCCTGTGAACGTGAATTTGCGCACCATCGGGTGACCCGTTAGCACGCCGCCGATCGCCTGCGCGTCACCGGTAACGACGTTGAATACGCCGGGCGGCATGCCGGCGCGCTGCGCCAGCTCGGCAAGGGCCAGCGCCGAGAACGGCGTTTGCGGCGCGGGTTTGCAGACCACAGTGCAGCCGGCGGCCAGCGCCGGTGCGATCTTGCGCGTAATCATCGCGGCTGGGAAATTCCACGGCGTGATGGCGCCGACCACGCCGACCGGCTGGCGCAGGACCAGCAGGCGCTTGTCTGCCTGGTGCCCGGGAATGGTCTCGCCGTAGATGCGACGGCCTTCTTCGGCAAACCACTCGAAAAATGAGGCCGCATAAGCGATTTCGCCTTTGGCTTCGGCGAGCGGCTTGCCCTGTTCGGCGGTCATCAACGTCGCCAGATCATCGGTGTTAGCCAGCATCAGTTCCGACCAGCGGCGCAGCAGCACGCTGCGCTCCTTGGCGGTGCGCGCCGACCAGGCGGGTAGCGCAGCTGCTGCTGCCTGCACCGCGCGCTCGGTCTCGGCGGCGCCCATCATGGGCACGGTTCCGACCACGTCGTTGTTAGCTGGATTGTGAATGGTGACGGTCGCCTTGTTGTCGGCCGCACTCCAGGCACCGTTGATCAAACCTTGCGAGCGCAGCAGGCCGGCATCGCGCAAAGACAGCGCAGTCATGACTAACCCAATCGTTGTGCAAAGAAATCCAGCGTCCGCTGGCGCGCCAGCTGCGCGCTGGCGGGGTCGTAATCCGCGCGTTCGGTGCAGTTGAAACCGTGACCGGCGGGGTAGGTGTAATAGACACCGGCCGGATAGGCAGCGCGAATCTTGTCGACCGCGCCGACCAGAGGAATGTGCGTGTCCCGGTCGCCAAAATGGAAGATCACCGGCGCCTTTGGCGTCTTCTCGAGGTTGTTAGGTATCCCGCCGCCGTAGTACGACGAGCCCGCCGAAATCGGCAATTCGCAGGCGGCCCAGTAGGTGCAGAGTCCGCCCCAGCAATAGCCGACCACGCCGACCCTGCCCGCGTGCTTGACCACGGCCACGCAGGCCGCCATCGTCGCCAGCGCCTGCGCACGCGTCGTCTGCATCATGTAGCCGACGCCCTCCTGGATTTCCGCCGGCGTGTAGCCGAGCTCGATGCCGCGGCGAATGCGGTCGAACATGCTCGGCGCGATTGTCAGGTAGCCGGCCTCGGCGTAGCTGTCGGCCACGGCCCTGATGTGCTTATTAAGGCCGAAGATTTCCTGGATCACGACCACGGCGCCGCGCGGCGGACCCTTGGGGTTGCAAAGATAAGCCTGAAACTCATGGCCATCGCGGGCCATCAGCGTTGTCATTTCGCCCATGGAAAACCTCGTACCGTAGCTAGGGGTTGCAGCCGGACATCATAGCGCCCGGCGCAACCGCTGGCACGAGGCCCTCAGGCAGCGACGACTCGCTGGTCTATGGCGCCAAAAAGGCTGGCGCCGTGCGCATCGAACATCTCGATCCGCACGCGATCGCCGAACTTGAGAAACGGCGTGCGCGGCGCGCCAGACTCGATCTGCTCCAGCGTGCGCTTTTCAGCCAGGCAGCTCGAACCCAGGCTGCGGTCATAATTGGACACGGTGCCTGAGCCGACGATCGCTCCGGCGCAGAGTCGCCGCGTCGCTGTCACATGGGCGATCAGCTGCGGAAAGTTGAAAGTCATGTCGACGCCCGCATCCGGGTGCCCAAACGGCTGGTCGTTGATGTGGCTAACGAGCGGGCGATGTATGCGCCCGTCCCGCCAGCTGCTGCCGAGTTCGTCTGGCGTAACTGCGACCGGTGAAAATGCAGTTGCAGGTTTTGACTGATAGAAACCAAATCCCTTCGCGAGCTCGCCGGGGATTAGATTTCGCAAGGACCAGTCATTCACCAGCATGATGAGGCGAATAGCGCCGGCTGCGGCATCGGTCGTTGTGCCCATCGGCACATCCCCCGTCACGACTGCCACCTCAGCCTCAAGATCAATGCCATCGGATTCGCTCACGAAGCGGGCATCGTCGTTAGGTCCGAGCAGATCATCGGAGCCACCCTGGTACACCAGCGGCTCCGTCCAGAAAGAGGCTGGCATCTCGGCGCCGCGCGCCTTGCGCACGAGTTCAACGTGATTGACGTAGGCGCTACCGTCGACCCAGTGATACGCGCGCGGCAAAGGCGCCGCGCACTGCCGACTGTCAAATGGCATGGCCGCTGGCGCACTGCCGGATTCGAGCTGCGCGGCGAGTGCTGCAAGTCGTGGCGCACTGACTTCCCAGTGGTCCAGCGCCTGCTGCATCGTGTCCGCGATGCCGCTGGCGGGCACATGGCGGGTAAGCGCGCGATTGACAACCACTAGGCGGCCATCGCGACCGTGCTTCAGGCTGGCGAGCTTCATTGGCCCGATTTCCAGCTCTCGACGTAGCTTGTTAGCTCGCAGGTGCTCGCCGCCGCGCTGATATCCAGTGGGTCGCGCGTGTCGATCATCACCGCAAATTCGTCTGTTGCCGGCTTCGGCTGCTGCAACATGTTGGCCAGCGCCTTGGGATGCGGCCCATGCGTGAATCCGGATGGATGGAAGCTCAGCATGCCGGGTGCGATGTTGTCACGGCCGAAGTAATGACCGGCATGGTAGAACATGACTTCGTCATAGTCGTCATTGTTGTGGAAAAAAGGCACCTTGATCGCGCCCGGATCGGTTTCAAACGGCCGCGGCACAAAGCTGCAGACGACGAAGCGGTCGGCAACGAACGTGGTATGTGCCGACGGCGGCAGATGATAGCGGTGGCTGACAACCGGGCGGATGTCACGAATGTTGATGCGCACGACTGAAAGATCCCCGTGCCAACCGACCACATCCAGGGGATTGTAGGGGTAGCGCGCCACCGACACTGCATCACGCTTCTTGATTTCGATCGCCCAGGGCTGATCCGCAGACTGGGCGCGAAACAGCTCGTCGATGCGCGGTGCATCGAGCATCGCCGGATCGAAGATCGCATGCGGACCTAACATGCCCTTGTCCGGCAGGCAATAGCTGGAGTTCGTTGCCTCGACCAACAGGCATTCGAGCGGCGCACTGCATTCGATGCGCCACATGGTGCCGCGCGGGATGACGACGTAGTCACCGGCTTCGATGGCGAGGTGACCATAGTCGCAGTACATCTCGCCGCGGCCTGTGTGTACGAAGAGCAGATCGTCACCGTCGCCATTGCGCGCCAGCGCCGGCATGCTACTCGTAAGCCGCCAGAATCTGACGCGCACATGCTTGTTAGCCAGCAGGGGCGCCGCGGACCAGGGAGAGCGCGCATCGCAGGCCGACTGCAGGGCGTTGAACGCCCGCGGCCGCAGCGCACCTTCCATGGATTCCCAGCCCGTTGGCGGACGCCGGTGATAGAGATGCGCGGCCGGGCCGAAAAACCCCTCCTTGCTGATTTCCCGCTCGTAGGTGCCGGCCGGCAGGTCGGCATGGGCCTGACGTGACGACTGGCCTTCGACCCTGGAAACGCCGATGTAATTCTTCATGGTGCCGCAAGAATAGTTACAAATGAAACTAATTGCAAGGAAGGGCGCCGGGGTACCGCCGATGGGTCCGAATCTGCAACGCGCTGCAATCGCGCTAACTGCGAACGATGATCCGCGCGCTGCGCGCGTAGGTCACGTAGGCCCAGGCCCAGTCGAGCAGCACCACGAGGCGATTACGGAAACCGATCAGAAAGAAAATGTGCGCCGCGAGCCAGAAACACCAGGCGAGCATTCCAGACAATTTCAATCCCGATATTTCGACCACCGCGGCGCGCCGCCCGATGGTGGCAAGCAAGCCGTAATCGCGATAGCGGAACGCGTTGCGTGGACGGCCGGCGAGACTCGCCGCAATCGTGGCCGCGGCGTGCGCTCCCATCTGTTTGGCCGCAGGCGCAATGCCCGGCACAGGCCGGCCGTTGCTGACAACAGCGGCCAGGTCGCCGACCACGAAGATTTCCGGCCGCTGCGCGAGCGACAGGTCCGGCTCGACTCTGACCCGGCCGGCGCGATCGAGCGGCGCACCTAACATTGCGCCCAGCGGCGAGGCCGCGACACCCGCGGCCCAGAGAATCGTGCGCGCCGCGATTCGATCGTCGCCAAGCACCACAAAATCGCTGCCGATGAGGGTCACAGCCTGACCGGTACGGACCAGCACACCGAGCCGCTGCAACTGCGCCGCCGCTTTCGCCGACATGTCGGGGGAGAATCCCGGCAGCACGCGATTTCCGGCCTCGATCAGCAACACTTTTGCGGACCGCGGATCAATGTGGCGAAATTCCTGCGCCAGTGTATGGCGCGCAATCTCGGCGAGCGTGCCCGCGAGCTCGGCGCCGGTCGGGCCCGCGCCGATCACGGCGAACGTCAGCCAGGCGTCACGCGCCTGCGAATCGGTTTCCATTTCGGCGCGCTCGAACGCCTTGAGAATCCTGGCGCGGATATTCAAGGCATCGTCCAGCGTCTTCAGCCCTGGTGCATGCGGCGCCCATTCGTCATGCCCGAAATAGGCGTGCATCGCACCGGACGCGACGATCAGGTAGTCGTAGTCGATAACGCGTTCATCGAACGTGACGCGTCGCACGGCGTGATCAATATCGCGCACCTCGCCCATCAGCACCGTGACGTTAGCTTGCCGGCGCAGGATATGCCGCAAAGGCGCCGCAATCGACGGCGCCGCCAGTCCGGCGGTGGCGACCTGATACAAGAGCGGTTGAAAGAGATGGTGGTTGCAGCGGTCGATCAGCGTGATATCAACCGGCGCCGACTTGAGCGCGCTCACGGCCCACAGACCGCCGAAGCCTCCGCCAATGACCACCACGCGTTTGGGACTCAGCATGCGCCGCACATTAGCAATTTCTTTCGCAAACGCGCGGCCGCAAGACCGATGTAAGTCCGGCCGGGCTGCCTGGGGATCAGGCTTTTTCGAGGATCGCCGTCACGCCCATGCCGCCGGCCGTGCAAACGGAGATCAGGCCGCGCTTCGTGCCCGGCGTCGTTGCCAGCAGCTTGGCAAGCGTGCCGACGATCCGGCCGCCGGTGGCCGCGAACGGGTGTCCGACCGCGACACTGCTGCCTTTGACGTTGAGTTTCGCGCGGTCGATGCTGCCCAGGGCGCCGGGCAGACCCAGCCGCTCGCGGCAGAATTCGGCAGACTCCCAGGCTTTCAGTGTGCACAGCACCTGCGCCGCGAAGGCTTCGTGGATTTCGTAGAAGTCGAAGTCCTGCAGGTTGATACCGGCGTCTTTCAACATCGCCGGCACGGCGTATGCCGGCGCCATCAGCAGGCCTTCCTTGCCAGTCGCGAAGTCGACCGCCCAGACCTTGCCGTAGGTAATCCAGGCCTGCACCGGCAAGCCGCGTGCTCGCGCCCATTCCTCGGAGGCTAACAAAACAGCGGACGCACCGTCGGTCAACGGCGTGGAGTTACCCGCCGTCAGGGTGCCGCCACTGGGATCGAAGGCGGGGCGCAGCTTGGCCAGCTTTTCGAGAGACGTGTCGGCGCGGACGTTGTTGTCCGCCGTCAGGCCTTCATACGGCACAACCAGATCGTTGAAGAATCCTGCCTGCCACGCGGCCGCTGCCTTGAGATGCGATTCGCAGGCGAGCTGGTCCTGCTCGGCGCGGGTCACTTTCCAGGTCTTCGCCATCAGCTCGCAGCTCTGTCCCATTGAAAGGCCGGTGCGCGGCTCCTCGACGCCGGGGAATACCGGTTTGAAATTTCCCGGGCGAACGCTGAGGAAAGGCGCGATGCGCTGCCAGGTGCTGCGGCCGCGATTGGCGGCCATCAGGATCCTGCGGAACGAAGCCGGAAATACCACCGGCGGATCGCTGACGGTGTCGACACCGCAGCCGATGCCGGCGTCGATCTGACCGAGCGCAATTTTGTTAGCAACGAGGATCGCCGCCTCGAGACTGGTGCCGCAGGCGCGCTGGATGTCGAGCCCGGGTGTCTCGGGATGCAGCGTGGTCGACAGCAGTGCTTCCCGCACCAGGTTGAAATCGCGCGAATGCTTCAGCACCGCGCCGCCGATGACGTCGCCGAGCCGCTGGCCCTGCAACTTGAAGCGCTCGACCAGCCCACGCAATACGGCTGTTAGCATGTCCTGGTTGCCGACATTGATGTAGGCCGTGTTGCTGCGCGCGAACGGTATTCGCACGCCACCCAGCACCGCCACTCTGCGAACCTGATTTCCGACCAACATGCTTGTGCTCCCGGCGAATCCCGATCAAACCCCGCTGCGGCGCGCAGTCTTGCAACAAGGGGCTACAATTCGCGCCCGCCACGAATCTTCCCACGTTCATGCTCGCCCGACCAAGATCTACGCAAATACTGGCTGATCTGCGCGCCATTGCGGCTTTTGCCGGGCCCTTGGTGGTGACCAACCTGTCCATGTCGGGCATGACCGCAACGGATACCATCATGGCGGGCCGGCTCGGCACGCTGGAACTCGCCGCGGTTGCTGCCGGCGCCAATTTCCTCGCGATATTCTATCTCGGCGGGCTCGGTTTGCTGATGTCGCTGTCGCCGTCAGTGGCGCATGCCTATGGCGCCCAACGCGATGCGGACGTTACGCGACTGTTCCGCCAGGGGCTCTGGCTGGCGCTGCTGGTCGCGGTGGTCGTCTGCTGCTGCCTGATGCTAACAGGCCCGGTGCTGCACGCCATCGGCACACCGCCGGCAACGGCGGACCTGGCTGCCGCCTATGTGCGGGCTGCCGCTTTCGGCGTCCCCGCCACCATGGGGTTTCTGGTGTTGCGATTCTGCAGCGAGGGCATCGGCTGGACCAAACCGATCATGTGGGCGGCGCTGCTCGGCCTGCTGACCAACATCGGCGGCAATTACATTTTCATGTACGGCAAGCTTGGCATGCCGGCGTTAGGTGCCGTGGGGTGCGGCGTGGCGACCGCGCTGGTGCAGTGGGTCATGCTGGCGTTCATGGTCTTGCATGTTCGCCGTCACCGGATCTATCGGATCTATGCGCCGCTGCAGAAACTGGATCCGCCTGACAAGAAGATGCTGCGCGAGGTGCTGCGACTGGGCCTGCCGATTTCTGGCAGCGTGCTCGCGGAAGGGGCGCTGTTTGGCGCCGCGGGACTGATGGCCGGCACGCTGGGTGCCAACATCATGGCGGCGCATGCGATCGCCCTGAGCTATGCCGCGCTGATGTTCATGGTGCCATTGTCGCTGCATTCGGCCACCACCATCCATGTGGGACACAAGCTGGGTGCCGGCGATCGCGATGGCGGTGTACGCGCCGGCTGGGTTGGAATTGCGGCCTGCGCCTTGTTCATGTCGTTGTCGGCGTTGGGGCTGATTGCGGCGCGTCACGGCGTAGCGGCGCTTTACACCGCGGATGCGGATTTACGCCTGCTGGCCGGGCAGCTGCTGCTGTACGCTGCCGCTTTCCAGCTCGCGGACGGTCTGCAGGTCGGCACGGCAGGCGCGTTGCGCGGTTTCCAGGACGCGCGCGTACCGATGCTTTTGAATGTGTTTGCCTATTGGTGCGTGGCCATGCCGCTCGCCTGGTACTGGGGCTACCGGCGGCATTATGGCGCGCCCGGTATCTGGGCAGCCCTGATCGTCGGTTTGTTAGCTTGTGCGACGCTGCTGCTGTGGCGTTATCGTTTGATTACCGGAAGGGTAGCTAAGTGAAAAAAATTTTCGATGCTGATGGCGCCGATGCTCGCGGTGTTGGCCTATAAGGTAGGTCAGCTGCGCATGACCGCAATGCGCGCCCATGCCGCGAATGTGTTAGGTGCGAAATTCGACATCAAGGCGTTCCACAGCCAGGTGCTGCGACATGGCAACCTGCCACTCGATGTACTGGAGGTGAAAATCGCACGTTGGATCCAGGACCTCAACGGTCAGAGCGTCAGCAGGTAATACTGATCACAGCTGAAATGACCGGTGCTACCTAACGGAGCGCCGAGTTTTTGGAACCCGACGCTCCGGTACAGGTGCTGGGCCGTATCCATGCCGGTCAGTGTTTCGAGATAGCAGCGCTGGTAGCCGAGTTCACGCGCCGCCGCGAGGCAGGCTGTGATCATTTGACGGCCTAGCCCGTGGCCGCGGGCCTCCGCCAGGTAATACATCTTGCGCAACTCACAGGTGCGCGGCGCGCCGGGCCCGATATCCGTCAAGGGTGCGATGCCGCCGCCACCTAACATGCGGCCGTCGTCATCGATGACAAGATATCGCGATCCCGGGCGGGTGTAGGTTTCGAACATGCAATCGACTTCGGCGTCATTGATCGCGAATCCTGGCCCACAGGCGCCGAATTCGGGCATGACAGTGCGAATGATGGCCGCGACGGCGGCGTTGTCAGTGGGCCGTATGGGACGCAGCTGCAGATTCGCGGTAGCCATAGCCGAGTGTCTCGATCGCTACGACGCGGCCGTCTTCGAATCGCACGCGCCGCATCAGCCTGTTGGGACCGAGATTGTAAACCCAGCTTTCGACCGGAATCTCAATCTGATCGTTGGACAGCCGGTAGGGGCGGCCGTGCAGCCAGACCACCGGTTGACGCCACATCGAGCGTTGTTCAACCTCGGCCGGTTCGCCGCACTTGGCGCGCACTTCACCGCGCGTGTCGCCCTCGCTGACGAGGCGCGAACCACAGCGAAACGCGTATGCCGGCGTTGCCGCAAGCGTGGCCGCCAATAACGCCCCGAGAGTCCAGAATTTCAGGCCTGACATGACGACCCGCAGTTTGCCTCAGAGCGGGTGAATACACGATGAATCAGCTTGGTGCAATATTGAAGCGCCGTGCAAGGTCCAATACCAGGATGTCCGACGACAAGCCCTGTCTGGTGGTCTTTTGCCGCAAGCCGCGCCGCGGGGTCGGCAAGCAGAGGCTTGCGGCCGCGATCGGGGCGGACGCCGCCGGGCAGGTCGCGGCGACCCTGTGGGACTGTGTGCGCGAGGACCTGATCGAGTGGCAGGGCGATGCGATTCTGGCGGTCGCGGATCCCGACGAAGAAACCTGGGGCCTTGCCGAGCTCGCGTCACTGACCGCCAGCATGCCCGGAGCTAACAACGAGCGCCGGACGCAGGTGCTGGTGCAGCCCCCGGGGAACCTGGGCGAGCGCCTGATGGCCATTGATGCGTCGCTGCGCAGCGCGGGTCGCGAGACGCTTATTTTTATCGGTAGTGATGCGCCTGCGCTGACTGTCGCGCTGTTGGACGGGATCGCCGCGATGCTGCAACATGCCGACGTGGTGCTGGCGCCGGCCGACGATGGCGGCGTGGTGGCGATGGCTGCGCGCAGGGCCTGGCCGCCACTCGCGGACCTGCCATGGAGCAGCAAGTTGTTAGGCGAGGCGTTACTGGCGCGCTGCCGCGCCAGCGGACAGGGAGTGTCGATGACCAACGGATCTTTTGATGTCGATGATCTTGCCAGCCTGAGCAAGGCCAGCGCGCGATTGCGCGACGACCTTCGACCGGCGCGCCGCCGGCTCGTGGCAATGGCGGGCCGGTTGGCCGCGGCAAGCGCCTCTTGAATCGCATCCGCCTGCTGCTCCTGTTGTTAGCCGCCGGCCTGATCGCTGCGGCGTGGTTGCTGCCGGTGCGGGAGTGGCTGAGCGCTTTTCTTGCCTGGACGCAGGCGAACCCCGGCCGGGCCTGGGCGATTTTTGTCGCCGTCTACGTGATCGCAACCGTGTGTTTCGTGCCGGCGACGCCCATGACGGTGGCGGCCGGCGCAATCTTCGGGGTCGGCAAGGGTTTTGTCCTGGTGTCGGCTGCCAGCACGCTGGGCGCGACCGCCGCGTTCCTTGTCGGCCGCACGCTGGCGCGCAGCTGGGTGTCGCACCGGATCGCGACCATGCCGCGCTTCCGAGCGCTCGATCGCAGCCTGCGGCTGCGCGGCTTCTGGATCGTGCTGCTGACGCGCCTGTCACCCGTATTCCCATTCTTCCTGCTGAACTATGCGTACGGCGTCAGCGCGGTGCGGGCGCGGGATTTCATACCGGCATCCTGGGTCGGCATGATGCCGGCCACGCTGGCCTACGTGTACGCCGGTTCGCTGGCCGCGAGCCTCGCGCAGGCGCTGTCGGGTGATCTCGACATTGGCGTGAGCGGCTGGATTTTGTTAGCTGTCGGGCTGGTGGCGACGATCGTGGTCACGGTGCTGGTCACGCGACTTGCCGGTCGCGAACTGGCGCGTGAAATCGCCGCCCACGAGAGCAGCCCGTGAACGAACCGGATGAATTGCTGCAGCAGCGCTGGCGCGACTGTGTATTCCCCGCGGATTACCGTAATCCGGCGCCGGCGCCGGGTTACAACCTGGTGGTCATCGGTGCAGGTCCCGCCGGCCTGGTGACGGCGATCGCGGCTGCCGGCCTCGGCGCGAAAGTTGCGCTGGTCGAGCGTCACGCGATGGGTGGCGATTGCCTCAACGTCGGTTGCGTACCGTCCAAGACTTTGCTGGCAGCGGCAGGTTCCGGCATGTCATTTGCTGCCGCGATGAATCGAGTGCGCGAGGTCCGGGCCAACATCGCGCCACACGATTCCGTCAGGCGCTACGGCGAAGCGGGTGTCGATGTATTTCTGGGCGCCGCCCGGTTTACCAGCCGGAAAACTGTACAGGTCGGCGAGTCGGTCCTGCGCGGCCGCAAGTTTGTCATTGCCACCGGCGCGCGTGCGGCGATTCCAGCCATTCCCGGACTCGCCGAATCGGATCCACTGACCAACGAAACAATCTTCGAGCTTGAACAGGCGCCGGATCACCTCGTGGTGTTAGGTGCGGGGCCGATCGGCTGTGAGCTGGCACAGGCATTCGCGCGACTTGGCAGCCGCGTCACCCTGGTCGAAGTTGCCGCGGGGATCCTGGCCAACGACGAACCAGATGCCGCGGCGCTGGTCGCAGCTGCACTGGTGGCGGATGGCGTGCAGGTCCTGACCAGCACCGGGGTCGAGCGGGTCGAGCGACAGGATGGGCGGCGGCGACTGAAGCTGAGCAATGGCAGCCAGCTGGTGTGTGATGCGCTGCTGGTGGCGGCCGGGCGCAGGCGCAACCTCGAAGACCTGGGTCTCGAGGCCGCGGGCGTGCGCTACAACGCCCGGGACGGCATCGAAGTCGATGCGCATCTGCGCAGCAGCGCGCGGCACATTTTCGCGGCGGGCGATGTCTGCTCGCGCCTGCAGTTCACGCACAGCGCTGACGCACAGGCTCGCATTGTCATTCGCAACGCGCTGTTCTTTGGCAGCGCGCGGGCGGATGGGCTGGTCATTCCCTGGTGCACCTATACCAAACCCGAACTGGCGCATGTCGGCGCGACCCGCGCGCAACTCGATCAGGCGCGGACGCCCTACCAGGCGTTCCGGTTTCCGTTCGGCGACCTGGATCGTGGCCGGACCGACGACGGTGCGGACGGTTTCGCGGAGCTGCTGGTCGCGGCGGGCTCGGATCGAATTCTGGGCGCCACGCTGGTCGGCAAGGACGCCGGCGAGCAGATCGCGCCGCTGGTCCTGCTGATGACGCTGCGCAAGGGTCTGGCATCACTCGGATCGCTGGTTCTGCCGTATCCGACCCGCTCCGAATACCTGCGCCGCCTTGCGGATGCCTGGAACCGCACCCGCCTAACACCACGCGCCGCGGCTACACTGCGCTGGTGGTTGGCAAAAACACGCTAGAACGGGAAACAGGAGCACTGAGCGTGATCATCCCGGTATTAAATGACACCGGCGCACTGACAGTATTGCTGGGCCGGCTGCAGCTGCAGCAACCCGCGCCGCTGGAAGTGATCGTGGTCGACGGCGCCGCGCATGCTAACGTCGCAGGCGTTTGCGTCGCGGCGGGCGCACGCTACCTGACAGCGCCAGCGGGACGCGGACAACAACTGCGCGCCGGCGCGGCCCGGGCCCGCGGCACGGTGCTGTGGTTTCTGCATGCGGATGCCCTGGTGCCGGCCAATGCAACTGCCGCTATACGGGATGCCGTCGCGCAGGGCGCGCAGGCCGGTTATTTTGAGTTTCGCTTCTCGGGCGCGCGCACCTGGACCAAGCGCGTCATCGAGTTTTTCGTCGCCTGGCGCTGCCGCGTGGCGACGGTATACGGTGACCAGGGGTTGTTTGCGCGGCGCGAAGTTTACGGGCGTACGCCGGGATTTGCCGCGACAGCGCTGTTTGAGGAAGTCCCGCTGGTGCGCGCGCTGCGTCGCGCGGGACGATTCACCGCGCTGGCCGCCGCCATCGAGGTGGATTGCCGGCGCTGGGAGCGCCGCGGTTTCTGGCGGCAGACCGTGATCAACCGGCTGTTAGCTCTGGGATATGCGTTCGGTGTTTCTCCGGAGCGCCTGGCGCGCTGGTATCGCGGCAATGGCTGAAGGCATGGACGCGAAGACACGGGGTGACTGGCTGTTGACACCCAGCGGCGATGCGCGCGGCTACATCCAGCCGCACACCCTGAGCGAGCTGTGGTTTCACACCGGGACCGCCTGCAACCTCGAGTGCCCTTTCTGTCTCGAAGGCAGCAAGCCGGGCGACAACCGGCTGCAGCGCATCACGCTCAAGGATGCGCAACCTTTCCTGGATGAGGCCGTGCAACTCGGCGTGAAGCAGTTTTCCTTCACCGGCGGCGAGCCGTTCCTGATCAAGGATATCGTCAGGATCCTGGACGCGGCGTTGCAGCATGCGCCGTGCCTGGTGCTGACCAACGGTGTCGGCGCATTGCCGAAACGCATCGCGCAGCTCGTGCCATTGCAGCAACGACCTAACAGCCTGAGTTTTCGCGTCAGCATCGACTGGCCGGATGCGGCGCGTCACGATGCCGGTCGCGGCGCGGGGAATTTTGCGATCAGCTGGGACACAGCGCGGCGATTGATCAGGGCGGGTTTCCACGTGTCGATCGCGCGGCAGATGACCCCGGGCGAGGACCGGGCCGCAGTCGACGCCGAGTACGCGCGCCTTTGCGTTGCTAACAACATGCCGGTGGATACGCGCATCGTGTTTTTCCCGGATTTTGGAGTTCCAGATGAGGCGCGGGAAGTGCCTTTGGTAACGCATTCCTGCATGACGACCTACCAGAGCGAGGCGACGCGGCGCGAGTTCATGTGCGCGTTCAGCAAGATGGTGGTCAAGCAGGGCGGGCGCATGCGCGTCTATGCCTGCACGCTGGTCGATGATGACCCGGACTACGACCAGGGCGGCAGCCTGCGGGAGAGCATGGGCAAGCGGGTCATGATGCGCCATCACCGCTGTTTCAGCTGCTTCAAGTTCGGCGCATCCTGCAGCGAGGGCGGCGGGCACTGAAACAATTCCCCGGGTGCGCCGGTCTGGGTTGACATGTGGGTCCGAAGCTCGATAGGCGCCTGCCTGATGCTGTTGTCGCCGTCGTTGCCGGCGCAGCAAGCCGCCGTCGATTTTGATCATGAGCACGCCCAGTATGCGGAAGTGCTGGCGCGTGTCGTTCACGCCGGGGCCGTCGATTACGCCGCGCTGCAGCGCGACCGCAAATTGTTAGATAATTACCGCGCACGGCTGGCGGCGGTATCCGAGACAATGCTGAAATCCTGGTCGCGCGATCAGCAGCTCGCGTTCTGGATCAATGCCTACAATACCAGCGTGTTGGCAACCATCATCGATCACTATCCGATTACCCGCGGCTCGCTGATCGGCCTGGCATTTCCCGCCAATTCAATCTGGCAGATCCCCGGCGCGTTCAAGACCGCACGCTACAAGCTTGCTGGCCGAGCGAGATCGCTGGATACCATTGAGCACGACATCGTGCGGCCCGATTTTCGTGAACCGCGGGTGCATATGGCGCTGGTTTGCGCCGCACGCGGCTGTCCGCCGCTGCGCGACGAGCCTTTTGTCAGCAGTCGGCTCAGTGTCCAGCTGGACGATCAAACCCGGGTCTATCTCGGCGACCGCGACCACGGACTCAGCTGGGACAGCGGCGCGAAACGGCTGGCAATTTCCAGTATTTTCAAGTGGTTCGCGGAGGATTTCGCCGCCGGCGGCGTGCGCGAATTTGTAGCGCGGCATGTGGGCGATCCGGCCCTGGCGGCTGCGGTCCGCGATTCCGCTAACAGCCTGCGATACCTGGACTATGACTGGACCCTGAATGAGCGCTGACACTTGAATCTGCGGGTGGCCGCAATGGCGATCGGCTCTGCGCTTATTGTCGGCGTGCTCTGCAGCCCCAGAGCGTGGTCCTGGGAGCCGGATGCGGCTGAGCGGGCTCGCCTGTTAGCAGGTGAAATCATCGTGCAGGCGGATATCGATCCGTCAGGAGGATCGGGTCATGCCCGGGCTGCGGTCTGGATCGCCGCGCCGCGTGAGCAGGTGTACGTGTGGATGACCGACTGCCCTAAAGCCCTGACGTTTGTTCCGCGCATGACCGGCTGCACGATTCTGGAAACCGGGCCCGATGAGGGCTCGGCACTGATAGCGCACGAGGTGGACTACAGCTGGTTTCTGCCGCGGATGCATTATGTGTTTCGCGCGCGCAATGCCTTCCCTGCGCAGGTCGATTTCCGGGAAGTATCCGGCGACCTGGCCATCAACCGCGGCAGTTGGCGCCTGATGGCCGTGCCCGATGCGGGTCACACGCTGTTGATTTATGAAGTACGCATCAAGCCACGCCTGTATGTGCCGCAATGGCTGGTGCGGCGCAGCTTGCGCAAGGACTTGCCGGAATTGCTGGCCGCGTTGCGCCGCGTCAGCGAGGCCGGCGCCATATCCCCATGAAACCGCTGCTGAGCATCGTGGTGCCGGTATTGAACGAAGCGCGCTACCTGCCACAGCTGCTGGCGCGCCTGCGCGGTTTTGGCGAGCAGGTCGAGACCCTGGTGGTCGACGGCGGCAGCAACGACGGCAGTCAGGACCTGGTGCGCGCCGACGGCCGGGCGATTCTGTTAGCTGCGGCGCGCGGACGGGCGCGCCAGATGAATGTGGGCGCGGCCCGGGCGCAGGCGCCGCTGCTGTTTTTCATGCACGGCGATACGCTGCCACCGCCCGAGGCGCCGGGGCTTATTACGCAGACGTTGGCAGATTCGAGTGTGCTGGCTGGCAGTTTCCGGCTGGCTTTCGACCGCGATTCGCCGCTGCTGCGCTTCTACGCGTGGTGCTCGTCGGCTAACAACCTGTTGACGACCTATGGCGACCAGGGCTTGTTCATGCGGCGCAGTGATTTCGAAGCGCTGGGTGGCTTTCCGGACCTGCCCTTCCTCGAAGACATCGAATTCCAGCGGCGTCTGCGCCGCCGCGGCAAGGTGGTAAAGCTGAACTCCGCGCTGCGGACCTCGGCACGCAGGTTTGAGCGCCACGGCGTCCTGGGGCAGCAGCTGCGCAACGTCGCCATTGTCGGTGCTTATCTCGCGGGCGCGAGACCGGCGCGACTCAAGCGACTGTACAGC
Source organism: Gammaproteobacteria bacterium (assembly GCA_031382085.1). Classification (GTDB taxonomy): domain Bacteria; phylum Pseudomonadota; class Gammaproteobacteria; order Steroidobacterales; family Steroidobacteraceae; genus UBA964. Next base: position 32,486 of record JANMYM010000083.1, read on the forward strand.
GACTTGCGTTAGCCAGCCGCCAGAAGCTGCGACCGCAAGTCGAACAACTGCGCGACAATTGGGTTACCAGCGCTGGCAATGCTGTGCTAGCGTCGGTGGATGGTGCGCGCGTTACTGACAATTGCAGTGTTGTGCTCTGCCTCAGCCGCGGCACATGCAGCCAAATGGTATACGGCGGAAACCACCGAGTTCATTGTCATCGGGGACGCCTCGAAACGGCAGATTTCCGAGGTTCTCGAAGCTCTCGAAGTTTATCGCTACATAACAAGCCACTTCGCGATCCTGCGCAAGCCCGCACCCTACAAGCCGCGTATATTCGTGTTGAATCCGGACTCGTTCAGGCGCTATGGACATCAGCGCAAGGAAATCGCTGGTTTCGTCAAGCCAAGTGACTTTGAGATGGACATCGTCGTCGATTCTCGCGACACGAACGACTGGTTGAGTAACAGGCAAATCATCCAGCACGAACTTACACATTTCTATCTGCACCTGAACTCTCGTGGCACGATGCTGCCTGTCTGGTACGACGAAGGCCTCGCCGAGTTTTTCTCGACTGTTAGCTTCAAGGGTAGGCAGGCACGGATCGGCGAAGTGCCGATAATCCGCTTCTATGCATTGCGGCAACTGCCGTGGCTGCCACTGGAACGCGTGCTGGCCATCGATCGCAGCGCGGCGGAATACAACGGACACAAGCTTGGCGATTCGTTCTACGCGCAGTCATGGCTGCTGGTTCATTACAGTTTCCTGCAAGATCCAGCATTGGCGCCCGCACTCGAAAAAATGATTCTTGCCCAAAGCCTGAGCAACAGCGTGGCAGAGGCGATGACCTTGGCCTTGGGTCCCCGTGCGCAGACGCTGGACGCTGACATGCGCCGTTACTCCATGAGTTCTGCATGGCCGTACCGCTATTTGGAACGGCCAGCCGAAACATTGAAGGCCGCTGCCTTGCAGGAACTGGATGGTGAGACTGCGGCGTCAGAAATTGGTGCATTGCTGCTGCGTCTGGCCAATCGCAATGCCGAAGACCTGCATCGCGATATCAGCGAGCTGTTACCCATGGCGCGTGGCGCCGATGCCGCAGCCGTTAAGGCGATGTCAAAACTGGTGGTCGACAGGCCCACCGAAGCCGACCCCTATCTGCAGCACTGCGAATCGGTTGCCCAGACCAGCCGCGAGCTCAGGCATTGCGCGCAGAGCTGGATGGCAAGGGCGCTGCAGGCGAAGAGTGAGGATGAGCGCACCGGATACCAGCGTAAGGCCGTCAATCTTGCGCGGCGGTCCCTGCAAATCGACCCAGATAATTTTGCAGCCCTGAATCTCCTGCTGCATTCGCGTGACCACATGGGCGAGGACGTGGCGGATCTTTTTCCACTGTCCGAAAAAGCGCTCGAGAAACTGCCGTCGTCCTTTACGCTGCGACTTTCTCTTGCCGAAGCCTATTACAACTCGGGTCGCCTGCCGGACGCTGTGCGCCACCTCGAACAGGCTGCTTTTGATGAGACCAATCCCTCGCGACGTGACGCTGCGATGGACCGACTGCATTTTGTAGAGAACGTACTCGCCGCCAGGAAAAAGAACTAATGCCACTGTCTCGACGAAGATTCGTTAGTTCGATTGCCGGTGCGAGCGTTGGGCAAGTCATTGCCTCGGCGCGCGCGACCGGCAGATATAGGGGCCCCGAAAAATGCGACGTTGCCATCGTCGGCGCCGGCCTCGCGGGTCTTAACGCAGCGCTGATCCTGGCAGCGGAGGGTCTCAAGGTGCGGGTGCTGGAGGGCAGCAAGCGCGTCGGCGGCCGCGTGCATACGGCGCGCGACTGGCACCTGGCGCCGGACCTCGGCGGCGTGCAGATCGGCCCGACGTATGCGCGAGTCCGCGATGTCGCGCGGCAGCTCAAGATAGAGCTTGCGCCCGGTGCGCATGTCAATGCACCGTATTCATTTGTGTTAGGTGACCAGCTGGTGCCTGCGAAGCAGTGGGAGTCATCAGCATTGAACAAGCTGCCGGACAACGAGCGCCGGATTCCACCGCAGGCGCTCAATGCCTTTTACGTCGAGCAACGGACGCCTTTCAGCGATCTCGACGACTGGCTGAAACCCGAAGCCGCGCAGTTCGACATGTCTCTCGGTGCGTGGCTGCGCAACAAGGGCGCATCGGATGAGGCGCAAGGGCTTATTCGTACCACGCAGGGACTCGTCAGTCTTGAATCGGCGTCGGTGTTGAGAATGTTGCAGGAGGGCACGCGTTCGCGGGCCGATGTGCGGGCACTGGTTGTGACCGATGAAACGCGCCGCATGGACGTTTTCCAGCGCTTTGCACTGGCGTCATCGCACGCGGTCGCCGGCACATCTGCAATCCCGGAGGCAATGGCCGCGGCGTTAGGTGATGCGCTGCGCATGGAGCACACGGTGCGCGAGATTCGCCAGGATGCGCGCGGCTGCGAGCTCACCTGCGCCAACGGCGCGCGATTTCGCGCGCGGTTTGTCGTCGCGGCGGCGCCTTTCGGCGCGCTGCGCGTTATCCGCATGATTCCGGACTGGCCGGCGGTACAGGGCGAAGCGGTGCGCCGGATGCCGTACCATAACCAGAGCCAGGTGTGGTTGCGGGTCCGCAGGTCCTACTGGGAAATGGATGGTATCGAGGCGTCGATGTGGACCGATGGCGTGTTCACGCTGGTCCGGCAGCAAATCGAATCTGATGGCACGCGCGAGCTTATCAGCTGCCTGGCCTTCAACGATCGCGCGAAATCACTCGATGCCATGCCCCACGAAGATCGCGGCCGGTTCGCGATTGCAACGCTGGAGAAAATGCGGCCATCGATGCGCGGTCAGCTGGAGTTTGTGGGGGCACATTCCTGGCTGCAAGTGCCGCTGGTGCGTGGCTGCAGCCACCAGTTTCAACCGGGACGCGCCTTTGATTGGACGCATGCGTACCTCAAGCCGCACGGCCTGGTGCATGTCGCCGGCGAGCACGCCCGTCGGCTGGAAGTCGGCATGGAATCCGCCATGGAAAGCGGCGAACGCTGCGCGCTCGAGATCCTGGAGCGCGGCCTGAGCTAACACCGGCGGCCTTTCAGAAGGCCGCCGGTGATTACTTCTTCAGATGCGCCGGTTTCTGCGTGCGCGCGTAGTCCTCGAGACTTGAGAGACTTGGCTCCCCGGTCCACTCGGTCGGTGCCTGGAAATACCTGTCATAGTTCTTGTGGGCGTAGTCCAGCACTTGCCGCGACAAAAACTGCTCCAGGTTATCGGTGGTTCCCTGGAAACAGGCGTATTGCACATGGCCCGGCCGCATGCCCATCAGCATCCACGGCAGCCACGGCGTGGTGCGGTTCCAGACGCCGCGATAATGCAGTGCGGTCTTCTTTTCGTTCTGCATGTCCGCGACACTGATGTCGTGCGTGAAAAACTCGGAGACCTGCGCGATCGGGCCGGCGGACTCGCGCGGCCACTTGTCCGGTTGCAGCGCGCTCGGGTAGGCGAGGTGGATATGCACTTCCATCGCGAGTTGGTCGCCGAACTGGTACCACGGCAGGATGAACGGGATCCTGGGCGGCGCTTCCTGGTTCAATCCGCCGAATTTCGGCGGCGCCGGGAAGTGGTCCTCGATCATGTAATTGAAAGGGTCGTTGGCCACATGTATGGCTTTCACCGTCTCGCCACTCAGCGGATTGCGCCATTCGTCCAGCACTTCGCCGGTTTTCAGGTCGGTGTAGACGATGATTTCGCGGCACATGCGCCGGATCTCCCCGTTAGCTCCCTCGGCCAGGCGGATGGCGCCGAAGCCCGTGGCGCCCATCAGGTCGACGATTTTCTTGTTAGGTTCGACGGCCATTACATAGCCCCGGAACCAGAAATACTTTTGCTTGCCAAAATTGAGATCGCCCTGGATGCGGGCGTATGCCAGCTGGTTGCCACGACCAGTTGTCAGGTCGAGATAGGGGCCCTTGAGGCCCGGCCCGATTCCGTACATCGACGTCGCGGGCGCGCCCTTGGCCGCAGCCAGTGTCGAGCCGCCGAGGGTTGCCATGCCCGCTGTTCCGATGGCGAGAGCTGCGCCGAGGCCGCCGGCGGTTTCAAAAAAATCACGGCGGTTCAGCACGGAACTGTCGTTGCTGTCAGGACTGGACATGGCGCAACCTCGGTTGAAATGGATGGCGGAAGACGCTCACTATGCCCAAGCGCCAATCAGCGCATGCAAAAATATAGGCGACTGTTCGATATACGGACCGAGGCAGCCTGCCGGGCTAGCGCAGCAGCAAGTCCACGAGTTCGCGGTGTTCCGGCGTCATGCGTTCGCGCGGTGTGACGATGGCTTTCTCGAGCAGGTGACGGCTGGCCCTGCGATTATCGATCTTGTGCGCCGCAACCACCTTGGCTAACAATTTTTGCACGCGTTGCAGATTGCGCCCGAACAGCGTCAAGGCCATTTCCAGCGTGACATGCTGTGACGGGTCGTCCTGCCAGCAGTCGTAATCGGTGACCACCGCGATGGTGCAGTAGCTCATCTGTGCCTCGCAGGCGAGAAACGCCTCGGGCACGTTAGTCATGCCGACCAGATCCGCGCCCGCGCTGCGCAGCATGAAACTCTCGGCGCGGGTGCCAAGACGCGGGCCTTCGACACAGGCATAGGTCTTGTCGGTGTGCAGCAGGTATCCCAGTTTGTCGGCCGCCGCAACAATTTCCGCCGCGATGTCCGGGCAGCTGGGCGTGGCTGTCGACACATGCGCTACCAGCCCGTTGCCGAAGAAGCTGCCGATACGCCGACCGCGCGTGAAATCGATGTATTGCGACGGCAGCGCCAGGTCGCCCGGCGTCAGTTCCTTGCGCAGGCTGCCGACCGCAGACACACCGATTACGGTGCGAACGCCGGCGCTTTTTAAGGCCCACAGATTGGCCCTGAAGTTGATTTCGGAGGGCGAGAGTTCGTGGCCGGTGCCGTGGCGGGCGAGGAAGGCCACATCGCGCCTACCCAGGCGGCCCAGCATGACCGCAGACGAGGGCGGGCCGAACGGCGTCGCCACCGGCCTTTCCTCGACGATTCGCAGGTCCGCCATTCGGTAGAGGCCTGTGCCCCCGATGATTCCGATCATGCGCTTAGCCTCATCCATCCATTCGCGCTAGACTTGGCATCGACTATAAAGCCAGTCATAACAAACCGGACAACAAACTCTGGAGTCATCTGTATGTCAGACAACGTAATCGTTTCAGCACCGGCATGGCCGGTCAAGCTCGCGAAATTTGGTGCCTGGACCATTCTCGTCGGGCTCATTCTGGCGGCCGTGTCCGGTCCCTTGAATCGCTACGGCATCACCGGGTTCCTGCCCGCGCTGCTGGCGTTAGGGGCGGGCGGTCTGCTGCTGTTTCTGGGCCTGCTGCTGGCCGTCATTGGCCTGCTGATCGCGAATTCGCGCAGCCTCAATTTCGACAAAGGACGCATAGCGCTTGCCATTGTCGGTGCGCTGGCCGTTGGCGGGTACCTGGTGAGTACCTTCCTGGGAGCGCGTGGCATGCCAACTCTGCACGAAATCAGCACCGATCTCGATTCACCGCCCCCCTTCGTCGCAATCAAGACCATTCGCGAGCAGAATCCGAAATTGAATCCCTCGGACTATGTGCGGGAACTCGACCTTCGCGGCACCAAGCTCAACGTGCCTGAGGCGCAGCGCAAGGCTTTTCCGGACATTCAGCCGGTGGTGTTAGCTGTGGCGCCGGATCAGGCGTTCGCCATCGCCGACCAGGCGATTGCCGACATGGGCTGGGAGCGGGTGGCCACGGTCCCGGCTGAAGGCCGCATCGAGGCCACCGATGCGACCCGGTTTTTCGGATTCAAGGACGATGTGGTGGTGCGCGTTCGGGCCGAAGGCACGGGCTCGCGCATCGACATCCGTTCCAAGTCGCGGGTGGGTCTCGGCGATGCCGGCACGAATGCGCGCCGCGTTCGCGCCCTGATGGCCAAAATCAAACCGTAGCGACGTTCCGGCCGACCGGCGAAGGAATCGCAAGCGTGCGCAGTTTTTCAGAATTTTATGGATATTATCTGTCCGAGCACCGCGACCGCAGCTCGCGGCGGCTGCACGTCGTCGGCACGATCCTGTTCGTTGGTCAGTGGTTGCTGGCTCTGCCGCTGCGGAATCCGTGGCTATGGCTCACCGGGCCGGTCACCGGTTACGCCTTTGCCTGGGTGGGCCATTTTTTCTTCGAGCATAACAAGCCCGCCACATTCAGGAATCCCGTATATAGTCTGTTAGGTGATTTCGTCATGGCTGGCGACATCCTGCGCGGCAAGATCCGCTGGTAGCAGGGCAGTCATGGCAGGCAGAGGCATCGACCGCGTTTTCGAACGCCGGCTTTCAGCGCTGATAAACAGCAAGGGCGCGGCCCATTTGCGCGGCGGTCGCAAGGGAGTGGAGCGCGAATCGCTGCGCGTCTCGCCCGAAGGCCGGATCGCCCTGACACCGCATCCGCGCGCGCTTGGTTCAGCGCTGACGTCCGAGCACATAACGACCGACTACTCCGAGGCGCTGATCGAGCTGGTCACGCCGACTTTCACCACCAGTTGGGAATTGCTGCAGTACCTGTGCGACCTGCACCAGTTCGTTTATCGCCACCTCGACGATGAACTGCTGTGGGCCACTAGCATGCCCTGTGCGGTGGATAAAGATTCCGACATCCCGATCGCGCGCTACGGCGGCACCAATGTCGCGCGCATGAAGGAGATCTATCGCGAAGGCCTGGGTCTGCGGTACGGCCGCGTCATGCAGGCGATCTCCGGCATCCATTTCAACTATTCATTTCCGCTCGACTGGTGGGAAGTGTGGGCGCAGGCGCGCGAGTCGCGCGCTGCCGGCCAGGACTTCACTTCGCGCTGTTATTTCGACGTGCTGCGCAACTATCGGCGTTATGGCTGGATTGTGCTGTACCTGTTTGGTGTTTCGCCAACTGTCTGCAATTCATTCCTGCGCGTGCGCGGTGTCCAGTTGCCGGCATTTTCACGCGGCACCGCCTGGGAGCCCTGGGCCACGTCGCTGCGCATGAGCGATCTTGGCTATCGCAACCGCGCGCAGTCTGAGCTGCAGGTGTCAGTGAACAGCCTCGATGAATATGTGCGCGATCTTTCCGCAGCCATCGTCACGCCGCACCCGCCGTATGTCGAGCTGGGCGTCAAGGTTGACGGCGTCTACCGGCAATTGAACGCCAACGTGCTGCAAATCGAGAATGAATACTACAGCTTCATCCGACCGAAGCGCGTGGCGCGCTCCGGCGAGCGTCCGACGTTGGCTTTGCAGCGCCGTGGCGTTGAGTACGTGGAGTTCCGCGCGCTCGATGTCAGCGCATACGATCCGGTGGGCGTCAATCAGAACAAGCTGCGCTTCATGGAAGCATTCGCGGCGCTGTGCCTTATGAAAGACAGTCCGCCGATCGACACCAGCGAGCAGGAAGGGCTGGACCGAAATCATGTGCGCGTTGCGCGGCAGGGCCGCGAGCCGGGCCTGACGCTCAATCGTGATGGGCGCGACCGGCCCATGCATGAGTGGGCTAACGAACTGCTGGAAGAGATGCAGCCGATCGTCGAATTCTTGGATCAGGGCGACCCGGCGAAGCCCTATGCGGCCGCGCTCGAGGCGCAGACCGCGAAATTGCGCGACGCCGCGCTGACGCCATCCGCGCGGCTGATCGCGGAAATGCGCAGCACCGGCGAGTCGTTTTTTGATCTCGCACTGCGCATGTCGAAGCTGCATAAGAATTATTTCCTGTCCTTGCACGAACCCAACGCGGCCAGGCTGGCCGAGTTTGCAGCCGAGGCAGGTGAGTCTTTTGAGCAACAATCGCGCCGCGAAGCTGAACGGCAGGAAGATTTTGCGGTGTACCTGGCGCGTTATTATCAGGGACTCGCATCTCCGACGCCGTAGCCTGCATTTTCGGAGGCTGAATTTTACTTAAATCAGCTCGGATGACCTTTCCTTAATTTAATATAGTATTCATAATTGCTCAGGTAAGCTCCGGCCAACATTAATTAAAACCAGTCCGGATTTTGACTCATGACACCGTTCAGATCATTGGAGCCGCAGCAAACTGCGGCCGTCGCCGACGTCGCCAACGAAGATAGCTTCGTTGAAGACCACGTGCTAACGAAAATTTCCCTGCCGGCATCGGGATGGGATCCTTTTGAAGTCTGGCGCACGCGCGTGTGGCTCGAACAGCGGCGGCTCGGACTCGCTTTCCCGGACGCCTACTAGCCTGCGCATGCGCTGATGTTTTACAGCAGCGTAAAAACAAGCGCGGACTCCAAAGTCTCAGCGACGCTGGCGCAAGGTTTTCCGTGGCTCAAGTTCGAGCCTGAACTCGAACAGCAATTCCGCGAACAGCACTACCTGGACATCCGCACACGGGTGCGCATTGCTATCTGCCTGGCGCTCCTGACTGTCATTGGTTTCGCACTTATGGATCGCTGGGTCCTGGACCTGGCGCCAACAACGACTCAGGAAAAGCTGCGCTACTCGCTGCATCTGCCGATTGTCGTGCTGTGTGCGCTGTTGACCGGCCGCCGATTTTTTCCCAGGTATTACTTGCCGGTGATTTCGGTGGGCGCGCCGCTGTTTGGCATCGGCTCGGTGCTGCTGATGATGGAAGCAACAGGAGTCTCTCAGGTGCTGATGTCTTCGCGCCTGGTATTGGTCGCGTTTTTCTTCTATTTCATGCTCGGCGTCTCTTTTCGCACCGCGCTTGCCAGCAACATGATCGTACTTGGCAGCTTCGTGCTGCTCGCCATCACCAAGGACATTCCGCAGGCCACGGCGATCTATGTTTTCTTCACGCTGATCTGCGCCAATCTGTTCGCTGGTGCGGGTTGTTATGCGCTTGAGTACGCCAATCGACTGTCATTCCTCGAGCGGCGGCTGTTGCACGAAGTCGCGACCCGCGATGCCTTGACCGGCTTGCTGAACCGCGGCGCTTTCGAGACTGCGCAATCGCAGGCCTGGTCTTCCGCCGAACGTCGCGGCGGCAATCTGGCTGTCGTGATGCTCGATATCGATCACTTCAAGAACTACAACGATCGTTACGGACACCAGGCAGGCGATCAATGTCTGCGGCTGGTGGCGCAGGCGGTGCGCCGTGCGGCGGGCCGCGCGTCCGACCTGGTGGGCCGCTATGGCGGCGAGGAACTGATCGTGCTGTTACCGGATTGCGACGGCGAGCAGGCGTGCCGGGTGGCCGAGAACATCGTCACCTCGATTCGCGCCCTAGGCGTGCCGCATGCCAGTTCGACCACCGCCGGCTGCGTCACCGTCAGCATCGGTATTGCCGCCGTTCGCTCGACGGCAAACGAGATTTTCGAGTCGGCCGTACGGCGCGCCGACAATGCCCTGTACGCCGCCAAGGACGCGGGTCGCGACCGCTGGTTGTTAGCCGCGGACGCCGGCCCGCCGCTCGGCAATGTGATTCAGTTAATTCAGGGCAAACGATAGATCGCGATTTCGCGGCGGCCATTCCCGGTTCGGACAGCGCGGAACATTCCTTCGCTGTTGAATTCCATGGCAACGTTTCCCGCCGGGTCCAGCGCGATGATGCCACCGTCCCCGCCCATGGCGACCAGCTTGCGTTGCACGACTTCCTGCGCCGCTTTCACCAGCGGCCAGCCCTGGTACTGCACCAGCGCGCAGATATCGTGTGCAACGACCGAGCGGATGAAATATTCGCCCGAGCCCGTCGCCGACACCGCGCAGGACTTATTGTTAGCATATGTGCCGGCGCCGATGATCGGTGAATCGCCGATGCGGCCGTAGCGTTTGTTAGTCATGCCGCCCGTCGAGGTTGCCGCAGCGAGGTCGCCGTTGCGGTCGAGCGCAACCGCGCCCACGGTGCCCAGGGCTGGTGGATCGTAGGCGGGTTCGACTCGACCCTGCAGTGCCTGCTCGAGCTGTGTGCGGCGCGCCGGCGTCTCGAACCAGCTGTTAGGAAGCAGGGCGAATCCCTGGGTCAGCGCGAATTCCTCGGCACCGGCGCCGCTCAACATCACATGCGGTGATTTTTCCATCACGGCGCGCGCCAGATTGATCGGATGCTGGATATGCCGCAGGCCGGTGACGGCACCCGCGCGCAGTTCGCGGCCGTCCATGATGGACGCGTCCAGCTCCGCATAACCATCGTGCGTCAGCACGGCGCCCTTGCCGGCGTTGAAAAGCGGGTTGTCTTCGAGCAGGCGCACCACGGTGCTAACAGCGTCGAGCGCCGTGCCGCCCTTGTCGAGCACGGCATAGCCCGCATCGAGCGCGGTGCCGAGGCCTTCGCGGTAGTGGGCTTCGCTCTCCGCTGTCATGGCTGCGCGTGGCATGGTGCCGGCTCCGCCGTGGATAACAAGCGCAATCGTCTTACCGGGCGTCGCTGCGCTGGTGATGGTGCAGCCGATGACCAGCATGGCCAGCAACAACGATATCTTTTTCATGTCGAGCACCTCTTCAAGTGGATGAGCGCAGTCTAGCGGTTTGCGTGCCAGTCGAATAATCGCTACCTTGGGGGTCATGACTGAAATCAAACAGACATTTGACCCGCGATTCCTCATTGCCGCGGCGATCGCGCTGGCCATGGTCTTTGTGGTTCCGGCGCCTTTGCGCGTTTCTGCCGTCGCCCTGGCCATCGTGCTTGTGGTTCTGGCGCCGCTGCCCGCCAGCACCCGACCGGTCGTGTCAGCGGTCATTCTTGGATTGGCCACAGGCGTGGGGTCTATCAATTTGTTCGCACCGCAAATTTTCCAGAAGCACGTGATTGCGGAATTTGGCTGGACGCAGTCGCAATTCGCATCCGCGACGGTGGTGGGCACCTATGTGACCATGTTGTCCTCGCTGTTCATCGGCAGGATATTCGACCGTGACGGCGTGCGGCGCTGGGCCATTATCAGCATTGTTCTGCTTGCAGCGCTGCTTATTTCGCTGCGCTGGCTAACGCCCAATCTGTGGCACCTGTATCTGATTTCAGGGTTGATGCCCGTGCTCGCGGCGGGTACTTCATCGATCGCTTACTCGCGAGTCATCGCCCGTTGGTTCGACAAGCGCCGTGGCCAGGCATTTGGCGCCGCACTGGCCGGTATCGGCGTCGGCGGCGCGGTGTTAGGGCCGATGGTCGCCTGGGCGATCAAGGAGTTCGGCTGGCGCGATGCCTATGCCAGCCTTGGCTTGATGAGTCTGGCGGTGACACTGCCCGTGGTACTGTGGGCGCTGCGCGATACGCCGGCGGAAAAAAATCTGGGACAGGACGGCGAGCCAGTCGGCAACATCGGGGACGACCGCCGGGAAATATCATCGACAGCCGCGCAGACTTCGGGGACCTATGGCTTCAGTGCGGCTGAAACCCGCCGGTTGCCGCGTTTCTGGCGGATGCTGCTGGCGTTTGTGCTGATGTCATTTGCCATCGGTGGCGTGATGATCCAGCTGGTACCGATCCTGATCGCTCGCGGACTCGAAGAGGCCAACGCCGTGCAGGCGCTTGGTGTGCTGTCGATCGCGCTGATTGCGGGGCGCGCGTTTGCCGGGTTCCTGATGGACCGGATGTTCGCGCCCTACGTCGCCGCAGCCATCACCTTGTTTCCCGCGGTCGGTGTCGCGATGCTGGCGCTCGGCGCCCAGGGCACCGCTGCCTACGTTGCCGTGCTGCTGCTGGGCTTGGCAGCCGGCGCCGAGCTCGATGTGATTGCGGTGCTGGTCACGCGTTACTTCGGCACGCGCGCCTACTCCGAAAACTACGGCTGGCAGTATGCGGGCTGGGTTCTGGGCTCCGGGACTGCGCCGTTGTTGACCACCGCCGCCTACCAGAGGTTTGGTACGCATGACCCGGTGCTGTGGCTGTACGCGGCGATCTTTTTGGTCAGTGGTTTTCTGGTGGCGCGGCTCGGCGCTTACCCGACACTTCCTGCACCAGTGGCGAGCAATGCCTGAGCGGCGCGCGCTAAAATAGTGCAGCATTTGCAGGGTTCGCGAAGAATGAAGCTCATTTCAGCGCTGTTTTCGCGTCCCTGGTGCTGGCATGATTTCTGCTGTGTCTAGCCCTGTTGCGCCCTGTTGCAAATAGTCGAACCGACGGAGAATTTTCGCCATGAAGCTTGTGACTGCCATTATCAAACCGTTCAAACTTGATGACGTGCGTGCGGCGCTGTCTGAAATCGGCGTATCCGGCATGACCGTGACAGAAGTGAAGGGCTTTGGTCGGCAACGCGGCCATACCGAGCTTTATCGTGGCGCCGAATACGTGGTCGACTTTGTGCCGAAGACCCGCATCGAAGTCGCGGTGCGCAGCGACCTGGTCGACCAGGTGGTCGAAGCGGTTGTCAAGGCCGCCAAGACCGGCAAAGTCGGCGACGGGAAGATTTTCATCACCAACATTGATCGCGTGATCCGCATTCGTACTGGCGAGACTGACGACGCGGCTTTGTAGAATTTTTTTGGCGCGCCAACCGCGGGTTGGCACCAACGACAGGGGTTGGTTTCATGTCTTTGAACACGGGGGACAGCGCTTGGCTGCTGACAGCTACGGCGCTGGTGCTGTTTATGACTTTGCCGGGGCTGGCGCTTTTCTATGCCGGCCTGGTGCGCAGCAAGAACGTGCTGTCGCTGCTCATGCAGTGTTTCGCAATCACCGGCGTCTGTTCATTGCTGTGGTTTGCCTGCGGCTATTCAATTGCGTTTGGCGACGGCGGCGCTGCTAACAGCTGGTGGGGGGGGTTCGGCAAGGCTTTTCTGCTCGGTGTTGGGCGCGACGCAATGACCGGATCGATTCCGGAAGCTCTGTTTTTCATGTTTCAGCTGACCTTCGCGGTTATCACGCCGGCGCTGGTCATCGGCGCGTTCGCCGAGCGCATGCGCTTCGCCACGGTGCTGTGGTTCAGCGCCGGCTGGCTGCTGCTGGTGTATGCGCCTGTTGCCCATTGGATCTGGGGTGGCGGCTGGCTGGCGAAGCTGGGTGTCATGGATTTTGCCGGCGGCATTGTCGTGCACGTCAATGCCGGCGTGGCGGCGCTGGTCTGCGCGTTAGTGTTAGGCCGGCGGCGCGGCTTCCCACAGGTGGCGATGCCGCCGCACAGTCTGCCCATCACGGCCTGCGGCGCCGGCATGCTCTGGGTCGGCTGGTTCGGATTCAATGCGGGCAGTGCGCTGGCGGCCAATGGCTCGGCCGCGATGGCAATGCTGACGACCCACCTCGGCGCGTCCTCGGGCGCCCTGGCGTGGATGTTTGTCGAATGGCGCCGCTACGGCAAGCCCTCGATGTTAGGCATCATGACCGGCATGGTGGCGGGCCTCGGCACTATCACACCGGCGTCAGGTTTTGTCGGACCAGCGGGCGCCGTCGCCATTGGTCTTGCCGCCGGAGTGGTGTGTTTTACCGCCACACAGGTTCTCAAGCGCAGTCTCAACATCGATGACTCGCTGGACGTGTCGCCGGTACACGGTGTCGGCGGCGTGATCGGCACCCTGTTGACCGGCGTGTTCGCGGCAGTATCGTTAGGGGGCGCGGGATTCAGCAAGGCGGATCACAGCATTGCGCAACAAGTGGGCGTGCAGGCCCTGGGCATCGGCGCAACGATGCTGTGGTGCGGCACTGTAACCTGGTTGCTGCTCAAGGTATTGCAGGCGACCGTGGGCCTGCGCGTCAGCGAAGAACAGGAGTCCGAAGGCCTCGATCTTGCCTCGCACGGCGAGCGTGGTTATAGCGGCTAGTCACAAGCGCAATAAATTCTGCGATCGACCGGATACGAAAAATCCGGCAACGGTAACGGCGCCACGCGGCGCCGTTGCTTTTTGTTCCTGGCAATATCCACCGCATTTGTTAGATAACGGCCCATCCGTCTTTTCATCGCTGAACGCGTATTGCAGCATTACGATTGAAAAACCATTCTGCTAACAAAGATAAGGAATCTGCCATGATTGAATTGACGCAAACAGACATCGCGAAGGTCGATGGTGCGGCTGCCTGCCAGGAGGCGTGCGGCGCGCCCTATTCGCCCGAGGTCGAACCGTTGAGAGTCTATGAATTTCCGCTGCTGCCGTGCGGCGACGGCTTCGCGCCGTCCAACGCCCAGTAGCCGACACCCAGTAGCCGACACCCAGTAGCCGACAAATTGACTGACAGTCTGTTTCGCCCCGAGGCTATCGAGGCCGGGCGCGGCGCGCAGCTGGGCAGCATCCTGCGTGATCAGCCGCTCACGTTGCGCCTGCTGACGGTCGCCGCGGTGCTCAGCGCAATGGCGCTGGTATTTTTTCTCGCGCAGGGCAGTTACACGCGGCGCACCCGCGTGATCGGGCAATTGACGCCCCGCAACGGCGTCGCGACAGCCCTGGCACCGTTGTCCGGAGTGGTCGTGCAGGTGCCGGTGGTGGAGGGCGCGCGCGTCGCGCCGGGCGCGTTGTTAGCATTGATACGGGTTCCCGGCGCATCGGGCGCGGGCGATAAAGTCGAGGCACTGCGCGCCAATCTGTCACGGCGCCGTACCGAACTCCTGCATGGACGCACTTTTGCCGCGGAGCGATGCATGCTGCGCCGCCGCGGACTGGCAGCGCAACTGCGCCAGACGCTGGAGGAACTGGCCATCGCCGACGCCGAACTTGAAACGCGCCAGGCGCAATTGCACCTCAGCAACGACACGCTCGCGCAGTGGCGGGCGCTCGAGCAGCAGCACTTTGTCAGCACACTGCAGCTCAGGCAGCAACAGGCGGCCGCTCTGGCCCAGCAGGCGGAACTGCAGGCACTGCAGCGGCAGCGAACCGCGGTGGCGCGCAGCCTGGTGCAGATCCGGCAGTCGCTCGCCGAGTGGCCGGCCGAACAACAGGCGGCCATCGAACCCTTTGACCGCGAACTGGCCGCAATCGAACGGCAGCGCATTGACTTTGAATCGACGCATGAGTCGGCGATCACGGCCCAGGTGCCAGGCACGGTCACCTCGATACTCGTCAAGGCTGGCGAATCAGTGCAGGCGGGGCAGCAGTTGCTCAGTGTCCTGCCGGCCAACCCGGAGCTGCAGGCTGAATTGCTGCTGCCCAGCCGCGCTATCGGGTTTGTCAGGCCAGGCGCTACCGTGCAACTACGCTACCAGGCTTTTCCGTACCAGAAATTCGGTCACCATCGGGGGCTGGTCCGGCAGGTCAGCCGCAACACCCTGGACCCAGCGCAGGCGCGCGCGCTGTTAGGCGGACTGGCAATCAACGAGCCTTTTTACCGCGTAACCGTCGAGCTAACAAGCCAGTTCATTGGTGCCTATGGCCGCGCGGAGCCGCTCAAGCCCGGCATGCTGCTGGAGGCGGACATCACCAGCGACCGGCGCAGCCTGATCGAGTGGCTGTTCGAGCCCTGGCACGCGCTGCAGTCGCCGCTGTCCGGCCGCTGAGTCCCGCCCATGTCCAACTCGTGTCCGACGATACTGCAATCGGAGGCGGCCGAATGCGGGCTCGCCTGCCTCGCCATGGTTGCCACGACTAACGGCCACGCCATCACGCTGCCGGAGATGCGGCGGCGATTCTCCCTGTCGCTGAAAGGGGCGCGGCTCAGCCAGCTGATCGACATCGCAGCGCAACTTGGTCTGCGTGCCCGGCCGCTGCGTCTTGATCTGGCCCAGCTTGCGAACCTGCGCCTGCCGTGCCTGTTGCACTGGGATCTCAATCACTTTGTCGTGCTCAGCAGTGTGCGCAAGCGCTCGGTGCACATCCTGGATCCCGCGTTCGGTCGCCGGCAAATGGCATTCGCGGAGGTGTCGCCGCATTTTACCGGCGTCGCGCTCGAACTGGTCCCGGACCTGGGATTCCAGAAACGGCGAGCGGCGCCGGCCCTGCGTCTGCGGGATCTGACCCGGGGCACCCGGGGCATGTGGTCCGCAGTGGCCCAGATTCTCGCACTGTCGCTGGTGCTGCAGATTTTTCTGGTGCTCGCGCCGTTCTTCATGCAATGGGTCGTGGACCAAGTGCTGGTGGCAGCCGACCGCGACCTGCTCACGGTGTTAGGTCTCGGCTTCGGGCTTGCGCTGTTGCTGCAAACCGGTATCGGGCTGCTGCGCGGCTGGGCCGTCTTGCAACTATCGGCGCAGCTGGGTTTACAGTGGCATGGCAATCTGGTCGCCCACCTGCTGCGGCTGCCACTGGATTTTTTCGAGAAGCGCCATCTGGGCGACATCACCTCGCGTCTCGGGTCGCTGCAGACCATCCAGAAAACCCTGACCACCGGCCTGGTTGAAACCCTGATCGACGGGCTGATGGCCGTGCTGACGTTGGCACTGATGTTAGCTTACAGCGCCAGGCTGGCGGCCCTCACGCTTGCGGTTGTCAGCATCTATCTCGCTGTGCGGCTGCTTTTGTATCGGCGCGCCCGCGACGGCACGGAACAGCAACTTGCCGCTGCAGCGCGGCAACAGGGCCATCTGCTGGAAACCCTGCGCGGCATCCAGAGCCTGAAAGTGGCGGGTCGCGAGGCATTGCGCCGCGCCGGCTACGAAAATCTGCTGGTCCGGACGGTCAATCAGGATCTCAGGCTCGGGCGCCTGGGTCTCGGCTTCAGCACCGCGAGCCAGTGTCTCTTTGGGCTGGAACGCATCGCGGTCATCTGGCTGGGTGCCCAGCTGGCGCTGTCGAATGCATTCTCCGTGGGCATGCTGATCGCGTACCTGGCCTACAAGGACCAGTTTGCGATGCGCGTCAGCAATCTCATCGACAAGGGCATGGACCTGCGCATGCTGCGCCTGCATGCCGAGCGGCTGGCGGACATTGTGCTTGCCGAGGCCGAGTCCGATCCGGGCGATGAGTCCCGCAGGCCGGCGCTCGCATCCGATATCGCTGTAGTGCAGCTCGCCTTTCGCTATGGCGACGGCGAACCCTGGATTTTGCAGGACTGCAGTTTTTCGGTTCGCG
Organism: Gammaproteobacteria bacterium; assembly: GCA_031382085.1. Lineage (GTDB taxonomy): Bacteria > Pseudomonadota > Gammaproteobacteria > Steroidobacterales > Steroidobacteraceae > UBA964. The sequence continues at coordinate 49,368 of JANMYM010000083.1, forward strand.
CCGGCGAGTCGGTGGCCATCGTCGGAGCTTCGGGTTGTGGCAAAAGCACGCTGTTGAAGATTTTGTTAGGTTTGCTGCCCGCGAGCCGTGGCAACATCCGTTTTGGCGGCGAGGACTTGACCCGGACAGGCGCGCGCCAGGTGCGCGGCATGGTTGGCGCAGTGCTGCAGGATGATCAACTGTTTGCGGGCAGCATCGCCGACAACATCAGTTTTTTCGATCCCGACTCCATGCCGGCACGCATCGAAGCGGCCGCCCGGCTCGCGGCGGTGCACGACGACATCGTCGCCATGCCCATGGGCTACGGCAGCCTGATCGGCGACATGGGCAGCGCCCTCTCGGGCGGCCAGAAACAACGCATTTTGTTAGCTCGGGCGCTTTACCGCCAACCGAAAATCCTGCTGCTGGATGAGGCGACCAGCCATCTCGACGTGGCGCGCGAGCGCCAGGTCAACAACGCCGTGCGCGCTCTTCGGCTAACACGCATCATCATCGCTCACCGGCCGGAAACCATCGCCAGCGCGGATCGGGTGCTGGTGCTGGACGCCGGAACGGTTCGCGCAGCTGTGGCAGGCGGGCACAGCCGCCACGCGGGGCCTGGAAGCGGGCAGTAACCTGCCAAACCTGTCATCAGAGGCGCCTTCTTTTGGTTTCATGCCAGTTCTCCTCAACCAGCCGTCGGGTTCAAAGGTCACCGAGCGGGTTTCAGCTGTCTCTACTTGGGAATACGCATAGAATAGGTGGCAGGAGACCCAATCATGCGTTATCTTTTTATTGCAGCCATTCTGTTAGCTTTTTCTGCGCCGCCAACCCATGCGCAGGACCCGAAGCCGGCCATCCATTGCCCGGGCAGCCAGAAAAATCTTCAGACCTATCTGAAAATCCACGACATCCTGTTCATGCAGCGTGATGCCAGCCGCGTTGCCGAGTTCTATGGGCCGGAGATCATTTCGCACAACGTGGATTCCGGTGGCGGTTCGGTTCGCAAGGTTACCCCCGAGCAGATGGGCGCGATGTGGACGGCTTCCAAACGCAACAACCCGGAGCGGCGACTGGTCGATGACCTGATCCTCTGTTCCGGCGACTACGTCATCGTGCGCACCAGCGTCCACGCGCAGGACAATGTCGGCGTGGCGGGAAACCCGCCAACGCACAAGCCCTACGTGATCAGCGGCATTGACATCTATCGTTTTGAAAAAGGCAAAGTCGTTGAACGCTGGGGGAATGCCGACCTGATGAGCATGATTCAGCAACTGGGATTCACGGTCGTACCCAAGCCTTGAACATGTTAGCTGACAAAACACAGGCAATTCGCATCCACCAGACCGGTGGACCGGAAGTCATGCGTTTCGAGGAAATTGATCTCGCGCCGCCGGGGCCCGGCGAAGTGCGGCTGCGGCATACCGCCATCGGCTTGAATTTCATCGACATTTACGGGCGGACCGGGCTATACGCGATGCCACTGCCGGGCGTGTTAGGTCGCGAGGCGGCCGGCGTGGTCGAGGCGCTGGGCCCGAAAGTCAGGGGCCTGCGCAAAGGCGATCGCGTCGCCTACGTGGACTCAAAACCGGGCAGCTACTGCACGCGGCGTAATGTCGCCGCCGGCCTGTTGGTCAAACTGCCGCGCGGCATCAGCGATGAAACCGCCGCCGCGGTGATGCTGAAAGGCCTGACTGCGCACTACCTGCTGCGCCGGACTTACCGTGTGCAACGCGGCGACTGGATCGTCGTGCACGCAGCGGCCGGCGGCGTGGGGCTGTTGCTGACGCAATGGGGCCGTTTGCTCGGCGCCAAAGTTATCGGCGTCGTTGGCAGCGAGGCCAAGGCGGCGCTCGCCAAGGCACACGGCTGCCATCGGGTGCTGATCGCCGGTGGGGCGCCGCTGGCGCCGCAAATCCGCGCGCTCACCAGGGGCGCTGGCGCGGCGGTGGTCTACGACTCGGTCGGCAAGGACACGTTCATGGATTCGCTCGACAGCGTCCGCCCGTTAGGCATGGTCGTCAGTTATGGCAACGCCTCGGGACCGCCGCCGGCGATCTCGCCGTTGGAGCTGTCGAAGCGCGGCTCGCTGTTTCTGACCCGCCCAAGCCTGTTCGATTACATCGGGCAACCAGGCGCGCTGACAGCAGCGGCGCGGGAAATGTTTCGCGTGCTGGCTTCGCGCAAAGTCAAGGTGCGCGTCGGTCAGCGCTATGCGCTCAAGGACGCGGCGCAGGCGCATCGCGACCTGGAAGCGCGTCGCACCACCGGCGCGACGGTGCTGCTGCCGTAATAGGCGCTGCGCTCAGGGGAATTCGACGATCTGCCGTACCGTCTCGCCGCTGGCGAGCCGGTCGAAGCCGGCGTTGATGTCGTTCAGCGTCAAGCGTTCGGCTAACAAACGATCCACCGGCAGTTTGCCCTGCTGGAAATACTGGATGTAGAGCGGGATGTCGCGGCTCGGCACGCAGCTGCCGAGGTAGGAGCCCTTGAGCGTGCGCTCCTCCGCGACAATGCTGAGGTGGCCGACGCTGAACTTGGCCTCCGGATGCGACAGTCCGGCTGTGACCGTGGTCCCGCCGCGTCGCGTAATGTGCCAGGCCGTTTCGAGCGCTCGCACCGATCCCGCCATTTCGAAGCTGAACTCGAGCCCGCCCTTGCTGTCCTCGCGAATCTTTGCCACCACGTCCGGATCGGCGGCGTTGTAGCAGCGCGTCGCGCCGAGCTCGCGGGCGAGCGCCAGCTTTTTGTCCGACAAATCCACGGCGACAATGTCGCGCGCCTCTCGCAACCGGGTGCCTAACAAGGCGGCCAGGCCCACGCCGCCGAGACCCAGCACGGCGACGCTGGCGCCACGCGGCAGCGCCGCGGTGTTGAGCACAGCACCGGTGCCGGTCATCACCGCGCACCCGAACACCGCCGCCTGCGCGAAGGAAACGCTCCGATCGATGCGCACCAGGGATTCCTGTGCGATGACCGCGTACTCGGCAAAGCAGGACACGCCGAGATGGTGATTGACAGCGGCGCCGGCGCGTTGCAGCCGGCGCGCACCCGACAGCAGCGTGCCGGCCGAGTTGGCAGCGAATCCCGGTTCGCACAGCGCGGGCCGCGCGTCGCGGCACGGCCCACAGTGGCCGCAACTCGGAACAAACGCCGTCACGACGTGATCGCCCGCGACGAGACCTTGCACGCCGCTGCCGAGTTCCACCACTTCACCGGCGCCTTCGTGACCGAGGACCATGGGCATGGGTCGCGGCCGGTTGCCGTCGATGACCGACAGGTCGGAGTGGCACAAACCGGCGGCACGTACGCGCACCAAGACTTCGCCAGGTCCCGGCGGCGCAAGCTCGACCTCCACGATCTCCAGCGGCCGCGAGTTCGCATAGGGTGTCGGGGCTTGCATCGCAGTCAGTAGGGCGGCGCGGGTTTTCATGGCGTAAAAATGTCAGAATCCGCGCATGAACGCCAGAGAATCCGAACCGCCAACCGCACCGACTGCCGCAACTTCGCCCAGTATTGGCACTGCGATACCGATGCGCGGCGACTTTCGCGTGTTGCGCGCGATCGACACGCGCTGGATGGACAACGACGTCTACGGCCACGTCAACAACGTCGTCTATTACTCGTATTTCGACACGGCCGTGAATGGCTGGTTGTTAGATGCGACAGCAACGGATATCCGCGTGCTACCGGCCATCGGCGTCGTCGCCGAGACCAGTTGCCGGTTTCTGAAATCGATATCGTTTCCCGATGCGCTGCAGCTCGGTTTGCGCTGCGAGCGGCTTGGCCGTCGCAGCGTGGTCTATGGAATTGGAGTATTTCGCGTCGCGGAGGACGATCCGGCTGCCGTCGGCCGTTTTGTGCACGTCTATGTCGATGCGCAGACCCGCAAATCTGTCGATGTGCCCGATGTGGTGCGCGCCGCAGTGCAACGCTGTCTGGTCTGAGCCGGCTGCTAACGAGTGCGGGGCTTGCGCCGGCGCGGTTGGACCGGCTTTAATAGAAATATGAGCAAGGGAAATATGAGCAAGGGATTCAATCGTATTCTGCTGGCGGTCCGCGACATCGACGAACTGAAGCCGGCATTGCTGCGCAAAGTGGCCGCATTGGCACGCTCCGCGCGCACGCGGCTCGAGGTCTATCACGCGATCGCCGAGTCTGTGGTGCTGGTGCCGCCGCGCATCGGGCGCGCGGACTTCAATTACAAAAGCGTGCTGGCGACGTCGGTCAGCCGGTCAACGGCAGGTCTCGAGCGCAAAGTCGCGAAAGCCAAATTGAAGGGCGTGGTCGTCCGTTGCCGTGTCGACTGGGATTATCCGGCTTTCGAGGCCATTCTGCGCCGCGCGGCCGCCACCAAGGCTGATCTGGTCGTTGCGGTGGTGCACAAGCATTGGCCCACGGCGCGGGTATTCCTGCGCAATGTCGACTGGGAGCTGATCCGCAGCTGTCCGGTGCCGCTGCTGCTCGTCAAGTCGACGCGGCCATATCGGCGCCCGGGCGTGCTGGTGGCCGTCGACCCGATGCATGCCGCGGACCAGCCGGCGCGGCTGGATCGACTTTTGTTAGCTACGGGATCGCGAATGGCTGCTGCGCTGCGCGGTAATGTGCAGATGGTTCACAGTTGGCAGCCGCTGTCGGTTGCGGTACCGCCGATGCCAGGCATGCCTGGGCCGCTCTGGGTGCCACAGGATGCCGAGGACCAGCACTCGAAAACCATCGAAAAAGCCTTCATGCGGCTGGCGCGGGCCGCCGCTGTGCCGCCTAACAGACGCCACCTGCTGATGGGTTCCGTTGCGGATGCATTTGCGAGCGCGGTGCGCCGGTCGCGGGCGCAAATCATGGTCATGGGAGCCCTCTCACGACGCGGCGTCGCGCGACTGCTCATCGGCAATACCGCCGAGCGCATGCTGGATCAGCTGCCCTGCGACGTGCTGGTTGTGAAACCGCACGGATTCAAGAACAGGATATCCCGCAAGCCGCGGGGTCCGACCGTCAGCAGCATGGTGCTGCCGCTGTAGAGCACGGACGGCGGCCAGGCGCCATGACGCCGGCAGCCACGGACGCGCGGGTGTATTCGCTGCTGCTGCGGGTGGTCGGATTAGTCTGGATTCGGGCCGCTGCCGCTCGCGAGCCGTCGCCGCGCAGCGCCCAGCAGCACACGCGAATAGAGTACGTGGAACCCGCCCAGCGCGCGGAACCCCCAGCTCCTGGACGGCGCGCCAGTGACCGGGTCGGGAACCGAACGGATGCCCGAGCCGAACAGCAGTTGCGTCCCGCCGCCGGGCAGTGGCTTTACGGCCAGCCACGAGCGTGTGTGGCCACGGTAGTCGCCTAACAGTAACTGCGTGTCGGTACGCGCAAGGACGACCCAGGCGGCAAATTGCTCGGTCGTGCCGTTGGACAGCGCCCTCACGTCCTCTGCGGTTGACGGTCGGCCGATGAGGGCTTGGATGATGCGACGCTCGAGACGAAACGGCAGGCTGTCGTAGAACGCATTGATGAACTCGGCCAGCGATATGGCGCTGGTGAGGTCAGTCGCAAAGCAATCGAGGAATGAGTTCCAGGCATCGGCATGCAGCCGCGCCCGATAGCTGCGCAGCAGCGAAAAATCCGGTACGGGCTTTTGGTTGACAGCAAACACTACGTCTTTATTATTCCTCTAAAGAAACAAAATAACCGATAATCCGCATTATTAGTCACAACAATGTTACAAATTGGCGCTTCTACCGCCGCTCGGAACGCAGTTTCGAGATGCCCAGCGCGCCGGATCGAACCACCTCCAACAGCTCGGCGCCATCGGCGAGGTCCCGCACAAAGCGTTCAACCTCGACTTCGTTCGCGGCCAGTTCAACGATAAAGCCATTCAGCGCAGGCTCCAGGACACGCCCACCCGTGCGCACCACGTAGCCGCGCACGGCGTCGACCTGCTCGGATCGCAGCTTCAGTTTCAGCAGCACCAACTCCCGCTCCAGGTGCTCGCCACCCGTCATGTCCTCGACGCTCACCACGTCGATGAGCTTGTTGAGCTGGCTGACAATCTGGCTGATGACGGCGTCCGAGCCGCGGGTGACCAGGGTCAGTCGCGACATGGAAGGATCGTTGGTCGCGGCGACTGACAAGCTCTCGATGTTGTAGCCGCGGGTGGAAAACATGCCGGCGACGCGGGTCAGCGCACCGGCTTCGTTCTGCAGTTGGATGGCGATGATGTGACGCATGACGGCTCAAGAATACCGGCTGAGCGGCGGCTTGAGCGCGCAATTTTTTTACTTCGGACTGGCCTTTGGCCTTGCCGTTATCCCGCCAGCTGGTAGGGTTGAACGATCATGTCCGCCGAAGTCCGTACCGCTGTTGCATCGCCCTCCCTGCATCCGCTTGCCGGCCGCGCCATGTCGGGCGCGGAAATGGTCATCCAGATCATTGCGGATGAGGGCACACGGGCGATCTTCGGCTACTCGGGCGGCGCGATCCTGCCGACCTACGACGCCGTGTTTTTGTACAACCAGGCGCGGGTTGCGAAGGGCGAGGCCCAGATGCCGCTCATCGTCCCCGCCAATGAGCAAGGCGCCGGGTTCATGGCGGCCGGCTATTCGCGCTCCACCGGCGAGGTGGGTGTCTGCCTCGTGACCTCGGGCCCGGGCGCGACCAACACCGTGACCCCAATCCGCGATTGCATGGCGGATTCGATTCCGATGGTGGTCATTTGCGGCCAGGTGGCGACCTCGGCGATCGGCACCGATGCCTTCCAGGAGGCGCCCGTGCCGGCGCTGATGGGTGCGGTCGCCAAGCACATCTTTCTGGTTACCGATGCTAACAAGCTGGAAGCGACCATGCGCACCGCGTTCGAGATCGCGCGCACCGGACGGCCGGGCCCGGTGGTGGTGGATCTTCCCAAGGACATCCAGAACTGGCGTGGCGAGTTCCGTGGTGAGGGCGTGCTGCCGATCCCGGGTTATCGCAAGCGCCTGTTCGCGACCCAGAATGCCGGCATCGAGGACGATGAAGCCGCGGCGTTTTTCGCCATGCTGGCGAAGTCTGAAAAACCCCTTATTTATGCCGGTGGCGGCGTCATCAATGGCGCAGCATCGCGCGAACTGCGCGAGTTTGCGCGTGCATTCAACATTCCGGTGGTCACGACCCTGATGGGCATTGGCGCGGTCGATACGACCGATCCGCTTTCCATGCACATGTTAGGTATGCACGGCACGGCGTTCGCGAACTATGCGGTCGAGGATTGCGATTTCCTGATTGCGCTGGGCGCGCGCTTTGACGACCGGGTGGCCGGCAATCCGCCGAAATTTGCGCCGCAGGCGCGGGCGATCGCGCACATCGACATCGATCGCGCCGAAATCAACAAGGTCAAACGCGTGGACTGGTCGCATGTGGGCCGGTTGGCGCCGGCCTTGTCGGCCCTCTGCATCTATGGCCGCAGTCATTTCCGGCGGCCGCCGTTAGCTCTGGCGGCCTGGCACCAGCACCTGGCGGAGCTGAAAGCGCGCCATGCGATGAACTACGACCGCGCAAGCAAGCTGATCCAGCCCTATTACGTGATCGAAGAGCTCAACAAGCGCACGCGCGGCGAAGCGATCGTGACCACCGGCGTCGGTCAGCACCAGATGTGGGCCGCGCAGTACATCGACTTTCGCGAGCCGCGCCTGTGGTTGACGTCCGGCAGCATGGGCACGATGGGTTTTGGCCTGCCGGCCGCCATCGGCGCGCAGATCGCCAATCCCGGCAAACTTGTCATCGACATCGATGGGGATGCGTCGATCCGCATGAACATGGGCGAGCTCGAAACCGTGACCACCTATGACCTGCCGATCAAGGTCGTGGTGCTGAACAATTTCGGCGATGGCATGGTGCGCCAGTGGCAGAAGCTTTTTTTCGAGAGCCGCATGTCGGGCAGTGATAAATCGCTGCACAAAAAGGATTTCGTGAAAGCTGCGCAGGCCGACGGCTTCAAGTACGCCGTCCGGCTGGACGACAAAGCCGACGTCACGCGCGTGGTCGACGAATTTGTCAGCTTCAGGGGCCCGGCGTTTCTCGAAGTCATCATCGATCCGGATGCGGGCGTTTACCCAATGGTCGGTCCGGGACAGTCCTATGCCGCCATGATCACCGGCGAGCACATCGCCGCGCGTGCGGCGCCGCCGCGCGATCAGAAAGGCCCGGGACCATCGGAGATGTTCTGATGAAATACCTGCATACGATGGTGCGTGTCAACGACGTGGACGCAGCGCTGAAGTTTTACTGTGGCGCGTTAGGTCTGGAGGAAATCCGCCGCAAGGACAATCCGCCGGGGCGGCACACGCTGATATTTCTGGCCGCGCCCGGCGATCACGACGCGCAGGTTGAGCTGACCCACAACTGGGACGCCGAGGTCTACACGGGCGGCCGCAACTTCGGACATCTCGCCTATGAAGTCGAGGATATTTATGCGACCTGCAGGCGCCTGATGGACCTCGGCATCACCATCCTGCGGCCACCGCGCGATGGTTTCATGGCGTTTGTCAGGTCGCCGGACGGCATCTCGATCGAGCTGCTGCAGAAGGGCGCGCGGCGCGTGCCGGCCGAGCCCTGGGCATCGATGCCTAACACCGGTACCTGGTAATCGATGCGACGGCTGACGATGGTGGCTCGCGTCTAGTGCAGATTTCCGCCGCGGTCTGCCGCGCCGTCGATGCGCCGGTGCGCACCGAAGCCCTGGAGCTGGATGAGCCGCGCGCCGATGAAGTGCTGGTGCGCGTCGTCGCAGCGGGTGTCTGTCACACCGATTTGTTCGCGCCGAAAAGATTTCCGCTGCCCGCGGTGTTTGGTCATGAAGGCGCGGGCATCGTTGAAAAGACGGGTTCCGCGGTCACGCGCGTGCGGCGGGGTGACCGGGTCGCGATGACATTCGGCTCCTGCGGCCGCTGCCAGAATTGCCGCACCGAGCAGATGGCGGCCTGCGAAGTGGGCCACCAGCTGCAATTCGGCGGCGCCCGCGAGGACGCTTCGACTACGCTGCGCGATAGCGCGGGCGCTGTGGTGCACGGCTCGTTCTTCCAGCAATCATCGTTTGCAACCCATGCGCTTGCGACCGAGCGCAATGTGACGCGGCTTCCAGATGCGATGCCGCTCGAGCTGGCGGGTCCGTTGGGTTGCGGCATACAGACGGGCGCTGGCGCGGTGCTCAACACACTCGGCGCGCAGTCTGGGAGCAGCATCGCAATTTTCGGCGCCGGGTCGGTCGGCCTGGCCGCGGTCATGGGTGCCAGGCTCGCGCGCTGTGCGCGCATCGTCGCGATCGATATCAATTCCGAGCGCCTGGCGCTGGCACTTGAATTCGGTGCGACGCATACGCTGGACGCGCGCGAGGGCGACGTGGTTGCGCGCCTCAGGGGCATCGTGCCGCGCGGCATGGACTATTCGTTCGAGAATGCCGGCCAGGTTCAGACCTATCAGGATGCGATCGAGTGCCTGGCGCGCAAGGGCAGCTGCGCGATTGCGACCGTGCCGCTGATGGCCGAACCATTTTCGCACACACCGTTCCCGATCCTGACCGGGGGGAAAAAACTGATCGGCTGCCTCGAGGGCGACAGTGTCCCGGAGCGTTTCATTCCTTTGTTAGCCGAGCATTACCTTGCAGGGCGGCTGCCGTTCGATCGCCTGGTGAAGTACTACGATTTCGCGGACATTGCGACCGCGCTGGATGATGCTGACACGCAGCGCACGATCAAGCCGATAATACGAATGGCGTAGCACGTCCGTGCCGCGCTAAAACTGAGCCGGATTTCGCGCCATCTCGCGGCTGTAGAAAATCTTGATACGTGGCAGATCAGCGCCGTAGTCACCGGTCGGTATGAAGACGTCGCCGATCAGGATGCGCTTCCTGGAAAAATCAAACGCTATCGGAACGATGGGCACGCCGGCGCCCATCGCGATAAAATAAAAACCGCGCTTCCATTCCGGCACTTTCCTGCGCGTGCCCTCGGGTGTGATGATCAGCGCCATGCGATCGCGCCTGCCAAATTCAGCGATATGCGCCTGTACAACGTTGGCTGCCTGGGCGCGATCGATCGGCGCGCCGCCAAAGCGACGTGCGATGGGTCCGAGCGGCCAGCGGAAGATCGTGTGTTTGGCGAGCCAGGTCGCCTCGAGCCGCAGCGTCAGGTAGGCGAGAAACCCGTAAAAGAAATCCCAATTGGATGTGTGCGGCGCCACGATGATCAGGTATTTGCGCAGATTCGGCAGGTTGCCATCGATACGCCAGCCCGTGAGCCACATGAATAGAATTCCCAGTGGCCGGCGCCACCCGCTTGCGACTTGCGGACTCAGGGGTGGCAGCTCGGGGAATCGGGTCGACGGCATTCGCCCCGGAGATTACCTCAGGCGGTCGCGAGCCGAATGGCAATCTTGCGAGGGTGCGCAGATTGCAATTCGTCAATCGTTGTACGCGCGCTCGCCATGGGTGGTCGTGTCGAGACCCTGACGTTCGTCTTCTTCCGCAACGCGCAGCCCGATCGTGAGGTCGACCAGCTTGTAGGCGATGAAGGCGATGACGCCAGACCAGACCAGCGTCGTGCCGACCGCCCAGGCCTGGCGCAATACCTGTGCGCCGATGCTGTCGAAGCTCGCGGCATTGGCCACGTAGTCGTACACACCTGTACCACCTAACGCCGGTGACACGAACACGCCGGTCAGCAATGCGCCGAGGATGCCGCCGATGCAGTGCACGCCGAACACGTCGAGCGAATCGTCGTAACCGAGCTTATGCTTGAGGCTCGCGCAGGCCCAGAGGCAGATGACGCCGGCCAGCAGGCCGATGATCAGAGCGCCCATCGGGCCAACAAAACCGCAGGCCGGCGTGATGGCGACCAGTCCGGCGACGGCGCCGGAGGCCGCACCTAACATCGTGGGCGAACCGCGCAGCGCCCATTCGGCCAGCATCCAGGACAGCGCCGCAGCGGCGGTCGCGAGCACCGTGTTAGCAAACACGAGGGCGGCGAAGCCGTTGGCTTCAAGGTTGGAGCCGACATTGAAGCCGAACCAGCCGACCCACAGCAGCGAGGCGCCGATCATGACCATGGGCAGGCTGTGCGGCGGCATGGCGGACTGGCCGTAACCGACACGCTTGCCGATCACGAGCGCACCCACGAGGCCGGCGATACCCGCGTTGATGTGCACGACAGTGCCACCGGCAAAATCGAGCGCGCCTTTCTGGAACAGGAAACCCGCAGTCTTGCCTGCGGCCTCGGCAGTCGCGGCGTCGGTGTAGGCATCCGGACCGGCCCAGTACCACACCATGTGCGCGATGGGCAGATAGGCGAGCGTGAACCAGATGACCATGAACAATATAAGAGCCGAGAACTTAATGCGCTCGGCAAACGCGCCGACGATCAGACAGGGGGTGATCGCCGCAAAAGTTAGTTGGAAGACGAAGTAGGCAAATTCGGGAATGACCACGCCCTTGCTGAAAGTAGCCGCGACCGAATCCGGCGTCATGCCTGCCAGGAACAGACGGCTGCTGCCGCCGAAGAAATCATTGCCTTGCGTGAAAGCGAAGCTGTAACCGTAAATCGCCCAGAGCACGGCGATCAGGCAGAAGGTGACGAACACCTGCATCAGCACCGACAGCACGTTCTTGTTGCGCACCATGCCGCCGTAGAACAATGCCAGCCCCGGGATGGTCATCAGGATGACCAGCACGGTGGAAATCAGCACCCAGGCGGTATCGCCTTTGTTAGGTACGGGGGCATCGGCCGCGGCGGCAAAGTTGACAGCGAACAGGGCGAGGAAGGCAAACAGCAATTTCACGAGGGCTACTCCTGTCGATACGGAATCATCGACGGGGACACAGCAGCTTTCGTGCCAGCTGCCAACTCTTTGAAATAGACTGGAGAATGCGCAGTTCAGGCAGCGCGGTACGCAGGCACGCACCGCAATGACGCAGCGCAAGCTTGCCTATGCTCCAAAGTGGGGCGTCCGCCGACGCGAACAAGCGCTACCAGGCGATGCTGATGCCCTTGGTCTTGAGGTAAGGCTCGAGCCCTTCCTTGCCGAACTCGCGCCCCCAGCCCGATTGCTTGTTGCCGCCGAAAGGCATGGCGGGATCGAGCGCCGCATGCATGTTGACGCTGACCTGGCCGGAGTCGATCTTGCGCACCATCTGCATGGCCTTGCCGAGATCGCGCGTCCAGACGCTGCCGGACAGGCCGTAGATCGTGCTGTTAGCACGGCGCGCGATGTCATCGAGATCGTCGTCGCCGAAGGTTTCGACACAGAGCACGGGCCCGAAAATTTCGCTTTTGACGGGCGTCAGGTCAGGGCGCGCGTTGGCGAAGATCGTCGGTTCGAAAAACCAGCCGTCGCGCGCGATCGCCTTGCCGCCGCAGGCGATTTCACCGCCTTCCCTGCGTCCGGCTTCGACAAAGCCGCTGACGCGATCGCGCTGCTGCTTCGAGATCAGCGGACCGAAGTCGTTGTTAGGGTCCATGCCGGGACCGATCTTGAAGGACTTCGCGATCGCCGCGATACCGTCGACGACCTGATTGTGGATTTTCTGGTGCACGAACAGTCGCGTGCCCGCCATGCAGTTCTGGCCCTGCAGAAAAAAGCAGGCGCGGGCTGCGCCGGGTATGACCTCATCAAGGTTGGCATCGGGGAACACGACGACCGGTGATTTTCCGCCGAGTTCCAGCGAGACTTTCTTGAGATTGCCGGCCGCGGCCTTGACGATCAGGCGACCGACTTCGGTGGAACCGGTGAACGCGATCTTGTCGACGCCCGGATGCGCAGCGAGCGCGGCGCCCGCGGTCTCACCGGTGCCGTTGACGAGATTGACGACGCCGTCGGGCACGCCGGCATCCTGCAGCAATTCCATCAGGCACATAGCAGTCAGTGGTGTTAGCTCTGCGGGCTTCAACACGATCGTGCAGCCCGTGGCCAGCACCGGCACGATCTTCAGCATTTCCATCGCCAGCGGCGAGTTCCACGGTGTGATCGCACCGACGACACCGATCGGCTCGCGCAGCGTGAACGAGAAAACGTCACCGGTCAGGCGGCCCTGCGGATTCGCGGGGATGGTTTCACCGGTGATCTTGGTCGGCCAGCCGGCGTAGTAACGAAAGAACTCGGGCACAAACAGTCCCGTCGTGTACTGCGCGAGCGGCATTGGCATGCCGTTGTCGAGAATTGTCAGTTCGACCAACTGCTGAAAGTTTGCCAGGATCAGCTCCGCGGCCTTCCACAGAATATGGCCGCGTTGCGAAGCGGGCATCCTGGCCCAGGCCGGATTGACGAACGCCGCGCGCGCCGCGCCGACAGCCGCATCGATGTCGGCCGCATCGCCCGCGGCAACCGTTGCGATCCTGCCGCCGGTCGCCGGATCGTGCACGTCGAAGGTCTGTCCGCTGCGCGAAGTGACCCACTTGCCGTTGATCCAGTGGCCATGCTTGCGGGTCAGAAAATCGGTGGTCGCTTTGGACGGGCCTGCGGCCTGTGGAGCTGCTGTGTTCATGCGGCACATGCTAAAGCGGGCGCGCCTGTGTGAGCGCGCGGCGGCAGCTGCCGACCGAGACGCGGGCGCGTGGGCATTCGCGTTGTTTGTCTGCGGGCGGGCCGGTAGTCTCGGGCCATGTCCCAGCCGATTGATTGTTCGGGGATTCTGCAGCCGGGCGCCGCCCGGTTTACCGCGCATGTGCAGGTGCTGGTGGTCGGCGGCGGCGGCTGTGGGCTGACAGCGGCGCTTGCTGCGCAAGAGCAGGGCGCGGAGGTCCTGGTGCTGGAGCGCGATGCCAGCGCGCTGGGTACGACGGCGATGTCGACCGGCCTGATCCCCGGCGCCGGAACCCGGCTGCAGAAGGCCGCAGGCATTGCCGACTCACCCGAAATCTTCGCGGCCGACGTCATGAAGAAGACCCGCGGGCAGACGGACCCCGAAATCGTTCTGGCGCTGGCGCGCGAGTCTGCAGCGACGGTGGAATGGCTGATCGATGCGCAGCGGGTGCCGCTGTCGCTGGTGGACAGCTTTCTGTATCCGGGCCATTCGGTCAAACGCATGCACGGTTCGCCTAACAGAACGGGCGCCGAGCTCATGGGTTCTCTGTCCGCAGCGATCGACCGGCGCGGCATCGACGTTCTGACCGACGCGCTGGTCGGCGAGTTGTTCGCCGACGCCATGGATAGTCGCGTGCGCGGCGTGCGGGTGCACCGGCCGGATGGCAGCATCGAGGATCTGAGCTGCGATACGCTGGTGCTGGCTTGCTGCGGCTTCGCCGGGAACCCTGCAATGTTGCAGCAGTTCATCCCGGAAATCGTTGCTGCGACTTTCTTCGGGCATCCTGGCAACAAGGGCGATGCGATTCGCTGGGGCCTGGCGTTAGGCGCGGCGGTGCGTGACATCCATGCCTACCAGGGTCACGGCGGGCTCTCGATCGGACACGGCATTCCAATTCTGTGGCCGCTGATCATGGAAGGCGGTTTCCAGGTGAACGCTGCAGGCGAGCGGTTTTCCAATGAAGCGCTGGGCTACTCGGAGCAGGCTGTAGAGGTGATCGCGCAACCCGGGCGCTTCGCCTGGGATATTTACGACGAGCGCTTGCACAAACTGATGCAGGAGTTCGACGATTACCGCGATGCCGTTGAGGTGCGCGCAATCGTCAGCGCGCCGGATCTGGCCGAACTGGCGCGACTAACAGCGCTGCCAGCGACGACGCTGCGCGCAACCTGCGATACGGTCGCGAGCTGCGGACGCGGGGAACGCGCCGATGAATTCGGTCGCGATTTCACCGCCAGGCCGGTGTTAGCCGCGCCTTATTACGCGGTCAAGGTCACTGGCGCCCTGTTTCACACGCAAGGCGGCCTCGCGGTGGATGCGCAGGCGCGCGTGCTGCGGGACAACGGTAGTGTGCTGCCAAATCTTTTCGCCGGTGGCGGCGCGGCGCGTGGTATTTCAGGGCCATCTTGTTGGGGGTATATGGCGGGCAACGGGTTACTGACCGCGACGACTTTTGGCCGACTCGCAGGGCGCGCCGCGGCGCGACACTCGCTGTCATGAATTCGGAACGTCTGCCGCTGCGATTACTACTGGGCTGGGGGATTGGTTCGCTGGGCACGGCGACCTTGCTGAACGCGTTGGGCGCGATGCAACTGTTTTTCTTCGTCAATATTCTTGGGATCAGCGGCACGATGGCGGGCTCGATCATTTTCATCAGCAAGATTTACGACCTGGTAACCGATGCGCCGATGGGCATGCTCAGCGATCGTACTGCGAGCCGCTGGGGGCGGCGAGTGCCGTGGATGCTGTTAGGTGCGATATTCTGCGGTGTGTCGTTCTGGCTGATTTTCAGTCCACCGGCTTTTGCGGCCGGGCATGTCACGGCCTGGGAACTCGGATTCCTGTTGCTGTACGCGACCGGCTATACGCTGTTCAACATCCCGTACATCGCACTCGCGGGTGAAATAAGCGACAGCGCCACGGAGCGGGCGCGACTGATGTCGTTCCGGGTTGGATTCATGCAAGCCGGAATCGTGTTAGGAGCAGCGGGTGCATTGTATCTGGTAAGCGCGGGTGGCGGCCAACGCGCAGGCTATGCGTTCATGGGATCAGTGGTCGCCTGGCTGATCACCTTGCCGATGTTGGTGGCGGTGCTCGCCAGTCGTAGCATCGATCGCGGTTCGCCTGTGCGCAAAGCACCGAATGAACCTGCGATGCCACTGTGGCGGCAGTTTGCGAGTGTACTGCGCAATCAACCATTCATGAAATTGATGGGTGTCAAGCTGCTGCAGATGACAGCGACAGCGTTGGTGCTGGCGTCACTGCTTTTCCTGATGAAATCGATTCTGGGCCTGGCGGAAAAAGACGTTGCGACAAAGTTCGGCGTTGCATCAATCCTCGGCACTCTGCTGTTTATTCCCGTCTGGTTCAGAATCGCCGCGAGATTCGGTAATGCACGTTCGTGGTTTGCGGCCACCGTGCTTAACATCGTCGTGCTGTCAAGTTTTTTGCTGGCGCGTCCCGCCGAGCCGGACTGGATCATCATAGCGCGGGCATTTTTCTATGGTATTGCGACGGCGGGCATTCTGCTGGCGGCGCAATCGCTGCTAACAGACACCATGCAGTTTGATCGAAACATGGGCGGCGGGCGTCGTGAGGGCGTGCTGGCCGGAGTCTATAGCTCTGTCGAAAAATTGGCATTCGCATTTGGTCCGCTGCTCGTGGGCCTGTTATTGGACGCGGGCGGATATGATAAAGCCGCTGCGACGCAGTCGCCCGAGGCGCGACGCATGATCTACATCTGCGTTGCGATCCTGCCGTCGATCTGTTACCTGTTGAGCCTGCCGGTGCTCAGGACGTTGCGCTTCGATCCGGCAAATCGGGGGAATCATGGCGGTTGATGTAAAACATGCGATAGCGACGACGGACTGGCGCCTGCACCTGGGCTGGGGGGTTGGCACTTTAGGCGCCTCATTTCTGCTTAACGCGTTTGCCGCGCTGCAGCTTTTTTACCTGACCGACGTGCTTGGCATCGCCATGGTGGCAGCGTCTGGATTGCTGCTGGTCGCCAAGCTCTGGGACTGGGTCAGCAATCCGCTAATGGGCATGATCAGCGACAAGACCCATACCCGCTGGGGTCGTCGCCGGCCGTATCTTTTGTTAGGCGGCATTGTTGCGGGCGGATCGTTCGCGCTGTATTTCAACTCGGCCTTGAACGGCATCGGCCAGTCCAAGGTTCTGGTGGTGCTGGCGCTGGCCGCCGTTGGCACGGGGTACACGATTTTCAACGTGCCTTACATGGCCATGCCGTCCGAGATGGAGGACGACTACAAAGTCCGGACCAAGCTGATGTCGTACCGGGTGTTTTTTATCGGCATCGGCACGCTGGTGGGCATCGCGGCGCAGCGCATCGCCGAGCTTTTTGGCGGCGGCGCCGACGGCTACGGCAAGATGGGCATTTTGTTAGGTTTCGGAATTTTCTTTTTCATGGCACTGTCGTTTTTCGGCACATCCGGAGCCCGCACGATGGCGCGCCAGACCGAGTCGCTGTCGTTTTATCAGAGGCTGCAGACAGGATTTTCCAATGAACCCTTTGTCGCTTTGTTAGGCACGAAATTCATGCAATTGTTCGGCTTGTTCACCGGAACCGCGATGATAATTTTTGTCATCAAGTACGTGTACGCCAAACAGGACCCCGGCATGTGGATGCTGTACTTCACCGCCACCAGTTTCATCGCGCAGACGCTGTCGATCCCGGTCTGGTTGCGGATCGCGAAGCGCATCGAAAAACAGAAGAGCTACATTCTTGCGACGGTGATTTTCTGCCTCGCGTCCCTGACCTGGCTGATCGCGAGTCCCCAGGAGTCGATCTGGATTTTTGTTGCGCGCGCCGCGGTCAAGGGATTTTCTGCTGCAGGCCTGCTGCTGATGGGCCAGTCGATGCTGCCGGATGCGATCGAGTACGACTTTCGTCGCACGGGTTTGCGGCGCGAGGGTGTGTTTTCCGGCCTCTACAGCATCGTGGAAAAAGTCGCGTCCGCATTTGCTCCGGCCATTCTCGGCCTCGGCTATGCGTGGTTCGGGTTCACCTCCAGGGCGCCTGCGCAGACGCAGGAGACGATCGATGGCATCCGCTACTGCGCGGCGTTCCTGCCCTGTCTGTATTTCGGCTTGTCGTTGATTCCGCTGTATTTCTACCGCCTGACGGAAAAGGAACTGCACGGTACGCAGCGCAAGCTGGCTTGAGCCTGACAACGTTAGCATCATGGACACCGAGGTTCAGGGCCTGATTGGGTATTTCCGGCGCGGCGCCCAGACGGGCCGGGAGCGTTTTGCGATCTGCACCGCGGCCGATGGCGCGCGCACGCTGCGGGCCCACTGCGAGATGTGGGACGATGAATTGCAGCGCGACGTCACGTTTGCGATCGATGCTGGCTATCGGCCACTCGATGCCTTCATCCGGCTGGCGCAGCGCGGCAAGTTTGTCGGCTCGAGCTGGTTTCGGTTTGGCGCCGGGTTCATCGAATGCGAGGCCCATACGACGCGTGACGGTCGCGTCAGTCAGCGCATGGACTGGGACGGCTGGCCGATCTGTTTTGGCACCCATTCGCTGATCACCGACGGCTGGCATGCGCAGCACTGGCACGGACGCGATCCGGGTCGGCTCAGCTCGCCTGTTAGCTCCAACGCGGCCAATGGCGGCACCGGTCCCTTGATTGCGACCACGGAGTTTCAATTGGCCCACCACGGTGACGAGACGGTGCGCGTACCGGCGGGCGAGTTCGACTGCCGGCATTTCACCATCGCCTTTCGCAGCTATTCTCCGATCCATTTCTGGGTCACAGGTTCGCAGCACCAGTTCGTTCGCATGGAATGGGACCACCTGGATGCCAATTACGAGTTGTTAGATTTCAGCGAGACGCAGCGATGAGTGAACCTGACTGGGATGTCATTGTCATTGGCGCGGGCAGTGCGGGCATGCCGCTGGCGATCTGCGCAGCCGAGCGCGGCGCCCGGGTACTGGTCCTGGACGGCAACGATCACCTCGGCGGTCAGCTGCATTGGTCCTCCGGCCAGCTCAGCGCAGCGGGCACACGCCTGCAGGCCACCAAGGGTATCCAGGACTCGCCCGCACAGCATCTCGCGGACGTGCTGCGCATCTCGCGCGGCACCGTCAGCGAGTCCGCGATCAAGCCGGTCATTGACGGCGGCGCGGACACGCTGCACTGGTTGTTAGACGCCGGTTACACGGTGATGCCGGAGCATCCGATCGTGTATTTCGCGCACGAGCCGTATCAGATTGCGCGCACCTATTTTGGGCCGAACGCCGCGGTTGGCATCTACGACACGTTGCTGCCGATGTACCGGCGCCAGGAAGCCGCGGGCCGCCTGACAACGCGGCTGAATACCCTGGTGACTGAGCTCGTGAGGGATGCGGCCGGCGCCATTGTTGGCGCGCGCTGGCAATCAGGATCGGAATCCGGCGAGGCGCGCGGCAGTAATATCGTGCTCGCCACTGGCGGGTTCGCGCGCAATCCGGAAAAATTTCTACAGTACACGGGTTACCCGCTCTACAGCTGGTGCAGCGAACACAGCCAGGGCCGCGGGCATGATCTTGGTCTCGCGGTTGGCGGCGTGCTCAAGCACGGCGACAAATATCTCTGCACTTTCGCCGGCATGCAGAATCCCAGGCGCCCCGATCAATACATGGTGCTGACCAACCTGACGCCGCAGCTGCGCCAGCCGTGGGAGCTGTATGTCAATCTCGAAGGCCGGCGCTTCATGCGCGAAGATGACCCCAGCGTCGATGCGCGCGAACACGCGTTGCTTAAACAGCTCCGCATGTCGTTCTGGGCGGTTTACGATCAAGGGATTGTCGATGCGGCGAGCAAGCCGTTTTTCTTCGGGCTGACGCCGGAAGAACTGCGGCCCCTGTGGAATGTGCATACGTCGTTTCGAAGCGCTGATTCGATTGATTTGTTAGGCGAACGCTGCGACATGGATGCCGGCAATCTGCACGGCAGCGTCGAGCAGTTCAATGCCGCGGTTGCGAGCCGGCGGGATCCCGTGTTCGGCCGCGAACACATGCCGCTCAAGCTCGGCAGCAAGGGACCGTATTACGCGGCCCTGCACCATGGGATTTCCGTGGTCGGCTGGGCCGGCCTCGATACCGATCCGGACTGCCGCGTCCTGGATACGGCCGGCCGTGTGATTCCGAATATTTACGCAGTAGGCGAGGTGCGCGGATTCGGCCTGATGAACGGCAATGCCTTCCTTGGTGGCATGGGCCTGCAGCCCGCCCTCACGATGGGGCGGCTGTTAGGCCAGAGACTGCTGCGCTGGTGAACCGGCGCCAGTGCGCACAAATCGCTTCAGGGCCGGCCACCGGCTGGTGGCGGCCAGGCGAGCGAGTCGTCCTTCACGTGATAGGTCTTGTTGTAGCAGGACCGGTTGCCAAGGCAGCGCAGGGTAAAAATGGCAAGATCGGCGCGCGTCATCGGTGATACGACACTGTCGTCTTCCGTCAGCTGCGCCTTGCCGGTGGACGGAGCATCGGCCGGATAAATGCGCGCGTTGCGGATGATGGTGTAGGGCACGCCGCTGGCGCGAACCAGATCCTCGCCAATGCCCTGATCGCGCATCCGGTCGTAGATGCCCGGGATGCGATCCCAGCCTTCATGCGCAATGCGATCGATATTCTTGCCCGCGCCCACCGCGCCGTGATGGATAATCTGTTGTACGCCAGCGGCTGTCGCATACTTGCCAATGGGTGCCAGCGCTTTTTCATAAAAATGAATATCGCCGTTGTTGACCCGCAGCGCGACAATGATTGCGGAATAGCGACGGCCCTTGAACGCCGCTGCCACGTCGGCGTCATTGGTCACGTCGCCGGTGACGTATTCGATGTTGAGACCCTCGAGAAGCTTGCGATCGGAGTTCTCGCGCACCATGGCGGTGACCGGTCTGCCGTTGGTCACCAGCAGTCGCACGATAGCTGCGCCGAGTTGCCCATTCGCGCCCAACACCAGAACCCGGTCGCGTCCAGAAGCCTGGGGGCTGGCGCAGCCGCCAGTCGCGACAGCTGCGGCAGCTAACAAGGACAGGAAGAATCTCGGGAATTTCATTGTGCGCTCCTCAGGGCTTGCTTACCTGTACAACAACCTTGCCAGTGTTACGCCCGGCGAGCAGATACTCAACCGCATCGGCTGCCTTGTCCAGTCCGACAAACGGCGTCGGTTCGACCAGGACCCGGATCCGGTTGTTGTAATGCAGATCCAGAATGCGCCTCGCGGCGTCGTCGAAATACTCCTTGAATGCCATGTTCTGGAAGCCGCGCACTGACGCTGATTTCCAGTAGAGTTTTCGGTAGATGCGCGGCTGCGGGATGTTTTCCACCGGCTGGTCGAAATCCGACGTGTGGCCGCTGATGATCAGCCGACCGCGCATCGCTATATTGTCGAGGAACGCATCGAAAATCTCGCCACCGACGGAATCATAGGCGATGTCGATACCGCGCGGATATTCCCGCTCCAGAACCTGACGCAGATCCTCGGTGCGATAGTTGACCACGCGATCGACGCCGAGCGATTTCAGCAATGCGGCCTTGTGGTCGCGCCCGGTCAGGCCGATCACGTGGCAGCCCGCGAGTTTTGCGATCTGCACGACAATGTGTCCGAGGCCGCCCGCAGCGGCCGAGACTGCGACTGTTTCGCCACCGCGCAATTCACCGATCTGTTCGAGTCCGACCATGCCCGATATGCCGGTCGGCACGAGCGCGACCACTTCCGGCGTCGGCGCGCGGACAGCTAACACGCGGTCGACTTCCGCGAGCTGGTACTCACGATAGCCGCTGCCAAGCTTGGTGGTGACGACCGCGTCGCCTTCGCGGAATTGCGTGACACCCGGCCCGCAGGCCGCGACATAGCCCGACGCCTCGATGCCCATGTCGAACGGTGGTGTTGAATTGACGTACAGAATCTTGTTGCGGCACAGGTTGGTGTCGAACACGCCATTGCAACCCGCGTAGACATTGCGGATGACCACCTGGCCCGGGTCCGGATCGCGCCAGGATTCCTCTACCACCCGGGTGGCACTGCGAAAGTCGCCGGTCAGCTGGTGGATGATGAGTTTTTGATAGTGGGTTGGCATGGCGTGGTTTACAGCTTGAGTGTAGATTCTAACGAAAGGAGCGCAAGCAATGCCGACGGTTCTGATTACAGGTGCGGGACGGGGTCTGGGTCTCGAGATGGCGCGCCAGTACCTCGCCGACGGCTGGCAGGTGATTGCCTGCGCACGCTCCCCGGATCGCTGCCCGGAGCTGAGCGCGCTGGCCGGCCAAGCTAACAAGCCGGGCGCGCAACTGGAAATCGTGGCGCTCGATGTCACCGATCATGCGGCGATCGACGCGCTCGCGGAGAAGATGCGGGGTCAGCCCATCGATGTGCTGCTAAACAGCGCCGGTACCATGGGCGCGGGAAATTTCGCGGCGCAGGGTATTGCCTTCGGCAAGTTTGGCACGTCGGATTTTCCCGACTGGGAGCAGACCTTTCGTATCAACACCATCGGGCCGCTGAAGATGGCGGAGGCTTTTGTCACGCATGTGGCGCAGTCCAGGCAAAAGAAGATTGTCAGCCTCACCAGCATTATCGGATCGATAACCAAGAATACGATCGGTGGACTGTATGCGTACCGCGCGTCCAAAGCCGCCTTGAATGCCATCATGCATTCGCTGGCGATCGACCTGGGCCGCAAGTACCAGATCATTGCGATCCCGATCCATCCCGGCTGGGTGCGCACCGACATGGGGGGTCCGCGCGCCGACATCGATGCAGCGACCAGCGTGTCGGGCATGCGCGCGGTGATCGCGGGCCTCGACCTTGCCAAAGCGGGCCGCTATTGGATGTATAACGGCGAAGAACTGCCCTGGTAGTTTGCCGGGCTAAGGCTGAACTAACGGCCGGTGAAAACCGGGGCCGCCCCAGTGTTCCCAAAGCGTATTGATCCTGCCGCCTTTGATATCAAGGCACAGGCAGGGACTGTTCACGTAGACGCTGCCATCCCTGCGCACACCCCGGCTTTGCAATTCAAAGGCCGTGCGCGAGCCGCCGCTGGTCTCGTGAAACATCTCGATCGCCATGCCGTTGGGATACATCGTCATCAGAAAGTCGCGGAACAGGCGCCTGGCGTCCGCCCGGCCGATGTAGGGACTGCGCGTGTTAGCTGTGGGCGGAAACCACAAGCGCACATCGTCCGACATCATGGCGAGAAACGCGTCCATGGCCGTTGCCGAGCCGCCCATGCCTGCGATCAACTGTGACATCGCCTGCCGCGCGGTGCTCCGCGCGTCGGCGTCGATGCTGCCGCGCGCGCCGCTGCCGTCGAGCTGGTCGCGGAAGAATCCCGGTCCACCCCAGTACTCCCAGAGCCCGGCGATTTGCTGGTCGCGCAAGCGCAGCGCAATGCAAGGGCTGTTCTGGTAGTCGCTGCCGTCCTGCTTCCTGCCGCGATCTTCGAACTGAAACAGAACCCGGTCCGGGCCCGTCAGCAACTGGTAGAGGCGCAGCTGCAGTCCGTCCGGGTACAGCGGCGCAACGAACCCGCACAACAGTTGCCGGATGGCGTCGCGCCCCCGGTACGGACTGCTCGTGTTAGGCGTCGGCGGCAGCCACAATTCGGCGTCCGCGGTAAACAGATCGCAGAACATGCCGAGCGCATCCGCATCGCCGCGCAGGCCCTCGCGTAACAGCGCGAAGCTGTGCTGGCCAAGTTCCAGCCCGTTCATCACCTAGCGGCGTTCCCGCCAGGCCTTGAGCAGCGCCTGTTCCCGGGTCTCATCGAGTCCCGCTTTCAATTTTTTCCGCTCTGCTTCGGGGCGCTGCAGATGCCAGGCCAGGGTATCGCGCACGGTGTTAGCCAGCGGGCGCAGGGTCAGGCCCGCCGCCAGCGCGCGGTCGATGGGCGTCGCAGCGCCCGCGGCTTCGGTCCCTTCCTCAGGGAACCATGCGGGCATGTCGGACCAGGGTTCGACTTTCTGTTTGGCGAGGAAGGCGGCCGGGATCCAGCTGACAGTCGAGCGGGGTTTCGGCTTGACGAACTGCGCTGCAGCCCGAATGGATTCGTCCAGCACCTGGCCCATCGTCACCACCTTCGGTTTGGTCACCACATTGAATGTGCCAGAGGTTTCCTGTTCGACGCAGCGCAGCGTGAAAGCGGCGAGATCGCGCACGTCGATAATCTGGATGTGTTCGCCCGGGCCGCCGGGCGCCGCGATCTCGCCGCCACGCGCGGCGCGCGCGGGCCAGTAGGTGAAGCGATCGGTGTTGTCGTCCGGGCCGACGATCAGGCCCGGGCGCAGCACCGTGGCCTTGCCGCCATAGACCTTGTACGCAGCCTGTTCACACAGCGCCTTCAGCGGACCATAGGTTTCACCATCGACTTTCTCGATCGTCTCATCCGCCAGTTTGCCGACGACTGAATCCTCGCCGCGCGGCACCCTGAAATCCGGATAGACGGAAATCGAAGACACGAAAACGTAGCGCGGTACGTTAGGCAGCAGCAGTTGCGCCGCGAGACTGACATGACGTGGTACGTAACCAGAGTTGTCGATCACGGCGTCGAATTTGCGATCCTTGAGCCCGTCCAGTACGCCGTTGCGGTCGCCCTTGATGCGCTCGATTTGCGGAAACAGGTCCGTCTTGGTACGACCGCGATTGAAGAACGTGATCTTGTGGCCGCGTGCCAGCGCCAGCTGCGTCATGTGCACGCCGATGAAGCGTGTGCCTCCGAGGATCAGGAGGCTGAGCGGCTTGCTGGCCTTGGCGGCCGCAAAGACCCGGCTCTCTGCTAACGTGGCGGCGACGAGCGCCGACGTCGCGGCAATAAATTCACGGCGTTGCATCAGCGTGCTCCTGCGGGGGCGTATTTTTCCAGCCAGTCTTTCTGGGCTTGATACCAGAACAGGGAATTCTGCGGTTTCAGCACCCAGTGGTTCTCATCGGGGAAATACAGCAGCTTCGATGGCACGCCGCGCTTTTGCAGCGTGTTGAATAGCTCGAAACCCTGGTTGACCGGCACACGCCGGTCGAGCTGGCCATGAATGACCAGCGTCGGCGTGTTGAAATTGCCGGCGCTGGTGTGCGGCGAGTAGCGGGCAAATTCCTCGGGCTTTTCCCAGAATTCAAAGAAGCGGTCTTTTTCCGCGCCGTAGTCCGCCGCCAGTTGCGTAAACTCGTTGTAGACCGCCGCATGCGCTACCAGCGCCTTGAAGGGGTGCGGCCGGCCTAACAAAGTACTGGCGAGAAACCCGCCATAACTGCCACCGCCCGCCGCTATGCGATCGCGATCGACGAAGGGTTTGGCCATGAGCCATTCCGCCGCCTTGATGGTGTCTTCGTACGGCAGGGTAACGCGGTCCGGATTGATCGAATCGCCGAACTCCTGGCCGAATCCACTGGAACCGTGAAAGTTGTGCCAGGTGACGATGTAACCCCAGCCCGCGAATACATGCGCGTTCCAGCGCCACTGCACCGCATTGGGGATGCCGTTATGCGGGCCGCCATGCAGCAGCATGTAGACCGGATATTTCCTGTTCGGATCGAAATCCGGCGGGTAAACGACCCACATCTGGATCGCATCGCCGCGTGCACCGGCGTAGGTCACGCTTTCGACCTTGCCGAGCCTCAGCGAACCCAGCGCAACCTCATTGAAATGGCTGAGCGTGCGGGCGTTGCCGTTCGCGAGCGTCAGCTCGACCAGCGTCGGCGGTTCATCGAAACTCTGACGGATCGCGACGGCGCGCGGTGACTTCGCCTTCCGCGACTGGCCGATAGCGAGCCCCGAGAAACTTGGATTGGTCGTTAACGCGCGCGGCTTGTCGCTGCCGACGTCGAAACGCCAGATGCGCGTGGTCGCGGCGTCCTCGATCGCACCTAACAGAGCGCTGGAGTCCGGCAGCCATTTGAGTCCGTCGGCGGAACGATCCCAGGAGCCACTTAGGTCGCGCAGTGCGCCATCCGCGCGATTGACCAGTGTCAGCCGGCGTCGGTCCGAGTAGAAGCCTTTGATGCTCTGGCGCACGTAGGCGAGCCAGCGGCCGTTCGGGCTGTAGCTGGGCGCCAGGTCGTCCGCCTTGTTAGCTTCGGTGACATCGCGCGCCGGCTTGCAGCCGCAGGACGGGATGATGAAGATGTCATAGCTGGGGTCGTTGCCGGCGCGGTCGACGTCGACGACAAACGCGATTTCTTCGCCGTCCGGTGCGATGGCATAGGATTCATCGTCGTAGCTCGAACGCGATAATGAATAGCCCGACAGGCGCGTGATCGCAACCGGCTCGGGCGTGCTGCCGGCGACCGAATCGACCGCGATGGCGAATATGTGCGGCTCGCGGTCGTCCAGAAAGTGATCCCAGTGTGCAATCGGCGCACGGCTCCATAGTCTGGCCTGCACCTTGCTGTCGTCGCGCTCTTTCTTGCGCTTGTCCTGATCGGGCCACGACGCGAGATCGGTCCAGATACTGCTGACGAACGCGATACGCTTGCCGTCCGGGAACCATTTCGGCGTATCCGCACCGGTGGGCACGTTAGTAATGCGGCGCGCCTCACCGCCGTCTACCGCGATCACGTAGATCTGAGACTCCTTGTCGTCACCACGCTTCGAGACAAACGCGATGCGCGTGCCGTCGGGCGAAAACACCGGCGAGGTATCCGCGGCCGTATCGGTGGTCAATGGCCGGGCGGCGCCGTCATCCAGCGGCAGCATCCAGAGATCCGTAAAGCCCTTGTTCTCCTTGATGTCGTAGCGCGTAACGGGTACGACTGCGATTCGTCCGTCGGGTGACAGTGCCGGGCCGCCGAGCCTTTGCAGGCCCCACATTTTTTCCGAGGTCAGGATTTCGGTACCGGCCGCGCTGGCGCTGACAGCTAACAAAAGCGACAGCAAGGCACCCGCGAGAAGCGCGAGTCTTGGCTTATTCATGCGCGAATTATGCGCCGCATGACCGGCAAAACGTAGTCCATTTCGGCGCTGGTGCCGATCGTGATGCGGTTCCAGTCGGGAAACAAATCGAACGGCCGGCTGACTTCGATTTTTTCGGCCTGCATGGCCTTGGAAAAATCCACCGACGGCATGCCGACCTTTGTGAATATGAAATTGCCCTGGGGTTTGGCGTATCGAATCCCCATTTCGTCGAGCATGGCGCTGAGCCTCTTGCGGTCTGCCAGCAGCGAATTGCGGGTCGCAGCCAGGAATTGCGTGTCGTCCAGGCTGGCACTGGCGGCCGCCAGTCCGAGCGTGTTAGGTATGGTGGTCGAATAGCGGCGCAGGCGCGCCGCGACATCCGGCCGGGCGACCGCATAGCCGACGCGCATGCCCGCCAGGCCGTGAATCTTGGAGAATGTGCGCAGGATGACCACGTTGGCGCCTTCGCGCACCAGGTCCACCATGCTTTCCGTGGCGCCAGCGTCGATGAGGTCCAGGTAGGCCTCGTCGACCACCACCAGTGCGTGCTGCGATTGTTCGCGGCAAAACTGCCGCAGGGTGGCGCCATCGATCACCGTACCGGTCGGGTTGTTAGGGTTGCAGACATAGATCAGCGACGTGTTGGCGCTGGTCGCGGCGGCCATCGCCGGCAGGTCGTGCGCGAGGTTTGCATCCAGGGGTACTTTGCGCAGCTCGCAGCCGAGCTTGGTGGCATAGGCCATGATGAATTCGAAGGTGGGCCAGCCGCAGACCAACTCGCCGCGGTCGCAAAACGCGATTGCCAGCGTGTTCAGCAGTTCACCGGAGCCGGAACCCAGCACGATCTGGCCCTTGCCGACCTGCTCGCGTTTCTGGAGTTTTTCCACCAGGTCGGAGTACTGGCGGCCGGCGTAGCGGCATGCTTCGTCGGTGTTAGCTGCGATGGCGGCGCGGGCCATTGGGCCGGGACCGTACGGGTTCTCATTGCCGGAGATACGAATCGGGAACTTGGCCGCGGGTTTGGCCAGCGCCGCCGAGCCGATGGCGGCGGTTCCAAGCAGCAAGAGGTTACGGCGATCTAATAGCAGTGTCATTTGCATCTCCTGATTCACACACGGGACAGTCTGGTTCACGGGCAATCGGATTCGTCGCCTGGACGCCGGCCCAGGCGTCGACGAGCGTCACGAGCTGCGTACCGTCGGAACGCGGCGCGCGACGACCCTGGGGCGTGCCCGCAGCAGCGATACTCGCCGCCAGGCCAACGCGTGAGCTCTCCAGGACCGGGAACGCACAGGCCGCAGCCAGCGCCGGGCCGATTGGCGCCATGCAGGTGCAACCTAACACGATGCATCCGGCGCCATGTATTGCGACCGCGCGGTTGCAGGCGTCGCGCAATTGTTCCACCACGGTCGGTTCATGGCGGTGCATGCGTTCCATGATGCTGTCGTCGCCGCCAAGTCTCGCGAGCTCGGATTCCGGTGACACGTGCTCGATGTTCACGCAGCGTTCCGTCAGACCGAGCGCGCGCAGCCGCTCTGCATAAAGAAAACCCATGGATTCCGGCCAGACGGTGACTATCGCAAAGCGCTCTGTGTGGCGCGCCGCCGCCATCAGGGCGGCCTCGCCAGCGCCGACGACCGGAATAGCGAGCACCGCGCGCATCGCGTCGATGCCGTAGTCGGCGAACGAGTTGATGAAGATCGCATCCGCCAACGGCGCAGCTTTCTGGGCGGCATCGACGTATCCAACATCGACCACCAGGCGTTCGTAGGGAGTGCGTGCAAACGCCGACAACCGGACCGGCGCTGCCCAGGGCTCGGCGGCATCACGCTCGAAAAAGTGCGGCGGCAATTCCGAGCGGGTGGTGCCGCTGCCGAGCACCGCGATTCGGGGTTTCATGGCCACGGAGCGCATTATGCCTCCGCTACGCGAGCAACTCAGCAGTGGGCGCACGTTATTTCTTGACCTGGCCCGGCAACACTTGGACTCTTGCTGCCGTGGATACCGAGTACGCGTCTTTGATGGAACGTGCCCGCGACGCGGTGCCGCGGCTGCGCGAGCGTGCCCAGGCCGCGGAGCTCGCGCGGCGCGTGCCCGACGTGACGATCGATGAATTGCAGGCGGCACAGCTGTTTGACCTGCAGAAACCGCGGCGTTTTGGTGGATTCGAACTCGGTATGCCCGAATTCGTGGACATCGTCGCCACCGTCGGACGCGGCTGCGGGTCCACGGCCTGGATCCTGGGCGTGACCGCCGAGCGTGCCTGGTTGTTAGCCAAGTTCTCCGCGCAGGCGCAGGACGATGTCTGGGGCGGTCAGCGCAACGCGCTCATCACGTCGTCGATTACACCCAACGGCAAGGCCGTGCCGGTGCCTGGTGGCTACCGCGTCACCGGGCGCTGGAATTTTGTCAGTGGCATCGACTGCGCGGACTGGTGCGTATTCTCGACCATCGCCCCGCCGCTTGAGGGAGGGGGCGCCAACCGCTTTATTTGCGTGTTGCTGCCACGCGCCCAGTGCGAAGTAATTGATACCTGGCATGTGGCCGGGTTGGCCGCCACCGGCAGCCGGGACGTCGCGCTGACCGATGTGTACATCCCCGAACATCGCACGGTTTCCATGCAGGAACTGAAGGAGGGCGGCGGTCCGGGCCTCGAAGCTAACAAAGCGCCGCTGTTCCACCTGCCCCTGATCGCGCTTAACCCGTTTGCAATTCTCGCACCGCTGTTAGGAATCGCCGCTGGCGCGCTGGACCTGACAGTTAGCGGCGCACAGGCGCGCAAGCTGGTGACGACCGGCGCCAGCGCCGCCAGCCAGCAGATCGTGCAGATGAAGATTGCTGAGTCGGCGGCGGACATCGATGCGGCACGCGCCCTGATCCACGCCGATTGCCGTGAGTGCATGCAGGCTGTCGAAAGCGGTGGCAGTGTTTCGGTCGCGTTGCGCCTGCAGGTGCGGCGCAACCAGGCCTACTGCGCAAAACTGCTGGTCGCGGCGGTGGATCGATTGTTCACGGTCGCGGGCGGTCGCGGGATCTATCTTGATAACCACATGCAGCGCGCGTTTCGCGACGCGCATGCGGCAGGCGCGCATCTCGGTCTGTCCTGGGATCTGTGCGGCACCATGTGGGGCCAGCACGCGCTGGGGCTGGAAGTGACCAATGCCGCCTACTGACAAGCCGCGCCATTCGCGCCGCTACGCCTGGTACGTGGTGACGCTGCTGGCGCTCGCCTACGCATTTTCGCTGCTGGATCGCTGGATCCTGACCATGGTCGTGGATCCCGTGAAAGCCCAGTTTCAGGTCAGCGACCAGGACATGGGCATTTTGTTAGGTCCGGCGTTTGCACTTTTCTACGTGCTGTTCGGCCTGCCTTTTGGCTGGCTCGCGGATCGGCAGAATCGCAAAAAGATCATCGGCATTGCGATGCTGTTCTGGTGCGCGATGACGTCCTGGTCCGGCCTGGCGCGAACGTTCGATCAGTTGCAGCTGGCGCGCTTCGGTGTTGGCGCCGGTGAGGCGGCGCTCACGCCGGCCGGCAATTCCCTGGTCGGGGACCTGTTTCCACGCGAGGAGCAGAGCCGCGCGATCAGCGTCTTCAACATGGGCGTATCCTTCGGCATGGGCATCGCGTATCTGTTAGGTGGCCTGATCGTGTCCTGGATGCAAACGCGGCCGGGCTATGTGCTGCCCGTGGTCGGTCCGCTGGCCGCGTGGCAGATGGTGCTGGTGGCCGCCGGACTGCCGGGACTGGTCGTGGCGATCCTGATCCTGCTGGTCCGTGAGCCGCCGCGCGGCGAACGGCTCAGCCAGGCCGGACCGAGCTGGCCCGCCATGCGCGAGTATTTATCGGCTTACTGGCCGGCCTACCTGCTGCTTTGCGTCGGCCAGGTGACCTCACCGCTGATCGGTTATGCGTGGCAATGGCTGCCGACGATGTTTTCCCGGACCTTGCACTGGAGCGTCGCGGACTTCGCCTTCAGCTACGGCTGGATCCTGCTGATCTTCGGTCCGTTAGGTGCCTGGTGCAGCGGTTGGCTCAACAGCCGTTACTTTCGTCGCGGCCAGTCTGACGGCCCATATCGCACCGCACTTGGGTGCCTGTTCGCGATGGTGTTCCTGTCCACCGCCGTAGTGCTGATGCCATCGCCGATGCTGGCATTGATTGTGCTCGTGCCGGCTACGCTGGCTGGAGCGGCCAGCACGCCTGCCGGCGCCGCCGCGCTGCTGCACATGACACCGGGCGACTACCGCGCCCGCCTGACGTCGGTGTACGTGATTTTCATCAACGGCTTTGGCCTGTTGCTGGGGCCGTCCCTCGTTGGGGCACTGAACGATCACGTCTTCGGCACCACCGGCGTGCGTTATTCCATGGCGGTGGTCTCGTTCATTGTCGGCGGTATGCTGACCACCACGATGCTGTTTGGCCTGAGCGCGTACCGGGCGGCGGTGCAGAACCTGGAGTCGCGCCAGTTGCAGGGAGTCGCTGCGTGACTGCGGCCGCGGAGCGTGCGCGCCAGGTGGCCGGCGATTTTTTTGCTGCGATGTCCGCGCGGGATCTGCCGCGCCTGCAGACTTTGTTAGCACCGGGCTTTGTCATGACCGTGTCAGGCAATCATCGCTTCACCCGCCTCGAGGATTTCTTCGCCCACAGCCGTGCGCGCCAGGGCGCGGTGCGCAAGCATGTCGAAGGATTTGACGTCAGCGTCAATGGCGATTCGGCTGTTGTCTACAGCTTCGGCACGATGTCGGGCACCTGGCTGGACGGCAGCGCTTTTCAGGGCGTGCGCTTCGTAGATCGCTTCGGCCTGCAGAGTGGATTGATCGCGACGCTGGATGTTTTCAGCGACCTGGCGGAATTCAGGCCCGCCACCTGAGCGCGTGTCAGCCATGAGCCGGCCTCATACCTGCTTCATTCAATCGCAGTGCATGCCCTGGGCCGAACCCGCCGGCAGCCTTCGGTGGCTTGGCGCGCCTGGCGTGCAACTGAAGATCCTGAGTATCGATTCTGACGACGAGTCGGTCACCACATTGGTACACGTGCCACCGGGTTTTCAGCGACCGTGGCTGTCGCGTCCCGGCCAGTATCTCGAATTACTGATGCTGGATGGCGATTGGACCCTGGAGGAATCGGGCCGGCCGCCAGCGTTGTTAGGTTCGCACGGCTACCTGAGGTTTGCGGCGAGCGGCGAACAGAGCGGCTGGCTGCGCAGCCGCGCAGGCGCCGTGGCGCTGGTCATGACTGGGCCTGGGCAGCCGGAAGCGCCGATCGCGATCCAGGACATTTATACGCTGCCGTGGCTACATGGCGCCGCAGGTGGCGTGACCGGCAAACCCCTGAGCCCGGGCATCGCCAGCAAGATACTGCGGCGCGACGCAGCGAGCGGCGAGCAATCTTTTCTGTACTGCGCGATGCCGCAGCACCCGCCGCCGGCGATCATGCCCGGCAAGTTCACCCATCCGGTGATCGAGGAACTGTTTACCTTATCGGGCAGCTATGTTTTCGGCGACGTGGGCCGCATGAGCGCCGGTGGCTATGCGTTCTGGCGCGAAGGGCAGTGGCATGGTCCTGCGGGCAGCGAGACCGGGTACTGCCTGTTCATTCGCGTGTTAGGTGGACCCCTGTCCAACCAGTTTTCCGCGGAGCCGGCGCCGTTTTCCTGGCGCCCGGAATACCGGCCGAGTTTGCCGCAGCATTTGCAGGCCATTGCGCGCGCAGTTGACGAGGGAGTGCCCTGGTGAGCATGTCTGAATTTTCCAGTATCGTCGGTTCGCAGCATCTGAAACTGGACGCGGCCGCCAGGGCGTATTTCTCGCGCGACATTTTTTTCTGGCCGGACGCGCCGGTTGCGGCTGCCGTGATAGCGCCAGCCACTGTGGAAGAAGTTGCCGCGGTGGTTCGCTGTGCCGGCCGCACCGGCATGGCCGTCGTACCCCGCGGTGGTGGCATGTCCTACAGCGGCGGCTATGTGCCGTCCCGGGCTGACAGCGTGACGCTGGACCTGCGTCGCCTCAACCGCGTGCGGGAGATAAATCTTGTCGATCAGTACGTCACCGTCGAAGCGGGTTCGCCCTGGATGGCGCTGACCGATGCGCTGCAGGGCACGGGGCTGCGCCCGGTGTTCAAGCCGCCATATTCCGGAATTTATTCCACGGTCGGTGGTGCGCTCTCGCAGGGCACGGCGGATGAAATGTCCGGCATCCTGAGCCTCGAACTCGTGCTCGCAGATGGCGCGGTGGTCACCACGGGTTCCGCCGCGGCAGGAATGGCGCCGTTTTTCCGGAATTTCGGCCCCGATCTCGCGGGCCTGTTCATCGCCGATGGTGGTTCGTTAGGTATCAAGACGGCGGCGACCATCGCGCTTGAGCCGCTGCCGCGCGCCAAAGGCTACATATCCCTCGCCTACGATACTTTTGGCGCACTGATGCGCGGCATGGTCGCCTGCAGCCGGTTACGGCTGCCCGGCCGGATGATGGGCCTGGATCCACGCAAGAGCCAGAACGCTCCGCGGGTCGGCTTCAAGGACGCCATCAGCACGCTGGCTAACGTCGCGATCGCGAGGGGCACCGTGGGCGGCGGCTTGTTAGATGCGATGAAGATGGCGGCGGCAGGCCGCAATTTCATGGAGGGCGTGCAGTGGTCTCTGCATGTAACCGCGGAGGGGGTCAGCGAGCGCGCGGTCGAGGACTCACTCGCGCTGCTGCGGGCCGCGGGCACCAGGGAAGGGCGCGAGATTCCCAATCTCCTGCCGATGGCGCTTGCGGCCAAGCCGTATTCGGTGCGCGGCTTCCTCGGGCCCGAGGGCGAGCGCTGGGTGCCGACCAACGCCATGCTGCCGTATTCGCGCGCCGAATCCGCGGCCGCCGCGGTGCAGGCATTTTTCGAGTCGCAGCGCGTGCGCATGAATGCGCTCGGCATCTGGGAAAGCTATATGTTAGGTCCGCGACCGGGATTCGTGGTGCTGGAGCCGTCGTTCTACTGGACCGACGAGGTGTCGCAGTTGCATCTCGATCATCTCGATGCGGCCAGCGCCGCCCGCTTCCGTGACCGGCCCGCCAACCCTGCGGCGCGGGAATTCGCGCGCGAATTGCGTGACGGCCTCGTGGCTACGCTGGCGAGCGCCGGCGCGGTGCATGTGCAGATGGCGAAAACCTATGCGTACGAATCGCGGCTGACACCCGCGGCGCGGCAGCTCTGGCAATCGATCAAGCAGACCCTGGATCCGAACGAGCGCCTGAATCCGGGCAATCTCAGGCGCTGACGCAACGCGCCTGCGAGTGGCTCACAATGGTGGAAAGCAAAGTGCGCGTCGCGCGTGAGACGCAGGGCAAGGGCGGCCATGGTGTTACCGTCGTGACCGGCCTGACACTCGCGTGGAGCCTGCGCGAGCAGCTTGCAAAAGATCTCAAGAAGCGCTGTGGCGCCGGCGGCAAGCTGCGGCCGGATGGTGTCATCGAGATTCATGGCGAGCATCGCGACACTGTGGTGGCCGAACTCGCCAAAAAGGGTATCGCCGCGAAGCGCTCCGGCGGCTAACGCGCCGCGTCTGCGAGCAGTTGCGGCGGAATCCAGCGTCGGTAGGATTCCGGAACGACAGGCCGGTAGACCGGATCCCAGGCGAACGGCCGCGGTGCGGGCGTGAACACGGTCGAGTACCGGCCGCCCTTGCCGCGGCATAGATGCACGGTACCGCCGATGGTGCCGAACGGGCCGTGTGCGATGTTAGGTGGGCGCCAGAAATAGCCGCCCTCGCGCAGCACGCCATTCGGCATGTGGATATCGCCTGCCAGCGCGAACTCTTCCTCGGCGACCGGATGGGTTTCCTGCGTTTCGCAATGCCACCAGGGCCCGAGGCCGGCGAGCCAGGTCTTGTCGCCGGTCAGCGGGTCATCGAACAGCAGCTTGTGCACGGTGCCGCCGTGATTAAAGCCTTCGCTGCGCATGTGCTTGCGCGGGCCGACTTGCGCGGGCAGCGTGCGGGTGTTGATGTGGCGCACCACGCGGGCAGGATCATGGTCGCTGGAGTCAGCGCGCCTCGCGACGGCCTCGCCGGAAAAGAAGGTCAGTACCAGCGCGCCGCGGCCACTGTGCATGCCGGCGCGCCCCAGACCTCGCGGCAGATGCGCGTAGTCGTGACGGCCATAGCTAACACCGTCAATTTCCAATGCGCCATCGAGGACCAGCATTTCCTCGTCGACCTCGAGGCACTCTGCGGCGCGCGACCAGCCGGGTGGATAGCGCAGGATCAGGCTGCAGGCGCCGCTTTCCGTATCGCGCGACAGGACACGCGCGTCAAGATCGGGTCGCGCATGGGGCAACACGCGCGGCTCAAATGGCAGCCATTGATGTTGAATGAACTCGATATGGGGTCGCATGCCGGGCCTGCAGTCAAAACGAGTAACATGATGGTCCGATGAGTGAGGCACACGCAATGCCAACGGTCTTCATTACCGGCGCCAGCCGCGGTGTGGGCGCAGCCCTGGCGGGCCGATTTGCGACTGCCGGCTGGCAGGTGCTGGCCAGTTGCCGCGATCCGGCGGACGCGGCGGAGCTCGATGCGGCCTGCCACGGCCAGGCCGGGACTCGCATCGAAAAGCTGCCGCTGGACGTCGGCGACTTCGCCGCCATCGAGGCGTTGGCCCGCAAGCTAACAAACAGGTCGATCGATGTGCTGCTGATGAATGCCGCGGCGACCGGCGGGGTTGCGGGAGAGTTCGGCGTCACGGATTACGCGGCCTGGGACCGCTGTCACCGCATCAACACCCAGGCGCCGATGCGTCTCGCCGAGTGCTTTGCGCCACTCGTAGCCACGAGCCAGCGCAAGATCATGTTCGCGATCAGCAGCCGTGTGGGCGCGAAGCCCTCGTATGGCTTTGTCGGCTATCGAGCCAGCAAGTCGGCGCTGAACCAGGTGGTGTTGCAGCTATCCTTGGCGTTAGCTGCGCGGCGTATTACCTGTGCCTGTGCGCATCCGGGCTGGGTGCAGACTCGCGCCACCGGCAATACCGGCGCGCTGACCGCTGCGCAAAGTGCCGATATGCTGTTTCGACTTATCGACCGTTTGACCCCGGCCGACACCGGCTGTTTTTTCGACCCCGACGGCAGCCGTCTGCCGATCGTGACGCAGCAACTGGAAGCGCGCAGTTATGCGAAGGCCAACCCCTGAGCGCGGAGACTGTTAGATGACTACCCGACTTGACCGCTACACCGCGATGGCCCTGCAGATCGATGTCGACGGCGTGCATCCGGACAAGGATCGCAAAACGGCGGCCGCGCGCATGAGCGCGTCGATTGAACGCATCAACACGGCGATCACCGGCGCCAGGAAATGGGTCGGCGACGATTTGCGGTTGATCGTGTTGCCCGAGTACACGCTGCAGGGCGCGCCCTGGGGCGAGACGCTGGTGGAATGGCGCGACAAGGCGGCGCTTGCGATCGACGGGCCGGAGTATGCCGGTCTCGCGGCCGTTGCCAAAGCTAACAGTGTCTATCTCTGCGGCAACAGTTATGAAGTGGACCCGCATTTTCCGGAGCTGTATTTCCAGTGCTGCTGGCTGTTCGACGACCAGGGCAAGCGGATCCTGTCCTACCGCCGTCTCATATCCATTTTCGCGCCGACACCGCATGACGTCTGGGACAAGTACCTTGAGATCTACGGCATCGACAAGGTCTTTCCGGTGGCCGATACGCCGCTGGGAAAACTGGCCGCCATCGCGTCCGAGGAGATCCTGTATCCGGAAGTGGCGCGCTGCCTGGCAATCCGCGGCGCGGAAGTTTTCCTGCACAACACCAGCGAGGTGGCGTCGCCGAAACTGACCATCAAGCAGATCGCGCGCCGCGCACGCGCGCTGGAGAATCTTGCTTACGTGGTTTCGGCTAACAACGCGACATTGCGTGGCATCGATGTGCCCGAGGATTCGAGCAACGGATTTTCAGACATCATCGACTATCACGGCAATCAGATGGTCGTCGCCGGCGTCGGCCAGAGTTCGGTGGCACAGGTTTCGCTGGACCTGGCGGGGCTGCGCGCCTATCGGCACCAGCCCGCGATGAGCAACATGCTGTCGCGCCAGGCGCTGGAAATGTTTGCAGGTTCATATGCCAGCGCCGACCTGCGCCGTGCTAACGGCCTGCTGGATGGCAGCAGGGTCATCGTCCCGGACCGCAGCTTCTTCCGGCAACGCCAGCTCGATGCGATCGAGCGCATGCGCGCCCGCGGCATTCTGTAGCGACCGGCGGCGTCCATCATGGCCAGCAAGCGCAGGCATCTGCGCGACGCAGTCAAAGAAGTCTGCCTCGGGTTGCCGGAGACCGAGGAAATCCTGTCGCACGGCGCGCCGAATTTCCGCATCGTGAAGGGCAAGGTATTCGCAAGCCTCGCCATCAATCATCATGGCGACGAGCGGATCGCGCTGTGGCTGGCGTCCGCTGCCGCAACGCAGGATCATCTCGTCCGCAGCGAGCCGAAGCATTTTTTTGTGCCGCCTTACCTGGGCCCGCGCGGCTGGATCGGCGTGCGCCTCGACCAGGGGCTTTCCTGGAAGCGCGTGGCGGCCCTGGTGCAGGAGGCATATCGCAGGGTGGCGGCGCCGCGATTGAGCGCGCGGCTCGGCAAACCCACGGCAATCGAGCCGCCGACGCTCGGGCTTACGCTGGCGGAAATCGATCCGATGTACTCCGTCGCGGCACGGCGGTTGCGCGAGCTCTTGGACAAAATCTGTCTGTCGTTGCCGGAAGCTGACAAAGGCGAGCAGTTCGGTTTTCCGGTGTGGCGCGCCGGCAAGAAAACCTTTGCGCAATTTTATCACCACCAAGGCGGCTTGGTCGCCTCGTTCTGGGTGGGCATCGACAAGCAGGCCATGATGACGCTCGATCCGCGTTTCCACGTGCCCCCGTACGCCGGGCACAACGGCTGGATCGCGCTGTCGCTCGCCGGCGGCCGGCCTAACAAAGATGAGTTGCGGGCGCTGGCCGTGCAAAGTTACCGGCACTTCGCCTCAAGGAAAATGCTCGCCGCGCTGGATGCCCGGCCGCCAGCGTGCTGATCAGTCGAGCCGCTTGCGGAAACGCAGTAGCGCGATGCTGAACATCGCGAGCATGAACACCAGCAGCTTCAGGAGCTGCGGCGCAAGTTCACTCAGATCGGCGCCCCGCAGCACGATTCCGCGCACCAGGATGTTGAAATGCGTCAGCGGGATCAGCTGCGCAATCCACTGCGCGAGCTGCGGCATGCCGTCGTAGGGAAACATGAAACCGGACAGCAGTATCGACGGCAGCATGGTCATGAATGCAAGTTGAAAAGCCTGGAACTGCGTTTTCGCAAAGGTCGACACCAGCAGGCCGAGGGCCAGTGACGCCCCGACGAACAGCAACGCAGCGACATAGAGTTGCAACAGGCTGCCGACAATGGGCACCTTGAAGAGCCAGCGACCGACTAACAGAATGAGGGTGGTCTGCACCAGTCCGATGGCGACGTAGGGCAGGAATTTTCCGACCAGCAGCTCGGTGCGGCCAACCGGCGTCGCGATCAGCAGCTCCAGGTTACCGCGCTCACGTTCGCGCACGATGGCGCCGGACGTAAATAACACCATGGTGACGGACAGGATTACGCCGATCAGTGCCGGCACGATTTGCACCGCCGTGCGGCGCTCCGGGTTGTAGTAGGTGCGTACCTCGACCATCCGGGCACTGTTCTGAACCGCGCCGTGCCTCGCGTGCAGCGGTACTGCCACCAGGCCCTGCACCACCGACTGGATACTGGGCTCCGCGCCGTCGACGATGATTTGCGCGGCCGAGCGCCCGCCGCCCTGGATGCGGCGGTCAAAATCGCGCGGAATGAGGATCGCAACGCTGGCGGCGCCCGCGCGCAGTGCGGCATCCGCAGCGGCGCCGGAGGCTACCGTGCGCGGCCGACCGACGACCTGTGTCGCCGCAAGTGCCGCGATGTAATCCCTGGAGGCCGTCGTGTTAGCTTCATCGACGACAATCGCTTTCAGGCCGCGGACATCGAAGTTGATGGCATAGCCGAACAGCAGCATCTGCATCAGCGGCAGGCCCACGATCATGCCAAAGGAAAGACGGTCGCGACGCAGTTGCATCGCCTCTTTCCAGGCGATCGCGGACAGGCGCCGCCAGGCGTTCATGCGGCCGCCCGATTGGACGGCGCGTGCGTTGCGACCACAAACACATCCTCGAGGTTCGCACGAGTCGATTCCAGCGCGGTAGTTTCGCCCGCGGCCCGCAGCAGTTCCTGCAGCCGCACCCGCTCTTGCCCGTCTCCCCTGGCGCAGATGATGCGCAGCTGCGCGCCGATCTGCGCGACACCTAACACACCCGGCTGCGCGGCGATCCGCGCGCGCAGCGCCACGCCCGGATCGCGATCCAGTCGCAGCACGTCGGCCGCGATGTTCTCCATCAGGTCGGCAGGTGGACCTTGCGCGACCAGGCGGCCTTCGGCAAGGATCGCGAGCTGATGACAGCGCTCGGCCTCGTCCATGTAATGCGTGGAAACCAATACCGTGGTGCCGACATTGGTCAACGCAAACAGCCGGTCCCAGAAGTCGCGCCGGCTCTGCGGGTCGACCGCGCTGGTGGGTTCGTCGAGCAACAGCAGTTCCGGCTCGTGGATGGTCGCGGCCGCCAGCGCCAGCCGTTGCCGCTGACCTCCGCTCATGGTGCCAGCGCGCTGTTGTCGGAGGCCGGTCAGCGAATACGCAGCCAACAGTTCGTCAATGCGGCGCTGCAACGCCTGTTTGCCGAGTCCATAAATGGAACCCATGAAATGCAGATTTTCAAGAACCGTCAAGTCGTCCCAGAGCGAGAACTTCTGCGTCATGTACCCCAGGTGACGGCGCACCTCGTCAGGCGATTTTTCGACATCGACTCCCAGTACCGTAGCGGTGCCGGCGCTCGGTCGCAGCAGACCGCACAGCATGCGCAGCGTGGTGGACTTGCCTGAGCCGTTAGGGCCGAGAAAACCGTAGATTCGGCCGCGCGGCACGTCGAGATCCACGTGATCAACGGCGGTCAGCGCACCGAAGCGCCGGGTAAGTCCGCGAGCGACGAT
The DNA here is from genome assembly GCA_031382085.1 of Gammaproteobacteria bacterium. Classification (GTDB taxonomy): domain Bacteria; phylum Pseudomonadota; class Gammaproteobacteria; order Steroidobacterales; family Steroidobacteraceae; genus UBA964. The sequence goes on from JANMYM010000083.1 coordinate 88,839, forward strand.
CGCGGCGTCCGTTGCCATTGCAGTCACGGCGAGTTCGCGGGCAATAATTCCACGTCCGCCGGCACCCCGGATGGCAGTGACTTTGCGGCATCGCCTGACAAGCTCACTTCAAAGCGGAAAGCCAGGCGGCCGCGATCCGCAGCCGTCAGTGAGTAATAGGGTGTGTAGGCGGCTTCGCTCGACACATAGCGCACTACGCCGTGAAATGGAGTGCTCACGCCGTCGACATGGACTCTGGCGCGCAATCCGACACTGACGCCCGCGCGCCTGGGTTCCGGCAGGTAAGAGCGCACGAACGGCGCGCCGCCGGCTAACAGGACGGCAACCGCGCTGCCCCGCAGCGGCCGCTCGCCGATCTGATAAGGCAGCGCGTCCACGATCCCATCCACCGGCGCCGCGACCGTGAGCCGCCCGGTGCTTGCCACCAGTTCGCGCTGCTGCGCGCGCGCCTGCTCCAGTGACTGGCGCGCCTGCGCAATCTGCTCCGGCCGTGTGCCATGCTCGAGCGCGGCAAGCGTCTGCCCGGCCTCGCGCAGCGATGCGGCCGCCGCATCGCTCAGGCCTTTCTGCCGGACAAGCGCGGATTCGCTGACAAGTTTCTGGCCAATCAGCTCGTTCAACCGTTGCCACTCGAGCGTTTCCACCTGCAGCTGCACACGCGCACGTTCGACCCGCGCGCGCGCCGCCGCGCGATCTTCCGCGCGGGCACCCGAAGTGCGTTCCGTCAATAGCGCCTGTTGCTGCGCGACATTGGCCTGCGCAGCATCCATTTGCGCGCGCGCGATCACGGTGTCCTGCACCAGCAGGATGTCGCCGCGCTTCACGATCTGGCCCTCGTTAACACGCCGCTCCATGATCGGATCGGTGGTTTCAGCGCTGACTTCAATGCGATCGCGCTCGATGGTCCCCGGAAGGAAATCCGAATTGCTGGTTCCGCAACCGCCGAGAGCCGCGGTCGCGATGATCAGCAGGCAGGAGCGTCGGTACATGGCGGGCATTGTAACGCCGTGCGCCGGACCTGACCGCTCAGGGTTGCTGCGGCGTTGGCGGCAGGCCAAGCGCTGACCGCAAGCCGGCGCCGGCGCTGGCGGACTCTATCTGATACTGCGGAGAAGCTAACAAAAAGGCCGCGATCAGCGTTCCAGCCATGCGCCCCGCGGCCACATCGCTCGGGAAATGCACGCCGCCGACGACGCGCTGTTCTCCATATTCCATGCCCCGGGCCAGGAGCTCGGAGCGGCGCTCCGGGATCATGTCCGCCAGCAGCAGCGCGGTGGCCATGCCAAAGGCGGCGTGCCCGCTCGGATATGAATTGGTCAACGGCCGCTCGATGCAGGTCATCACCCGGGCGTCCTGCCGGAAAGGCCGCGGCCGATTGGTCGAGTCCTTGACGCGATTAGTGATGCGTTCCTGCAGCGTGCGCAGCTCGTCGAGGATGCGCGCCGCACGTTGCAGGCGTGGATCCCTGGCATCGGCCTCCAGGCCTAACGCCACGGCGAAGCGAGACAGTTTCTTGTTCGCGTCGTCAGCCGCCGCGAGGCACGCGGCTTTGCTGCGCAGTGCCTGCCGCTCCAGCAGCAGGTCGAGTTCCTGGCGCGTGGTTGCAGCGTCCGGCACCGGCGGCAGCAACGCCAGCAGATGCAACGATTCCGGAATGAACCAGCGCTCAACGCCCTCAGCCGCTGCGGGTGCGGGTGGACGGGTCCGCTGGGCAGGTGTGGTTGTGGCGCACGCGCTGAGTAGCAGAGCGCTTGCCGCCCACGCCAGGATGAATGCGCGTTTCGTGATCCGGCTCATGATGCGTCCTTGAGGCGCTCGCGCAGCTGATCTTCGTATGACACGGCCTTCTCCGTGTAGCCGAACGGGTCGTCCCAAAGCCCCGGGTGCAATTGACTTGTTAGCTTAACAAACTCAGCCGGCAGGTCGTCGAAGCGCGAGGTCTTGAAACCGGTGGCATGCCACAGGTTGTGACCGGGCGCCTGGCCCACCAACATCCAGGGTTGCAGATCCGTCTGCCCGCTATAGAACAACTGCGCATCGAGACTTGCTGCGCGGCCCGCATGCAACGCAGCGGAGTCAACCGTATAGCTTAGAAAATCTTCGTAGCAGCGATACTCGCCGGTGGATGCGGTCGGCCACTCGGCGGGCTGCTGGGTATTGCGGTAGCGGCGCAGGGTCTCCATGGTCACAACGGTGGATGTGGGCCGGGTTTCCCACAACAGAGCTAACGGCTTGCCCGGCGCTTGTGCGGGGTCGTGCGTGTTGTAGGCGATGCCCCGCGGCGTAACCGCAAATTTCAGTGGACCGACCAGGCCGTTGATCGGCCGACTGCGGCGGCCAGTAACCGGATTGGCGACGCTTTGCGCAAGGCCGCCGGTATCGAGATCGATGAAGTGCATCATCTCGCGCCGGGTCTGCAGATAGACGGCGTTGCCCTGCGCGCGATATTGGTCCACCAGCCCGGACTCATAGCCCAGAAACGGCGTGGCCGGCTGACCGGGCAGCACGACATAAACGCGGCCACGGGTGTAGGTGTACACACGCTTGCCCGACGTGTCGCCGCGTACCCGCGTGAAAGCCTCGATGCTGTCATCGGGTTTGTTGAAGTCAATACGCAGCTGTCCGCCGCTTCGTGCTTTGGCCGATGCGGCGCTGGCGCTCAAGGCTGCCACGGCCGCTGTGGCACCTAACGTTTGGAGTAATGCTCTTCTGGGGAACAGTGGTGTCATGACAACCTCGGTGATTTTACCGCCCGTGTGGGTTAGCCTAGCGCAATGAGAGCAGCGCGACATTTCGAATTTGGGCCGCCGGAGCAGGTACTCAAGCTTGTGGACCTGCCGCAAGAGATGCCTGAGGACGATGAAGTCGTCATCCGCATGGAAGCGGCCGCGCTGCATATCGCGGATCTGTTTACGATTCGAGGCGCACCAGGATTTCAACCCCCGCTGCCACGTACCCCGGGGTTTGAGGGCATCGGACATGTCGCTCGTTGTGGCCGCGGCGTGCGCGAATACACCGTCGGTGACCGTGTATTTGCGGCGCTCGGCAGCGGGACTTTTCGCGAGGAGGTGCGCTGCAAAGCCGCCGCCTGCCTGCCGGCTCCGCCCGGCGACGCCATCCAGCTGTCCTTGTTAGTCGTCAACGGCGCCACTGCCGAGGTGCTGCTTTCGGATTACGGGAATCTGCGGCCCGGCGACTGGCTGATTCAGAATGCGGCTAATTCAAGTTGCGGGCGCTACGTAATCCGCCTCGCCCGGGAGCGCGGCATCCGCACCGTCAATGTGGTGCGGCGCGCCGAGCTGGTTCCCGAGCTAACAGCCCTGGGCGCCGATGTCGTGCTGCTCGATGGCGATGATCTGCCGGCGCGGGTCGCGAGCGCCAGCGACGGGGTCGCGCCCAAGGTCGCGTTTGACGCTGTTGCCGGGGCGGCGACGCAGCGGCTGGCCCGTTGCCTCGCGCCTGGCAGCACGGTCGCCAGCTACGGCGCGATGTCGCGCGAACCCTGTCACCTCGACTTCTACCTGATGTTCCGCAATGACATTCGTCTCGTGGGTGTTAGCTTCGGCCGTCAGTTCCAGCAGCACTGGACGCCGGTGAAAGTCCGCGCGATGTATGCACGCCTGGCCGAGCGCATGGCGAGCGGCACCCTGCAGGCGCGAATCGCGGGCGTCTATGGGCTGGATGACATCGTTGCGGCCTGCCAGCGCGCGGCGCTCACCGGCGTTGAGCGTGACGGCAAAGTCATTATTCGCCTGGGCTGAAAGTCCATGAACTGCCGCCTTCGATCCGTGATCATCGCTCTGTTAGCTTTGAATTGTGGTGCGCAGGTTGCCGCAGCACAGGCGACGCCCGCCGCCTGGACCGTCATGATTTATCTTGACGCGGACAATGATCTCGAGGCGCCGCAGATGCAGGACCTGCGGGAGATGCTCAAGGTGGGAAGCACCGCCCAGGTCAACGTCGTGGTGCTGGCAGACCGGCATCCGCAGGGCGACGGAAAATATACTAACAGCAGCGTTGCCAATGTGCCGGACTGGACCAGCGCGAAACTTTTGTACGTTGAACGCGGCAGGTTGCGCGAGCTGGCCGACAAGGGCGAGGTCAACATGGGTAATCCGGCCACGCTCAGCGATTTCATGGAATCCGCCATGCGCGATTACCCCGCGCAGCATTTTGCGTTGGTGTTCGGCGATCACGGCATGGCCTGGCCCGGAGTTGCAGTCGATGAAAGTAACGACAGCGATACCTTGACGCTGCTGGAAATCGCCTCGGTGCTGCAGGACGTGGTGGCAAAGCACGGCAAGCTGGAACTCATTGGCTTCGACGCCTGTGTGATGGCGAATCTTGAGGTCGCAGCGGCATTGACGCCGTACGCAAATTATCTGCTCGCCTCCGAAGAAATCGAACCTGTCGAAGGCTGGGACTATACGGCCTGGCTCACCGCCCTGAATCGCGCGCCGGGTTCGGACGCCGCCGCGTTAGGTCGCATGATCATCGACAGCTATCGCGATTCCTTCGGGGATGACGATCAGGCCAAGGGCATCACGCTTTCGCTGCTCGATCTTGCGAAGGTTCCGGCGGTCGAAAGCGCGGTCCAGGCCTTGTCGACGGCGACCAGCGCCCAACTGGCGCGCGGCGGCCGCGCCGCATGGGTGAATCTGGCGCGCGCCCGCAGCGACAGCGAGGAATACGGCCGGTCAACCGGCGTGCGCGGTGGATCCCTGGTCTACGATTTGCGGCAATTCGCGCAAAACGTCGCGGCGTCGGCCAGGGACGACGCCAGCAAGCGCGCGGCCGACGCTGTCCAGGCGGCGGTACGCAGCGCAGTCGTTTACGAAATTCATGGCCAGGCTCGACCTAACGCATCTGGCATGTCGATTTTCTTTCCACCCAATCGGGAGAAACTCGCGGCACGCGGCGAAACCGCCTACAACGAAACGGGCTTTGCGCAGAACAACCGCTGGTTTCCGTTCCTGCAGGAGTTTTCCGCCATTGCAGCCCAGGACAAGGCCGACCCGCAAGTCGGCCCGGTAAAATCCGACACCGCCGAACTTGCCACTGGCAAGTCGGCCAAAATCACGGCACGTCTGAGAGCCGACGATATCGACAGTGCCAGCTTTATCGTGGCAATTACTCAGGGCGACGCACGGGTCCTGATCGGGTCGCTGCCGGTGGAAGTCTCGGACGCCGGCGACCTCACCGAAGAATGGGACGGCGAATGGTTTGCCATCAGCGACGGCGACAATGAATTTATCTGCCCGATTACCGAGTTCGAAGAACTGGATGACAAGGAGGACATCTACTGGGTGGGCGTGCCGGCCCAGGTGCGCCTCAGTGGCACCGCAGAGTGGCTGGATGTCACGCTGAATTTTCTGCTGGATTTCAACGGCGACGATGTCTCCGGCGATCTTGTGTACGCGGTCGAGCAAACGGAGCATGGGCCGCGTGAAATCAACCTGGGTGCCGGCGATCAATTGCGGCCCGTCTACGTGACGATTGATGCCAGGGGCGAGGAAACGCTTGCGGTCGACAACGATGAAGCCAAGGTCCTGCACCTGGATCGTCTCGATGACATCAAGGTGGAGGACGTGCGACTGCCTGCGGGCCATTACCAGGTCGGCTTCATGATCGAAGATCTCGCCGGCAACACCAGCGAGCAAATGACCGAGATTGAAATACCCTGAGGATCGCTAACATGCGTGGAATCCGTTTGCTTTGGTTGATCCTGCTGGTCTTCAGCGCCGCGGCGACTGCTGATGCCACCAATGCGCCTGACAATGATCCCGGCGATGACGCTGTCGCAGCCGACGAGGGGCCTGACGAAGCGGACGATCCATGGGTGGTCGTGGACGAACCCGACGAGGACGTGGACGACGGCGATGACAGCGATGGCGATGACCGCGATGAAGACAGTGGCGATCGTGATGCGAGTCAGCCGACTGCGGGAAATCCCAACGCCAGCCAGCGGCCGCAAAGGACTGACGGAAATTTCCTGAGGCCGCCGCCGGATTTGCCGGTGGTTGCGCGCGTGCGGAAGAATCCGGCGCTACAAAGTGGCGACGGCGCTCCGAATGCTAACAATTCGCAGGCGCCTGACACGAGCGGCGGCCGCTCTTTCGGCGGCCTGCAGGTCACGGACGGCGGAGCGCCCTGGCAAGTCGAGATTTTCTTGCCGTTTCCAGCTGACAAATGGGAAGAGTGGGCGCGCAAGGACAAGGAGCTGTGGGAGCTGCAGCACTGGTGTGGCGGTGCGCTGATCGCGCGCGACTGGGTGCTGACGGCAGCGCATTGCGTTGACATGAAATCGCCGCCTGCCACGGCATACAACGTGCGTGTTGGCGCAGAGGATATTTCCAGAGACAAGGGAATCGTTTTCAAGGTCGATCGTGCCGTCGTACATCCGGGATTTGCTACCAGGAATAAGGATGATCGGGTCAAGCACCCGTTTTTTGACGACATCGCCTTGCTGCACATCGTGCCGGCCGGTTCGACGCCACCAACGCTGGATTCCAGGCAAGTCAGGGAAATTTCTTTTCATCGCGGTCCTCCGCCTGGCGACAAGGAACCGGTCTCGGTAACGGGTTGGGGCAAGACGAAAAATGTTGAGGGCACCAAGCCATCCGCGGTGTTGATGCGCGTCGACCTGAACGTCATCAGCGCGCCGACCTGCGCCGGTCTGCCGGACTACGGACCGGAGAAGATACACTCCAGTGTATTTTGTGCCGGAGCCCCGCAGAAAAAGACCTGCCGAGGCGACAGTGGCGGGCCCGTGGTGTTCACCAACGGCAAGCCGGTGGTGGTCGGGATTGTTAGCTGGGGCCTGAAGGAATGCACCAGCGATGGCCAGCCGGGCGTGTACACGCGGGTCGCCGCGTACAGTCAATGGATCGACAGCACGATTCGGGGCAACCGACCCTAGCGATCACCGACAAGCTCCGACAGGCGACGATGCGAATACGGTCGCCGTCTGTCGGAGATTGCTCTACGGCTTGAGTCCTTCGCCGCCGCCCTGACCCTCGGTCTTCGAGGCATCGGGAGCGGGTGCTGCAGCTGCGTCAGCGGCCGGGGCTGGCTCGGCAGCCGGGGGCATCATTGCCGCGGGTTCCGGTGCCGGTGCTTCGGTCTTGGCGCAGGCGGCCAGGGCCAGCGCCGCCGTCAAAATCACGGTCGACAGGATTGTTTTTGTCGTCATAGTTTTCTCCCTCCCCAAATGGGGTGCGATAGCCTAGTCGAAACCGAGCTGCTGTAGCAATTGCTGGAAGGCAGGCAAGGATCTGAGCGGGTCGAGCAGCGGGTCAGTCTGTGCATATATCAATCCGGAGTCTCCGAGCTGGCGGGCGCGTTGCAGCAGCGCCATGGCCGCACCCGTCTCGCCCCACTGCGACTGCACCTGCGCCTGCTGGTACAGAGCACTGTCGCCCAGGTCGGCCAGCAGTTTCCGCCATGTTTTGTTAGCTTCTGCGGCCAGATTGAGTTTATGTTGTGCGATGGCAAGACCGGTGAGCCGCGACATGGCCTGGGGTTCGCGGGCAAATTCCTGTTGTGCCGCGGCGCTTCGGCCGGTTTGCAACAGCATGTTGCCCAGCGCTGAATGCACACGCGATACCCTGGGGTTCAGGGCCAGCGCGCGTTGCAGCGGCGCTGCCATGTCGTCGTAGCGCCGCGCCGCGTACAACACGCTGGCCATGGACCGGTGCACCAGTGGATTCAGCGGGTCGAGTTCGACCGCGCGCGCCATGGCGGGCGCAGCGTCGTTGGCCTTGCCGGTCAGCGCCTCATACAGCGCGTAACGACCTAACACGGTCGCGTCGCCAGCGCCGGACTGGTAGGACTTCTCGTAGGCCTCGCGCGCGCCGCGGATGTCGAGGCGGCCCTGGAACAATACGAACCCGAGCGTCGACTGCGCATCTGCAAACTCAGGGGCGAGCGTGGTCGCGGCGACGGCCGCCTGGCTGGCCGCATCGTAGAGCGCAGCGGTCTGATCGGCGCGCGCGTATTGATTTGCGATCGACAACAAAGCCCGTGCCCGCGCGCTGTGCGCCGCGGCGAACCTGGGGTCGAGCGCGATGGCGGCATCGAACTGGGCGAGTGCCGCGCGATCGGACGCTTCATTCTCCGAGCGGTTGTAAAGTGCGCGGCCGCGCAGGTAGGCATCGAAGGCGGTGACGTTCGAGGTACCGCCGGAGTCTGGTGCTGCGGCGGCGCCCGGAGTCAGGGTAATGTCGAGCGCACTGGCCACCGCCGCGGCAATCTCGCTTTGTACCGCGAAAATGTTAGACATCGGCCGGTCAAAGGATTGCGCCCAGCGGCTGAAGCCGCCCTGGCCTTCGACCAGCTCGGTCGCGATTCGAACCATGTCGCCCGAGCGCTGCACGCTGCCATTCAGGAGGTAGGCCACGCCCAGGTCGGCTGCCATGCGCTTGGCATCCTTCTGGCCTCCACGAACCGCCTCGGAGGAAACCTGCGCTATCACTGCCAGGCGACGGTTGCGCGCCAGCGTGGCGCGAATTTCACCGGTCAGGCCGTCGGAAAAATAACTCTGGTTTCTGTCACTGCTCAGGTTTGCGAACGGCAGCACGGCGATGCTGTTAGGAACGGCGCCAGTAGCCCGCGCCGCCGCGCGCCGCCACCGGTACCATCCTGCGCCCGCCAGTGTCGCGGCGCCAACACCGCCGGCGCCTAACAACCAGCGGCGCCGTGAAAGCGTCGCGGGCGGTGCGAGCGCCAGGCGGGGTGGTTCGCTGCCGGCGTTGCCATGCGCCGCATGTATCGCGTAGTCGATAGCGTCGATCTCGGGTGCATCCACCTTGCCGCGCCAGCGGGTGAGATCGATGACCTGGTACTGGCGGAAACCTAACGGCGGCATGGTGCCGTCGATCGTGGCCGGCACCAGACAGCCACGGTCACGGCCGCGGGTCGCTTCGTCCCGCACCCAGTGCGATTCAACCGAAATTTTCGACCACAGCACGAGCACCGCGGCAGCGCTTTCCAGCGCCTGTTCCGTGGTGTTGGCGAACGCCATGCCGCCAACCAGCAGGCCATCCCACCAGACCTTGCAGCCCCGTGCCTCAAGGGCCCGGACCAGGGCTTGCGCCTGCGCGCGGTCCTCGCGCGAGTAGCTCAGGAATACATTGACGGGTATCGGATCGGGGGCTGACACAGTTTTTCTTTCTGGCGTTAGCCCTGGGGCGCAGCCAACGGATTTCAGCTTAAACCGCGCCCGAGGTCACGGCAACCCGCGCGACTTGATATTGTGTGCGGGTTTATGACGCCAACGGCCCGCACAAAACACGCCTTTGCCGCGCCGGCGGTGCGGCTATGCGTCGGTTTTACGGGCCATCGCGATCTCAATCCCACGTTCGCCGCCAACCAGGCGCAGGCCGGGCGCGCGCTGGCGCAGCTGTTCGACTGCCTGGACGAGGCCTGCCGCGCGCAGACCGCGATGCTGTCCTCGGGCTGGATTGCACGCACGCGCCTGTGCACGCTGTTGGCGCCGGGCGGTGATCAGCTGGCGCTGCAACTCGCGCAGGCGCGGCAATGGGAAGTGACCGCGCCATTGCCTTTCGGCATGCTACTGAACATTGCGGTAAATGCGCGGCCAGCGAACGTCGCCGACGCGGCCGCCTTGCTCCAGGGCCACGATGCGATCCTCGATCCGTCCGTGTTAGCTCGCGCGCAGGCACTGCGCGCCGCCTGCGCGGGCGCGCAGCTTTTTGCGCTGGCCGAGCAGGATGCGCGCATCGCATCGCTGCTGCTGGCGAGCCTGACCGATGGCGCCAGTGCGGACGCGCGGCGCGCCTGCGATATTGCCGTCAGTGAGCGGGCTGCGGTCGCAGCGCGCGTCATGGTCGAGCAGTGCGATTTCCTGCTCGCCGTCTGGGACGGCATGTCAGGCGCGGCGGTCGGCGGCACGGCGCATACGATCAGCGCGGCGCTGGATGTCGGCACGCCGGTGGTCTGGGTCGATGCGCGCGCACCCGATCGCTGGCGCATCCTGCGTGCGCCGGAAACTCTGGCAATCCTTGACTCGGACCCGCAGGCCGGCCTGGCCAGCCCCGCCGACCTGCACGAGCTGGTGGCGCAGGCGCTGGTGCCGGTCATGCCCGGCACTGTGCGGCGCCAGGCGCGAGTGGCGCGTTCCGGCGTCGATGCATTGCAGAGCGAGCACTGGCACACCCGCAGCAATCCGTTGCTGCATGCGTATCGGCGCATCGAAGTCCTGTTTGGCAGCGACAGCTGGGCCGGGCGCTGGCGCAGTTTGCGCCAGCAATACGACGTGCCGGAGCAGTTTGCGGCGCACAGTGGCGCCAGGCTCGCAACCGCCGCCTGCGCATTGCCGGACGGCGATAACGGGTTCGCAACCCATTTGATCGCGGCAGTGTTGCCACGATTTGCCTGGGCCAATGGCATGGCAACCTATCTGTCGGATGCGTATCGTGGCGGCATGGTCGCGAATTTTCTGCTTGCCGCAGTGGCGATCATTGGCGGCCTGTTATGGCTGCCGTTCGGCGCCGAACAGCACAAGTGGTGGTTCGCACTGCTCGAATTCCTGTTGTTGTCAGGAATTCTCACGTTGACCGCCATCGCCAGCCGGCGCCGCTGGCATGGCCGCTGGTTTGAATCGCGACGCGTGGCGGAGTATTTGCGGCATGCGCCGATACTGCTGTTGTTAGGTAGCGCGCGCCCGGCGGGTCGCTGGCCGCGCGGCCCCGATACCTCGTGGCCGGAGTGGTACGCGCGCCAGACAATGCGCGAGCTGGGCCTGCCGCGGATTGCGGTTTCAGCCAACTACCTGCGCAGCGCGTTGCGCGACCTGCTGCGCGACCACGTGGTATCGCAGCGCGACTATCATCGCGACAAGGCGCAGCGGCTGGCCAACGCGCACCACAACCTCGATGGCTTCGGTGTGCTGCTGTTCAAGTTCGCGATCGTGGCCGTCGCCGCCTACCTGCTACTGACCGCCGGCAGCAGCCTGGGATGGTGGCCGGCGGGCTGGGCGAGCGCCGCCTCCAAGCCGATCACTTTTCTCGGCGTGCTGTTTCCGACCCTGGGCGGCGCCTTCGCGGGCATCCGCTATTTCGGCGATTTCGAGCGCTTTGCGGCCATTTCCAGTGTCACCGCGGCGAAGCTCGACGCCATCAACGACCGCATCGGTCTGTTGTTAGCCGCGCCGGATTCGGAAATACGTTATCAGCGCGTGTCCGACCTGGCGCACGCCGTCGACGACGTGGTCATGACGGAAATAGAGAACTGGCAGGCCGTGTTCGCCGGCAAGCACATCACCGTGCCGGTGTGAGGTGCGGGTCAGTTGACCAGCACCACCTTGCCGAAATGCGTGCGCTCATCCACCATGCGATGGGCGCGCGGCAGCTCGCTCATCGGCAGCACCGTGTCAACCACCGCACGCAGTGTCCTGTTAGCAAACAGCGGCAGCGCCAGTGTGCGGAAACTGACCATGGTCTCGGGCAGGAAGCGCGCGCTGGTGGAAATGCTCATCGCCGACAGGCGCAGATTGCGCGTGCCGATGTTGAGGTTGAAGCAGACCTGGCGGCCGCCGGTGCTGCCGTACATGACGATGTGACCTTCATTGGCCATCGAATCGAACAGCGAAGCCGCGGTTTCCTCACCGATGGTCATCAGTCCGACATCGATCCCATGGCCGCCGGTATCCCGGCGTACGCAATCCGCCAGGTTCGAGGTCTTGTAGTTGTAAGCGGCGTCGGCGCCCGCGTCTAACGCGCGCTGACACTTGTCGTCGCGGCTCGCGGTGCCCGCGACCCAGCAACCGCGCCAGCGCGCGATCTGCAGCGCCGCACTGCCGACGCTGCTCGCGACCGCCTCGATCAGCACGCGCTTGCCCTTGACGGCGTCGGTCGCAGCCACCGTAGCCAGTGCATGCCAGGCGGTCAGCCAGCCAACCGGAATGGCGGCGCCTTCTGCAAAGCTGAGTTCGCCCGGCAGCGGCAAGAGATGCTCGCTATCACAAAGGACTTCGGTGGCGTGCGCGCCCCGCGCGCGGCCAAACACGCGCTGGCCGATCTGAAACCCGGTTACACCCGGACCTAACGCGCGCACCGTGCCGGCACATTCCATGCCCATCATGAACGGCAGGCCCTGGCCGCCATAGGTGCCGGCTCGCATGCGGGTTTCGGCGAAATTGATGCCGGATGCGTGCACCGCGACCAGCACCTGGCCGGGGCCCGGTTGCAGCGACGGCCGCTCGCTCCAGCGCAGCGCCTCGATGCCGCCGAATGCCTCGACCCACCAGCCGCGCATGGGCCTGTTAGCCGCGGCGCGCGGAGATAAATGCTGTAAAGGCGTCCGTGTATTCCTTGCAGAAAGGGCCCCACTGGGCGTCCGCCTGCATCGCGCCGAACCAGCGCGCCAGCTTGTGCGCGTCTTGCAGTGCATCGGGTTCGCCGAACGACGGCAGCAGGAACCTGTTAAACATCAGCAGCGACGGCAGCAACGTGCAGTCGGCAATGCTGATCTCCTTGCCACAGAGGTAGTGGCCGGAGGCATAGGTGTAGTGCTCGAGATAATGGATTGCGTTGCGCGTGCCGGCGAGTGACGCATCGACCTCGGCCTGGTTGCGTTGCGCAGGATTCATGTTGCGGAAAAAGCCGCCGGTCTGCGCCATCAGATACAGATCGGTGATGCGGGCGATCAGCCGGGCGTTAGCACGGTTGTGGGGTTCCTTCGGCAGCAGCGACTTGCCGCTACCGGCGTCTTCCAGGTATTCGAGAATGACACCGGATTCGGAGACCGCGAAACCGTTGTCGTCCAGGACCGGCATCTTGCCCATGGGATTCATTTTCAGGAACGCGGGTGTCTTGATGCCGCCCTCGGGGAAAACGACCGGCACGTCGATGCCCTTGGCGCGGACCGCCATGACGACGCGCGCGACATAGGGAGAAGCGAAACCGCCGTAAATTTTCATCGTGAAACCCTCGAGATGTATTGCGGATGGGCCCGTGAGAAACTATTTTGGCATATGCCCAACACAACTGCTTCGCCCTCTGGTCCGCGCCTGCGGCGCGCTTACTTCGAATGCCGCTATGGGCAATTGCATGTGCGCAACGCGATGCCGACCGGCGGCGGGTTTGACGAAAGCACCACACTGCTGTGCTTTCACCAGAGCCCGATGTCGGGCGGGGTATTCGACAAGTTGCTGGAAATCATGGGCCGCGACCGCCCTGTGTATGCGCCCGATACGCCGGGATTTGGCGCCTCGGATCCGCCAACGACCGCGCCCAGCATTGCCGACTACGCCGGCGCAATGCTGGATTTCATCGAGCAGATGCGGTTTCGCAGGATTGACCTGCTCGGTTACCACACCGGCAGCCTGATCGCGGCGGAAGTCGCACTCGCGCGCCCGGAGATCGTGGGCAAGCTGGTGCTGGTGGCGGTGCCAGTGCTCGAAGAGGCGGAACGCGCGGCGTTCCGGAAATCGCCGTGGCCGATTCCGGCGCTCGAAGACGGCAGCCATCTGCTGAAAGAGTGGCAGCATTCGCAGCAATGGCGCGGGCCGGGTGTCACGCTCGAGATGTTAGCGGCAAGCTTTGCGGAGAAGCTGCACAACGGCTCGCACGCCTGGTGGGGTGCGAACGCGGTCATGGACTACCCGGCGCGCGAACGGCTGAGTCAGATCAAGCAAGCCACGCTGGTGCTGCGCCCCAAGGACGATCTGTGGGAAGCCACCCTGCGCGCGCGCTCAATCCTGGGCAACGCCCGGTACAAGGATCTGCCCGACTACGGCCACGGGCTGTTCAACGTGGCAGCCGATGTCGTGGCGCGGGATCTCAGCGAGTTTCTCGCTGGCTGAACGCCACCAGGCACAGCGCCACCAGGGCTAACAAAGGCAAGGTCAGCAGATTGACCTGGATCCAGCCCACGCCCTGGATGGCAGCGCCCGCGGCCAGCGAGGCCAGGCCCTGGCTGCCGAACACCGCCAGGTCGTTGAATCCCTGGGCGCGGAAGCGCTCCTGCGGCTGGTAGGTCGAGGTGAGCTGCGTGGTCGCGGCCACGAACATCAGGTTCCAGCCGATGCCTAACAAAACCAGCGCCCAGAAATAGTGCAGGAAATGCTGGCCGACGAACGCCGAAATCACCACGCAGGCGATCATCGTGACAATGCCGGCCAGCATCATCGCGCGCAAACCTAACATCCGCACCAGCAGGGGCGTGAACAACGAAGGCAGATACATGCCGACCAGGTGCGCGGTAATCACCGTGCTGGTCTCGCCACCGGAAAAGCCGTCGAACTCATGCATGCTGATAGGGGTGGCTGTCATGATGAAGCTCATGACGGCGTTGGCCGCCACGGCGGTCAGCACGGCGAGCATGAATACCGGCTGCCTGGCAATCTGCGCTAACGGCCGGCCACCGCGATTGCTGGCGGCTGTGAGCACTGGTGCCGGTTCCAGGCGCATCAGAACAATTGCGGCGCTGGCACACAACACAGCTAACGCCACATAGCTCGCCGTGTACTCGCGCCAGCCGCCGACGTCGCGCACCAGTTGTCCGGTGAACGGTCCGATGATTGCGGCCACCAGCGTGCCCAGCAATACGGTTGCGACGCCGACGCCGGCCCGCTCCGCGGGCAGATACTCAGTCGCGGCAAAACGATACTGCTGGACGAAGGCCATGTTAGTGCCGATCAGCACGCCGCCCAGGCATAGCAATGCGAACTTTGCCTGCGCGACGCCCAGTGCGAAGACCAGGGCCGCAACCGCAGCCGCCAGCGCGCTGCCGATAAAGGCGCTGCGGCGGCCGACGCGCTGCATGATCAGGGCCGCCGGCAGGGACATGGCCGCCATGCTGAGAATCGAGAGACTCAAGGGCAGCGTGGCCAGCTCAGGGAAAGGAGCAATGCGCGCACCGGCAATGCCTCCAAAGGTGACCAGCACGATGCTGCTGCAACCCGCCAAAGCCTGGGCCGCCATCAATATGTACACATTACGCATGGTTATTGAGGTCGCAGAGTCTACTGACCCCACTGGCGAAGCAGGCGAATTTCGGTTATCACTGCGGGATGGGGCCATCCGGTGATAACAACGACGCCACTCAACAATTGTCGCCTGAGGACGACAAAGCGGGCGCATTGCCAATTCTGCGCCCCGCCGCAGGGCGCCGCGACCCGGGCAGCCCGGCGGAAGATCTAACAGCACGGGCGCTGGAACTCGCAGCACGCGAACAGGAACTGGCGGCGCTGGAGACTGAATGCCGCGAGCGCGTCAGGCAGGCCGACGTCGCGGTCAGGGAACTGCAGCGCCAGGTTGGCGAGCTGTCGGCGCGCCTCGACGTGCGAAGTTTGCCGGTGTCGCCGCCGCCGGCCCCGGATAATCTTCTGGCTTTTGCACCGCGCCGCGCGCCGGAAATGCCGGTCGACGAACTGGTGAGCAGCCTGCGCCGGGCAGCTGATGTGGACCAGGAATCTGAGCCGACCGAGCATGGGCCTCTGGAGCGCATCGCCGAACTCGAGCACGACCTGCAGGCCGCTGAGGACCAGATCCATACGCTCGAAGCGGAGTTACGCTCTGCCCGCGGCCAGAACGTAAACGCGGAATCGGACGCCGACGAATTGGACCCTACTGCGACAGCGCACATCAGCGAAGAGCTGCTCGCCGAAGGACCCGCCCGGTTCCTGGCGCTGATCGATGGCGATACTGAAATACTGCATCGCCTGACGCGCCGGGTCACCATTGGCCGTGCCGCCGACAACGATATCCAAGTGGAGGCGCGCTTCGTCAGCCGCTATCACGCGGCGGTCATGGCGGGGCCGAACCAGACTGTCATTGAAGACCTGGGCAGCACCAATGGCCTGTTGGTAAACGGCCGGCGCGTCTCGCGTCATCTGCTGCGCGATGGCGATGTGGTGCGTGTCGGCAAGTCCCGGTTTCGCTTCATGACCCGGCCGCGCTAAGCTCCGCGGCGTATGTCTACGCCACCCAATAGCAAGGCGCCGCTGCCGGCGCCCGAACCCGCATTTTTTGACAATCCCGCGATCGACAACCTGATCGCGGTCACGCTGGAACTCGGCGCCGAGGTCTGGGTGCTGCGCGAGCGGCAGCGCATCATGGAGCAGCTGCTAACAACCCACGGCAGGGTCACGACCGAGATGATCGAGCAGCACCTGCCGTCGCCGGAAGAACAGGCGCGCAGCAAGGCGGAGCGCGATGAGTTCGTGAATCGCGTCTACGCGGCCTTCGCACGCGAAACCGTCACAGCGACAACCTAGGTGAGGTTGCGATGTGCCATTTCCGACGGCTGCTAGATGACTTTGCTCGTGCTCGGATCCTCGGGCCAACTGGCCCGTCACTTGCAGCAACTGCTGCCAGAGGCGCAGTTTTGGGGGCGCGCTACGCTTGACCTGGGCGCGCCAGCCACGATCGAGGGCGCCATCATGGAGTTGGCCCCGGCGGCAATTGTCAATGCCGCCGCCTATACGAGTGTCGACCGCGCTGAGTCGGAGCCAGATCTCGCGTGGCGGCTGAACGCCGAGGCGCCAGCGGCAATTGCGCGTGCAGCGGCACGCCTCGGTGCACCGCTCGTGCATTTTTCGACCGACTACGTGTTCGATGGCACGGCAGCACACGCCTATCGCACGACGGACCCGGTTCGGCCGCTTAACGTCTATGGCGCGAGCAAGGCCGCCGGCGAACTGGCCGTGGCGACGCTCTGCCGCGCGCACTGGATCCTGCGAACGAGCTGGGTCTTCAGCGAGTACGGCGCAAATTTCGTAAAGACGATACTCACGTTGGCGCACGACAGCAAAAAGCTCAAAGTCGTCGACGATCAACATGGGATTCCGACCTACGCCGCTGATCTCGCAAGAGTTGCGGCAATCCTCGTCGGCCCCCGCGGCACGCGGCAAGCACTGCCGTTCGGTATATACAACGCGGTCGGCGGCGAGACCACCACATGGTACCGGTACGCTCGGGAGATCCTGATCTCGGCCGCGAACCTGGGCCTGATAGATCGGCTACCGGAGGTGGTGCCGGTATCGACTGCCGAGTATCCGACAGCTGCGCGGCGCCCCATAAACTCAGTGCTTTTCTCGAGCCCCGAGATCGACGAGTTCACGGGCGTTCGCATCGACTGGCGCGTTGGCCTCAAGGCAGCGTTACACAATATGTCACCCGCTGCTTCGATTCGCACCCCGAAGGATACGCAACGCTCGAGATAAGGTATTCTGCGTTGGCGAGGCTCGCTGATGGCGCGTCTTGCAGCAACATAAAAGCGGGATCCAAGCTCGGCAAAACCGAAAACGAGCGAGACCTTATGCCTCAAGCCACCTTCCTTCGCATTACGTTTGCGATCGCCTCGATTAGGTTGCTCGAAACCGTGACTCCCGCCACGATCGTTTTGCTGTCGCTCATGCTTCTGGCCTACTCTGGCGGTGTCGACTTCACTGGCCCGTTCGCGGGACTGGCACTACTGGCTTTTGCGTTGAGTCTCTTGATGTTGAAGCCGCTGCGTGACGGCAGCCCCGCTACGCAGATCGGCCCGGTCTCGATCGGGATGAATCTGCTCGTGAGATGGTTCGCTCTACTTGGCATTTTGCTTACATTCGGATATCTCGCTGGAATCCTCAGCGAGCTGCCACGGAGCGTGTTCGTCCCCTGGACGTTTATCGCTCCCGTCCTCGTGTTCGTGTCGGCGCTGGCCCTGAAAACGTTCATGCGTCGAGCCGCCGTGTCGCTGACCAATGCCCGCTCAGCCGTAGTGGTAGGGGTCAACGAGTCGAGCGTGTCACTGGCCAACAACATCCGCGAGTTCCCAGAGCTCGGCATTCGTCTGGCTGGATTCTTCGAAGACCGGTCGCAGACGAGAATTGGTGATCTCTCCGGTCACCGGTGCATTGGAACGATCCTCGAACTCACACCGTATCTACGCATGCACGATACCGACGTGATCTTTATTGCTATTCCCATGCGTAATACGCAGCGTGTAATGGAATTGCTCGATGCGCTTCGCGATACGACGGCCTCGATCTACTACGTGCCCGATGTATTTGTCGTTGACCTCATTCAGTCCAGGACAGCCGACGTCTATGGCATTCCGGTGATAGCCATGCGCGAAACGCCGTTCTATGGCTACCGCGGCGTTGTCAAACGACTCGTCGATCTGGTCTTTACGGTTGTGCTCCTGGTCGCGACCGTGCCGCTAATGCTCGCGACCGCGTTCTGCGTCAAACTCACTTCGCAGGGCCCGGTCATCTTCAAACAGCGCCGCTATGGTCTCGACGGCAAGGAAATCATCGTCTACAAATTTCGATCGATGTATGTCGCCGAGGACGGCGCGGACATACCACAAGCGACAAAAGATGACCCGCGAGTTACGCCGATCGGTCGCTGGCTACGCCGCCATTCGCTCGACGAGCTGCCGCAGCTTTTCAACGTCCTGGAAGGGAGCATGAGCCTTGTAGGTCCCCGGCCGCATGCGGTCGCTCACAACGAGCAGTACCGCAGAGTGATCAAGGGCTACATGATCCGGCACAAGGTGCTGCCGGGGATCACCGGATTGGCGCAGATCAATGGGTGCCGAGGAGCGACGAACGAAGTCGAACAGATGCAGGTGCGCGTCAACTTCGATCTAGAGTATTTGCGGCGCTGGTCGCCGTTGCTCGACGTGAAGATCCTGATCCTGACCGCACTGCGACTGTTTAAAGATGCGAACGCGCACTGACGACCATGACGTCGCTTACCGCTCAATAGATCGTGGCATTCCAGCGACGTCCTCCGGAGCCTCGCAGCCCCCTCAAATCCAATTGAGTTTGCGAAAGACAGCAAGTTCGAGAAAGTAACTGTCATTCGGACCAGTCGCGCCGCCAAGAAGGTCGTCAACAAAGGCCGAAACTGCACTGCCGGGAGCGCTCGTGATAAGAACTCTAATCGACCTCGGTGCCCTGCCGCTTATGAACAATTTGTGCTCGACCGAAGCCGAATCGCTGGCTGCCGAGGTATTCCCGTTGCGCGCCACGATCGACGACGCGCTGCTCGTCAAACTCGACCTAACGGTGCCGGTCGAAAAAATGTTCTCGCGCTATTTGTATCACAGCGGCATCAACGAACCGTACGTGCGGCATTGCGGCGATCTGTGGCGGGCCCTCGCCCATCTGAATCCCGCGCACGTCATCGACATCGGCGGCAACGATGGAACGTTGCTCGCAACTTTTCAGTCTCTCGCCTCACGCCGCTTACAGCTTACCAATGTCGACGCGAGCGCGTCGTTCATTGATGAAAACAGGATGAAGGGAATTGACTACGTCAACGCTTATTGGGGCACCGTGGAAGTCGAGCCGGCGGATATCATCGTGTCGACAAACGTCTTCCAGCACAACCAGGATCTCAACACATTCTTGCGTGGGATCAAGGCTGCTCTGCGGCCGCAAGGGCTATGGGTACTCGAATTTCCGTACTTCTTGCGTACCGCAGAGACCCTGCAGTTCGATCAGTTCTATCACGAGCACGTGTATTACTGGTTGCTCACGCCGCTCATTGCGATACTCGCGGACCACGGTCTCGTGATGACGAGCGTCTCGGAACATTCGATCCATGGCGGCACGATGCGCGTCCAGATTCGTCACGCAGGGCCGAAAAACGCGCCAGTCAATGTAGCGACCTACCTGGCTCGCGAAGCTGCCTTCGATTTCGCCGGCTGGGCAGAGCGCGTCGCCGAGAAAATCGCCTCAGACGCTCAACTTGTGGCAAGCCTCCAAGGCGAAGTCGTCGGATTCGGCGCGGCCGCGAAAGGCGGCATTTACCTGCATGCAACGGGTTGCTTCAAGCGTCTCTCGCGTGTCGTTGACGACACACCACAGAAACAGGGGAAGTTTGTTCCGCGAACCTCCCTGAAGGTCGTAGGCAGAAATTACCTGCAAGAGGCTCAACCGGCTTACGTGCTGGTGCTGGCGCACAACTTTTTTGACCACATTGCGCGGTCGCTGCGCCCTTGGTATCGCGGCAACATCATCACGATGTTGCCGGCCATTCGAGTGGACCGGCTTGCCGTTTAAGACCACTCTTCGCGAAACATGCTCAACGTCTACAGAAAGATCTTTTCCATGCTTGGTCCCGCAGAACGTCGCCGCGGCGTGATTCTCGTCGGCCTATTCCTCGTGCTTGGCGTAACCGAAACCATCGGAGTCATCTCGATCATGCCTTTCATGGCGGTGATCGGCAACCCTCAGGTCATCGAGACGAATCGCTACTTCGCGGACCTCTACCGGAGTTTGCATTTCTCGAGCCAAAACGAGTTGCTGATCGCACTAGGCGCACTAGTATTCTTCGTGGTGGTGGGGAGCCAGGCGTTCGGCGCGTTCACTCACTGGTTCCTGTTTCGATTCATACAGGCATGCAACTACGAGTTAAGCACGCGTTTGTTAGCCAGTTACTTCAAGCGGCCATACGCGTGGTTTCTGGATCACCACAGCGCCAACCTGGGACGCATCGTGCTTAGCGAGGTCGACATTTTCGTGCTGCGCACTGTTCTGCCCGCCACTTCGATGCTGTCGCGTGCGATCGTGGCGTTATGCCTGCTCGGACTCGCCATAGTGGCCGACCCCGCGATCGCGGCAATTGCGGGCGTGTGCGTCGGCGCTT
Source organism: Gammaproteobacteria bacterium (assembly GCA_031382085.1). Classification (GTDB taxonomy): domain Bacteria; phylum Pseudomonadota; class Gammaproteobacteria; order Steroidobacterales; family Steroidobacteraceae; genus UBA964. The sequence goes on from JANMYM010000083.1 coordinate 109,445, forward strand.
GTTATGGTGTCATCTACCTCGGCGTCAGACAGTATCTCGCGCGGCTAAGCGCCGGCAGCTGGCAGACCAATGAGCAGCGCTTCAAGATCTCGCAGGACGCGCTGGGCGGCGTCAAGGAGGTCAAGGTCAACGGGCTCGAAGCGGTGTATATCGAGCGCTATCGAGCTGCTGCGCGCCAGTACGCGCGCAACGAAGCCAGCTATCAGACAGTCGGCATGATGCCCCGCTTTCTGCTCGAATGCGCCGCCTTCGGCGGTTTGTTGACGATCGTGTTGTTCCTGCTCATTACTCGCGGCAGCGAGATAGGCGGTGCTTTGCCGATCATCGCGTTGTACGCATTTATCGGCTATCGCCTCATCCCCGCACTCCAGCAGATCTATCACTCGGCGGTCACGATTCGCTTCAGTTCGGTTACCTTGGACAGTCTTTGCTCCGAACTCACGCAAACGCGGCACGAACCTGGACTGCGTCTGCAGTTCCCCGGGCGCTCCGCTACAGAACGATTCTCGGTGAAGGACAGCGTGGAATTGCACGGGATCACGTTTGGGTATTCAGGGGGACGAGAGAAGGCGCTCGATGACGTCACCATGTCTATCCCAGCCAACAGCATGGTGGCTTTCGTCGGCTCCACCGGTGCGGGAAAGACGACGCTGGTCGACGTTATCCTTGGGCTTCTCGATCCCGACAGCGGCACTCTGGTCGTGGACGGCCAACCGATTGACGCCTCGAACAGGCGACGGTGGCAGAACTCGATTGGTTATGTGCCGCAACACATCTTCCTTGTCGACGACACGGTCGCGGCGAACATCGCGTTCGGCGAGGCGCCCGGCCAAATGAACCTGGCCGCGGTCGAACGAGCAGCGCGCATGGCCGAATTGCACGACTTCGTCGCGCAAGGCACGCACGGCTACAACGCGCGCGTCGGCGAGCGCGGCGTCAAGCTGTCGGGCGGCCAGCGGCAGCGAATCGGTATCGCTCGGGCCCTCTATTACGATCCCAGCGTACTAATGCTTGATGAAGCTACGAGCGCCCTCGACAGCGTAACGGAGAGTGCGGTCATTTCAGCCGTTCGCAATCTCACGGTCAAGAAGACGATTATCATGGTCGCGCACCGGCTTAGTACCGTCAAAGATTGCGACACGATTTTCTTGCTCCAACACGGGCGGTTGGTTGCCAGCGGGACCTACCAGCAACTGATACGAGAAAGCGCGCAGTTCCGAGCGCTTGCGCAACTCGACACACAATAGTCCCGTGCCATGAATTCGACGTCCGCGCGCGCAACCTGTGCACTGTCCGGCAATTCGATGAGACCGTGGCTGCGAGTGCCGTGCGACTATCGTGATCCAATTCGACGCCGCGTCGCCTATCAACTCTACTGGTGCGACGCCAGCCACTTCGGGCAAGTCTTGCCGCGCCCTTCGGAGGCCGAGGTCACGGCGTTCTACAACGTACCCGACTACTACACGCGCACCGGGCACAGCGTCCCGCGCCCGCATCTCTCGTTCGCAAACCGCGTTCTACAGCACCTAACGTGGCGCCTGGATTCGGGCGCTCACCTGGATGCCGCAGTGCTGACTCAGCTTGCCGCCCGCGGCTACTCCGATATTTGCGACCTCGGTTGCGGATCCGGAATGCTGCTCCAGGCCGCGCTCGCCGCCGGGTTCAAGACCGCAGTGGGGATCGAGCCCGAACCCGTGTCGCGTGCCGCGGCCGCTGTTAGGGGTCTGCTGGTGTTCGCCGGAACCGCCGAGAGCATTCCCGCGGAAGTCCGTGCGCGGCGGTTCGACGTGGTTATGATCAGCCATGTCCTCGAGCACACGCTGGACCCAGTGCGAGCGTTGCGGAACGCCGCGGCACTCCTCGACGATCACGGAACGATCATGATCGAGGTCCCCAACAACGACGCAGACGGCCTGCGAATCGCAGGCAGCTGCTGGGGCTGGCTCGACGTGCCGCGCCACCTCAATTTCTTTACGACAAAGAGCCTAAAGACAATTTGCAAGCTGGCGGGCCTCAAGCCGATCAAAACCGAGTATGCGGGTTATTGCCGGCAATTTTCGGTTGAATGGCAAGCGAACCAAGCCCACATTCACAAGGTGTTCGGGTCCGTTGGCGGCGCAGCAGCGACGTTGCGGCCCGGGACGCTCTCGTATTGGTTCCTGCTCATGCGCACCGCCTTCGCGGCGCCGGCGCGCAAATACGACTCCGTGCGCGTTTGGGCGCAGAAGCGCTGAGAAGGCAGTCGGGGAGGTTGAAGCATGGAGATCATTCAAGTGGGTCGGAGTCCGGTACGAACGTCGCGGGTGGTGTTCGGGACCATGGCGATCGGCGCGGCGCGTCAGAACATCAAACGCCGCATCGAGACGATACGGGCCGCGGTCGACGCCGGCATCACCGCGCTCGACACGGCACCGCTGTACGACTTCGGCCTGTGTGAGCAGACGGTGGGACAGGCCATTGCGGGTATCCGCGATCGTGTGCAGATATTCACGAAGGTCGGCCTGCGCTGGGACGACGCGCACGGCGACATCATGTTCACGACCCGCGACGAGCACGGGACCGAGATCGCCGTGCGCAAGAATTCGCGCCCGGAGTCGTTGCGGATCGAGATCGATCGCAGTCTTCAACGGCTGCGCGTTGACGTGCTTGACATGGTTTTCGTGCATCAGTTAGACGCGCACACGCCCGTGTCCGAAACGATGGGTGCGTTGCGCGACCTGCTGCACGAAGGGAAGCTGCGCGCGATCGGAGTGTCGATGAACTACTCGCGCCTGCACGTGCTCGAAGCCCAACGCGCTCTCGGCGATGTGCCGCTCGCGAGCGTACAGATCCCGTATAGCCTGCTCGAGCGCCGGCACGAGCGTGAGTTGCTGCCCCTTGCGCGCGAGCAGGGGTTCGGCGTGGTTGTACATTCTCCGCTCGAGCGCGGGCTGCTGACCGGCCAGTTCACGCCGTCGAAAACGCTTGTGGCCGACGACGTGCGCCGACTCAGCGCGAACTTCCACCCAGATAACATCACTCGCGTTGTCGACGCGTTGCGTCGCGGCATTGAGCCGGTCGCAACTGGACGCGGTGCTACGATTGCGCAAGTGGTGCTCGCGTGGGTACTCGCGCGACCCGCGGTGAGCGCCGTCGTGGTAGGGGCGAGCTGGCCGCAACAAGCGCGTGCAAACGCAGCGGCGGGTGAGTTTCAGCTGAGTGCCGACGAGCGCGCCGCGATCGACCTCGTGTTCGACGACCTACGGCTCGATCCCTGCGCCGGGCTTGGCGTCGTCGCGCGCCTAGGGCATCAGGGACGGCGTCTTGTTTCCGGCGCGCGACGCAGGCTGGCGCGAGCGCTCGGGAAGCAATAGGTTTCGTCTACGACTTGCGGCCCGTGCACACTCGGCTCTGTAGAAACCGCCGTATTGCTATACGATCTTACTTGCGGTGGGTCGTGTGCCCAGGGCGTCCAATGATCGTCAAACTCCTGGCCGCGGCCGGTGATGGCACAGTTTGGAGTTAGGACCAAATCATATGGCAGGGGGCATCAGCAACAGCACTGACATCGCGATTGTAGGCATGGCCATACGTGTGCCAGGCGCCGCCACGCCGGAGAAATTTTGGGCGAACCTCGCGGCCGGCGTAGAGTCGGTCGAGCATTACACCGACGCGGATCTCGTGGCACGCGGAGTATCGCCGGGATTGCTCGCGCACCCCAACTACGTCCGCGCGGGTATTCCGCTCCAGGGCTTCGACCAGTTCGACCCTGAGTTCTTCGGCTTCAGCCCAAAGGAAGGCGCGATCATCGACCCTCAGCACCGCCACTTCTACGAGGTGGCGTGGGAGGCGCTTGAACGCGCGGGCCACCCGCCCAGCAGCTTCGACGGTTCAATCGGCGTATTCGCCGGTTGCGGCATGAACGCCTACTTTACCTTCAACCTGCTAACAAACACGGAGCTCCTCGAGACTGTCGGTCTGTTCCTGCTGCGACACACCGGCAACGACAAGGACTTTCTGGCGACGCGCGCGTCGTACGCCTTCAATCTAAAGGGCCCGAGTGTCAACGTGCAAACGGCGTGCTCGACGTCGCTCGTCGCGACACATCTGGCGGTGCAAAGCCTCCTAACAGAAGAGTGCGACATGGCACTCGCCGGCGGCGTCACGATCGAAATCCCCCACGGGGTCGGATATCTGTACCGGGAAGGTGAAGTGCTCTCGCCCGACGGCCACTGCCACGCGTTCGATCACCGCTCGAAAGGAACCGTGTTCGGCAGCGGTGCCGGCGTCGTGGTGTTACGGCGCCTTGCCGACGCAGTCGCCGATGGCGATCACATTCACGCCGTCATCAAAGGCACGGCCATCAATAATGATGGCTCACGCAAGGTCGGTTACCTCGCACCCAGCGTCGACGGCCAAGCGGCTGCGATTGCCGAGGCGCTCGCCGTTGCCGACGTCCCCGCGAGCACGATTACCTACGTCGAATGTCACGGCACGGCGACGCCCATCGGCGATCCAATCGAAATTGCCGCCCTGACGCTTGCCTTTCGCGCGTCGGGCGCAACCGCCGATGGCTACTGCCGAGTAGGTTCGGTCAAGACAAACATTGGCCACCTGGACACTGCAGCCGGGGTCGCCAGCCTAATCAAAGCCGCGCTTGCTCTCGAGCACAAACGAATTCCGCCGTCACTGAACTTCGAGAAGCCGAATCCCAACATCGACTTCGCGAACAGTCCGTTCATAGTCGCGACCGAGTTGAGCGAGTGGGAGCCAGGCGCGACACGCCGGCGCGCCGCCGTCAATTCTCTTGGCGTCGGTGGCACCAACGCGTTTGTTGTCCTGGAGGAAGCGCCGGCCGAGCACCCTGCACGGGCCAATGCGAAACCGCAGTTACTCATGCTGTCGGCGCGTCATCGCGCTTCGATCGACAACGCGTCGATGTCGTTGGCGGCCTGGCTGCGGGCGCACTCTGGCCAGCCGCTCGCCGACATCGCGTACACGCTGCACGTGGGTCGGGAGATGTTCGAGCAGCGCCGCATTGTCGTCGCTTCGAGTCACGAAGAAGCGGCAGGCCTGCTGGAGGCCGGCGACGCTCAGCGTGTATTCACACATCGCGTAGAAAAGGAGCATCCGTCGCTGGTCTTCATGTATCCGGGCGGAGGTGCGCAATACTTCCGAATGGGCTCGGGTCTTTATGAAGCAGAGCCGCTGTTTCGCGAGCACGTCGACCGCGGTCTCGCACTCTTGAAATCGCGCTGCGGGACGGATCTGTCTCAATTCCTGCTCGGCGCGCCGGAGCAACGTGACGAAGCCACTCGGCTACTCGCCAGACCCGCCATACAGCTGCCGTTGACGTTTCTTGTCGAGTACGCGCTGACGAAGCTATGGGAGCAATACGGGCTCAGGCCTGAGAGCGTCATCGGCCACAGCATGGGAGAGAACACCGCGGCTTGCATCGCAGGCGTGTTCTCGTTTGAGGATACCCTTGGTCTTCTGTTGTTGCGCGGCCAGCTCGTCGAGGAGGCGCCGGCTGGCGGCATGCTCAGTGTGCCGCTGTGCGCCAACGAACTCAGGGAAATCATCGGCGACAAGCTCGACATCGCCGCAGCGAATAGCCCGCAACTTTCGGTCGCCTCGGGACCGTCGCATGAGATCGAGGCACTCGCTGCGAAACTCGCGACGATGAACATCGACGCGCGGCGCGTGAGCGTCAGCGTTGCGGCGCACTCGCGCTTGCTCAATGGCGTCCTTGAGCGCTTCCGTGCTTACTTGCAACGCATTCGGTTGAGCCCGCCGAACCTCGAGATCATCTCGAATCGAACCGGCGGGCGCCTCGACGCAACCGCGGCCGTTGATCCCGAGTACTGGGTGCAGCATCTGCGGAACACTGTTCGATTCGACGATGGCATCACCACTCTGCTCGAAAGGCCCGAGCGCGTCTTCCTGGAAGTGGGCCCGGGCAACATGTTGAGCTCGTTCGCGCGCCAGAATCCGAGGATATCGGGGCAGCGAGTGTTCGCGTCGATGCGGCATCCAGACGACCCGGTTGCCGACGAGGTCTACTTCCGAACAACGATAGGGCGTTTGTGGGCGATCGGCGTACCGGTCTCGCCGCAGAAACTCTATCCTGCGCGTCGACGCCGTGTGCCGTTGCCGACGTATTCATTTCAGCACGCGCGCTATTGGGTCGATCGCAGCCGCGAAACTGCGCTCGACGGCGAGGCCGTATTGCGACCGTTGCGCTTGGCCGAACCGAGCGACTGGTACCACGAGATTCGCTGGATACAGCAGGGCATTCTCGAGACCGACTTCGAACCGAAGACGTGGCTCGTATTTCAGGATCGAGAGCCACTATCGGAAGCGCTCGTCTCCAGGCTGCGAACCGCGGGGCACCGTGTCATTGCGGTGCAAGCCGGCGACACCTTTGCGCGCCTCGACGACAGCAGCTATGCGCTGGCGCCCGAAGCCGGCGGCGCCGGCTATCAGAATCTCATCGACGCGTTGCTCGAGCGCGACCAGATTCCTGATCGTGTGCTGCACACTTGGCTCGTCACCTGGGATCGAAAATTTCGGCCGGGCCAAACCTTTTTCCACCGCAATCAGGAGCGCGGCTTCTATTCGTTGTTTTATTTGGCGCGTGCTTGGGGCAAAGCGATGCTGGCCGACCGCCCGTTGCATATAGTCGTCCTTGGGAACGGTACACTGAGCGTCGCAGGCGAGCGTCCCCTTCATCCCGACAAAAGCACCGTTCTCGGTCCGTGCCTGGTGATCCCGCGCGAGCTGTCGTCGACTAGCTGCAAATTCGTGGACATCGGAGTCGAGGCGACGACACAAGAGCGCGGACGCAAGCCTCCTGTGGCGTCGCCGACCGCGTCCGTTGCGCTCATCGACGCGCTCGAAATCGAGCTTGCCGCACCCGCACAGACCGAAACCGTCGCTTGGCGCACCGGCGTTCGTTGGCGGCGGCACGTCGTTGCATTACGGAATGGCCGCGAACGCTCGCCGCCGGCGCAGCGGTTGCGTCAAAAAGGTGTTTACACCATCACTGGCGGCCTTGGCGGAATCGGCGGCGAGGTCGCGGCTTGGCTCGCCGAACGATATGCGGCGCGCCTCCTCCTCATCGCCCGCACACCGCTGCCCAAGCGCGAAGACTGGGACGACTGGTTACGTGGTCATCCGGCTGAGGATTCGATCAGCCACTCGATCGTCAAGGTCAGAAGGCTCGAAAGTCTCGGGGGTACCGTATTGCCATTGGCCGCAGATGTTTCCGTCGCGGAGCAGCTGCGCGACGCGATAGCCGAGGGCCGCCGAACCTTCGGCGAGATCAACGGCGTGTTCCATGCGGCTGGCGTGGTTCGCGATGGCTTGATCCAACTCAAGAGTCCGCGCGACATCGAGGACGTCATGGCGGCGAAGGTCTACGGCACGGTGATGCTGGACGAAATCTTTCGCGATTCGCCGTTGGACTTCATGATTCTGTTCGCGTCGACCAGCTCCCTGGTTGCGCCCCAAGGGCAGATTGACTATGTCGGCGCCAACTCGTTCGTCAATTCCTTCGCCGAATCTTGCCATGGCGCGCGCCGGTATCCGGTCACGGCAATCAATTGGGGTATTTGGCGCGACGTCGGGTTCGCGGCGATGATCGATGTGCATGCGGCGACCGCCGCAGCGACCGCAGACGCAGACGTCGCGCATGGCTCGATGACACTGATCGAGCATCCTTTGTTCCATCGCCGTTATGCGTCGCGCGACGGCGTTGCACAGCTGCACGTCATCGAAGGCACGTTAGCAAGCGATCACTGGCTTATCGACGAACATCGCCTCGGCACGGGCGAGGCTTTGCTGCCCGGTACCGGCTATATCGAAGTCATTCGCGCGGCGCTTGCCGAGATCGGCGACCGGGGGCCCTGGGAGATGGCGAATCTTCTGTTCCGCAGCCCGCTGTTTGTGCGCGACAAGGAGAGGCGACCGATTCGCGTTCGCCTCGTCGGCGACGATCGCCGTTGGGAAATTGCCGTGTTGGCCAAAAGCCGCGCCGATACGTCCGCCGACCCGTGGGAGCTATACGCGACCGCAACGGTTTCGCACAACCTGGGGACCCGACCGCCTGCGAGCCGGGCCGCTATCGACGCGGCTGCACTCGAGGGCACCAAAACCGCAGCGGCCGGCAATGCGGCGCTGCGCATGCGCCAGGAAGATCACCTGCGACTTGGGCCGCGGTGGCAGGTACTCAAGACGGTCACAATCGGCCGCTCCGAAGCGCTGGCCGAATTAAGCTTGCCTAACGAATACGCCTGCGAGCTCCCTGTTTTTTTGCTCCACCCCGCGCTGCTCGACGCCGCGACCGGATACGCGATGGACTTGATCCCAGGGTATGCCGCGCAAGAAGTCCCGCAGGACCTTTGGGTACCGCTCAGCTATCGGCGCATCATTTTCCATGCGCCGTTGACGGGCTCGGTCGTTAGCCGAGTGAAGATCAACGACGAGAGCTCGATCGACCACGGCTTTGCCTCCTTCGACGTGCAAGTCTTCGACACAAGTGGCGCGCTGCTTGTCGACATCGCTGACCTCACGCTGCGACGCGCGGACAAGGCCATGCGCGACAGTGGGAGTAACGAAGCAGCTTCGCACATGCGAGTCGATGGGCGCCAGCGCGCGAAACCCACGTCTCCCGCAGAGGCCGCACTGCACTACAACGTGACGCAGGGCATCGGCACTCGCGAGGGACTGGCAGCGCTCGAACGGATCTTGGCAGGGTCGATGCCCGCCACGGTCGTCGTGAGCTCGATGGGTATCGACGCGCTCGCAACGCAAGCGACAGCCATCACGCAACTTGCCTCACGAACCGACGAAACACGGTTCGCGCGGCCCGAGCTCGCGAGCAACTTCGAACCTCCTCGCGATGCGGTCGAGCAAGAGCTCGCGGCTCTTTGGGGCAAGCTGCTCGGCGTCGAAGGCATCGGCATTCGCGACAGCTTCTTCGATTTGGGTGGGCACTCGCTCATCGCCGTGCGCTTGTTCAACGCGATCGTCGATCGCTACAAGCTCGATCTGCCGATGTCCGTGTTGCTCCAGGCGCCGACCATCGCCGGTCTTGCGGAGAGAATCCGCGGCAACGAGCCGCTCAACGACGCTAGCGCTGTGGCTGCTCCGGTTAATGCGGCGAGTGCGACGCAACTGCGGCACGTCGTGTCGATGCGCGCCGGGTCCGTCGGCGCCGGCACTCCGCTTTTCATGGTGGCCGGCATGTTCGGCAATGTGCTCAACCTGAGCCACCTCGCCAACCTGCTCGGCGACGACCGCCCCTTCTTGGCATTACAGGCACGCGGCCTATACGGCGACTCCGAGCCGCACGAGACGTTCGAGGAGATGGCGACCGACTACATTGCCGAATTGCGTCAGGTGCAGCCGCACGGACCGTACCTCTTGGGCGGTTTCTCGGGCGGCGGTCTCGTTGCATTCGAGATGGCGCAACAGCTCATCGCGGCAGGTGAAGAAATCATCACCGTGCTGTTGCTCGACACACCTGCCCGAAAGCTCTGGAGGCTCAGCTTCGGGGACCGACTGTCGATGATGCTGCAAGGGCTGCGCACTGAAGGCTGGCGGTTCGCCGCGCAGAAGCTGCGCAACCGCGCGGCCTGGAAACGTCAGCAGAGCGAAAGCCGGGCGCAAGCTGCAGCGCAAGCTCGTGAGGGTGGAGTGACGTTCCAGTCGCAGCGCATCGGCGCGGCGTTCATTCGCGCGCTGGCCCGCTACGTTGTCCGCAGGGTCGCAGTCCCTGCGGCGGTCTTTCGACCCAAGCTCGACGTTCGTTTCAAGCTCAGTGACGGGCGCATGATCGACTCCAAGCGCGACCTGGTTGCGCCAGACAACGGGTGGACGCCGTTCGTAGAACGACTTGACGTTTACGAGGTACCGGGCAACCACGACAGCATGGTTCTCGAGCCCAACGTGCGTGTGGTGGTTGCCCTCATGAGGCGCGCGATTGCTGCTGCGGAGGATAAAGCCCGTTGATGGCCATCAAAAAAGACCTGTATGAGCTCGGCGAAACGCCCCCAATGGGCCACGTGCCACGCAGGATGTATGCGAGCGTCATTAGACCCGAACGTTACGGTGAGCCCCGAGACGCTTTCGCCAGGGAAGTCGTCGAGGTCCCGCAATTCGGACCTCGCCAGGTGCTCGTTTGGGTAATGGCCGCTGGCATCAACTACAACAACGTCTGGGCCAGCCTTGGCAAGCCAATCGACGTCGTCGGCGAGCGCATGAAACATAACAAATCTGAGCCGCCCTTCCATGTCGGCGGATCCGATGCGTCCGGGATCGTGTGGGCCGTCGGCAAAGACGTGAAAAACACGAAGGTTGGCGATCACGTCGTCCTGTCATGCGCGATGTGGGACGAGAACGCGGACGATGTCCGAGCCGGCGCGGACCCGATCACGTCCGCAAGCACAAGGATCTGGGGCTACGAAGAAAATTGGGGGTCGTTCGCGCAGCTCACGAAGGTCGACGACTACCAATGTCACGCCAAGCCTCCAGCGCTCTCCTGGGATGCTGCGGCGGCGTACATGCTCGTCGGCGCCACGGCCTACCGGCAGCTGCTGGGTTGGCCGCCACACGTCGTGGGCCTAGGCACGCTCGTGCTCGTTTGGGGAGGCGCCGGCGGTCTCGGCTCCATCGCCATCCAGATCACGAAGGCCAAAGGCGGCATACCGATCGCTGTTGTTTCGTCCGCCGAAAGAGCGGACTTCTGCAGGCGCATTGGAGCCGCCGGCGTCATCGACCGCAGCGAGCCGGCATTCACTCATTGGGGTCGATTGCCCGATATCGATGATGCCGCAGCCGTCGCCCGCTGGATGGAGGGAGCGAATGCGTTCCGCAAACGCTGGGCCGAAGTGACCGGCTCGCGCCGGGGCCCGCGCATCGTCGTAGAGCATCCTGGCGAAGCGACGATTCCGACCTCGCTGCTCGTGTGTGACAGCGCCGGAATGGTCGTTACGTGTGCCGGCACGACGGGGTACAACGCTGACATCGATTTGCGCTACTTGTGGATGCGGCAGAAACGGCTCCAAGGTTCACATTTCGCGAATATCGAGCAGTGCCGCGCTCTCAACGAGATGGTCGCTGCGGGGACGGTGGACCCGGTACTGTCGCGGACCTTCGAGTTTGACGAGCTCGGCCTCGTTCACCAGCTATTGCGCGAGAATCGGCTCCCCCCCGGCAACGCTGCTGTATTCGTCAACGCCACACGCACCCGCGGCGTCGCAAAAATCTAACGAAAAGTCAGGATGTTGCGTGGCGCCAGGCCCCGGGTCCCTTTGCGCAGCGCGCTATTGCGCAGCAAGTCGCGGACAAACTGTGGCGAGGCTTGCTCTGGATTCTTGCGCATGAGGTTGCGCAGGCTCCACATCCAGTGGGCCAGGATCACGAGTACATCCGTGAGCGCCGCGTAGGTGAGGCCGTGATTCAGCACGAAGTAGCGCCGTCGCGATTCGTACCAATAGTCTGGCAAACGCTGCGGCGGCCAGTCGCGTTTCGTAACGCCAGACGACTGTCCGACGAAATGAACGATTCGGCTTTGCGGAACGTGCCAGCACTGCCAACCCGCCCTTCTGGCACGCAACGTGAAGTCCGTCTCTTCGTAATAGAGGAAGTACTCTTCGTCGAGCGTGCCTACGTCTTCGAAGACTGTACGTCGCACAATCATTGCCGCGCCGGACACCCAATCCACTTGCCGTGCGTGTTCTGGGATGCCGATGCGTGTGATGATCGAAGCCGCGAGCCTGTCGAAGAGGCCGAGGCGCAGATAATGGCCAAACTCGCCCAACGCGCTTGGGAAACGAAAGCAACAGAACTGCGATGTGCCGTCGGCGTCCTCGCTGCAACCGCCTGCTATGCCGACGCTAGGGTGCGCGTGCATGAAATCGACGAGAATGCGCAGCGCTCCAGGCCGCACGATGGTGTCCGGGTTCAAGAACATCACGAAATCGGACAGAGCGCCGCGCGACCTCAGTGCGCGGATGGCGACGTTCGAGCCGTACGCAAATCCACCATTTCGCGGAGCTTCGATCAACGTGACCCAGCGGCTCCAGCCACGCTGCTCGACGGCGCCACGAATATTACTCGCCGAGCCGTCTTGAGAATCGTTGTCCACGACCTCGACGCGCAAATCCTCGATGTCCTCGAGATGGCTCTGCAGCGACTGCAGCGCGGCGACAGTCAGTTCGGGAGAGCGCCAGTTGACGATGACGACGGTTAGCGAAGTCATGCGCGACGCGCGGAGCGTCTCACTTCTTGCGCGGGACCGACGAGTGCGGTGGCGCGATGCCAGCGTAGCAGGCTCGCGAGCAAAGACCCGCTGCCGACGACGCGCACGCGTTCACGCGGATGCGCCCGGTGACGCAGCTCGTAGAGATAGCCCAACGCGGCACAGTCGAGATTCGTGATAGCTGCAAGCTTGATGACGATTTCGTCACGCTGCGACGCTTGCAGAGTCGCCACGACGACTTTGAGCTCGGGCAGCGTTCGGGCGACGAACGCGCCGCGGATCTCTACGGTGGTGCCGTCGGTCGTTATCGCGATTGGCGCGCTTGCTTGCACGACTGCTGCATACGCGCGCCACACCAGTAGGGGCACGACGGCCGTCGCCACCTCGTGAATCAGGAACAGCGCGTCGCTGCCGTACCTGCGCGCAAGCGCCGGCTCTTGAAATAACCGCCACAACCACTCGAACCCGGTGCGCTGCAAGAGGCGCGGCGCGCGACGCAACGTACCCGCGAGAAAACCGATTGCCGCCCCCACATGGCTAATTACAGGTGCCGTCAACGCCGCTCGGTTGCGCTCGATCCACTGGTGGCCTTTCCTTGCACCGAGCGCGACGGCAAGGAAATCGGCGTCGCTTGCGTTGATCGCCTCCAATGTCGCCGGAGCGCTGAGATCCTCAACGCTTCCACGGCCGGGGTTCAATGACCCTGCTCCCCGCAAATCGCCCGGCGAAATAGCCAAATTCTTGTTAGCCTCGTCCGCGACCCCTTCATCCCCACCGAAGAAGAAAGTCCGAACCTGGCGGCCGGAGGTTCGTTCGCGAAGTCGCTCCACGAGCGTGCTGCCTGCGACACGCGTCAAACCTGGAATGCCCAACAGGCGGCCGAGCCACACGAGCGGCATGCCGTCCACCACGCTGAGTTCCGCGTTGAGCAAGCACTCGCGGAAACCGGGATCCCGGCTGGCAATCGACAGGAAATTTACGTTCAGGGTCGCGATGACCAATCGTCGCCTGCCAGTTAGCGCCGTGTCGATCCTTCGCATCGCGGTCGCGAGACTGATGGGGTCGAGCGGCACACCTAACAGCCAATGGACGGGCAGTTGCTCGAGGTCGGGCGGGACGTGTTGACGTTCGGCTGCCGCCGCGGATCGCGCATCGGCGTCGATGATCTCGTTTGAGCTTATTGCCATGGCGTCTCGACGGTGCTTTTCGCATGGAGTCCCTCGCCCCACCAGTTCTCGTTGTCCGCCGGCGAGAGGGGTAGAGTATTCGTCGAGTTTCTGCCGCACGTCAATGGCCGCGCTCGTCCTCTGCTCGAATCGGACTCAGTCGATGTGCACTAGCTGCGAGCCCGATTCGGGCAGCTTGATCGCCGAGCGCCCCGTGTCGGCGACTCCCGCCGGCAGCGCTCGCTGCCGGCGCCCAAACGCTACCAGGTTGTCGCGCCAGCGTTTGCGCAACAACAGCGGCGACGCAAACATGCGCATAACGCGTGCCGACACCGAATTTCCCGCGTTGCTCAGTTGAGCGTAGTCGACTGTGACGTGTTCCAGGCCGCTCTGTCGAAGCTGCCAGCGAAGGTGGCTATACTCGAACTCGAGCACGTGACCGGTCGATCGCCCCCGAGCTGGATAGAACCAATCGCAAGCGATGCGCTGACCCGTGAGGATGCGGACGCAGTTCCTTAAGCGATTGAAGTTCGGTGTCGTCAGGAACAGAGTGCCGTCAATATCGAGCCGCTCGACGAACTGACGGAGCACAGAGTGCAGCGGCACGAGCAAATGCTCGACAACCTCACAAATGACGATCAGGTCGAATCTGCCATCGCGCACTTTGCTTGCGAGGTCGTCGCGCAGCAGATCGCAGACGGCGAACTCTATGCCGCGCGTGGTCACGGCAGCGGCATATTCGTCCGAAACGTCGAGCAGAGTGCAGCGCGTGCCGTAGATTCGATTGAAGAGCAAAGAAATCTGGCCACCGCCGATTTCCAGCAGACGCTGCGGCGGCCGGCCGCCGGTCGCTCGCAAGATGTATTGCATGGTCTTGAAGTAGCGACCTTTGAATGTCCGATAGTACTGGGTGCCCTCAAAGAATGCGTTCTTGATGATCGTCGCCTCGTAGGCCTCGGCGAATACCTGGCGGTCCAAGTTACTCATGTCGATCGACGGATCGTTTCCGAGCGAACGCCAGGGTTTCGCGATAGAAGTCCGCAATTCGTTCGGCCTTTGCCGACCAAATATGAGAACGGCGCACGACCTGTGCTGCAGCTTCGCCCAGGCTGCGGCAGCGATCTGGCGACTTGACCAGCGCTTCCATGGCTGTCCGCAGCGATTCGACGAGCTCTTCCCGTCGCTGCAGCGGCAACTTGATTCCCGTAGATTCATCGAGAAACTCGGCCGGACCGCCATAATCGACGACGATGCACGGTAGCGCGCTCGCCATGGCCTCGAGAACTACGGCGCCCCCGAACTCTCGGAGGCTCGGAAACACGAACGCTTGCGACCGTCGCAATTCGCCTGCGAGATTGGGCTGCGACATGCGGCCGAGCAATTTCACGCAGTCGCGGAGCCCGTGGCACGCGATGAAGGCCTCGTGAGCGGCGCGCTCCGGCCCGTCGCCAATCACAGTCAACTCACACTCTCGCAGGCGCGCCGAGCGCCTCATGGCTTCGAGGGTCAACGACAGACCTTTGTACGCAACGAGGCGCCCGACAGTCACGAAGCGAAACTTGCCGAGCGGCGGCGACCACGCGTCCGCTATCGGAAATCGCTCCGGATCTACACCGTTCTCTGGAAAGTCCAGTCGCAACCCGCGAAAGCCCGTCGGCACTTCGGCGGCCGTCGACCGACTCGCCACGATGACGGCCGCGAGATGCTCGTACATCGACCGATGATACGGCAACCAGCGATAAAGGCGGCGGAACGGCACGAGCCACTCCCGTTCCCGACGCACGAGGTCCGGGAATTGTTTCGGCCACGCGAGGCCGCCGTTCAGCGGCCCGACAATCATCGGAACGCTGGTGGCCGCAGCTAACGGGCTCGGGACCGTGGGAGACAGAGGTGTAATCCTGTGAACCAGATCGAAATCGCCGCGCGCGAGGCGCGCGGAGAAAATCTTGGCGACGAGCTTCTCGAACACGATGTAGCTCGGCCAAGTGAGCGCCGTGTCGATCGTCCAGCTCAGTTGATCGCCGCCGCGCACGAGGCGAGCGAAGCGGTAAATCGGTCGTGCGAGCCACTCGTTGTCGATGAATTCGATTTCGGCGTACCGGTGCAGGTCCGTTGCCGCGAGGTCCGTACGATTGCGCAGGTGAGTCGCAATCGTGACGCGCATGTCGGTGCGCACCGCCAACGCGCGTGCTAAATTGTAGCCGACAAGCGGCACGCTCACCCAAGCCGGATTGCAAGCTTCGACAATTAAAAGGGCTCGGAGCGGCGCGGTCATCTGCGGCCGAATTCGGGAAATTATTAGGACCTAGTGTAGCGCTGCTCGCCCATGCCAGAACACTTACGAGCGCTGGTCGCCATTCTCGCGATTGCATTGGCCACCTTCTGGTTGGCGGCCAAGCCGATGTGCGCCGTCATAATGGCGACCGACGACTACCGCCGCCGGCGCAACGCCTGGTTCGGGATGACGTTGGCGGCATTCTTGACCGGAAATTTCTGGCTCTATGTCTTTGTCAGTGGTGCGCTCGCCGCATGGTACGGTGCCCGCGATAGAAGCCCGTTGGCGCTGTATTGTTTGCTGATCCTCGTCATACCCCAAGACATCGCGCACGAACTACCCGGCGTCGGGCCTGTTCGCTACCTCTTCCTCGTCGATCACGTCCGAGTGCTCAATCTCGTGCTGTTGTTGCCCTTGGCCTTGAGGCTCAGGAAGACCGAGCGGCGGGAATCGAGCCCTCAATTTCGCCTGCCGGACTTGCTCGTGATCGGGCTAATACTCTTCATGGTCTTTTGCGAAGCTCTCAATGCCTCGCTGACTGGGACGATCCGGACGGCGTTTAATCTCGGCATCGACATCTGGCTGCCGTACTTCGTCGCGAGCCGCGCGCTGCGTGACAGTCGCGATTTCCGCGAAATGGCCGGCGCTCTCGTACTCTGCTGTTGGCTCGTCGGCACGCTGGCGGCATACGAAGCCATGAGTCGGTGGCTGCTGTACTTCAGTTTGCGCGGCGAGCTGGGATTGCAGCCATCGTTCTACGCCGTACGCGGTGTCAGCGCTATCCGCGCGCAAGTCTCCGCAACCCAACCGATCGTGCTGGGCTACTTGCTCGTAGTGGGACTCGGCATGCTGCACTACGTAGCGCCCCTCCTGCGGCCCAAATCGGGCGCGTGGCTGGCGGGTATCGGTGCCACGGCGGGGCTACTGGGATCGTTGTCGCGGGGACCGTGGGTTGGAGCGGTCGCGATGCTGTTAGCAAACGTGTCGCTGGGCCCGGCGCGTGTTCGCCGCGTCGCGATGCTGCTCGGCGTTGGCGGTCTGGCACTAACACTTCTATTGCTGTCGCCGTATGGCCAACTCTTCCTCGACGTCTTGCCGTTCATCGGCGAGATCGATTCCGGCAGTGTCGATTACCGCGTGCAGCTGTTCGACGTCTCAATCGAAGTTTTTCGGCAGAATATCTGGCTCGGCGACGTGAACTTCCTTGGCAATCCGCTGCTGGAGCAAATGCGGCAAGGTCAGGGCATCATCGACATGGTGAATACCTTTCTGCAGATCGCGCTCGGCTACGGCGTCGTAGGGGTCACACTATTTTGCGGCGCATTTTTAGCCGCGTTTCGCGCGGTCTGGCGCGTGCGTCGTCTGCGCTTGGACGATGCCGAGGTCGAGCGGCTCGGACGCACGCTGCTGGTGACGCTGGTGGGGATTCTCGTGATGATTGCGACAGTGAGCGGCATCGGCGTGGTACCGACCGTCTACTGGTTGATCATCGGCGCAAGCATCGGCTACTCACGGGCCTTCGCCGCCGAGCCGTTGCGCGCGATACGATCGCCAACTGTGCGAACGCGCGCGATCGGCGCACTGGGCGTCGGACACGACCCATCTGCGACCCGCCAATGAGACTGCGCGACGTCGGAGTCGTGGTGATCGGCCGTAACGAAGGACGGCGGCTCGAAGCGTGCCTCGCGTCCGTCGTCAACAGCGCCGCGGTCGTCGTATATGTAGACTCGGGCTCGACTGACGACTCGTTAGCAACGGCACGCGCGCTTGGCGTGGAA
Organism: Gammaproteobacteria bacterium; assembly: GCA_031382085.1. Lineage (GTDB taxonomy): Bacteria > Pseudomonadota > Gammaproteobacteria > Steroidobacterales > Steroidobacteraceae > UBA964. The sequence goes on from JANMYM010000083.1 coordinate 126,908, forward strand.
GTGGTGGAACTCGCCACGGCAAGCGGATTCACGGCGGCCCGCGCGAGAAACGCCGGGCTCGAGCGCACGCTGGTGTTGGCGCCGGAGCTGCATTATCTGCAGTTCGTCGACGGCGATTGTGAAGTCGTCTCGGGCTGGTTGGCGACGGCAGCAGAATTTCTCGCCGCCAATCCTAACGTAGCAGCGCTATTCGGCCGCCGCCGGGAGACCCGGCCACGCGCCTCCGTCTACAACGCGCTGTGCGACTTGGAATGGGCCGTCGCACCAGGGCCTGCAAAACATTTCGGCGGCGATGTCATGCTTCGGACGGCACCGCTGGTTGCCGTTGGCGGCTACCGCGCGGATCTCATCGCTGGTGAGGAACCGGAGCTGTCGGTGCGGCTGCGGCAACGCGGTTGGCTCATTCACAGCTTGGCCAGCGAAATGACTCGGCACGACGCGAACATCACGCAGTTTCGACAATGGTGGTTGCGCATGAAGCGTGCCGGCTACGCGTACGCGGCAGGGGCTGGCTTGCACGGCTCGCCGCCGGAGCGTCACTGGGTGGCCGAGTCAAGACGCGCGTGGCTGTGGAGTTTGGGACCGTTGGTGCTGGCGGCGGCGCTCGCCCCATTCTTCGGCGTGCGCGCACTCGGCGTGATCGTCGTTTATCCGCTGCAAGCACTGCGGTTGTTCGCCAAGGGCACTGGATCCGCGCGCGAGAGAGCGCTGCGCGCCGTCTTCTACACGCTCGCTCGCTTTCCTGAATTCTCTGGCCAAATGCGCTACGTGTGCGAGCGTTTTGGAAACCGGAGCGCGACGTTGATCGAGTACAAGCAACCCTGACGACGGTCTCAAAGTGCAGGCTCGCTGGAATCGATTTGTAGCAGGTAGGCGGCTAGATCCGATCGTTCGGAGGCGCTCAACTGATTCATGCCCCCGTGTGCGGCTCCGCCTGTATGCGTGAGCACGTCTTCCAAGCGCGATGCGCTGCCGTCGTGCAGGAACGCCGCGTTCTCCCAAAGTCCAAGCAGCGTGGGAGTATCGAGCCCGGCTAGTGTGCTGCCGAGTCTGGATCCGGTCCGCGCTGTCAAAGTGCCGACGTCGTGCAAAGCGGCTCGCGGGCTATCGGTGAACGCCGCTCCACCGTGACAGTCAGCGCAGTTCTGCCGGCGAAAAATGCTGCGGCCGCGCATTCCTGCGGCGGTCAAGTTGCCGTCGGTTTGCCGGAACGGACTCGGTGCGAACTCCGTCAACGAGCCTAGGTACGCGGCGAGCGCATCGAGGTCGCTCGAGCGACCGGCGTTCGGCGCCGCCAAAGGGTTGGAATTGAAATGCGTCGTCGGTATGAAACCTGTGCCACCGAACGTGCCGCGAATCGGTATCTCGAAGTCTTGGATCTCATCGAAATTCCCTGACCAGTGAACCATGCCGTGGTTCAAGCCGCCTCGTCCTCGCAGGATGATCGTCCGGCGCAGCCCTTCGCCCTGGTCGGTAAAGTCCCAAATGCGGCCGTCGCTGCCGCCATCCAGGTGACACGTAGCGCAGCTCATGTACCCTTCCAGGCCCATGCGCGCATCGGCCGCGTCATAAAAAACTTGCTTGCCTCGCAACACCTGAGCCGACATGAGCTCGGTTGCGACCGTACCCACCGTTGCGAGAACGGGCAATGCCGGATCGCCGTGGTTCATGACCTGATCGCCGGCGAGCACCGTGACTGAGCGCCCGAGCAAGTTCTGCACGAATACACGCTTCGTCGTGGGATCGATCGCAAGACCCTCGGGCGCGAAGCCGACGCCGGCTTCGACGATTTTTTCTCCCGTCGCCACGTTGAGAACGGTCACTCTGTTGTTGCCCTCGAAGGCCACGAAGGCGTGAGCCCCCGACGGGCTGAACGCGATGGCGGCCGGCAAGCTCGTGTTGTCCACGTCGAGCCGTTCGGCAACACTCTCAGTGCCGGTAAGTGGATCGACCCTGCCAACGAGCGGTCGCACTGTCGTCTCGTGCGTCAACCGGTTCCCGTCGCGCATCTGGCCTCGGAGCACGTTGTCTTTTTTCGCCACGTACCACACGCGCTCGTCGCCGGGTGGCGCGGCGAGACCGCGGACGTAGTTCGGTACACCTCGCGCGCTCGAACCGTTTTCTATGGAGGTGCTGTCGAGTGCCAGGCGGATCGGAGCAGCGGCAGTCATCGAGGCCGAGTGCACGCTGTAAACCTGTCCTTCGCCGGAACCCGAGATGAATCGCGTGACGAGCAAAAGTCCGGACGTCGTCAACGTCATGGATTCCGGCGTGGGACCGACGTTGACGACGCCCGTCTGCGCGAACGTGGCGGCGTCGAAACGCCGCACCCGCCCGGTCGCGTACTCCGCGACATAGATTTGCGCACCGTCGGCCGAAGCTAACATTCCCGTCGGACGAGATCCTCGTGCCAGGGCCAAGCGGCGAACAACCGAGCCGCTGCTCGTCACGACGTAAATCTCGTCGGAATCCCGGCAGGACACCCACGCGCGGTCCTGCGAGTCGAGCGTCACGCTCGATGGGCGCTCGCCGACGGCAATCTCACGAATGAGATTCGCCTTATCAGCGTCGAGTATGGCCACGGACTTGCTGTCGGGATTCACACTCCAGACCCTTCGTGCGGTTCGATCGACGATGATCGAAGTCGACCGCAGATCGCGTGTCGGTGGTGTGAAACGGCTGCCGACGACCACGTTGAGTGCCCGTCCCGTCGTGTAGTAATGACCGTCGGTGCCGAGCGCTCGCGCCTGCAGTACGAGTTTGTATTGCCCCGGGTTGGAGTACACGTGAGTCGCGCGGCTGCTCGGGCCCCAAACGGACCAAACGCTGTTGTCCCCAAACTGCCAGCGATACTCGACGGCGGCCAATGGGTGCGTAGCAGTAGCGTTGAACGTCGCCCTCTGGTCCTCAATGGGTTGGCGGCCACTGCGTGCGAGAGTCGTGATTTGCGGGCCGATACTGGACGCGGCCAGCGTGCCCGTCGAAAAAAGAAAAGCGAGCTCTTGTATGCCGTTGCCCGCGACATCGTGGATGCCGTTGCCGACGACGCGTACTTGATATGTCGTATCGGCAGCTAGCGGCGTGGTTGGCGTCACGTTGACTACACTGTGCTGCGACGACACCACGTCAACAGGCAGAGGTGCTCCCGAAGGAAGGCCGTTGACGACCGCGCGAATCTGAATGTTCTCCGGGACAACCGTCTGATCGTCGAGCGTTTCATTGATGACGAGCCCCACGGTCGTCGTGCGCGGCTGGTTGGCGGCACCGGCCACGGGCAGGTGATAACCGACATACGGCCGCTTCTTGTCGAGGCCGTCTTGGTGCGTGATGATGAACGTATCGTCGTCGGCTCCTTCTGATCCGGAGATCACAAGCAAGTGACCGAGGGGTAGCACCTGAAAGTCATCCAATGACTCACCGGGCGGCAGTTTGAAATTCAACGGCAGCGGTTCGACAGTGCGCTGCTCCATGTTGACCCTGACCGCACGATTGAACTTCGCCATAAAGCCGAATTCATCTTGGAAGAAGATGTACCGCCCGGCACCGACCGATTCCGTAGGAAACCCGAACGCGACGCTCAAGTTGGTCGGGTCGCTATAGTCGATAGCGATGAGGCTCTTGCCTCCGGCATTGATGTTCTGCCCGACGGCGAGCACAAGGTAGTTGCGCCATACCGCGTAGTAAGTGGTGTACTGCGTGACGCCAGGAAGCATGTCCAACAACCGAATATTGCTCGGAGTGCCCACGTCGTAGACCACCACACCTGTGTTAGGCGTTTCCGCGACCCAGAAGAGCAAATTGCCGATTCGAAGCGCAGTGCCGCCTGTGAATCCGTTCTGGCCGATGAAATTGAACCGGGCTACCTCCTGCCCGGAACGCTGATCGAGGACCTTGTGGTTGTCGAACGAGTAATAGATGTACGGGAAAAAATTCAGATCCGGGATGCCGCGAAGCGGCACGGGCGCTGCACCTGTCCACGGGGTGATCTTCGGCATCGCCGAAAGATCCGAGTACTTGTACCCGCTGGCTTGGATCTCCGGGTTGACGTAATGGCGCGAGAAGAGGTTGCCCATCTTCCACCACAAGTGTCCATTGATGCCGACGTCCCAGCGGTTGGCGATCGTCGGTCGGTCGGGGTTGCGAATGTCGTAGACACTTGTGCGCGTGCTGGCACCGAGATAAAGATAGCCGTTGTGAAAGGTGTTGACGCGGCCGCCGTCCTCGAAATGCGAAACCAACGTTCCTCTGGGCCACGTTTTCGTCGTGAGCTGCTGAGCGTGCACGCTGTCGGCGGCTATAAAGGCTGCGACAGCCAACACGAAAAAAAAGACCTTCATGTAGGTGCTCCCGACCGCTCGTTGGTTCAATCACTCTACCAGCCAGACTTGACGCCAGCGAACCCGGGCCCCGTTAGCGGTAACGATCCTTGAGCTGCAGCAACGGTCTTTCGAAGTAGATGTAGCTCAACGAAGCGAGGAATACGGTAACTGTAAGGCTCAGCAGGAACACGGCACCGGGTGTATCGAGCAGCTCCGGTGATGCAAGGCGCCTCACTACATATATGACGAGAAGATGCAGTAAGTAAATGCCGTAGCTGATCTTTCCGACATACGCGACTGGCCGCCACTCCAGCGCGCGCGAGACCCAATGCGTCGGGTTGAGAACGATTGCCCCGATGAGGCCGGTCGCGACGAGGTGGAAAGAAAGTCGCGGCCAACCTCTAAGCTCGCCCGGAATCGAAGCTGTGGCGAGCAATAACAAACACAGTGGCGCAAGAGCGTGCCCAGGAGCCAAGCGTGCCGCCAGCCGCTGCACGCTCCTGTTTGCCAACGCGATCGCGAGCAAGAATCCACAGCACAGTGGCGTAAACGTCGCTTGCAGTATTGGGTGCTCCTCGTAAGCGAGGCCGACTTCACGTAGCCACGAGTCCAAGAAACCAAAGTTCACGACTTGATTTAAGACGAGGATTGGTACGACGACAGCCAGCGACCGGCGTCCCAAAACCAGCAGCAGCATCGGCGACACCAAGTAGAACTGCTCCTCGGTCGACAGCGACCATGTGATGCTCAGCATGGTATGGCTGTCGATCCAGTTACTGAGATACGTGGCGTGGAACGGCAGCTCGGCAAAGAAAGCAGCGCGTTGGGAAGAACCCTCACCCTCGAGCGCGAAGTACGCGGTGAGCCCAATCAGGACGGCGTAGTAGAGCGGAAAAATTCGCAGAGTGCGCCGAATGTAGAAGCATTTTAGCGAAATCCGCCCGCGAAGTTCCTGCTCGCGCAGCAGCAGGGTCGTTATCAGGAACCCGCTCAGCACGAAGAACAAATCGACTCCGAGGAAACCGTGGCGCGTGATCGGCAGCCAATCGAACTGAGTGCCTGCATGGTGCCAAACGACTCCTGCCACGGCGAATGCACGCAGGCCGTCGAGACCTGGCATGTGATTTATTCGCGCTGACATCAGCTTGGGGCCGCTGGTCTGAAGGACCATCCTGCTACTCGCTGCGGCGCGTGCGTTCCCAATCGCGCTGCTTGCGCCGCAAAAAATAGGAAACGTAGAGCGGCATTTTCTGCAGTAAGTAGGCTGGCGCCAGGAGCACGTGACGAACCGCCAAGACTCCTCGTCCGAACACGACCCAGGCGACGCCAAGCGCCAAGAGCGTGCAGACAGTCGCGAAGCTTGCTGCGAGCAACGCGACCCCGGACCCGGTCGCAGCAAACAAGGCCGCCGCCGCGATCAACATTACCGCCTCCAGCAGAATGAGCAACGTCAATGGCGGCACCGCGAGATCAAGTGCCAGCGCAAGTAGGTCCACTCGTCTTTGTGCAATGCTCTCCTTGATCAAGCGCAAGAAATGGTGTCGCAGCATATCTAGATGCCCGTGCTCCCATCTGCGCCGTTGCCGCATGGCGCTGTCGTACTCCTCGGGCAGCGAACTCAGTACCCGAACCTCCGGATCGCTCTGCGCGGGATAGCCGAGCACCGCGAGCTCGATGCCCATAGCGAGATCTTCGACGAGATTCGCACCGAGCACGGGGCACCGACTTATCACGTGCCACGGAAACGCCATACCGCTGCCCGTTAGATGGCAAGGCAGTCCCAGCCTGCGCAGCCCGCGCGGTCGGACTCTGTTGCGGACAAGCACCGCGAAGGCGCTAATGGCGGTTCGCGCCGACGTCGCCGGCGGAGCTGTGATGAGGTACTCCGCTTGTATCGGTCGCAAGTCCTCGAACGCGCGTGCCGCAAGCCGCTCGATTCCGCCCGCCGAGATTTCGCAGTCGGCATCGACGAGCACGATGACGTCCGGGGGCACCGCCGAGAGATGTCGCAGCGCGTGCGCGATGGCGAAACCTTTGCCGCGCTCACTTGGACTGTTTCTTTCGATGACATCGGCGCCGGCGGCCCGCGCAACCGACGCTGTGGCGTCGGTGCAGTTGTCTGCGACTACGAGCAAGCGATCGCCGGGCCGAAGTTGCCGCAGGAGAGAATCGACGACGCGCGCAAGGCCGGCCGCTTCGTCGTGCGCCGGAATCACGACGCACGTCGCCAATCGTGCGGAGTCTGGTTGTGCGGGCCGCGCTCGTGTTGCTCGTCGAGTGCGTGGCGCCGGGGATACCGCCGCGATGCACTCGAGGAGCAACACGAAAGCAGGAACGACAAGAAGCACTGCTAGAGTCGTGCCGATCACGTTCAGAACTGATGTCACTGCGTTTGCTCGCCGATGATCGTTGTTTTTGTGACGCCAAGCTCGCGCGTTGCGGCGCGCTCTTCTATGCCAAACACTGCCGTGGTAGCCTGCTGCGCGACGACTATCGCGCTTAGCATTGATTCAAATCCGAGACCGATAGTGTACAGCACTGATCTCAGAAACGGCGGCATCGCCTACCTGACCACGGAATACCCGCATGTTAGTCACACGTTCATTCGGCGCGAGATCGTAGGTCTTGAGGCGCTGGGGTACACAATCAGGCGCGTTGCGATCAGATGCGGGACCGTCCTCGTCGATGCTATCGACGAACAGGAGTGCAAGCAGACTTTGCATGTGTTGGACCAGCCCAAGCTGGCGTTCACAGGCCAAGTCCTGCATGGATTGCTGCTCGCCGGTCTGAAGCTCGGCACAGCGACACGCGCGGCCTGGCAGCTGAGCAAACCCAGCGAGCGCGGTCTGGTGCGGCATGTGGCATATCTCGTCGAAGCTCTCGCGCTGCGCGCCTATTTCGCGCGGCGCGGTGTCGCTCATGTGCACGTACATTTCGGCACCAACGCGGCGGCCGTCGCGATGCTTGTGCAACTGCTCGGCGGACCTTCGTTCAGCATCACCTTCCACGGCCCAGACGAATTCGATGCACCGATCGCTTTAAGCCTCGGAGTGAAAACGAGCCGCGCGCGGTTTGTCGTCGCGACTTCACATTACTGTGCCGCACAGTTGCGGCGCTGGACCGACTACTCGCAATGGGACAAGATCCACGTCGTTCGCTGCACGGTCGACGACGCGTGGTTCGATGCGTCCGTGCCCGTTGCCGATTCGCCATCGTCGTTTGTAACGATCGGCAGATTGTCTGCGCAAAAAGGGCAGCTGTTGTTGCTCGACGCGTATGCAGACGCGGTGTCGGCGGGCCTTCGGTCGCCACTCGTGATAGTCGGAGATGGCGAGCTTCGCGCCGTGATCGAAGCACGCATCGCCGCCTTGGGACTCGCCGGCCGCGTACAACTCACAGGGTGGACGGACGCGAACGGGATCCGAGCTCAGCTTGCCAAATGCCGCGCTGTGGTCTTGCCGAGCTTTGCTGAAGGTTTACCCGTAGTTCTCATGGAAGCCATGGCCTTCGGGCGGCCCGTCGTGACGACGACTGTGGCTGGAATTCCCGAGCTCGTGCGCGACGGCGAGCACGGCTGGCTCGTTCCCGCGGGTGACCGGGCGAGTCTTACCGATGCCCTCTTGGCGGTCGACGCCGCAACCGTGGAGCGGCTGCGCGCGATGGGGATCGCCGCACAGCAGGCTGTGCGTCGCAGCCACTCGCTGCGCACGGAGGTCGGCAAGCTGCACGAGCTGTTCGCGAAAGTCCGATGACCACCGGTATCAAGCACGCTTGCGGCATGCCGCGAGCGTCCACTCCGCGCGACGCGTCAGCCAAAATTCCTGGGTATTTAGTGTCGCGAATCGCACGGCGCGGTGCGTGAGTCGCTGCAATTCCGCCGGATCGGCGCTGAGCTCGACGATCTTCCGAGTCATGCCGTCGACGTCGTTCCACGGGGTGCAAACGACACCAGCGCCTTGCGCAGCCAAGTCACGGTAGTAGTAGGTGTCGTAGGCGAGAACGGGTATGCCGCGCGCCTGCGCGTCGATCGCGCTGCGCGGCGTATCCTCGCTGAGCGGCGCCGCGAGCAGCAGATCAAAGTCGGATAACTCGCGTAGAAAGTTCAGTCCATACGGTCGAGGGCCATTGAACCTGGTAACGCCGTCAAGGTCGAGTTCTGTGGTCAACGCGCGCAGCTCGTCGTCCTGTTCGCCGCTGCCGAAAACATCGAACGTGACTTCCATGCCAAGCCGTCGAGCGCCGGCAACGGCATGCAACATGTGCGCGATGCCTTTGTAGCGCGTAAGGCGCCCGAAGTAGACGAGCCGGAACTGATCATTGAGTTGCTCACGCCGGGTGATTCGATCCAGGAGTTCCGCCTTGGTGATCAACATGTCGTGCGAGTGAGCCGAATCCAGAATCAGGTGCACATTGGGGGCGCCGCCGCCAAATTGCTTGACGAGGTCGCGGCCCTTGAGCATGACCACGTCGACAAAGCGGCGCGCCAAGCGCGTCTGCAGTGATTTCCACCGATCGTGGATGTGCACGCGGCGCAAGTAGACGCCGCGCGACCACGTCTTGGTGACAAGGTTCATGCGCGCCGACTCGTGCCAGTCGATATCCGCGACGAATACCAGCACCCTGCGGCGCAGCCAACCGAACACGAGCGCGATGAATTCCGTGGGAGTGAGCAGCTCCGACAATCCGGTGTGCACGACGCGCGTGGTCTTCGTGAGCTTCCAGAGCTGCCATGCGACGGCCGGCGTCGCGAGCAATCGTCGCAGCGTGGAGTAGCTCGCCGAGTACAGACAAACGAAACGGATGCCATCGGCATCGGCGCGCAATGGGCTCCACGCAGGCGCGACTTGCTCGAACTGTTCCGACGACATCGCGGGCCCCGCCACGGTGATCGTATCGAACGCCTCGCGCAGTGAATCCCTGAACATTTTGAGGTGCAAGGCGAACGCGCTCTCGGTGGCGGCACACTTGTCCCCGAGTACGTAGTGCGGCACGGGGACCACGAGCAGGTAGTCGCGACTCTTTGCCATGGTCCCGCAGGCGGACTAGCCGCCCGTCGGACTGAGGGTTGTTAGCGACGTCACCAACAGCCACTCGCCGGATACTTTGCGCTTGCCTCGTAACAGAAATTGTCTGCAGCGAATCGCCTGCTTTAAGAGCATCCCCTGCTGCGTGGGGGTCAGAGGGAAGCCAGCAGGAACGTTCATGTTCTTGTTATTGGACTGTTACGCTGTGTATATTGGAACGCTAGCACAAACCGACGCCACTGTCTTGCCTGCGCGTGCTGTCAAATGCGCGCGCGTGGATGCTAAACGGGCAGAAAACGTCCGGCGCGAACACGGCGACGCGGTGCGATTTGAGAACGCGCGATTCTCTCCCGTAATATCAATGACATGAAAGTTCTTATAACCGGGGGAGCTGGATTCATAGGTTCGGCGGTCGTCAGACTCCTTATCAACGAAACCGACGTCGCCGTTATCAATGTCGACAAGCTCACCTACGCAGGGAACCTCGATTCCCTGCATTCCATCGCCGGCTCGGCTCAGTACAGATTCGAGCATGCCGACATCTGCGACCGCAGCCGGCTGGCTGCGATCTTCGAGCGCTACGACCCGGACGCAGTCCTGCACCTCGCGGCCGAGAGCCACGTCGACAGATCGATCGACGGCCCCGACGACTTTGTGCGAACCAACGTTTTCGGTACAGCCTCGTTGTTGCAGGTCGCACTGGGTCGTTGGCGCCGCATGTCTGCGGCGCGGCAAAAGAAGTTCCGCTTCCTGCACGTGTCGACGGATGAAGTCTACGGCGACCTTGGCGAAACCACTGACCCGTTTCGTGAAAACTCGCCGTATGCGCCGAGCTCGCCGTACTCCGCCACCAAGGCCGCGAGCGACCATCTCGTCCGCGCCTGGCATCGCACCTACGAACTGCCGATCGTAATAGCGCATTGCTCAAACAATTACGGCCCTTATCAGTTTCCCGAGAAGTTCATTCCGCACGTGATACTCAACGCCGTTGCGCGCAACGATTTGCCCATTTATGGAGACGGGGAGCAGGTGCGCGACTGGCTCTACGTGGAGGACCATGCTCGCGCATTGTGGGGTCTCGTGACCCACGGCCGCGTCGGCGACACCTACAACATTGGGGGGCGCAACCAGCAGCGCAACATCGACGTCGCGCGAATGATCTGCGCCTGTCTCGGTCGGCAATTGCCTAACGCAGGGACCGCGGCAGAATTCGAATCTCTGATCAAGTTCGTCGCCGATCGCCCCGGTCATGATCGGCGTTATGCGATCGATGCGGGGAAGATCGAGCGTGAGCTAGGGTGGAAGCCCCAAGAGACATTCGAGACGGGGCTGGTGAAAACAGTTCGGTGGTACTTGGCCAACGAACCATGGTGGCGCCGCGTGCTGACCGGCAGCTACAGGCTCGAACGAATTGGTTTCACGGAAGCAGCGCGATGAACCGCAAGGGCATCATTCTCGCCGGAGGCGCGGGCACGCGTCTCCATCCAATCACGTTAGGCGTGTGCAAGCAGCTCTTGCCTGTCTACGACAAACCGTTGATCTACTATCCGCTGTCGACCTTGATGCTTGCCGGCATCCGCGATGTGCTGATCATCTCGACGCCGCGCGATACTCCGCGCTTCGAGCACATTCTCGGCGACGGCGGCCAATGGGGAATGCGCCTCCAGTACGCCGTACAAACCTCGCCGGGTGGATTGGCGCAGGCGTTCCTGATTGGCGAATCGTTCGTCGGCGCAGCGCCGAGCGCCTTAGCGCTGGGCGACAATCTGTTCTTCGGCAGCGGTTTCACGGGACTGTTGCGCGCTGCCTCCGAGCAGACGGAACGAGCGACGATCTTCGCTCATGCAGTTGCCAATCCCGAGGCATTTGGCGTCGTTACTTTCGATGCCGACGGACGCGCGACCTCGATCGAGGAAAAACCGAAAGTGCCTGGGAGCCGTTTCGCGGTGACGGGTCTGTATTTCTACGACCAAAACGTCGTTAGCATCGCGAAGTCGATAAAACCGTCTGCGCGCGGAGAGCTTGAGATCACCGACATCAACAACATTTATCTTGACCGTGGTTTGCTGGACGTGCAACGAATGGCGCGCGGGATGGCCTGGCTCGATACCGGCACCTACGATTCCCTGCTGGAGGCCGCGCATTTCATCCAGACACTCGAGAAGCGCCAGGGGCTCAAAGTGGGTTGTCCAGAAGAAGTTGCGTGGCGCCAGGGGTGGATCGACGACGCTCGCCTCGAGCGGTTGGCCAACGCCCTCGCGAAGAGCGGCTACGGCGACTACCTGCGCGGTCTGCTCGAGCACGGGTTGTGAGAGTTGTGGAAACCGCTTTGTCGGGCGTCACCGTGATGGAGCCCAAAGCATGGAACGACGGGCGAGGGTTCTTCATGGAGGCCTATCGCGCGGACAGCTTTTTTCGTATGACTGGACACGAGCCCGCGTTTGTCCAGGACAATCTCTCGCGCACGACGCGTAATGTGCTGCGCGGACTCCATGCTCAACGGCGCCGGCCGCAAGGCAAGCTCATCAGGGTCGTGCGCGGCGAGGTGTTCGATGTGGCTGTCGACATCAACGCAAAGTCCAAGTCCTTCGGCCGCTGGTTCGGTACGATCTTGTCCGATGTCAATCGCTGTCAAGTCTGGATTCCGCCCGGCCACGCTCACGGTTTTGTCGTGCTTTCGGACACGGCGGACATTCTTTACAAGTGCACCGAATATTACGATGCGAACGATGAAATCGGCGTCGTCTGGAACGATCCGGACATCGCTATCGCCTGGCCTGTTGCCGAGCCCGCCGTTTCGCCGCGGGACGCGCGCCTTCCCTCGCTACTTTCGCTGCGCTAGCCCGTGACGCCCGATCCCTACATCGAGCGCATCCTCAAGGCGCGGGTCTATGACGTCGCGATCGAATCGCCGCTCGATCCTGCGCCGCGCCTGTCGCAACGGCTGGCTAACAAAGTCCTGCTGAAACGCGAAGATCTGCAGCCGATATTCTCCTTCAAGCTGCGTGGCGCCTATAACCGCATCGCGAACCTGTCGGCCACCGCTGCGCAACGCGGCGTGATCTGCGCCTCGGCCGGCAACCATGCGCAGGGCGTGGCGCTGGCCGCAAAGCAGCGCGGCATTCCCGCGGTGGTCGTGATGCCGGAGACCACGCCACAGATCAAGGTGCGGGCCGTTGCGGCGCTGGGGGCCGAAATCGTCCTGCACGGCGACGATTACGACGCCGCGGCCGCGCACGCCGCGGTGTTAGGCGGGCAGCGCAACCTGGTATTTGTGCATCCGTTCGACGACCCGGATGTCATCGCCGGGCAGGGCACGATCGGGATGGAAATCGTGCATCAGGCCGGGGGCGACATCGACACAATCCTGGTGCCGGTCGGCGGCGGCGGCCTGATCGCGGGCATCGCAGTCTGTGTGAAGTACCTGTACCCGCGCATCCGCGTGATCGGCGTCGAGCCCGCGGATGCGGCCACGCTGTATGAAGCCATGCGCGCCGGCCAGCGGGTCACACTCGACCGCGTCGGTATGTTCGCCGATGGTGTTGCGGTGCGCCAGATCGGCGAGGAAACCTTCCGGCTGGCGCGCGAGTACGTCGATGAAGTCCTGCTGGTCGACACCGATGAAATCTGTTCCGCGATCCAGGATATTTTCGAAGACACGCGCATCGTGGTGGAGCCGGCCGGCGCGCTCGCGGTCGCCGGCCTCAAGAAGCTGGTGCAGCGCGACGAGCTCGAGGGCCGCACGCTGGTCGCGATCAACAGCGGCGCCAACATCAACTTCGACCGGCTGCGCCACGTGGCCGAGCGCGCCGAGTTCGGCGCCCAGCGCGAAGCTTTGTTAGCTGTGGAAATTCCGGAACGCCCGGGCAGCTTCATGGAATTCTGCGGCGCCATCGGCCGGCACAGCATCACCGAGTTCAACTATCGCTACGAGCAGCAGCACCCGGCGCAGATCTTTGCCGGCATCGGCCTGCGCCGCGGGCGCGCCGAACGCGATGAGCTGGTCGCCGGGCTGCGCGCCAGGAACTATGCGGTCACCGACATGACCGACAACGAAATGGCGAAGTTGCATGTGCGCTTCATGGTCGGTGGCCATGCGCGCGGCATCGAGCACGAGCTCCTGTACCGCTTTGAATTTCCGGAGCGACCCGGCGCGCTGCTGCGTTTTCTGCAGGCGGTCGGCACGCGCTGGAACATCAGCCTGTTCCATTATCGCAATCATGGCTCGGACTATGGCCGCGTGTTAGCTGGTATCCAGGTGCCGCCCGCCGAGCGCGCCGAGTTCATCTCGCATCTGAACGACCTGCACTACGCGTTCACTGACGAGACGGCCAACCCGGCGTTCCGGCTGTTTCTCGGGGCTTGAGCGCGGTGACCGGGCGAATCGAACCCTACCAGCCGCGGCGCACGCCGCGCAGCGAATTCCTCGACGTGGGCGGCCTGCGCCTGCAGGTCACCTGTTGGGGTGCAGGTGGCAGCAATTGCATTCTTTTGTTGCACGGCTTTCAGGACAGCGGCGCGACTTTCCAGTTCCTGGTCGACAGCCTGCCGGATGACTGGTCGTTCATCGCGCCCGACCTGCGCGGCTTCGGTGGCAGCGATGGCCAGAACCATTGCTACTGGTTTGCGGATTATCTCGCGGATGTCGATGCGCTGTTAGCTCATTACCTGCCCGCCGGCGCACAGGGCCGCGTCATCGGTCACAGCATGGGCGGCAATATCGCACTGATGCATGCCGGTGTGCGGCCCGAGCGCTGGCGCTGGGTGGTCTCCCTCGAGGGCTTCGGCCTGCCGCGGACCCGGCCGTTCGACGCGCCCGCACGCTACGTGCAATGGCTGAATGCGCTGCAGGCGGGGCCCAGGCCGCGCAGCCGCTATCAGGACGCGGATGTGCTGGCACGCAAACTCATGGAACGCAACGCGTTGTTAGCTGCGGAGCGTGCGGCCTTCATCGCGCATGCCTGGACCCGGCCGGGCCCGGACGTTGGCGTCGAAATTGCCGCGGATCCCTGGCACCGCCTCGTCAATCCGGTGCTGTACCGCCGCGAGGAAGCCGAGGCCTGCTGGCGGCAGATCAGTGCGCCGACGCTGATGGTGCTGGCCAGTGGCTCGGAGTACCTGAGCTGCCTCGAGCGCGACGACGATGTTTCCTCGATGCAAAAATGCATTGGGACACTCGAGGTCGCCAGGCTCGAAGGGCTGGGTCACATGATGCATCATGAAGACCCGTCCGCGGTGGCCGTGCCGATCTTGGACTTCGTGCGCCGGCATGACCCCGTGAAGCGGGCAACTTAAGGAGGTTCGCTGTGAGCACCGAAGACCGCCGTATCGTAGCCACCGCGCTGGGCCAGGTGCATATACGCCTGCAGGGCGGCGATCCGACCCAGGGTGGCCCGCCACTGGTGCTGCTGCACATGTCGCCGCGCTCCAGCCAGATGTGGGCCTGCCTGCAGCCGTTGTTAGGCCGGCCGTCGATCGCGCCGGACCGGCCCGGCTATGGTTTTTCCGACGCGCCAGCCGCGACTCCGACCCTGCCGGCTTATGCGGCCGCGATGTGGGAGGCGCTGGATGCGATGGGCATCCGCGGCCAGGTCGATTTGTTAGGCATGCACACCGGCGCGCTCGAAGCGCTGGAAATGACGCTGCAGGCGCAGGCGCGGGTACGGCATCTCGGCATGATCGCCATTCCGATCTTCAATCCGCAGGAAATGGCGGCGGGGCTGCAGACTTTCGCGAAAATGCGCCTGACGCCGATCGCGGACGGCTCGCACCTGTTGCCGGCCTGGAAAGCGCGGTTCCAGTACCGCGAGCCGCCGTTCGACATTCCCGACGTGCAGCGCCGTTACCTCGACTATCTGTTAGCACCCTGGCCAGGCCAGGCCTACGAAGCCGTGTTCCGTTACGATGCCGAGGCCGCCTTCAAACGACTCAGGCATGCGGTGATCGCATTGGCGCCGCGCGACGATGTCATCGATCTCACCGAGCGCTCGCGCGAATTATTGCCCGCGGGCAGCAGCTATCTTGATATGCCGCATTGCAATGTGGACCTGTGCCGCACGCATCCAGGGGAGATCGCGGCGATCCTGGCGCGGCTCATGCCGCACAGCTAGCGCCGCGCGCGCTTCCCGGCCACCAGTGCGCATGCTGCCGGGCTGCTGGTTCGCGGCGTTGGCGTCGAGCGCTAACAAAACCGCGCAGGCGAGCAGCCATGGTTTTTGACCACTTGTGCTCATAGAGTAAAATTTCTAGCGTTCACGGCCTGGTAACGCAATTGGACTATCCGCGTTTACAAATTGGTCGGGTCTTGCTGACGACTTGGTGAAATAACCTGTTTCCGCTCAGAATGCCGGTTCAACTGGAGGACTGATTATGAAATCGACGAGTTATTCCATGCTGGTTCTGCTGGCGTTGCTGGGCTTGGTATCGATGCCCGCGCGCGCCGAAATCACCGACTGCGACCGGCTCGCGTCGCATCCATCGGACCCGGACAAGGTGTTGCCCGGATTCGAGCGCAAGGACATAGACCTGCCGAAGGCCGAGGCCGTGTGCCGCGCGGTCCTCGCCCAGGACGACCGCCGCGCCCGTGCGCACTACTTGTTAGGTCGGGTGCTCTACTATCAGAAGAAGACAGCCGCCGGAATTCTCGAACTCGAACGCGCAGCGGCGCTGGGTTACCGCCAGGCGATCTTTGTGCTGGGCTATGTGTTCTACGACGGCACGCAGGCAACGCGTAACGACTGCCGCGCCGCGCAACTGTGGCAGCAGTCCATTGCGCTCGAGCATCCGTGGACCGGTGCCTACCTCGTGGAAGGCTACCTGGACGGCCGTTTCAAGGCCTGCGGGCTCACGCTGACGGACGAACAGCTGGAGCACTACCTGAGTATTTCGACCAGCAGGATTCCGTACGGCGAGTCCGAAGGCCGGATGGAATCCGCGACTCGCAAGTTGCAGGCGCGGCGCGACGCGCTGGCCGCGGCGGCGATGCCGGCCGAAGTGGTCGTGCCTTTCGATCCGTCGAAATATTCGCAGCTGCCTACAGAGTGCGATCGCATGGCCTCGCACGGCGACGATCCCTACCACGTGGCGCCCGGTCTCGAGAAGCCGCAGATGGACCTGCCGCGCGCGATCGAAGCCTGCCGCGCGGCGGTCAAGGCCGATCCGACCAATCCACGTCTCAACTATTTGTTAGGTCGAACCCTCGGCTATAGCGGTCGCGGCGCCGAGGGCCTGGCGAATCGCGAGGCAGCGATAGCGGCGAACTATCCGCAGGCGTTGTTCGTAATCGGCTACATGTCGCTGACCGGCATGAATCAGCAGCCGCAGGATATTTGCCGCGGCGCGGAGCTTATCCGCCGTTCCGCGCAGCAGAATCGCATTGCGGGCCAGCTCGGATTCGTCTACTACGTGCTGCATGGCGACTTCAAGGACTGCAAAGTCCGCAAGGACAAGCAGGAGATGCTGGGGTTCCTCGCCGCGTCGCGCAAAGTCGCCAACGGCGATTACTATCAGACGCTTTTAGCTAACAAACTCGAAGAGGATCTGCGCGCGCTGCCCTGAGACGGATTATGCAGCCCGTTCGCCGTCAGTACCTGGACGTACGCTACGGTCAGTTGCACCTGCGGCTGGCCGCGCCGCTGGGTAACGCTGCCGCCGCGGCCCGTCGGCCACTGCTTTGTTTTCACCTGAGCCCGGTCTCGGGCGCGATCTACGAAAACCTGCTGGCGGAAATGGGCCGCGACCGGTTCGCGATCGCGCCCGACACGCCGGGCTATGGCGCTAGCGACCCGCCACGGCAGCCGCCGGAGATCGCTGACTATGCCGCCGCCATGGGCGACATCATGGATTTGTTAGGTCTGGAGACCGCGGATTGTCTCGGCTACCACACCGGCTCGAAGATAGCGCTGGAGCTGGCGCTGCAGCGGCCGGACGCGATCAGGCACCTGGTGCTGATCTCGACGCCGGTCTACACGGCCGAGGAAGCCGCAGGGATGCAGCGCGAGTTCGCACCGATGAAGATCGCGCAAGACGGCAGTCATCTCACACAATACTGGAACGAATTGATGCGCTGGCGCGGGCCGGGCCAGACGGCCGAGATGATCATGCGCTACTACCCGGACCACATGCGCGGTGGTGAAGTGCGGCATTGGGGGCATCGCGCCGCGTTCAATTTCCGCTACGACACGACGCTGCCGCGCGTCACGCAACCGGTGCTGGTCATCAATACCAATGACGATCTGGTGGGGTACACGCCGCGCGCCAGGCCGCTGCTGAAGAACGGCCGTATCCTCGATCTGCCAGACTGGGGGCACGGGTTCCTCGACCTGCATACGGCAGAGTTCGCGGCGATCCTGCGGGAGTTTCTCGATGCTTGAGATTGATCGCAACGGCCTGCACGCGCGTTCCGAGATGGCCTGGTGGTTTCTTCTCGGCGTCGCCGTGTTAGGCCTGGTCTGGTCCGGCGTTGCGCCCCACGACCAGCCGACCTGGGCGCTCGAGGTGTTCCCGGTGGTGATCGCGCTCCCGCTGCTGTGGTTCACGCGCAAACGGTTCCCGCTGACCCCGCTGCTGTACGTGCTGATCGCCCTGCATGCCTCGATCCTGATGGTAGGCGGGCACTACACCTACGCACTGGTGCCGCTCGGCGACTGGGCCAGGGACCTTCTCGACCTGTCACGCAATCCCTATGACCGTGTCGGACACTTCGCCCAGGGTTTCGTACCCGCGATGATCGCGCGCGAGGTGCTGCTGCGCCGCACGCCGCTGCGGCGCGGTGGCTGGCTGTTCTTTATCGTGGTCTGCATCGGTCTTGCAATCAGCGCCTGCTACGAGTTTCTCGAATGGTGGACGGCTGTGATCATGGGCGGCCAGGCCGACGCGTTTCTAGGCACCCAGGGCGATGTCTGGGACACCCAGTGGGACATGTTCCTGGCCGGATGCGGCGCCGTCATCGCACAGGTTTTGTTAGCGCGCTGGCACGACCGGCAATTGCAGCCGGGGTAGACTAAACAGTAATGTCTTCCAACAATGCTTACCGCTGGGCCAAGCGCATCGTCGTCACGGTGGTCGGATTCACCGTGCTGATTGTGGGCATCGCGATGATCGTGTTGCCGGGTCCGGCGTTTGTCGTGATTCCGGTCGGGCTCGGCATTCTCGGGCTGGAATTCGCCTGGGCGCGCGCCTGGTTGCGCAAGGTCAAGGAAAAAAGCCAGGAATTCGCGCGCAGCGCGCGTAGTGCCATCGGAAATTACAACAGCCGCCCGGCCGGCGACAACACGCCGCCCGCCAAGACGGATTCGGAAAAAACCTGAGCTAAGGCCGCAACGCCGCCTCGAACAGCAGGCGAAATTCGTCGCGGGTCTTGCGCCCCTGGATTTTTGCCACGACCTTACCGTCGCGACCTAACACCCAGGTGGTCGGCAGGATTTCATTCCAGGCCGCGTCGACCACGCTGGCAATGCTGTCCATATCCGGTTCATTGCGCAAATAGGTGGTAAACGCCGGGAAATACTGCCGCCGGAAAGGCTCCACGACGCTCGCCAGTTCCGCGGGTTCATTCATCGACACGCCCAGCAACTTCAGTCCACGCGGGCTCAGTTCCTGTTCCAGCGCGAGCACGTCCGGAATTTCACGCAGACAGGGCGTGCACCAGGTCGCCCAGAAATTCAGCACGATCACCTGGCCGCGATACTTTGCGAGCGCCTTGCGCAACTGAGTCGCCGTGGTCAGCTGCGCCGGTCCGACCCGAACCGGCGCCGCCTGCACTGCAGCTTGCGGCGCTGCTGCCGCGGCAACATTCGCAGCACCACAAGCTAACAACGCTACCAGCGCCGTCGCCGACAGGCGCGGGTTCATCGCGCGACGCGCAGTGCAGCGCGCGGATCGATGATGGTCGTCAGGATCTGCTCGCCCTGCTGCCAGACGAGTTGCACCCGGCCATCGGGGCGCGCCGCCAGGGCCGGCGCCTGTGCGGAACCTTCGGGCGCAGGCAGTTCATAGATGGCCCCCATGGCACCACCGTCGCGTGCCAGGCTGCGCCAGAATACCCGTCGCACGCCGCGGGTCTTGCCGTGCCAGGCAATAATGGGCTGCACGCCGCCTGCTAACACCAGCGCCGGGGCATCTGAAACCGCGGCGTCCGGATGGATGGCAAATTCAGCCGCGAAGCTTTCACCGCCATTGGTGGAAACGGCAGCGTAGACCCCTGGCGGATTCTCGCCACCGTGATAGGCGGCGGCATACACGGTGTTGCCGTCGATCGCGATCACCGTGGGCTTGAGCGGGCAGCCCTCCAGTTTCCAGGGAACGGTTGCCAGGCGTGCGCGTTGCGCAACTTTGCCGCTGCCCGCCGCCATGCGCCCAATGGTGCTGTTACGGTGGCCGTCACCGGTCACCTGGCGCGCCCCCACGTAGACATTCGATGCCGCGTCGAAAGCCAGCATGATCTGGCAACAGGGGCAGACATCGGTCGGCAATGCGGCAGCGTCGGGCGTGAACGTCTTGCCGTCGTCGCTGGAGCGCGCGTAATACGCCGACCCGGCACCGCGCTCGCGATCCCATTCGCGGGTATCGACCCAGATCGCGTGCACGCCGCCATCGGGCGCGACCCCGATGGAGCCAAAGGCATGCGCGGTGGTGAAGCCGCCATCCATGAACGCCGACTGGTCCAGCGCCGGGATCTGATGCAGCAGGCGCGGCTGCTCGAAAGTCTTGCCGCCGTCCGTAGAGCGCGTGTAGTACATCACCAGCACCGACTTGCCAGGCACCGAGCTAACGGCGTTAGCCGGATAGGCAATGTGTATCGTGCCGGTCGGCGCGATCGCGACTTTCGGCTTGGAAACCACAAATCCCCACACCTGGCCGGGCTCGCGGTTGACGCGTACCGGCTTGCTGAAGCGGCGTCCGCCGTCGGTGGAGCGGGCAAAATACAGGTCCATGGACGACAGGTGCCGATCCGGTGGCGCGCCGGCACCGTGCTGCATCCCGGCATGGTCCATGCCCGCGTCGCTGGCGGGCGCGGCCGCTGCTGCCGGCTCTTTGTCCAGCCAGACAATGGCGATATTGCCCCGGGAGTCCACCGCGACGTCAGGCGCGAGCGTGTGGCGGGTCGCATCGGAAACGCGCACCATGCCGGCCGGGACCGATGCCGCCAGCGCGACACAAGAACACAGGGCGGTCACGAGCGCTAACAGATAGTTCATTTTCATGCGCACATCGTCACCATGGCGACGGCCTTTTGCAAGTCCCGCGGTAATATTGGCCGCAAAACGCACTCCACCGACCACATGGAAATTCATATGCGCAAGAATGCAAGAACGAAACAGGTTTCGCGCCGCAAGTTGTTAGGGCAGGCGCTGGCGATCCCGGCCATGGCCGCCGCGGATCCCGCAACGCCGGCGCGCGCGCGCGGCTGGCGTGAGGTGCGGCGCGTAGTTACCAGTTACGACGCCGCGGGCCGTACGGTAGTCTTGCAGGACGGCGCCGCCGGCAACAGCTTTGAAATGAGCGGCACCAGGATCACCCGGCTGTGGGAATCCTCCGGCCTTCCAGTCAGCCTGCCGTTAGGTCCGGACCTGGGCGCAACCGCCGGCAACGCCTATCGCGAAGGCTTTTCCGGCACCAGTTTCTACCTTGCAGAGTTACCCGGCGGCACGCGCGCGCCGGCCATTCCTTTGCACAGCAACGCGACACTGGACTACATGGCTATTTTGTCCGGCAAGATCGCCTTCAAGCTCGATAAGGATCGCGAACTGATTCTACAAGCGGGCGACACCCTCATTCAGGGCGGCAACCTGCATACCTGGGTCAATCGCTGGCGCGAGTCCTGCACACTGCTGTTCGTGGTCGTCACCGGCCAGGGCAAGCGCCCCGCGTGACGAACGTGTGCGCGGAATCGATCGCGCGCCGGCTGTGCGCGAACTACCAGCCCATGGCGTAGTAAGTGATGGTGCGGCGCACATTGTCGCGCACGACCCCGTTGAAGCCGCGCAGTTGTTCGAAGCGGCCGCGCAGCCTTGCCGCGACGATGTCGGGAATCTGCTCGCCCGGCGTGCCGGCGTCGAGTTCGCGCTGGGTCTCCTGCATCAGGGCCTCGAGATATTCGCGCCGTTCGCGCAGCCGCGCTTTCGGCGCCAGCGGCACGCCGTGGCCGCCGACATAGTTCTCGAAGCTCCAGCCCTCCAGTTCCTTCAGGCTGCGCACCCAGTTGTGCAATGAATAATCCGACATATACGGCAGCGGCATGCCGCCGGCGGTCGCGAGATCGACGATGAACGGAATGTCGACGTTGTCTGGCGTCATCACCACGAGGCAATCGCCGTGATTGGGTCCGAGGTAGCGCAGCGTGACCCGCAGTTCACCCAGGCGCACCACGTATTTGTCGCCCGTGAACGTGATGTCCGGCATCACGATGTCTTTGTTAGGCAGGTCGCGAAACTGCGCCGCGCATTTTTCATGGCTGATGAACTTCGCCCCCTCCTGCTTGAAGATCGCGCCGCCGATCACGTGGTCCCAGTGCTGATGACTGTAGATCACGTACTTCACCGGCAGTGGCGTGATCTTGCGGATTTCCTCGCGCATGACCCGCGCCTGCTCGATGTCGCCCGGGTCAGTGGCAATGACGCCCTTGCGGGTGACCCAGAAAACATTGCGATTGGCGTGATGGCGCAGGCTGTAGTAGCCGGGAGCGATCTCGGTGACTTCATAGCCCTGGCGCGGATTCGGAATCGCGATGGCGCCGCTGGCCGGGGCCGGCGACTGCGCCACCGCCGAGGATGCGCCCGCGCCGATAGCTAACAAAAATGCACCGCAGATTATCTTGTTCATGGCAGCTTCCTTTACATCGCCTCAGGCATTCAGGAATGGCATCAGCTCCGCGCCCCAGGCCGCGAAATCATCCGGCACCTTGCGGAACGGAATCCCGGGGAAATCCCGGGCCAGGCGCTCACCGTCCTCGAACTGCGGATCCCAGGACGGCGACACGACCAGCGTCGGCACCTTGTTGTGCCTGAGCCTCGCGGCAATCGGATAGGCAAAGTGCGCCTGGTAGGCGCGCCGCCAGTTGCCCTGCGAACGGAACAGATCGAGCACCCGCTTGTTGATCATCGCCGGATCGAGATAGGGCGGCTTGCGAATGATGTTAGCTTTCTGACGCTTGAACCAGGGCCAGAACAGGCCCTGATCGCGCATCAGGTGCCAGGCTTCGAGCAGATAACCGCCGTGCCAGTCTGGCTGGATGTCCGGCGTGTAATGCGCTTTCAGCTCTTTCAAGAGTTCCGGGCTGTGGTACATCGCATCGGCCATGACCAGGCGTTTCAGGCGCCTGGGAGCCAGCGTCGCAATTTCCAGGCCGACCAGGCCGCCGCCCCAGGTGCCTATGAAATCAAACTCGTCGACCTTGAGCGTCTTGAGCGCAGCTAACACCGCTTTCGCATACGTGTTCACGGTGACCCTGCCGTCAGGCAGCGGCGCTGTGGACTCGCCGTGGCCCGGAAGGTCGAGCGCGATCACCGGCCGCAACCCGACGAAACCGCGCGCCAGCGGTTCGATAATGTCGACCGAGCTGGCGGCATCGTGCTGCACGATGATCGGACGGCCGCTGCCGCTCTGGCTGCGGCGCGCGCGCAATTGCCCGCCCGGCACATCGACGTAGTCTGACCAAAGCCGGCCATCGAGCGGTGCAGTGTGCGCGGGCGGTTTTGCGGCCGGCGCCTTGTGCCTGGCGATGAAGGCGGCGCACAGGTCCAGCGTCGCGCCGCCGTCGCCGCCGGGTTGCACGACGACGTTAGGCGGGCGGCGCGTCAGGCGCTTGAGGTCGCGCGCGAGCGGATCGGTGTCGGTGGCGGTGATCAGCGCGGGTACCTTGAGTCCCGCGACGGCCTCGGCACTGCGCATGGTGAACGCGGCGCGATAGCCAACCCGGTAGGCGTCGCCAGCGCGCATGAAATCTAACAGGCCAGTGTGCAGTGCCTCGGGCGACGGCACGTCCATGTTCATGCGCGCCGCCAGGGACTTGCGGTACCAGGGAAAAAAAATCGTCTGTTCGCGCATCCGCGACCACAACCAGGTCAGGTGGGAGCCGTCCCATTGCGGCAGGAACGGCGGCAGGTAATTGGCGATGAAGTCGGCGCGATCGATGTCCGTCTGCACGACGTAGCCGTTGGCGGTGCAGCAGCTCACCCGATCCGGATACTTGAGCGCGACCGCGACCGAAATCATCGCGCCGGTATGAAAACCATAGGTGGCAGCCTTTTCCAGGCCGATGGCGTCCATGAATTCGATGACCGCGTCGGCGAAGTCGGACATTTCCGCCTGCGGCACGCCCAGCGGGTCCGACAGGCCATAGCCCGGCGTGTCCGGCGCAATACAGGTGAATTTGCCCTGCCAGCGCTGCAGGGTCGCCAGCATGTCGCGCGAGGACAGCGGCGACTGGTGCAGGCAGAGAACCGCGGGGCCGGACCCCACCTGCCGGTAATGGACCTGGCGGGCGCCCCACCGGCCATCGGCAATGCTGGCAAAATGGCGTGTGATCTTGTTGCTGGCCATATCAATACCGCTCCCGGTGGTAACTGCCCCCGAAATTAACAGTTCGGCGCGCTACTTCGAAAATAAATCCGTGCGCCCAGCCAATTTCGGATGCGTTTGAAAGAACTGTTCGCCTACCGGGACTTCGTCCGTTACGCGCTCGGACGCTTCGCTGCCACCATCGCCTGGCAAATGTTAGGTGTCACGGTCGGCTGGTGGATCTATCGCCTAACAGGCGATCCGCTCGACCTGGGCTATGTCGGCCTGGCGCAGTTCCTGCCGTTCCTAATGCTGGTTTTGCCGGCCGGCCAGATTGCCGACCGTGTCGATCGACGCCGGGTGCTGATGTTTGCCTACATCATCGAGGCGCTGGCGGTGCTCGCCCTGTTGTGGATCAGCCTGAAGTGGCAGGGGCATAGCTGGCCAATTTTCATGGCGCTCGCGATCTTTGGCTGCGGCCGGGCATTCTGGATGCCGACCGGCCAGGCAATGACCGTGAACCTGGTGCCATCGCAGGTGTTTCCGCGCGCCGTCGCCTTCAATTCGACGCTGTTTCAATTGGCTGTAATTGCCGGGCCTGCGGTGGGCGGATTGACGCTGGCCCTCGGCGACAGCCTGCTGCAGGGACGCGGCGTCGAACTCAGTCTCGGGATCATCCTTGGCCTGCTGCTGGTGGTCGTGCTGCTGATGGCCAGCATCAAGGCACAGCAAAAGACCGGCGCCCACGGCGAATGGCGCCTCGATGACGTGTTTGACGGCCTGCGGTTTGTCTGGCGCAACAAACCGGTGTTAGGTTCCATCACACTCGATCTGTTTGCCGTGCTGCTGGGTGGCGCCGTGGCGCTGTTGCCGATCTTCGCCAAAGACATCCTGCATGTCGGACCCATTGGCTTTGGGGTGCTGCGCGCGGCGCCTGGCGTAGGCGCGATGCTGACCGCGGCGTGGCTCGCAGTCCGGCCCCTCAACGGTCATATCGGGCGCTACCTGTTCGGTGGTGTCGGCCTGTTCGCCGTGGCGACGGTGCTGTTTGGGGTATCTACCTCGTTCTGGTGGTCGCTGCTGCTGCTCTTTCTGATGGGTGTCGGCGATATGGTCAGCGTCTTTGTGCGGCATTTGCTGGTGCAGCTGCAGACTCCCAATGAAATCCGCGGCCGGGTCAGTGCGGTCAACGCGATGTTCGTCGGCGCATCCAACGAATTGGGCGAATTCGAATCCGGTGTGACGGCCAAATGGTGGGGCACGGTGCCCGCCGTCGTTGTTGGTGGCCTGGCCTGCGGCGCGGCGGTCTGCGCCTGCATGCTGGTGTTCCCGGTGTTGCGTAAAATGGATCGATTTCCTGCCCAGTTGCCGCACCCGCGGAACTAGTTACCACTGCGCCGGTCCGTTCTAAAGAGACGGCGCCTGAGATTGCTGCGGGCCCGTGGCATACTCAGGTCAACGCAGGAGGCCGTTATGCGTTGTTCATTCGCTATGGGGAATTCCGTCCAGCAGATGCTGCGCAGCAGCGCGCTCGCCGTGCTGGCGCTGTCAGTGGCCGCGTGTGTGCAGTCCCGGGTCGCGGAAACCCGCGAAACAGGCAGCCAGATCGTCGGCAATGAAGCCATCGTGATTCTGGCGAAACCGCAAATCGAAGGCGCCGGCGCCGAAGACCGATTCATGGACTGCCTGGGGCGCAAGCTTTCGGGCGGCTCGAAGCCCATTGCGGTGCGCGACAACAACCAGTTTGTCGACGATATGTTTCCCTGGTTTGAGCCATCCACGGCGCCATTGCGGCCCGCGGCGATCACGTCACTTCTAACAAAGCCGGGTGTCGCGGAGCAGATGGCGAGCAGCGGTGTGCGTTATGTCGTATGGCTCGACGGCTCGACCCGCAAGACCGACGGCGGCGGCAGTATTGCCTGCGGCGCGGCTCCAGGCGCGGCCGGCTGCGTGGGCTTTGGCTGGTGGGAAAAAGAATCCAACTACGAAGCGACGGTTTGGGATATGAAGCTGGCGAAATCCGCCGGGTCGATCGACACCAAGGTTCATGGCACCAGCGCCATGGTCGGTGTCATCGTACCGCTACCATTCATCGCACGTGTCGAAGGTACCGCCTGCGATCGCATGTCGGACCAGCTACGGGAGTTTTTTCAGGGCAATCCCGCGGTCGCCGCGGCGTCGAGCAATTGAGCATGAATTCTTCGTTAGGTATCCCAACATGAAAAAGCCGGCAGTCACAGTTATCCTCGCAACGCTGGTGCTGACAGCCTGCGCCACGCAGAGCGGCGGTGGTTCTGGTGGCAGTTCTGGTGGCAGTTCTGGTGGCGGCTCAGGCAGTTCCGGCGGCGGCGTGAGCGGCGGAATCGGTGGCGGTGTTAGCACGGGTGGCGCAGGTACCGCCGGTGGCGGCGGCGTCAGCCTGCCGTCCATTCCAACAGCCGGCGGCGGCAGTGCGCAAACCGAAGAGGAAAAGCGCGGCAAGATCGACGCGCGCATGGATGAGTCCATGGGCGAGTTCGATCGTGAGCTGCAGAAGGAAAAAGAACGCGTTGCGAAGGAACGGGACGAACGTCAGCAGAGCGGCGGTGCGGGCGGTCGCGGTGGCGCGAGCGGTGCGGATTCCGGCGCCGGTGGCGCAGGTGCTGCGGGTGCCGGCGGCGCAGCCGCTGGCGGCGGCCAGGGCCGCAAGGGCGATCTGCGTTCCGACAAGGAGGGTAGCGGTGGCCCGGCGGGCTCGAAGGACCGGCAAGGCAGCGAATCGGCGGGGGGTCGTGGCGGTTCCGGCGGAGCGGCCGATCCGCGTTCCGGACAGGGCAGTGACGACGATGTCGTAGCGCGGCGCCTGCGGCGCGCAGCCGAACAGGAGACCGATCCGGAGCTCAAGGAAAAGCTCTGGAAGGAATACGAAGACTACAAACGCAATGCGCGCGGATAATTTATGAGCATGCGAAAATTTATTTTTGTTAGCTTGGCGGCGCTCGCGAGCAGCGCCTGCGTAACCAGCGACATCCGGCCCCAGGCCAGGGTGCAGGTGCTGCAGGCGAAACAGGAAATCGCGGCTGCGGAACTGCTGGACGTGGGCATCCGGGTTTTCGATCCCGGTCTACCGGCAGCGTCCGCCGATGCCGCCGTCGATACCGAGCAGCTGGCGAAGAAAGGCATTTACCCCGAGCTGCGCAGGGCCGAGGCGCGCTGGATCCCGGCGAAGCTGCGCGCTACGCTGGAGTCCACCAGTCAATGGGGCGCCGTGCGCGTCATACCCGATGCGGTGCAGTTTCTGGATGTGATTGTCACCGGCCGAATTGTCGAATCCAACGGCATGAATCTGGCGATCGTCATCGATGCACGCGATTCGCAGGGGCGCGTATGGATCAACAGCCTGCGCTCCGAAACGGTCGCGGATCTGGGCGCCTACAAGACCGATGCCGCACTGAAATTGCGCGATCCGTTCGAGAATGTCTACGCGGCCATCGCCAACGCCTTGTTAGCTGCCCGGGACCGCCTGAGCGCAACGGAACGCCGCGAGATCCGCCACGTCACCGATCTGCGTTTTGCGGCCGACATTACCCCTGAAAAAGCCGGCGGTTATGTAGCCGCGGATGCCAAAGGCATCCTGCGCATCACGCGCCTGCCGGCGGACAACGACCCGGTCATGAACCGGGTTGCGCAAATTCGCGAGCGTGATTTGAATGTGGTCGACACGTTCGACGCCTATTACGGTGGTTTTTACGACCGGCTGTCCGAGCCCTATGGTCAGTATCGGCGCGTCAGTTTCGATGAAATGGACAAGGTCCAGCAGGCCAAGAATGCAGCCCGCACACGTATCGGATTGGGTGCTGCCGTTATTCTCGCCAGCGTGTTGACACCCCAGGCATGCTCGGCCGACAGCTACAACTGCCAGATTGCCGAAAACACGGCGCGCAGTATCGGTATCGGCAGCGGCGTGGCGGCGATCTACTCAGGTGTCAAAAAGTACGGCGATGTGAAAGTGCATGCCGAAGCCCTGAGCGAGTTGGCGCGCTCGTTCGAAAACGAGTCCAAAGGTCAGGTGGTCGAGGTCGAAGGCCGTATGCTGAAGCTGACCGGCACCGCTGAGGAGCAGTACCGCGAATGGCGCAAGCTGCTGGCGCAATGGTATCGCAGCGATAGCGGCGGTCCGCCGCCGACGATGCAGCCGCCCGCGCCGGTATCCGCGCCGGCGCCGGCAGCGGTACCGGCGGCGGCAGGTACCGCGGCAGGTACCGCGGCAGGTACCCCGGTTCTCGCTGCAGACCCTGCTGCGACCGCGCCGCCAAAACAGTAGAATTCCACCCGCCGCCGAATCGGCGCGCTTTGCGGCCTGGCCGCGGATACGGAGTGGCATGCTGAGTCTCGTCCCGGAACAACGGTTGTTAGATCGTTTTGTCCTGCTCGAGAAGATCGGGACAGGCGGTCATGGCGAGGTCTGGCGCGCGCTGGATACGCAGAGTGACTCGCAGGTCGCGATCAAGGTCCTGTTTCCGCAGCTGGCACATTCCGGCGCAGCCTGGGAGCTGCTGCAGCACGAATACGACATCGCGCAGCGCCTCAGTCACAAGTCGATTCTGGAAATCTACCAGCCGCTGCGTGACGAACAGTTCACGGTGTTGCCGATGCAGCTTGCGACCGGCGATCTGCGCCGCCTGCGCGGCGACAGCTACCTGCGCATTGTGCCGATGCTGCTCGATATTGCCGGCGCCCTGGCGCATGCGCATGCGCGTGGCGTGATTCACCGCGACCTCAAGCCAGCCAACGTGCTGGTCGACGAGGAGGGGCAGATCAAACTCGCGGATTTCGGCGCGGCCCGCCTGTCGGAGGGCGATGAGTCGGCAAATGCCGGCTCGCCCTTCAGCGCCAGTCCGCAACAGCTGTTAGGAGAGGCGGCGTCGACGCTGGATGACATCTATGGCCTCGGTGCACTTGCCTATGAATTGCTGAGCGGCTACCCGCCGCACTATCCGAATTTCGACCGCAAAATCATGGTCGAACAGCCGGTGCCGCCGCTGCAGGCGGCGCAGGCGCTGCCGCCCCGGCTCGATGCCCTGGTGATGCGCATGCTCGCCAAGACGCCCGAGGGCAGGCCGGCTTCCATGGAAGAAGTGCTGGAAGGCCTGCGCGCCGCGCTGCAGGACACGCTGGAGAATGTCGCCGACACCGGCGAGCGCGCGCCTGCCGAAAAATCGATTGCGCTCGACGATACCGCGAACGAAACCCTGGTTCTGGAAGGCAGCAGCGATGCGGCCACCGGCCCGTCGCTCGCGGAAGATCGGCCACGACGCAAGATCTGGCTCTGGGTTTCGCTCGGTTCCGCGCTTGCGTTGTTAGCGGCGGTGTTCCTGCTGTTGCCACGTTTTGTCAAGGCGCCAGCCGCAAGCGCGGCCGTGGACAAAGCGGCCAGTCCGGCGGCCGACACAATTGAGGCGGCCGCGCAGCTGGTAGCCAAGCGCGCCGAACGCGAGCGGACATTTGCCGATCGTCGCAGGGCTTTCGACCAGTTGTTAGCTCAGCTGGAGACTCAGCAGGCTGCACTCTGGGCGGGACCAGCGTTTGCCGCCGGCAAGTCGCTGGGCCTGGATGCGGTGGCCGCTCAGGAAGCCGCGAAGGACGACATCGCCAACAATCGGCTGGACGTTGCGCTGCAGCGTTTGCAGAAAGTGGCGGACCTCGCGCCGCAGGCCTACAAGGCACAGATGACCGCGGGCGAGCAGGCGTTGCAGGACGGCCAGATCGAAGCCGCGCGCGCGGCTTTTGACCTCGCGCTCAAGCTCAGGCCGGAAGATCGCGAGGCCAAGCTCGGTCTTGAGCGCAGCACCCAGCTGCAGCCTTTGCTGCCGGTGCTGGTGCAGGCGGACAACGACCTGGCGCAAAACAAGTTCCGGGCGGCTACCGAGGGCTATGCCACCGTGCTGCGGGTCGAGCCACGCCTGAAACGCGCCATCGACGGCCTGGCGCGCGCGCGCGGGTCGTACGGCGCGAGCGAGTTCCAGAGCGCCCTGGGCAGTGGCCTGGCGGCCTTGCGCGCGGGCAAACTGGACGAGGCGCGCAGCGCGCTGGAGCGCGCCCGCGCACTGAATCCGGCCGCGCCCGAGGTCGCCGCAGCATTTGCGCAGCTGGAAGGCCGCAAGACGGGCATCAGCCTGGCCACTGACCAGCAGGGAATATTGCAGCTCGAGACCAGCGAACGCTGGGCGGACGCGCTCGCCGCCTATAACAGGGTGCTTAAAGGCGATGCATCGGTGGAGTTCGCTCGTGCCGGCAAGGCGCGCGTAACGCCGCATGTGGAACTTGCGCGCCGGCTGCAGGGTCTTATCGATCAACCCGATCGACTTTCGAGTCCCGCCGTGCGCACCGAAACCCAACAAATGCTCACAACCGCGCGATCAACCGCCCCATCCGGTCCGGTGCTCCGTTCGCAGATTTCGCGCCTGGAGTTGCTGATCCCGCAATATGAAAAGCCGGTTCATGTGGTGCTGGAGTCCGACAGCCAAACTCTGCTGAGCCTGTCCGGAGTTGGTGCGCTCGGCAGCTTTGCGCATCGCGAGCTGGAATTGCTGCCCGGCAAGTACACGCTGACGGGCACGCGCAACGGCTACCGGGATGTGCGCCGCGAACTCGTCGTCAAGCCGGGTGACGGCAACCCGGCATTCGAATTGCACTGCACTGACACGATCTGAGTTTCGCCATGGCCGCTGCGGCATTCGTTCACGTCGATGAACCGGCAGGCGCCCGGCGTCTGGCCGCGCCACTCGGTATTGGCGGCCCGGGGGCCCGCGTCATCATTCCGGGCACGGCCGACGGCGAGCAGTTGCGGCTCGAGTGCGACGGCGGGCTGTGGACAGTGCGTCCGTTGTCCGAAAGGCGCATGCGCATCAACGCTGAGTTGTTAGGCGACGCGGCTCGTGAACTGCGTGCCGGCGATGTGCTGGCCGCGGGCGATGCGCAGTTGCTGGTTGTCGCGAGCGGCCCAGCGGAGCTGCGCCTGACCGTGCGTCATCTCGCGGGCAACGAAACGGTCGCGCCGCTGCGGCCGCCGCCCAGCCGCAGTGAGCAGGATGACGACAGCGACGTCGATATCATCGCCAGCGACGTGACGCCGGGCGCGCAGGCCGCTCGCAGCGCCGCGCGCGGCGCCGCAAGGGCCGCGGCGCAACCAGCCGGCGGCTGGCGTTCGCAACGGCTCTGGTGGGCAGTCGCTGCCGCCGCGGTCCTGGCGCTGGTATTCGGTTTGTTAGCACGCCTGCAGCGAGTGCCGCTGGATGTGTTGCCGCGCGCAGCGCGGGTGCGCGCCACGGATGCTTTCTTCTCCTGGCAGTCGGGTACCACCCTGTTCGTTCTGCCTGGCAAGCACCGACTGCGTGCCGAGCAACCTGGCTACGCCACGCTTGAGCGCGATCTCGCCGTGCTGGCGACGCCTAACGAGACCCAGGTGCTGCGTCTCGACAAGCTGCCCGGCCTGATTGCCATCGATACCGGTGGTATCCGTGCGCAGGTCACGGTCGACGGCGAGCCCGCCGGTCGTGCGCCGGGGGTGCTGCAAGTCCGTGCGGGCGCACGCACGCTGACGGTGCGCGCGGACCGCTATTTCGACGCGGTCGCCAGGCTTGTAGTTACGGGTGGCGGTGTCCGCCAGAGCCTGAAAATTCCACTGCGCAGCTCCTGGGGCCGGTTGCAGGTCGACGCTGCGACGCCGGGCGCGATGGTCGGCATCGATGATCAGCCCGCGCGGCCCGCGCCCACTTTGTTAGATGTCGCCGCTGGCGTGCACCGTGTGCGCATCACCGCGGCAGGCGCCAAGACCTGGGAAAGCAGTGTCATCGTAACCGCCGCGCAGACCGCCCGCATCGGACCGATTACGTTAGGTGCTCCGGATGCGAATTTGCAGCTGCAGTCGGAGCCGACGGGCGCCGAGGTCACGGTGAGCGGTGTGTTCAAGGGGCGAACACCCCTGTCGGTCGCTTTGCCGTCCAGTGCCAACTATGAAATTGCTGTCAGCCGGCCCGGGTACGCACCGTGGTCGCGCGGCGTGCGCGCGGAACCTGCCGCACGGCTCGCGTTCAACGCGAAGCTGACTCCGGTGCTGGTGGCGCTGCGTGTCAATGGTGAACCCGCCGATGCCGAATTGTCAGTCGATGGCAGCTCCCGCGGCAAACTGCCGCAGACGCTCGAGCTGACCGCGACCAGCCACACGATAGAGATCCGCAAGTCCGGGCTGCAGATTTTTTCGACGCAGGTTGACCTGGCGGCCGGCGTGGCGCGGGTGCTCGACTATCGCTTGATACCCGAGGGCCGCAGCGCCGACTGGCAGCCGCCGGCGGCGCGGGTGACCGGGCGGCTGGCAGGCGCATTGCGGCTGGTCGCGGCAACCAGCTTCCTGATGGGCAGTGAACGGCGCGAGCAGGGCCGCAGACCTAACGAGGTGCAGCGCCGGGTCACATTCTCGCGTGCGTTCTACATTGCGGTGCGTGAAGTCAGCAACGGCGAATTCCGCCGGTTTCGCGCCGGTCACCAGTCCGGGTTTATCGGCAAGCAGAGTATCGATCTGGAAAATCAGCCGGTCACCGCGGTGAGCTTTGATGATGCTGCGGCATACTGCAACTGGCTGTCCAAGGAAGAGGGCCTGGCGGAAGCCTACGAATCCAAGGATGGCAGGTTGGTGCTGAAAAAGCCGGTGACGATCGGTTATCGCCTGCCGACCGAGGCGGAATGGGAGTACGCGGCACGATTCACGCCGCAGGGCCTCAAGCGGTACGAGTGGGGAAATAGCCTGCCCTGGCCCACGGGTGTTGCGAACCTGGCGGGCGCCGAAACCGGCAATGCCAGCGCAGCTCTGCTGGCGGACTATCGTGATGATTATCCGACCATTGCGCCGGTCGGGAAATATGCAGCTAACGCGCTTGGTCTCTATGACATGACCGGCAATGTGTCAGAGTGGGTGAACGATCGATATTCGTCGTTTGTGGATAGCAGTGCCGCAACCGATCCGCTGGGCCCCGACGGCGGCCGCGCGGTCTCGGTACGTGGCGCCAGCTGGCGCACCGCCACAACAGCCGGTCTGCGACTGGCGGCGCGCGAGTCGGCGGAATCGGGGCGCGATGATCTTGGATTCCGGATTGCGAGGTATGCCGAATGAAAACCACCTGGTTTGGAATTGTCATGCTCACGTTGCTGTCGTTAGGGTCGCTGGTGGCCCTGTCGGTTGATGCTCCTGTCAAGAAGCCAGCTGCGGACCCGCCGGCGGCTGCAGCGCCTGCGCCAACGGCTCCTGCGCCAGCAGCTCCAGCGGCACCACCCGCCGTGCCGGCGAACGACAGTCGCGTGGATGAGCCGACCGACGCAGACAAGAAAGACCCGGACGGAGGATTCCTGCCGGCGCCGCTGAGCGACAAGCAGATGGATTTGCCGCCGGAAATGCGCGGCACCGCCGATTTTGATATCAGCTTTCCGATCGACATCTGAAACGGAACCGCCGCCCATGAATCGCAAGAACTCCAATGAATTTGTCTTCAGCCTGATCGCGCTCGCGATCTGCGTGGCCATCGTGCACTCCATTTACGTGCTGCATGTGCGGCCGACGGCGCAGGCAATCCTCGTGGAGCAGCGCGCCGCGGCAGCGCGCGACCGCAGCTATGTGTCGGAACGCAGCATCTATGTGGTCGTCAAGGACTATGAACAGGAATCGGAGATCATCCTGTTGTTATGGGCGCTGGCGCTGCTCGCCTACAAGGGCCAGCGCCAGGGCCGCGAGCGCCGGGTTCTGGACGCCGGCGTGCTGAAACTTCCGGAGGGCCTGAAGATCCTGCCCGAGGATACGCGGGAGTACGCGCGGCAAATCGAGGCACTGCCGCCCGAGCAGCGACAGATGCTGGTGCCGCGCGCGTTGTCGGCGGCGCTGGCGCGTTTTGGCGCAACCCGCAATGTCCAGGATGTCTCCACCGTGGCGCACGGCATTTGTCTGTCGGAAGCCGATCGGCTCGATTCGGAACTGTCGATGCTGCGCTACATCGCCTGGGCCATTCCGGCTATCGGCTTCATTGGCACGGTGCGCGGCATCGGCGATGCGCTGGCTGAAGCGCATAGAGCGGTGACTGGCGACATTTCGGGCGTTACCGAGGGCCTCGGCGTGGCATTCAACTCGACGCTGATTGCGCTGCTGCTGTCGATTCTGCTGATGTTTCTGCTGCAGCACCTGCAGTTGCTGCAGGAACGGCTGGTGTTGGACAGCGAGACCTACCTCGACCAGGCGATCATCCGCAACATGCAGTCACGTTAGGCTAACAGACGACGCAAATGACAAACTGGGCGTTGGAACTCGATGATCGAACGCTGGCCACCGCGGCCGATGGTGTTGTGCAGGACAGTGGCGGAGGCGCGCCGGCCGGCGCGCGCCGCGACAGCAATGCGGTCCGGCACTGGTACGATTTCGCCGCGGCGCGGCGGCCCGGGCCGCAGATTCTGGCGGCCGTCGATGCCGATCTCGACGCGCGCCTGCACAGTGCTGCCGGCGCGCTGCGCATCGCGACGCCACCGCGCTTTGAACCGCCGGCGCTTGGGCAATTGCTGGGACTGTTGCGCAGCAAGGGTCGAAACGTCGCCGCGTTCATCGACACGGCGACGCTCAGTGCCGCCGCGCTGGGCGCGCAACGCAGCGCGCTGGTCGTCGACTTCGGGCTTCTGCATCTGGCGGTCGCGCGGGTCGACATCATCGCCAGCGAGAACGGACCTGTGGCGCAGCGTCGGCGGGTTCTGGTGGGCGAGCGCGGCGGCTTGTTGGGTCTGGTTGACCTGTGGCTCGATCTTGTCAGCGATGCGATGGTGAGGCGCACACGATTTGATCCGCTGCATGATGCCGCCACCGAAGCCAGTCTGCTGCATGCACTGCCACAGCTCGCACGTACCGCGGCGCGCGCGGGCGAGTCGACCGTGCGCGTCGAGCATGCCGGGCAACAGTACGCGGTGACGCTCAGCCGCGATCAGTTTGCGACGCCGGCGCAACCGCTGTTTCGCGAGCTCGCGGGACTGCTGCATGAACTGCGGCCAGCGGGCGCAGCGCTGAGCATAGTCGTCCCGCACGCGCTGGCCGAATTGCCGGGGCTGCGCGAGTCGCTGGAGATTTTTGCCGGCTGCGAATTGTGCGTGATTCCGGACGGCTTCGCCGCCTGCGCGGCCAGCGTTCTGACGGACGATGAAGTCGCGGCGGCGGGCGTGCGCCTGCTGCGCCGCCTGCCGGTGCGCGCGCAGCCGCAACTGCTGGCGCTGACCGACAGTCGTTTGTTAGGTATTGGTGGCACCGGCGACATGAGCCCGACGCATGTATTGTACGGCGGCAAGGCACTGCAGCTGGCGGGCGTCGGTATCGAAGTAGGGCGCGATCCGGCCAATCGCGGCATTGTCCTGCCCGATGGTCTGGCGGGCGTATCGCGGTTTCATTGCAGCCTGCGACGCGATTCAGATGCCGTGGTCCTGGTTGACTACAGTCGTTTCGGCACCCAGGTCAACGGTGAGCGCGTGGCTGGACGCGTGCGACTGCGCGCCGGCGATGCGATTCGAATTGGCGACCCGGGCATTGAGCTCAACCTGATTGCGGTGGACGGCGAGCGTGCGGCGCCGCAAGGTTGAAGTATTCAGCCTGTCGTTTCTCGACGTCATCTGCTGCGGCTTTGGCGCCGTGGTTCTGTTCTACACCATCATCGTTTCGCAGACCGGTATCGAGCGCATACGACGCACCAATGACCTGACCGGCGAGGTGCGCAAGCTCGAAGAGGAAGTCATCAACGGCACCCGCAATCTGGTGGTGCTGCGCAATACACTGCAAAAGACCCAAAGCGAAACGGTGAGTGCAAGTTCACGCGCTACGCGGCTGCTGGACACGCTGCAGCGTCAGCGCGAAGACAGCGCCGTGTTCGCGGCCGACAGCGTGGCGCGGCGCGCACGCATTGAAAAACTGAAGGCCGACCTGCGCGCGCTGGAGGAAGGCACGCGACGGCTCGAGGCCTCCGTGGTCGATGTTCCGCCACCGGTCGAGCAGCAGGGCGGTGGCAAGGTCATGGCGCCGCGTCGCTACATCACCGGCCTGACCATCAAGGGGCGCCGTGTGCTCATTTTGTTAGATATCTCGGCGAGCATGATGGATGCCGACGTCGTCGAAGTCATCCGGCTGCGCAATACCAACGAGGCGGTGCGGCGCGCGGCGCGTAAATGGCGGCGCACGCTGGAGATCGTCGACTGGCTTACCGCGCAAATGCAGAGCGGCAAGCAGTACCAAGTCTACGGTTTCAACACCGGCGCCGGCCCGATTCTGCCGGACACGCGCGGTAGCTGGCTGAGTGGCGGCGACGTGAGCCAGCAGAAGAAGCTGATGGATACACTCGACAATCTGACGCCCAAAGGTGGCACCAGCCTGATCAATGCATTTACCGCGTCACGCGGACTGATCCCCACCGCCGATCAGATTATTCTCATCACCGATGGCTTGCCGACACAGGGCGCTACGCCACCGGTACTTTCCAGGCTGGTGGCGACGCCGGCGCGCGCCAGGTTTTTCGATGATGCCGCCAAGGCCTACGGCAAATTGGCCCCGGTGGATGTGGTGCTGATGCCGATGATCGGCGACAACCAGGCGCCGTACCGCTTCTGGGGCCTGGCGCGCCGCACCGGCGGTGCGTTCATCATGCCCTCCAGGGACTGGCCCTGACACCATGGCTACCCGTCTGCGCCGCCGCGATACCGAAGTGTTCAGCCTGTCGTTCCTCGACTGCATATGCTGCGGCTTCGGCGCGATCATCCTGCTGCTGGTGATTTCGGAATTCGGCGAGCCGGTGGTGATCGAGAAGAGCCGTAAAAACATGCAGCAGCAGCTGCTCGATCTGCAGAAGCAGTTGTTCGAGATCCGCGGTGAGACCGACCAGCTCAACCGGCAGATGCAGGGCCGCGTGGATCTGCTGCTGAAGGCGAAGCAGAACCTGGCGCGGGCGGCGGGTGACATGACCAGCATCCAGGGGCAGTACAAGGCCTCGCGCAGCGACTCGTCGGTCAGTACCATCGTCGAATCGGCACTGGCCGCCGAATTCCAGAGCCTGTCCTCGGAACAGGAGAAATTGTTAGCCAAGTCGCGCGAACGGCGGCGCATACGCACCGATGCGGTCGGCGGCATTCCAGTCGACAGCCAGTACATCATCTTTGTGGTCGACACCTCGGGCAGCATGCAGAGCGCGCACTGGGAAACGGCCAATGAAGTGATGCGCGAGGTGCTCGACATCTACCCCAAGGTCAAGGGACTGCAGATTCTCGACGACAACGGCAAGGAGATGTTCGGTGGTACCCGTGGCACCTGGCTGACCGACAGTCCGCGGCAGCGGACCCAGATCGTGGAGCGTATGAAGACCTGGCAGCCGTTCAGCGATTCGGATCCCTCGGACGGCATTGAAATCGCGATCCGCACCTACTGGGCGCCGGACAAGCGCATCAGCCTTTATGTGATGGGGGATGAGTTCACCGGCCGCTCGATCCAGGCCGCGATCGACAGCGTGACCAAGGTGAACAAGACCGACGAGCAGGGGCGGCGCCGGGTCCGCATCCATGCCATTGGCTTTCCCGAGGGGGGCATGGCGCCATTTACAAACATCCGTTTTTCCGCCCTAATGCGGGCCATGTGCGAACAGAACAACGGCACCTTTGTGGGCATTACCAAGGAAAAATACTGCGCCGTCAAATTCAACGGTCAGTGCGTGACGGGCGAATGACCGCGTGCCGCCAGGATCGAATCTTTTGTTAGGTTGCAGGGCGTTGGTCGCGCTGGCGGCAGGCTTGCTGGCCAGTTGTGGTGGTATCAAGGTCGCACCCACGCCGTCGCTGCCACGCGCGTTGATTCAAAAACTGCCGCTCAAGGTCGGCGTGGTGGTCGCGCAGGACATGCTCGATTACAAACACCTGGAAACGCGCGGCGGCGTGGCCTGGGAAGTCACCCTGGGTCCCGGTCACCAGAAGTTCGCCATGGATACATTGAGCGCCGCTTTTGCCAGCGCGCAGCAGTTTCGCACCCTGGATGCCGCCAAGGCGGCAAAAGACCTGGCGGTGATATTTGAGCCGCGGATCGAGCAGTACTCGTTTGCGACGGCGCGCGATACCGGCAGCAATTATTATGCGGCAACCCTGCAATACCGCATCCACGTCTACAACCCGGCCGGCGAGCGGGTTGATTCATACTCGCTGACCGGCTATGGCAACAGTATCGTGGGTGGCGCGATGTCGGGCAGCGATGAGCCCATGATCGCAGCGACCAGCAATGCGATGCGTGACGCCGCCGCCAAGTTCATGGTGCAGTTTCCTGAGCAAAAACTGGCGCAACAACTGCGGAAGGGCGAACCGTTGTTAGCGCAGGTCGCCGGCGGCAACGCGATCGACGCGTTGGCGTTCATCGAGGCGGTTCCGATCAAAGATCAGACTGACTGAGTCGACAGGGACGGTTATGACCCAGCCAGGGATGGTTGAGCCGCGACGCTCGACGCTGATTTTTATTTTTGTCACCGTGGTGCTCGACGTGCTGGCGCTCGGCATCATCATTCCGGTGTTACCCAACCTCGTCAAGCTGTTCGAGGGTGGCAACACCGCGTCGGCCGCGCGCGTGGTCGGATTGATGGGATTTCTTGGCGCTGCGATCCAGTTGTTCGCGGCACCGGTGTTAGGAGCGCTGTCGGACCGTTTCGGCCGCCGGCCAATCATCCTGTTCTCCTGTTTTGGACTTGCGATCAGCTACATCATGATCGCCAGCGCAAGCTCGCTTGCATGGTTGTTTGCGGCGCGAGTGGTAACCGGCATCGCCTCGGCCAGCTATGCAACAGCCAGCGCCTATATTGCGGACGTCACCCCGGCGGAAAAACGCGCCGCCAGCTTCGGCATGCTGGGCGCGGCGTTTGGCATGGGGTTCGTTGCCGGACCCGCACTGGGCGGCGTGTTGGGTGGCATTTCGCTGCAGTTGCCGTTCTGGGTCGCTGCCGCGCTGTGCATGGCCAATTTTTTCTATGGAATGTTTGTCTTACCGGAGTCCCTGGCGCCCGCACGGCGTACCAGAGCAGTCGACTGGCTCAGGGCCAATCCGCTGGGCGCGCTCAAGCTGCTGTCCGGTCATCCCGGCCTGCTGGTTTTGGCGGTGATTTTCCTGATATTCGCGATTTCGCACGATGTCATGCCCAGCACGTTCGTACTCTATGGC
Organism: Gammaproteobacteria bacterium; assembly: GCA_031382085.1. Taxonomy (GTDB): domain Bacteria; phylum Pseudomonadota; class Gammaproteobacteria; order Steroidobacterales; family Steroidobacteraceae; genus UBA964. The sequence goes on from JANMYM010000083.1 coordinate 165,976, forward strand.
GGCGAACGCTACGGCTGGACGACTCGGGATGTCGGCTTTGTGCTCGGCGCGATCGGCATTGCCACAGCGGTGGTGCAGGGCGGCCTGGTGCGGCCGCTCGGCCGGTTGTTAGGTGAGCGGGGCGCACTGTTGGCCGGGCTGCTGGCCGGTGTCGTCGGCTTCACCCTGTATGGGCTCGCTCCGGTAGGCGGGATGTTCCTGGCAGCGGTGCCGATACAGGCGTTGTGGGGCATTTCCGGGCCGTCGATCCAGGGCATGATGAGTCACAAGGTAGGCTCGTCGGAGCAGGGACAATTGCAGGGCGCAATCACCTCGATGCGAGCCATTGGTGGAATCCTTGGACCGCTGATTTTCACCAACGCCTTCAGTTTCGGCCTGATCATGCAACCGGCGGTGCCGGGTTTGGCACTCTTTTTCGGCGCCGCGTTGCTGGCGGTTGCAGCTTTTATCAGTTGGCGCGCGGCGCGTTAGACTGCGGTGATGAAGCGCCTGTGCACTCGCCGGACCGCTCTTTGGGTACTTGCGACCAGCCTGCAGGTGCCGCTGGTGAGTGCGGCTACTGCTGCAGCGCCCGCCGGCGCAGTGACGGCCGATGCTGCCGGCCGGTTTGTGACGCTGGCGCTCGCCTGCGTGCACCAGGAATACCCTAACAAAATCGGCCACACCATGGCCAGCGACCGCGACGCGCTGCCGCCACGCCTGCTGACCCCGGCCTTTTACGGTTGCTATGACTGGCATTCTGCCGTGCATGGACACTGGCTGCTGGCGCGCGCGGCGCGGCGCTGGCCTGCGGCAGCCTTTGCGGCCGACGCCCGTGCGGCGCTGCAACGCAGCCTGAGCGCCGACAACATCGCTGCCGAGTTGAATTATTACGTCGGCGCTGGCCGCGAATCATTTGAGCGTCCCTACGGTCTCGCCTGGTTGTTAGCATTGGCGACAGAACTGCGCCGCTGGAATGATCCGCAGGCGGCCCAGTGGTCGCGCAATCTGGAACCGCTGGAAACCAGAGTGGCCAGCCGTTTGGCGGACTGGTTGCCGAAGCTGCACTATCCGATACGCAGCGGCGAGCACAGTCAGACAGCCTTCGCGCTCGCACTGATCCGCGACTGGGCGGTCGCGCGCGACCAACCGGAGATGCGCAAGCTTGTGGACGCAAGAGCGACTGAGTTCTATCTGCGGGACCGCGACTGCCCCATGAGCTATGAACCCTCGGGTGAGGACTTTCTGTCGCCCTGCCTCGCTGAGGCCGACCTGATGCGCCGGGTGCTGGCACCGGGTGCATTTGCGGGCTGGTTGACTGGTTTTCTGCCGCAGTTGCAGCGCGCCGACGCGCGCTGGTTGCAACCGGCAATCGTTACGGATCGCGAAGATCCAAAGCTTGCGCACCTCGATGGCCTGAATTTGAGCCGCGCCTGGATGCTGCAGGGCATCGCCGCAGGCCTGCCGCGGGGCGATCCACGGCGCGACAGGCTGCTGCTCAATGCATCCAGGCACGCCAATGCCGCGTTGCCGTGGGTCACCGGTGAGCACTACAGTGGCGGTCACTGGCTCGGGACTTTCGCGCTGTATCTAGTCACAATTGCGCCATGAATCCGCGCAAACTGCTGATCGACTGCGATCCCGGCATTGACGACGCCGTAGCGCTGTTGCTGGCATTCGCCTCGCCAGCGGAACTACATTTGTTAGGTATTACCACGCTGGCAGGCAATGTCGGCCCGTTGCTGACCGCGCGCAATGCGCGCATCGTGCGGCAGCTGGCGCGCCGCGAGGAAATCCCGGTGCATGCCGGGTGCGATCGGCCGCTGTTGCGCGAGCCGATGGATGCCGGCCATTTTCACGGTGTATCCGGGCTTGGCAGTGCCGACATTTTCGAACCGCAGGCGCCGCTGGCCGCAGGACATGCAGTCAATTTCATCATCGAGTCGTTGCGCCATCATCCGGCGGGCTCCGTCAGTATGGCAATCACAGGGCCGATGACCAATGTCGCACTGGCGATGCGCATGGCGCCCGACATCGTGCCGCGTATTCACGAACTGGTGATCATGGGCGGCGCGCGCAGCGCCGGCGGCAACATCACCGCATCCGCTGAGTACAACATTTATGCGGATCCGCATGCCGCAGCCATCGTGCTGCGCTCCGGCTGCCCGGTGGTGATGTGCGGACTGGATGTAACGCACCAGGTGCGCGCCGGCCCCGGTCGTGTGGCCGCGATTCGGGCGCTCGGCGGGCCGGTGGCGAAGTTCGCCGCTGATTTGCTCGACTTCGCAAACCACCTAACACCTAATGCTGCGCATGGCGTGGCAACCGCGTTGCACGATCCGTGCACGATTGCGTGGCTGCTGCAGCCGCGGTTATTTGTCGGCCGGCCGGCAGCCGTGGATGTCGAGGTCGCCTCGCCGTTGACAATGGGCGCGACCGCCGTGGAGTTTCGCGCCGATCATGGCCGGGCGCTGCACGTGCAATGGCTGACCGAGGCCGACGAAGACGGCGTGTTCGCGCTGTTGAACGAGCGGCTGGCGCGCCTGCGTTAGGTTCGCCCGTGCGGGTCACTGTCGTAGGTTCAGTCAATCTCGATCTCGTCGCTACCGGCGAGCGGCTGCCGCGCCCCGGCGAAACTGTAACCAATGCCGTGTTAGCTCAGCATCCAGGCGGCAAGGGTGCCAATCAGGCGCTCGCCGCACGGCGACTGGGCGCGGAGGTCGTCCTGCTGGCCGCAGTCGGCCGCGACGCAAACGCCGATGCGGCGCTGGCGTTGTTGCGCGCCGAGGGCGTGAGACTCGAACATTGCATCGTGGACCCGCTGCTGCCGACGGGCGTTGCGTTGATCGCGGTGGCCGCCAGCGGCGAAAACCAGATCGTGGTCGCACCGGGCGCCAACCGCGCATTAGGCAACACGTTCGTGCTGCCGCCGTCGGATGCGGTTATCTGCCAGCTGGAAGTACCCGTCGCTGCGGTCGAACGCGCAGCCTCCCTGTGTCAGGGGCTGCTGGTCCTGAATCTCGCGCCAGCGGCCGAGGTACCGCCGGCTTTGTTGCAGCGTGTGGATCTGGTCATCGTGAACCAGACAGAAGCGGAATTCTACGGCGCCAGCCTGCGAGCCCGGCGCGGCATGTTAGCCATCACCGAGGGCGCTGCTGGCGCCATTCTCTGGCGCGACGGCCAGGAGATTGCGCGTGTCACACCGCCCGCGATCACGGCGGTCGACACTACCGGCGCCGGCGACGCCTTTGTCGCTGCGCTGACTGTCGCGCTGCTGGAAGGGCAGGCTGCTGACGGCGCGTTGCGGTTCGCCTGCGCGGCCGGTGCCGCTTGCGCGTTGCGGGCGGGCGCGCAACCTGCGTTGCCAAGCCGCGTACAAGTGCTGGCGTTGTTAGCTGCCGAGCGTTAGCATCCGGTGACATGCCAATGGCCGTTGACACAGTCCCGGTGCTGAGCCTGGCGCAGGCGCGCGCCGCGTCCGCTGCGTCGCGCGCCGCGTTCGGAGCACAGCTCGCCGCGGGCTGGCAGCGTTTCGGGTTTGTGATTCTCCGCGACCACGGCATCGGCGATGTCCTGCTCGATGATGCCTACGACCTTGCGGCGCGGCTGTTCGCGCTGCCGGATGCGCAAAAACGCCAGTACATTGCCGGGCTACGCGGCTACACGCCTTTTGGCGTCGAGCACGCGAAAGACCACGCGGCTCCCGACCTCAAGGAATTCTGGCAGATCGGGCGCGACGTGCCCGGCAGCAGGGACTTCGCTGCTAACAACTGGCCCACGGAATTGCCCGACTTCAGGCCGGCATTCCTGGCCCTGTACCGCGAGCTTGATGCCGTGGGCGCGCTGCTGCTGGAAGCGCTGGCACCGAGCCTCGAGTTGCCGCCTGGCTGGTTTGCCGGGCGGGTCGCGCAGGGCAATTCGGTGTTGCGGGTCATTCACTACCCGCCGCTCAGCGCAGAGGTACCGCCCGGCAGCCTGCGCTCGGCCGCGCATGAGGACATCAATTTCATCACGATCATGGTGGCGGCGCGCGGCGCGGGCCTGGAACTGCGCGACGCGGATGGCCGCTGGCAGCCGGTGCTCGCCGACAGCCGTCAGCTCATCGTCAACACCGGGGACATGCTCGCGCGGCTCACCAACGATCGCATTGGTGCCAAGACCCATCGCGTCGTGAATCCGGTGGGGCCCGGCATCAGCCGTTATTCGATGCCCTTCTTCATGCATCCGCACGATTCGGTGTCGTTAGCCTGCCTGCCGTCCTGTCGCGGCGCGGGCGCGCGCAATGCGGATATCACCGCCGGAGAATTTCTCGCGCAACGCGTGCGCGAGATCGGCCTGCAGTCGCCCAGGCCCTAGCAGGCTGTTGAAATAGTAGTTTTCAACAACCTGCTAGTCCAGCGCGTTAGCTTTTTTTCCCGGGGGGCGCCGCGTCGGCAGGTTTGCGCACGTACACTTTCTCGGTGTACGGCAGGTCCCGGGTTTCCACCGCGCCGCTGGCGTCAATTCTTGGACGGTAGCGCGCGCGTTTGAGCGCGGCCAGTACCGCTTTGACACTGGCTTCCGGTGCGTCAGAGGCGGTGCTGACAGCCTCGCGTACGCGCCCGTCGACGTCGATGGTCAGGCGTGTCTCGACCGTACGCGTGTCGAACTCTGCTGGTTTTTCCGGCCGCATACGCAGCGTCGAGCTTGGCGTTGCGCGATACGACAGCACTTTGGGAACTTCGACCTGGTTTGCAAGGCCTGCCAGGCTCAATTGTTTCCAGGCGAGGCGATAGATGTCGTTGGAACGGGAGGTCACGCCCGCAATCAGATACCAATCGCCGAGGTCGATCAGCGTTTCGCCCAGTTCCTGGTGGCCGTCAGGCTGCTGCTTGTTGAGCGTCGCAATCGCGATCTGCAGCGCCTTTTCCCCATCCGGATTCAGCCGCCCGCTGCTCGGGTTGTTGCCTGCCGCGTCCGACCGCTGGGTCGGGTCCGGTGCCGTCTCTTCGGGCCCGTAGATGTACTCCAGCCGATAGGTGCGTGCCAGGCCACGCAACGGGCGCACTGCCCGTAATGATGTCTGGCCGCCGTCTTTCTCGGCAATTTGCAGGCCGCGAGCGTGCAGCACCCGTGCCGTTGTGTAGCGGCCCATGAATTCATACCAGCGTGCATACCGATCCAGCGGTCCCAGCAGGCGCTGGTCGTCGCGACCGTACGCCGTTTCGGCGATGCGAAACGCATACTGTTGCTGCTGTTCCGCAAGCGCGAAATTCTGTATCGCGCTGTAGCACTCGATCAGCGACGGCAGAATAGCCAGTTGCGAGGCGTCGTACAGGCCTTTGAGGTTGCGCGTCAGAGCGACCGCCCGGTCCAGCGCCACGATCGCGGCATCGTAGCGCTTCGTAGCTAACAAAACTTCGCCGAGGCCATGCAATGGCATGATCAACGCGGGATCTGCGCCGGCGGATGCGCTTGCTTCGGCGATCGCCAGCGCGCGTTTGAAAGCCGCCTCGGCGGGGTCATGGTTTGCGAGGCGGAAATTGACCGTACCCAGATTGGTCAACGGATTGATCAGCGCTTTGTCCGCGGGACCCAGTTGTTGTTCGGTCAGCGAAACCAGTTGCTCCGCGAGCGGCAGCGCCGCGGCGTAATTCCTGGCATCGAAGGCGCCGCGAAAATCCTTGTAGGCCTGGACCCGGTCGGCATCAGATACGGCCAGGCCGGCGCCGGCGCCTAACAACAGCGCCATTGCGAGCAGGGTCTTCAGCCCGGTTTTTGGAAAAGATAATGCGAAACGATCCATTCGCGCCCTTCGTTGTAACCCCAGAGTTCCGCGCAAGACATGAAGAATACGCGCCAGTATACCCACCAGCGCGTGGCCCGTTGCGCGCCGTACGTGGCTGCCAGTATCGGCATCAGTTCAGCGCGCCGGGCGTCCATGTTCTGCAACCAGCCCTCGCTGGTCAGCTGGTAGTGACGCCCATCGACGTGCCAGTGATCCAGGAGCCGTACGTCGCCCTGAAAATACAGCAGCAGATCGTCGCTGGGCATGATGCCGCCGGTGAAGTAATACTTCGCCATCCAGTCGCTGGCATCGCGGACTTCAAAGGGGTAGGCGTAACGATGGTGCGTAAAAATGTGCACAAACAACGTAGCGGCGGGCTTCATCCAGCCGCCGATCCGCTGCAGCAGGACTGCGTAATTGCGCATGTGCTCCAACATTTCGACCGACACCACGCGATCAAACTGGGTGCCGGCGGGAAAGCTCAGCAGGTTGACGTCGCAGGTGATGACCGTGAGGTTGCCGAAACCGCGCCGGCGCGCCTCGGCATCGATGAACTCCTTTTGGGTGCGCGAATTGGAAACGGTGGTGATCCGGGCGTTCGGGTAGTGCTCGGCCATCCACAGCGACAGCGAACCCCAGCCGCAACCCAGCTCGAGAATCTGTTCGCCGTCCCTGAGTTGCGCGCGTGCGGCGGTCAGCGCCAGCATTTTTGCTTCAGCCGCATCCAATCCCGCCGCGGCCTGTGCGCTATCGAAGCTGTCGTACCAGCAGCACGAGTACTTGCGCTGTCTGCCTAACACCTTGAGGAAGAATTCCGTCGGCACCTCGTAGTGCTGCTCGTTGGCTTCGCGGGTATGTATGGCAATTTCACTGCCGCGCAGGCTGCGCACCAGCGCCATGAGCCGTTCCTGCTGGCGCGCCGGATCATCCAGATTTTCCTCGCGCAATCGGTCAGCTAACAGAGCGCGGATCTGCCACCGTATCAGCCAGTCCGGAACGCGGTCCGCTTCCAGCAGACGCATTGAAAAATCGCCGATCGTCATGACTTGAGCTTCCTTGCTGCGCTTTCCATGATCTGGGATAGCACACGATACAGCAGCAGAATTGTGAGTGGCATGACCGCAAACCAACCCACTGCCGCATGGATAATGGCGCCCGACAGTGCGCTGAGCGCCTGCAAAATGCCGTTGCTCAGCATGCCAATGCCCTGTTCCAGCGTCATTGGTAGGGGTGGAGCGCCCAGCAACCACTCGCCAAGTCTCAGAAAAGGGATGATCAGCAGCAGCTGCAGGGGCGACACCAGGTAATTGACCAGCTGGATGGCCGGCAGGTTCAATCTGAGCGGCAGCGCGAGTGCGGTCAGCGCCAGCGTCGAGATCCCGAGGACCGGGAAGATCCCGATGCCTGCGCCCAGCGCCACCGCCAGCGCCAGCGCGCGGGGCGCCACCCCCTGACGCAGCAACGCCAGCAGCGGATCGAGCAGTGTTCGTCGCCACCACCCGGCCATTTTTGTTAGGCCGCGGTGCGTCTGAGCAAAATACTGGCCAGCGGCTCGCCGCTGCGATGCTGGCGCAGCTGCCACATTACATAGGCCGACATGGCCAGGTTACCGAACACCATGATGGCGATGAACCAGGCAACCCGTTTCAGCCTGGCTGTTTCCTTGTATGCGACCCACACATAAAACGTGATGAATCCGTAGTAGGCGTCGAGCAGCGTCGCCATGGTCCACCAGCGGTCCGGTTCGCGAATCAGTCCCTGCCAGGCCATGACCGACTGTTGCGTGCTGGCGAAACTGGTAAATAGCAGCAGCGACAAGAAAATAAAGCCAAACAGTATCTGCAAGCGTGTCTTGGTCACGATGGTAACTCCCGAATGACTCGGCCCGGGATACTCACGGCAGCACGGGCCGCGGGTCCATGTTACGCCGGGCGACGTACAGCAGGACTGCGCCAAACATCAGCAGCAGCAGGTCGGTAGGATCAGGTTCACGAATACTGGAAAACGTCTGCGCCAGTTCCGTGCACAGCGTAACCGCCAGCATCACTGCCGTCGCCCGCCACAGGCCCAGTTGGCTGCTCGATCCCAGCCACAACGCCCCGATCAACAGAAAAATCCTGGCCGGGATATTCTCATAGTTATTGGCGTCGAAAAAAAGCAGTAGCTGAACAGGCTGCATCGAGGACGTGAAGTCCCACGGCAGCAGCGCGCCGACCAGCAGCAGGCCGGCGACCATCCAGAACAGAGTCCGATGGGCGGTATTCTGCTCCTGGCTCCGCACCCAGGCGACCAACGGCAGTACTAACAGGAAGGCCAGGCAATCACTCGCGGTGAGGCCGTGTTGCAGGAACACGATACCGGCCAACCACGACCCCAGTACGGCGAGCACAAAGGCCCCCCAGAGCAAATCCGGTTTGAATAGCGCACGTATCAGTGCCGACAGCACGACCAGGCTCGCAGTGCTGCGGAGCAATGTGCCATCCAGTAGCCCCCAGTGTGGAAAATTCGCCAGAACCGCAATGATTCTGGACGGTCGCAAGCGCGGGATGAACGGCGCGGCCTGCGCTGCGACCCAGACAGCTAACAACAATGGCACGATGGGACCGTCACGCAATGGCCGCAGGCGCGCTGCAACGCCGCGTCGGGGCGCACGCGCATAGGCCAGCGCCGCAACTGCGCCGGCGGCCGCTGCTGCACTGTTGGCCAGGAAATCAGTTGCGCTCGCGAAACGCATGGTAATGCCCAGTTGCAGAGTCTCAACGCTCAGTGACAGAACTGCGCCGCCCAGCGTGGCCAGGGCAAGTCGCAGCCAGCCTGGAAATTTCCCCAGCAACAGGGCAACCAGCAGGCCGAACGGCAGGTAGGCCAGCAGATTGCTGATCAGGTCCGCAGGCGTTGAATGACCTAACAGGGAGCGATCGAATGCAAGTGCCGCGAAATGACTGTGCCAGAGCTGCGGTGAGAAATTGAACGGATAGAGGCTCGCGCTCAGCAGGACCAGCACCCAGAATGCCAGCATCCAGGCGCGGGCCCTGGACGGTGCGGCGGGGCGTAAATTCTCGGCGTTCTGAGTTGCTGAATTCATGGACCTGTGATCCAGATCACATGGTTGTGCAGCTGCAGCCAGTTGCCGCTCGCGATAAGTGAAGCATCGCTCAATTCGAACTCGCGGCCTATCGTTAAATAGCTGCCTCTCATTCTAAGGCAGGAAGCGCCGGACCGGACCCAATGATCGCGCGATTGACCAATGCGCTCTCCGGACCGATGGCGCGGCGACTGCTTGCAGTCCTGCTGCCGTTGGTGCTGTTGCCCCTGGCTGTTTCAGCCGCGACCCGCGTGTGGCAGGTAGGTGCTGAAGGTCCAGAGCACCTGTCGCAACGATCGGCTGTTGAAAGCCGTGCGTTTGCCAGCGCCATTGGCGCGCGACTGGCCGCTGCGGAAGCCAGCGCCTGGACGTTCGCGCGCGCGGTGGCAAGCGCGGATCGCGGTTATTGGCGGCAACAGGTTGCATCGTCAGCCCCCTTTCGCAATGTGTCGGTATCCGCTGGACCAGACGCCGACGCGCGGGACCGGCCCCGCCCGCCCGCCATGTTCCGCAACCGGGATGACACATCGATCGCGACCTTCGGTAACGGCGGCCGCGGCATTTCGCTCTACCTTGTTAGGGCGCTGCGCGATACGCGTTCCCAATGGGCCTACTTCGAACTCGATCGGGACTGGCTCTGGCAGGATCTCACCGAAGCCGGCAATCGGGTCGCAGTCATCGACTCAAATGGCCAGTGGCTCTTTGGTTCGGACTCGCTGCCAGACAATCTGCGCTCGGTGCTGGGTGCCGCCGTGCTCGCGAATACCCGTGACTGGAATGCCGCAGGTCTGCAGGATTCCGCTAACCGTCTTTCGTGGCAGGCGGGTGGTCATGAATGGCGCGGTACCTATTGGCGTGTGCCGAATCTGGCCCGCCTCAGCAACGCCGCGTCCTGGAATGTCGTCGTGATGGCGCAAGCGCAGCCATCCTGGACCGACAGCCTGAATGCGTTGTCCGACTACTGGCTGTCATTTCTGTTAGCTGTTGCGGCAGCCGGTCTGCTGGCCGCCTGGTTCAGTGACCGCTACCTGCTGCCGCTCGCAGAGCTGCATAAATCCGTTTTGCGGATTGGCAGTACAGACTATCTTGCTAACAATAACGCCAGGATGCCACTGGAGCTGGAGCAACTCGCCGCAAACATCCGCTTGACCGGAATGAGCGTCGCGGACCAGATCAGCGCGTTGCAGGCTTTGGAAGAAGTCGACCGGCTGCTGCTTGCCAACGGCGCGCTGGAACCAGCGATTGACGCGATACTGACGCGGGTACAGCGCGTCATGCGCGCGCGCGCGGTTGGACTCGCCTTGCTCGATACCGACTCAGCGCAATTCGCGCGGGTCATGGTCGCCGCCGACAGCGGCGGTTCCCTGCCCGTGGCGCGTGTGACTATGGATGCCGCGATGCTGGAGTATCTGGCCAGCGTGCATGAGGGCATCACTGTCGCCAGGTGCGAGGAGCAGCGCCACAGCTTCCTGCAGCCGCTGCAGGACCTGGGAAATCAGTACTTCTGGGTCTGGCCGGTGCGCACCGCCGAGAAGCTCACGGCGCTGCTGGCGATTGGCTTCCAGGAGCCGCCGCCACCGGATCCGCGCTACGCGAAACGCGGCACGGAATTCGCCGCACGCCTGTCGATCGCATTGTCCAATTCGGCGCGCGATGAAAGCCTGTACCGGCAGGCGCATTTCGATCTGCTTACCGGACTGCCTAACAGAGTGCTGTTCAATGAGCGCCTGACCGGTGAGTTGGAGTCAGCGCTGGCGAGCGGGCGTTCCGGCTCACTACTGTATGTGGACCTGGATCATTTCAAGAAGGTGAATGACACGGTCGGTCACGCAGCCGGCGACCAGCTGCTCGGAATCATTGCACAGCGACTGCGCGCCGCGGTAAAGGAAGGCGATGTGGTTGCACGCCTCGCGGGAGATGAGTTCACGATCATTTTGCCGACGGTGGATGAACCTGAATCGGCGGCACTGATCGCAGAACGCATCATTGAGTCATTGCACCAGCCGGTCAATCTTGGCGGCCGCGATCAATTTGTCGCAGCCAGTATCGGTATCGCCATGTTTCCCAACGACGGCAGCACGGTCGAGGATCTACTGCGCAACGCCGACGGCGCCATGTATCGCGCCAAGGACATGGGCCGGGGACGTGCTGTCTTCTTCGATCGCAAACTGGCGATATCGCAGAGCGACCCGACGCAAAGCGGCCTGTTCCGCGCGCTGCGGCGGCGCGAATTCGCGCTGTTCTATCAGCCGCAGTTCGACATGGCCGACGGCAGGCTGGTTGGTGTCGAGGCGTTGCTGCGCTGGCACACGCCGCGTGATGGCACCCGTGAACCCAAGGAGTTCGTGCCGGCTGCCGAGGCATCCGGTCTGATCGTCGATATCGGCGGCTGGGTGCTGGAGGCCGCATGCGCGCAATTCGCCGCCTGGCGGGAAAAAGGCATCGCGCCGCCACGCGTGTCCATCAACGTTTCCGCGCAACAGTTGAAATATACGGAATTTCCGCGCAGCGTGCGCCGGGTACTTGACAAGTTTTCGATTGCGCCCGAGCTGCTGGAACTCGAACTGACCGAGACGGTGTTAGCTGAGGACGTCGCGGGTGCCGCGCTGCTGCAGATCGCGGCTCTGGGGGTACGCATTGCGCTCGATGATTTCGGCACTGGTTATTCCTCACTGAATTACCTGCGCCTGCATCCGATCCACGCGGTGAAAATTGATCGCAGTTTTCTCGAGGAGGTGCCGGTCAATCCTGCATCCGCGACCCTGGCGGAGACCATCATCACGATGGCGCATGCGCTCGGCAAGCAAGTGGTAGCCGAAGGCGTCGAGACCGAGGAGCAGATGCAGTTCCTGCGCGAACACGGCTGCGATATCGCGCAGGGCTTCTACCTTGCCCGCCCGATGCCGGTAGCGCAGATTACCGAGCTGTTGCAGGCAAGATTGGCAACAGCGGAACCAGCAACAGCCCGCGCCGCGGGCTAACGCGGCTACAATCGACGGCGCGCGATTGCAGGATTCGATTCGACTGACATTGGTGCTCGGTATCCTGCCATTGCTGCAGGCCTGCAGTACCACGCGTGGCACGCCGCCAGCCAGTCCCGGCAATTCCGGCACCCGGATTGCTGCGTTAGCCGAGTCGCAGCTGGGCGCGCCCTATCGCTTTGGTGGTGATTCACCGCAGGGCTTCGATTGCAGCGGCCTGGTGCGCTACGTATTCGAGCAGGCGGGGCTCGCCGTGCCGCGCACCACGCAGCAGCTGCAGCAGGCTGCCAAGCCGGTGCCGGCGGATCGGCTGCAGCCTGGCGACCTGGTGTTTTTCCGCATCGCATCCGGTCGCGTGGACCATGTTGGCATCTACGTCGGCGACGGCGCCTTCATCCATGCGCCGCGCAGCGGCCGGCCGGTACGCAGCGAATTATTAGGCGACGATTATTACCTGCGCCGATATGCGGGCGCCGGCAGGCTCTGGCGCTGAGCGTCTTTGTTAGGCCGCGTAGACGCGGACTGTTTCGCCGATGGTATTGAGGATGCCGCGCAACGTGTCGTAGTCCGGATGACGCACCCGCATCCAGGCGTTTGCCATGTAGCCGCCTTCGACCGGCTGCGTCGGCGTACCGGGCGGTGGCAGATGGGACGCGACCACACAATCGCCATATTCGCGTGCGATGCGTTCCACACCGTCGTAACCGCGAATCCTGCCGTCTCGATCCGGTCGCAGCGCAATCATGCCGCAGGCGTAGCGCCGCGACGGCGCCTGGCCGATGCGCTGGTGTACCAGTGCCATGGCCCACTCGCGGTAAATGTCGAAGTCGTTAGCTGCCGCGTACACATCCCATTGCCCGACGCCCGGCGGCCGGCAGCCGATCTCCGAGAACTTGAGGCCCCTGGCGCCGAAAAACCATTCCATGTGTGTGGCCGAAGTGCCGATGTCCAGGGCCTCGACGACCCGCCGCGCCATGGCCTTGAGTTCAGCATAGCCGCCTGCATCGACGCGATTGGTCGCAATGATCTGTGGCGAAATCCAGCGCGCGCGCATGGCCTCGAGCACGTTAGGGTAGTAGTGGCTGATGAACTCGTGCGCGACTTCGCCATTGATGGCGATGGTGTCCAGGAATCCTTCGTGGCCCTCTATGAATTCTTCGACCGCAATCGAGTTGCCGCGCTCCAGTTGGTATTCAGGCAGCGCGCGTTCGAGTTCCTGCGGGTCGGCAACCCGCATCGTGCCCGCGGCACCGGCACCGGCGCGCGGCTTGAGAATCAGTGGAAAACCGACTCGCGCCGCGAAATCGCGCACTTCGGCAGCCGAGTCGGCACTGCTCGATTGTGCGCACGGAACCCCGGCGGCACGCAGCGCTTCTTTCATTGAGGGCTTGTCGCGGCACAGCCAGGCGGTGCGCACACTGGTGCCGGGAATGCCGCATTGCTCGCGTACCCTGGCCGCCGGCATGATGTGTGCCTCAACCGTGGCTTCAAGTCGATCGATCCACACCCGGCTCTGTATGCGTTGCACGGCCGCTAACAAGCTGGGTTCGTGGACGACACTCTGGACCTGCTCGTAGTGCGTGAGTTGACTCTTGAGATCATCGCCCAGGGCCTCGCGCGGACGCTCGCCGATGCCGATGACCCGGGCGCCGACCGCATGCAGCGCGCGCACGAACTGCCGCTGGTAGTATGGGAAAGCCGGTTCCACGAAAATGACGTTCATGGCGCTCCCACCAGACGTTGGTACAGATCGACGTAGAGCTGGCCCTGGCGTTCCCAGGAAAAGTCCTGCGCCATCGCGTTTTGCACCATGCGTTGCCAGAGCGCGGGCTGACGATAAAGATCAAGCGTGGTGCGCAGTGCCCAGCTCATCGCCGTGGTGTTGTAGTCGTTGAAAACAACGCCTGTGCCCTGGCCACTCGCCGGATCGAAAAGCTGCACCGAATCCGCGAGACCGCCGGTGCGGCGCACGATGGGGATGGTGCCATAACGCAGGCTGTACATCTGATTGAGGCCGCAGGGTTCGTACAGCGACGGCATGACAAAGGCATCGCTGGCCGCCTCGATCCAGTGCGCCATTTCGTCACTGTAACCGCGATGGAAGACCGCACGCTCCGGGAACTGGCGCTGCAGACGGGCAAAGAATTGTTCGTAGCGTTCCTCACCGCTGCCGAGCGCGATGAAACACAAGTCACGCGTGGCGAGCAGCGGCGGCAGTGTATCGAACAACAGGTCGAAACCCTTCTGCACCGTGAAACGGCTCACCAGTCCTAGCACCAAGGTCCGGGATTTGGGTTTAAGCCGCAGTTTCGACAGAAATTCCTTTTTCAGCCCGGCCTTGACTTCGAGTTCAAACGGCCCGAAGTGCCGCGGCAGCCAGTGGTCCCAGCGCGGATCCCAATCGTCGTAGTCGACGCCGTTCAGGATGCCGGTCAGGTGACCCTGCGACGCCCGCACCGCCAGGTCGTCCTGCAGGCCCATGCCGTATTCCGGCGACAGGATCTCGCGTGCATAGGTTGGGCTGACCGTTGCGACGACATCGGCGTACATCACGCCGTGCTTCAGGGAATTGATACGGCCCTGGGCGAGATCATCCTGATGCAGCAGATGGAACTTGTCGCCTAACGCGATGTCGCCCGAGCTGGCGGCGCCGAACACGCCCTGATAGCCAATGTTGTGAATGCTGAGCACCGAGCGCGTCGCGGCAAAAAGCTGGTCCCAGGCGTACGCGGATTTCAGCAGCAGCGGCCCGAACGCCGTGTGCCAGTCGTTGAACTGGAATATCTGTGGCGCCCAGCCCATGCGCTGGCAGCATTCAATGCTCGCTCTCGTCAAGGCGAGAAAGCGCAGGTGTTCGTCCACGTCGGTCGTGTAGATGCCGGCGCGCGCGTAGAGCGTAGGGCAGTCGATCAGATACACCCGTGCGTCGGAATTGGGCAGGCGGGCGCTGTGCATGGAATACCGGTAGCGGTGGCCGCCAAACTCGAGCGGCAGATCCTGCAGGGACTCGACTGGCGCGACTTCCAGCGCCGCCCGGTCGATGCGGCCGTAGAACGGCATGAACAGCCGCACATCGTGGCCGCAACCGTGCAGGTATTTGCAGAGCGCCGCCGCGACATCGGCCAGTCCGCCGGTCTTGGCGAACGGAGTGACTTCCGCGGCGACCATGGCGATTCGCAAACTCATGAGCCGAGTTTACACGCGCCGAATTGCCGGTAGGCTATGCAGTCGTCATGTCACGCGTTTTGATGATTTCACCCGGATACCCGGCCGAAATGCCGGAATTCACCCGCGGCCTTGCCGAAGTGGGCGCCACCGTTTACGGCATTGGCGATCAACCGGCCGCAGCGCTGCCAGCGCTGGTAAAACGCAGCCTGCGCGATTATCTGCAGGTACGATCGTTGTGGGATTCGGCCGCGGTGCTGCCTGAAATCCGCCGCTGGCTCGGCGGCCACACCCTGGATCGGATCGAATGCCTGTGGGAACCGGGCATGCTGCTGGCAGCGGAGTTGCGCGAGGGCTTGGGCGTGCCGGGCATGTCGGTTGCGAAAACAATTCCGTTCCGCGACAAGGAAGCCATGAAGCGCGTGCTCGACGACGCCAGCATTCGCACGCCGCGCCATGCGGCCTGCCGCACAGCTAACGAATGTCGCGAAGTGGCGCAGCGCATCGGCTATCCGATCATCGTCAAGCCCATCGCCGGCGCGGGTTCGGCTGACACCTACCGTCTCAACAGTGGGGCGGAGCTGGAAAATGCCTTGGCGAAACTGACGCATGTGGCCGAGGTCAGTGTTGAGGAATTCGTCGACGGCGAAGAATTTACCTTCGACACCGTTACCATCGACGGCCGCATTGCCTACTACAACGTTGCCTGGTACCGGCCGCGGCCGCTGATCGCGCGCAGCAATGAGTGGATCAGTCCGCAGGTCATCGCGCTGCGCGATCCGGATGCGCACGATCTCGCGGGCGGTGTACGCATGGGTTTCGATGTCATTCGCGCGTTAGGGTTCGAATCCGGCTTCACGCACATGGAGTGGTATCGAAAGGCCGATGGCGAGGTGGTTTTTGGCGAGATCGGCGGCCGGCCGCCGGGCGCCCACCAGGTCGACCAGATGAATTTCGCCTGTGATTTCGACGTCTATCGCGAATGGGCCAGGGCCGTGACTCAGGGTCGCTTTGACGCGCAAATCGACCGCAAGTACAACGTCGCGACGATTTACAAGCGCGCGCATGGGCAGGGAATCATTCAGCGTATCGTGGGGCTGGATGAATTCGCCGCACAGTATGGCGCGACAATCGTCTGGGACAGTCTTTTGCGTCCCGGCACTCCGCGCCGCAACTGGAAGGCGACCCTGGTGTCCGATGGCTTCGTCATGCTGCGTCACCCTGACCTCAAAACCACTTGCGCGCTGGCGGACCGGATTGGCGCCGACGTGCAGTTGCTGGCAGGTTGAACAACCATGACCCTGGCCGATCTGCGCCGCCGATTTTTGTTAGGTCTGACGGCGGTTGCGCTGCTGCTGGTTGCGGGCGCCATCGGCATCGGGCTCGCTGACTGGCCGTTTCTGCAACGCAGCTGGCGGCTGGCGGCATTGCCGGACAGTGGCGAATGGCCGGACAGCTTCTACCGGCCGGTGGTGCGGATCGGGGGCGCTGCGGCGGCGGACATTCCCGCCGTGGACCCGGCAACATCGCCGATCGAACGCGCGGCTCTTGAGGAGGCCACGGTCTGGGCGCAAGCTAACAATTCGGTCGCCTTGCTGGTTGGGCATCGCGGCAAACTGGTGCTCGAGCGCTACTGGCAGGGCATGGAACCCAATCAGCTCTTTTCCGGGCGCGCCATGTCGCGCTCCTTGTTAGGGATGCTGACTGGCTTCGCGGTTCTCAATGGCAAGCTGAGCCTGGATGACAGGCTCGACCGATACCTGACCGAGTGGGCCCGCGATCCACGCGGCGCGATCACGATGCGGCAATTGCTGCAGAACGTCAGCGGCCTGGAGGAAGTTCCGCTGAACGCGGTGGCGCCTGCTGCGGGTGCGGGTTTTGTGGACCGCTGGCTCGCCGGGACGCGCAATTACTTCGGCAAGAACGCGCGCCTGTCACTGGGGAGCGATTTCGCGCACACGGCGCTGTCGTTCCGTCTGGCCCACGAAGCAGGATTCCGCTTCGCTTTGTCGAACGCCAATGCGCAGCTGGCGGGGGTGATACTCGAGCGGGCACTCGAGGACGACTATGAGCGTCTGGTCGAAAGGCTTCTGTGGGTACCGCTGGCCGCGGGCCCGGCGGAGTTTTACATGGATCGCGCGAACGGCATGCCGGCCGTGTACTGCTGCATGCGCGCCAGTGCACGCGCTTTCCTGCGTCTCGGCATATTGTTAGCTGGCGATGGCGTCATCGACGGCAGGCGCATACTTCCGAAAGGCTGGGTGGCCGAAATGGCGCGCGGTTCGCAGTCCAATCCACTGTATGGCCTGCAGCTCTGGGCTGGCAAGGCGCGCGCCGGGGTACGCGAGTATCAGCAGGGATCCGGTCAGGGTGTTCGCCACGGTGCAGACTACGCGGCCGACGATGTCATCTGGATGGAAGGCGGCGGCGGCCGGACAGTCTGGGCGATCCCGTCGCAGCAGCTGGTGATCGTGCGGCTGGGGCGCGCATCGAAAGACTGGGACGCCTCCATGCTGCCAAACCTGCTGCTGCGCGGCCTGATTCGTTAGGAGCTGTAAGACCGGCACTCTGGAAGAGCGACGCCTGCGCCAGAAGCCGTCCGCCCTGGTAGTTCCCGCAGGGCGCCGGCTTGGATCGGTGCAATTTGTCGGGTTTCTTTACACCGAAAACGGCCTGTCGACCCGTTAGTACCCTTTTGAGGAGACATAAGCTGAATCGCACGTGAATGAGTTCACAATTTGCACACCGCGCTATTCAGGTTCCGGCGCATTGCACCCGGCCCGGTGCACTGGCGTCGGAAAAGCTTACAACCCGCCCGGAAAAGGTCGCGCCCTGTGGTGGTAGCTACGCTTCAGTGCCAATAACCTCTTGATCTACAAGGTATTGTCAATGTTGGCCCGCGGATTGCATGTAGACATCGCAACAGCGCCACCCGGCGCCCTTAGATGTCGGAGAGTTAGAAATGTCGATTCGTAAGATGGCTCCCTACCTTGCTGCAGTTGCCGCTCTGGCTTTCGCGAGCGCGTCGCAGGCAGGTCCCTTAGTTACCGGTTCGCAGTACGAAGTCAGCAATCAGGCTGGCAACGCCTTCACTCCCAACGGCGATGATGGCTACTACTCCTCTGTTAGCTTTACGCTGAACGGCAGCGGCTCGGTCAACACCTCCGCTGGCGTGTTCGCGCTGGACTACCGGAACAACGGCAGCTCTGACGCCTGGACCCCGTTCCTCAGCTTCTGCCTGCAGCCGGATGTCTTCCTGACGCCGTTCCAGAATCCCTACACCGCAATGCAGGTCGGTTCGGCCAGTGGCAGCTCCGGCGGCCCGTATGATCAGGCGCGCATTACAGAATTGTGGGGCCGCTTCTACAACCAGATCACGAACCCGACGAACGGCCGGACGAATGACATCAACGCCGCCGCGTTTCAGGTCGCGCTTTGGGAACTCTCCTACGGCGACCGCGATCGCAACCTGACCACGGGTTCCTTCGTTCTGAACACGGCAGGCGATGTGCGCACGGTCGCACAGGCCTGGCTCAACGCTCTCAACGGCCAGGGCGCCATGGCCGACGGCCTGCTGGTTCTGTCGAATGCCGTCGACCGGCAATGCACGGCTGGATTGAGCTGCGATCGTCAGGACCTGATCACCCGCGTTCCGGAACCCGCTTCACTGGCCCTGTTAGGTATCGGCCTGCTCGGAATTGGCGCCCGCCGTCGCAAACGCGCCGCCTGATCCGCCGGGTTTTCTGATCGATAAAAGGCCGCGCCGGCTCTGCCAGCGCGGCCTTTTCTATTCAGGCCATCTCCGCCAGGTACTTGGGCAGCATCGCGCGCCAGGTGTTCCAGTTGTGATGATGCTCGGCTCCCCAGCTGTCCACCCTGTTAGGCACGCCGCGCGCACCTAACAGTTTGGCGATCCGCCAGCTCTCGCCCGGGTCTTCGTAGTCGCCTTCGCCGGTCGGCAGCAGCACGAAGCGCTGCCGCAGCTTCGCCATCTGCGGATGATCGTCGGCGAGCCCGGGCAGGTAGTGCAACGGCGACGAGTAGTAGAAATCCGAGTTGAATTTGCCATCGAGGTACTTCGACAGATCGAATGTGCCGCTCATCGCGATCGCCAGTTTGAAGGCGTCCGGATGCCGGCAAATGCTGGCGACAGCATTGAATGCGCCGATCGAGGCGCCGGTGGCGATGACCTCGATGTCAGGTGACGCGCAATCCTGGCGAATCAGCGGCACGACTTCTTCGTAGACATAGGCATCAAACAGGTTCTGTACCTTGGAACAGTACTCCGGGCTGTCGGTACCCTTGAGCCAGGTCTTCCCGGCCACGCTATCGATTGAGTAGACCTTGATGCGGCCCTGGCTGATCAAATCGCCCAGCGCGTGAATCAGTTTGAAACGCTCGACCTCTTCGAAGTCCCCGCCGGCGGTCGGGTACAGCAGGACCGGCGTGCCGAAGTGCCCCCAGCGCACAACTCTCGCAGGTTCGGGCAGGCGCGGGGTCTGCCAGGTCCAGGTTTTCCTATTGTGGTCGCTCATGGATCAGCATCTTGTCGCCCCGCTTGCACAGCGTCAATTGTCGGCGCAGGATCATATTGGGTTGTGGTCGTGACGGCCGGGAGGTTTTGTGAACCAGAAAATGTGTCAGTCATTGTGCATCGCCCTGGCGTTTTGCGTGGGGCCGTTAGCCGTGGGGCCGTTAGCATGGAGTGCGGGCACTGGCTCGGCGAGCCCACCGGCTGGCGCGCCTGCCATGTCAAGAGCGGAAACGCAGGATCCTGTCGCCGCGGCGCTGCGCCTGTACAACGAGGGCGTCAAGCTCGTGCAACGTGCGGACCAGGCGGGCAGCGATGCGAAGAAAGCCCAAAAGGACTATGCCAGCGCGCTGAAGAAGTTTGAAAGCGCCGTTGAGGGCAATCCGCAGCTGGCGGAAGGCTGGAACTATGTCGGTTACTGTCGTCGGCAGACGGGTGACTACGGTGGCGCGCTCGGTGCGTATGACGAAGCTCTGCGGCTCAAGACCGGCTTTCCCGAGGCGCTTGAATATCGGGGGCATGCCTACCTCGGCCTGAATCGGCTCGATGACGCCAAGCGCGATTACCTCGACCTGTTTGGCCGCAATCGTGCACTCGCCGACAAGTTGTTAGCGGCGATACGCACCTGGTCCGGCGCACAGCGCGCGGGCAGCAACGCTAACGCCGAGCAGCTCAATTCCCTGGATGCATGGATCATGGAACGTGAAAAACTGGCGCAGCAGACTGTGGCGCTCAGTCGCGTGGGATCAGCGGCCGGCTGGAATTAACCGCCCGGGGCCGCATCCTTGAGGTGGTTGTGCGCGGCGCTGGTCGCGCCCTGTCTGTTAGCGGTCGCGCCCGGTGCGGAGTCCTGGCAGTGGCGTTTGCCGCCCGGCATGCCCGAGCCTTTCGTGCCGGCGGACAATCCCATGAGCGAGGCGAAGCGCGCGCTCGGCCAGCGGCTTTTCTTCGAGCCGAAATTATCGGTGACTGGGGGCATGGCCTGCGCGGATTGCCATGAAAGCCCGAGAGCTTTCACTGATGGCCGGCCGCGCTCGCCCGGCGCGACTGGCGAGCTAACAGATCGGGGCGCGATGTCGCTGGCCAATGTCGCGTACAGTCAGTCGCTTGGCTGGATCAAGCCCGAGTTGCGGCCGCTGGAGGCGCAGATGCTTGAGCCGCTGTTCAACCAGCACCCGCTGGAGATGGGCCTGCGCGGTCGCGAGCAGGCCGTAGCGGCGCTGCTGCAGTCGCGGTCCGATTACCGCGCACAGTTTCGCGCTGCGTTTCCGGGCGAGGCGCAACCGGTCACGATGCCTAACATCATCAAGGCGATCGCCTGCTACGAGCGCACGCTCATCTTCGCGGGCTCGGCATTTGATCACTACCTTTATCGCGGCGAACACGCCGCCTTGACGCCGGCCGCGCGCCGCGGCATGGATCTGTTTTTTTCAGGCGAGGTCGGTTGCGCGCGCTGCCACAGTGGAATCAACATGGCGGGCCCGTGGCGGGACGCGGGCGGCGCAACGGGCCCGCCGGGGTTCGCCGACAACGGGCTCGGCGCCGGCAAGTTCAAGGTGCCGACGCTGCGCAACATTGCGCTGTCGGCGCCCTACATGCACGACGGCCGTTTTGCGGGCCTGGATGCGGTGCTCCACCATTACGGACAGATTGCGCAACGTCGTGGGCGCGACCCACGACTGCCGGCCCGCGAGCTAACAGATGCAGAACAGCTCTATTTGCGAGCGTTCCTGGAGGCACTTACGGATCGCGCGTTCGTGGCCGGTCCGGCGCTTGAGCTGCGACAGCGATAGTGTCGTGTCCCGCCAATGACTTTTCACAGCAGCGCATCGCCCCCACTGCCGCCGCCGAGTCATTCGTCGGGCCGATTCAATTCATGCGTGCCGCGCCGGTAGGCCACTCGCAACATCGAGACCAGCCAGTCATAACGCTGCTGCGGCTTACGTTTGCGAAAAGACCACTTTCGTAGCCTTTCCGCATCATCGAATGTTCCCTGGCTCGGCGGTGGTTCGTCGCCAGGGTATGCTTGAACGCGCTGTGACGAATCCGGATTTTCTGTCATGGCGGGCCAAGCAATTCGCGCAACAACGCATTCGGTTTCAACCCCAGCGTTTGTAACGCACAGACCGCCGACCAGCACATAGCGTGCGTCCAATTCGTTGAGTGCACGAAAGACACCGACAAAGTCCACGGGCATGCTCCAATGTGAGTGAATTGGCGCCGGGGCCTGGCATCGACCTGCAACCCTGATTGAGTCCGAACGTGGAGTAGAGTGCTGTTTCCGCCACCCTACTCGCCGACAGGTCAGGCGCGGCCTTCCTGCCTGCGCCAATCCTGCATGCGCGAGAAGAAGAGCTCCGTGAAGGAATCCCACTCGTGCGCCGGGAACAGCGCCTCGACCTTGCGGCGCACCGCAGCCCTGGCCTCCGCCGTGCCGAAAAACGCGTCGGCGACCTGGTCGAAATGCGCTAGGTGCTTGCCGCAGAAATCGTCGAACTCCGCGGCCGCAAGCCGGCCCCTGGCAATGCGCGCATATTCTGTTAGCTTTTCGGCAGGCGGGAGATCGCGAGCCGCGACGTCGAAGTAGGGCTCCCAGTCGAGGTTCTTGCGCATCTTGCGTTGCGTCGCCGCGCAGAAAATGGCCCAGCGCAGGTTGGCTTTCACAAGCCAGGGAAAATGATAGTGCAGCGAGGTGACCTGCGAATCGGGACAGGCGTTCGCAAAATCGATCGGATGCCAGGCGTGATTCTTCAGCAGCGCCTCGCAGGAATTGAAATCCCAACCGAAGAAGCTGTTGATGGTCAGCGTGATGTCTTCCAGCATGCGCTGTTCGCTGGTCGAAATAAAATTACGCTCCATGCGATAGCGATCATGCAAGGCTGCGGCCGGATCGTAATTGATGACCCGGGTCTGCGGACCGAGACCGATGCAACGTACGAAGCGGTCGAACGGAATGATGCCGGCCTGCAGATGCATGACGTCAGTGCCGGAGGCCTCATACGCCGCGTTCAGCGCGGCGTCGTTGTCGATCTTGGTTACGCCTTTCCAGCCACCGCCGTCATAGGGTTTCATGAACAGCGGGTAGCCCAGTTTCCTGCCGATGGCGCTGAGATCGAACAATTGCGCGTAGCGCTGCAGCGTTGGTTCGAGATCCGCGGTCTTGTTGTACGACTTCGGCGGCACCATCCAGGTATCCGGGATCGGCAGGCCGAGGCGCATCATTGCGCAATAAGTCGTGTGCTTTTCGTTAGCCTGGATGGACCAGGGATTGTTGTAGACGTACAGGTCGTTCAGCACCACCG
Organism: Gammaproteobacteria bacterium; assembly: GCA_031382085.1. Taxonomy (GTDB): domain Bacteria; phylum Pseudomonadota; class Gammaproteobacteria; order Steroidobacterales; family Steroidobacteraceae; genus UBA964. The sequence goes on from JANMYM010000083.1 coordinate 188,786, forward strand.
ATTTCTTGATCCACTCGCGACTGGTGTGATACCAGTGCGTTAGGCGATCGACCACCACGTCATATTTAACCGGCTGCTGCAGATCGAAGGGCTCGATGGTGATGCGGGAAACGGCAAAATCCAGCGTGTCGCCGCGCCAGAAAATCTTCAGCTTCAGGCGCTTGAGGATCTCTTCAAAGCAGATCGGCCAGCAGATATCCGCGCCTAGAGACAGGCCAATTTTTCTTGTTAGATGAGCCACTGCAGGTACTCCGTTGAAGTTTTACTCATACACCATCCACAAGGGTCCTGGGAATAGCCACGACAGGCCCGCGCGCTGGCGATCGCGCCAGTTTTCCCAATTATGGGCATCGCGCGCTTCCTCATAACGAACTTCGATGCCGCGGTCGCGCAGCAGCGGCAGGATCGAGCGGTTCTCGTAGATGAGAGACTCGTAAATGCCGCAACTGACGTAGGCGCGCTCGGTTGGCTGTCCCGGCGCCGCCCGAAATTTATTGACGAATTGCACTACCGGATCAAAAACGGCACCGCGTTTGTGTTCGCCAAAATCGCTGAAGGCGAATGACCCGGACTGCAGCAGCAGGCGGCCGAACATGCCGGGGTAGCGCCAGGCGGTGTAGAGGCTCGCGACAGCGCCGAAGCTTGCGCCCATGAGGCCGCGGGTGTCCGGTGTGTCTTGCAGCGGAAACTGTACGCGCAGGCTGTGCAGCAGTTCCTCGACGACAAAGCGCGCGTGCGGTTCGTAACCCGCGTATTCGCGCAGCCGATCGGGAGAATGGCTGCAGGCAACGATCAATGGCGCGATTTCCAGGCGGTGGATCAGGTTATCAAGCACCGTGCGCAATGCCGCAAAGCGCAGATAGTCCTCGCCGTCATGCACGATCAACAGCGGATAACGCCGTGAGCGCCGAAAGCGCGCCGGCAGGTAGACGAGCGTGCGCCGCCGGTCGCCTAACGCTGTGCTCGACACCTGCAGCTCCTCCAGCGTGCCGTGCCGCGACTGCGGATCATCGAGCGTCCAATCGGGGCGAACATAACCGTAGGCCTGGCATACGGAATTGGCGCCGAACGGATCTGCCGCGTGCACCGGGTTCAGCGGATCGAGTATCAATTCGCTCTTGCCCTGGATTCGGCGATCGAACTTGTACTCCAGCCGCGAGCCCGGCGGCAGTTCCAGGTGCCGCACCCACAGGCTGGTGCCGTCGATGCGTTCCAGCGGCTGCGCAGCCGCAAGCCCGGAGATCCAGCAGCGCAAGTGCACCGACTCGGCGTCGCCGGAGTAGACAAACGTGACGCCGTCCGCCGCTATCAGAGGAAATTTCGACGCGCGCAGAAAGCTAACAATCGCCGCTTCATCCGGCGTGCCATTGGCGGTCAGAGTGCGCAGCGCCGTGTGCATCAGACTTTTATGTCCGCCAGCGTGCCATCGCGGCGCAGCCGCCAGCTGCCTGCGCCGCTCAGGAAATGCCCGTCATCGAACTGCAGAGTCGCGCCAGTATCAAGTGTCAGGCAGCGTGCGGGCGCAAAGCGCCGCGCGAGAATGCGGACCCGCGCCGTGTCGTTGAGGTGCAGCCGCGTAGCTGCATGCGGCAGCACAATCACCCGTTTGACCAGGCACAGACCTTGGTCGAAAACCTCGACATTGGAGCGGCCCTGGGGCGGCGAGTCATGAAACAGAACCACGGCATCGGTCAGGGCCATTGCCCCGGCGGACCAGGCAACTATTGGTTTGCCCGCGAACAACGCCGCACCGCCTAACAAGCGCAGCCGGTTGAGCAGCACGGCGACATGCCCGCCGGCGATAAATACCGCGTTGGCCTGCTGAACGTAACGGTCAATCTGCGCCGCCGCGCTGGCCACCGCCGGCCGGTCCGGCAGGCCCGTCCTGGCAACAAACTGACTGTGGACCGTGCGGATTGCCGCGAGGTGTGCGCGGTCCAGGCGGTGCAGGGCGGCGATCGCCTGACGCCGGGCTCGCCGCAACAACGCGGGTGAACCGTCGCGCTGGAACAGCTCACGCGCGGTGTCCTTGGCGTGCGACAGCTGCAGCTGATAAAGCTCCCGCATATCCTGCAAGTCAGACTGGCGCTGGCGGTGCTCGCTGCGCAGCACCGTGTCCTGTTCGAATACACGTTCGCTGCGCTCGTAAATCCGCAGATCATGCACTTCGGCGTCCAGGTGAGCGCGCAGCTCATCGAGTTCGCCTTCGCGCTCCTGCCAGCCTGCACTTATAGACACAAATGGGCCCTGCAGCCCAAGCGCCGCGACCACGCCGCGCAGATTGGGTGTTTGAAACTGTGGTCCGAGCAGGCTCACCGATGACATGACGTCAATATGATAAAGGGTTGGCTCAGCTATGCTAGCGGTAATGCGACCCAGCGACATTGCCAACCTCGTTTTGTTAGGCGCCATCTGGGGCGGGTCGTTTCCGCTGCTGCGTTATGCCGCGCCGCAGTTCGGGCCGCTGGCGCTGATTGCGGTGCGCCTGATCAGCGCCGCGGTGGCCGTCATGTTGCTGTGGCGGGTCGGCGGCGAGTTACGTGCGAACTGGCGGCGCCTCGCGGTGCTCGGCCTGATCAACACGGCCGTCCCGTTCACGCTGTTCGCGTTTGCGGCACTGCTGATACCCGCCGGCGTCAACTCACTGCTGAACGCCACCACGCCCATCTTCGGCGCGCTGATCGCGCGCTTCTGGCTGGGCGAACGGCTGAGCCTGCAGCGCTGGAGCGGCATTTTGCTGGCCTTCGTGGGCGTCGGCGCCATTGTCTATGAGACCGTCGGCTTCGGCACCGTCAGCCATACAGGTCATGGGCCTCCGTGGCTGGGTGTGCTGGCAGGTCTCGGCGCCGGGTTTCTCTATGGCCTCGCAGTCTGTTACACGCGTCGCTACCTGGTCGACCTGCCGGCGACGGTGTTGACGGCTGGCAGCATTGGCTCGGCCACGATCATGCTCGCGCCGCTCGCGTTGTTAGCCTGGCCGGCAACGCCGCCGACTGCAGGTGCCTGGGTCGCGGCCGTCGTGTTAGGCCTGTTGTGTACCGCGACCGCCTACGTGCTGTATTTTCGCCTGCTGAAGAATGTCGGCGCGGCGCGCGCGGTGAGCACGACCTTCCTGATCCCGGTGTTCGGAATTCTCTGGGGTGCCCTGTTTTTCGGCGAGCACGTTGGCGGCCGGCTGCTGTTCTTCTGCGGCGTGGTGCTGGCGGGCACGGCGCTGGCCACCGGGCTGTACAAAAGGCCCAACGCTGTCGCCTAGGCGGCTGGCACGCGGTCCGGAGCGCCTTTAGTTCTGGCAAGCGCGGGCATGTTGCAGTGCGGCGATGCAATAATAGATCGCTATGTCCGAGCCCCGCAGCAATCGCATCGCCACCCTCAGTCTGGCAGTGGCTGTTCTGTCCGCCGGCTGGGCCATTTATGCGACCAAACACGCCAATAAACCCAGCAGTGGATTCGGACCGCCGAGCGCGGCAGGTGCCCCCGCCCGCGGCCGCAACGCCGGTGGGCCCGGCGCAGCTTCAGGGCAGAGCGGCGGAGTCAACATTGCAACACCCGTGGTTACGGCCCCAGTCCGCTCCGCACTGCTGACGCGGGCGCTGTCAGCGGTCGGCACCGCGCAGGCCAACGAAGCCGTCAACATTACCACCAAGATTTCCAACATCGTGTCCCGGGTGCGTTTTACCGATGGACAGCCGGTGCAGAAGGGCGAAATTCTGGTGGAACTGGACAGCGCCCAGGCGCGAGCCGACCTTGCGGTGGCGCAGGCGGCGCTCACGGAAAGCACCTCGCAGTATCGGCGCAGCAAAGAGTTGCTCAACACCCAGGCGGTGTCCAAGTCCCAGTACGACCAGCTGGTCGCGACCATGCAGGCGAACGAGGCACGCCTGTCGGCCGCACGCGCGCGGCTCGAGGACACCGTCATACGCGCGCCATTCTCGGGGCGTGTGGGGTTGCGCAAAGTCAGTGTTGGCAGTCTGATCAGTCCGGGTGCGTTGATTACCACGCTGGATGACACCAGCGTCATCAAGCTCGATTTTTCGGTGCCTGAGAATGTCGTGGCGAGCCTGCGTGACGGGCTCATGGTCAAGGCCAAGAGTAACGCCTATCCCGGCCGTGTCTTTACCGGCCGGGTGTCGAGTGTCGATTCGCGCATCGATCCCACGTCGCGTTCCGTGGCGGTGCGCGCGCTCGTACCTAACAGCGACGGCGCGTTGCGCCCCGGCCTGTTCATGACTGTGGAACTCGACAGCGAAAGTCGCACGGCACTGGTGATTCCGGAAGAAGCGCTGGTGCCTGAAAAGAGCAGTCAGTATGTATTCCTGGTGCGCGACGGCGTGGCCAGCAAACGCGAAGTCACGATAGGCGTGCGGCAACCGGGCAGCGTCGAGGTGCTGGCGGGTCTCGCCGCCGGCGACCGGGTCATTGTCGAAGGCACGATCAAGGCGCGCGACGGCGGGCCGGTGCGCGACAGTGCTGCGGCTGAAGTCGCGACTTCGCAGCCGCCATCGCCGGGCGCCACAGCGACGGCTGGCGATACAGGTGGACGGAGCGCGACATGACGATATCCGAACTGTCGATCCGGCGACCGGTGTTTGCGACCGTGCTGTCGCTGCTGCTGCTGATTCTCGGCATCATGGCGGCGCTGCGTCTGACGGTGCGCGAATATCCGGATGTCGCACGGCCGGTGGTCAATGTCGCCGTTGTCTATCGCGGCGCATCGGCTAACGTCATCGAGTCGCGCATCACGCAGGTGCTCGAGGATGAACTCGCCGGCGTTGAGGGGCTCGACAAGATGACCTCGGCGAGTCGCGACGAGGGCTCGCGCATCAACCTTGAATTTACGGTTGATCGCAATCTCGATGACGCAGCCAACGACGTGCGCGAGCGCGTCTCGCGTGTGCAGGAACGCCTGCCACAGGATGCGGACGCGCCGACCATCACCAAGGTCGACGACATGATGGAAGTCATCATGTACCTGAACGCTAACAGCACCAAGCGCAACGTGCTGGAGCTGACGGACTATGTCGATCGCTACCTCAAGGATCGCTTCAGCGTGGTGCCGGGCGTCGCGGCGGTTCGCGCCGGCGGTGGGCGGCGTTATGCGATGCGCGTATGGCTGGATCGCGAAGGCCTGGCGGCGCGACAGCTTACCGTGGGCGATGTCGAGGCCGCATTGCGGCGCGAGAACATCGAGCTGCCGGCGGGACGCATCGAATCCCGGCAGCGCGAGTTCACGCTGCGCACCAATACTTCGCTGACCAGCGAGCAGGAGTTTCGCGACCTGGTGATCGGCCGCAGCCCGGATGGCTACCTGGTGCGGCTTGCAGAAGTTGCCGATGTGCGTGTGGCCGCGGAGGATGAGCGTTCGATTTCGCGTTCCAATGGCCTGCCGGGCTTCAGCCTCGGCATCGTGCCGAATTCGAAAGCGAACATGCTCGAGGTGGCTAACAACGTCAAGCGGGCGCTCGCGGAAATCAAGCCGACGTTGCCGCCCGACATTGACCTTGAGATCAACCTCGACTTCACGGTGTTCATCCTTGAGTCGCTGAAAAATGTGGTCGCGGTGCTGTTTGAGACGATGCTGATCGTGCTGGTGATCATCTATCTGTTCCTCGGCACGGTGCGCGCTACCTTGATTCCTGCGCTGACCATACCGGTATCCATCATGGCGGCGGCAACGGTCATGTTGTCGCTCGGCTATTCGATCAACACGCTGACGACGCTGGGCGCGGTACTCGCAATCGGCCTGGTCGTCGACGATGCCATCGTCGTGCTCGAGAACATCGCGCGCCGCGTCGAGAGCGGGGAGCCCGCGTTGTTAGCAGCCATCAACGGCAGCAGGGAAATTAGTTTCGCGGTCGTCTCCACGACGCTGGTGCTGATTGCGGTGTTCGTGCCGATCTCCTACATGCAGGGCAACGTCGGCCGCCTGTTCGGCGAATTCGGCGTCACAGTCGCCGCGGCTGTGGCGTTCTCCGCGCTGATTGCGCTGACACTGACGCCAATGATGTCCTCCAAGCTTTTTGCCAAGGGCATACACCGGCTGCGGATTGCGCAGGCTTTCGACAATGGTTTTCGCGGCTTCGCTGCCAGCTACCAGGCGCGGCTGCGCCGCGCATTGCAGGGCCGCCGTCCGCTGCTGATTGTGATCGCTGCGGGTGTTGTCACGACATCATTGATTGCGCTGCTGGTGCTTGGCAAACCACTGCCGTTTCTCAAGTTGCAGCAGGAATATGCGCCTCTCGAGGATCGCGCGATGCTGCCCGTCATGGTGACGGCGCCCGAGGGCGCGAGCCTCGCGAACCTCGACAAATACCTCAAGGAACTCGAAGTCATTGGCATGGATGAGCTGCGTCGCGGCAACGCGCGGCGGGTCATCGGGCGATCGGGATCCTGGGGCATGCAGTCCGATGTCAACGTCGGCACGCTTTACATGCCGCTGGAGCTGTGGAGCGAGCGCGCGGAAACCTCCGCGCAGATCGCGCAGCGTATGCGCCAGCGCACCGCCGGCATTGCGGGTGTGCGTATCGTTGTCATCCAGCCGCCGAGCCTCTCGATCGGCGGCGGCACCAAGCCGGTGCAGCTCGTGCTGGGCGGCACTGACTACAACCAGCTCGCTGCCTGGCGCGACAAGATCTTCGATCGAGTCAACGCCGAGAACCCCCGCATCCTGAACCTCGAATCGGATTACCAGGAGCGCAAGCCGCAATTGCAGGTGCGCATCGATCGCAACAAGGCGGCGGATCTCGGCGTGTCGCTGCAGAATGTCGGCCGCACGCTGGAATCGATGCTGGGTTCGCGGATCGTGACCACGTTCCTGCGCGATGGCGAGGAATACAACGTCATCCTGCAGGCTCGCGAGGAAGATCGCGCGACACCCAGCGATCTCGGCAACATCTACGTCAAGTCGGATCGCAGCGGCGCGTTGGTGCCGCTGTCGGCACTGGTTAGCGTGCTGGAAACCGCCGGCCCGGCCCAGTTACGCCGCTTTGATCGCATGCGCGCGATCACGATCTCGGCGAACCTTGCACCCAGCTATTCGTTAGGTGAGGCGCTCAATTACCTGGAGAAGACCATCCGCAGCGAAGTTCCCGAGGGAGTGCAAATCGCCTATAACGGCGAATCACGCGAACTCAAACAGACGGGTGGCAAGCTCTGGCTTACCTTTGGTTTCGCACTGCTGATCGTTTATCTGGTGCTGGCGGCGCAGTTCGAGAGCTTCATCCACCCGTTGATCATTCTCGCCACCGTGCCACTGGCGATCAGCGGCGGCTTGCTGGGCCTGTGGCTGTTCGGCTCATCGATCAACGTGTTCAGTCAGATCGGCGCCATCATGCTGATCGGTATCGCCTGCAAGAACGGCATTCTCATTGTCGAGTTCGCCAACCAGTTGCGCGATCGCGGGGTTGAATACGTCGAGGCCGTAATCGAGTCCGCGGCGATCCGCTTCCGGCCGGTGTTGATGACGAGTTTGTGTACCGCATCCGGCTCGATACCGCTGATGATCGCGAGCGGCGCCGGCGCCGAGAGCCGGCAATCGATCGGTTCGACGGTGTTCTTCGGAACGATCGTTGCGCTGTCGCTGACCTTGTTCGTGGTGCCATCGCTGTATGCGCTGCTGGCAAAGAATACCCGCTCGCCTGAATACCTGAGCCGGCTGATCGACAAGCTGCGCGATCGTGCGGGCGGCGCGGCCGGCGGTGTGCCCGAGGCGGGCGCAGCCGCCGTGAGCGACAAAAGCTAACAAACGAGGATATCTATGACCATAGCGCTGTGGTGCGTCGCAATCGCGGCGCTTTTTCCGATCGTTTGTACGGGAATGGCCAAGGCTGGTTTTCGCGGCTACGACAATCGCAACCCCCGCGATTGGCTCGGCCGGCTGCAGGGCTGGCGCGCGCGCGCCAATGCAGCACAACAAAACTCCTGGGAGGCGCTCGCAGTATTTGCCGCTGGCGTCTTTGCCGCGCACCTCGCCCATGCGCCGCAGGCCCGGCTGGATCTGCTGGCCGAAATATTCATTGGCGCGCGCGTGCTCTATCTCGTCTGTTACCTCGCGGACCTTGCTCCGCTGCGCTCAATCATCTGGATGGTCGGATTCGGTGTCTCGATCGCGATGTTTTTTGTCGCGAGCTGAGGGTAGCGACCCTTAACATAATGTTCGGCTTGCAGGCCTGTCGGGTCGGCTCTGTCAATCAGGGATTTATCGATTAAGTATTTGATTTATTTAGATATATAAGAGCGCCTGACGGTCTGATGTGGTTCCCAAAGGTACAATGGGCGACCATGGCGCAATCCCCCTACGAACAACTGGAACAAGAATGGAAGCGCCTGCATGCTTTCCGCGGCGCGCTGGCGCTGCTGCGCTGGGATGCCGCCGTTATGATGCCGCACGGCAGCGCCGAACTGCGCGGCGAACAGCTTGCCGCGCTTGAGACCGAGTACCACACACTTCTGACCGCGCCCAAGGTGGCGAGGTTGCTGGATCGCGCTCAGGCGAACGCCAGCGCACTGGATGAATGGCAGGCAGCCAATCTCCATGAAATGCGGCGGCAACGCGATCACGCGATTGCGACCCCGGCGACCTTGATTTCGCGCCTGGCGAAAGTCACGGCGCTCGCCGAGGTGCGCTGGTTCGAGGCACGCAGCAGCAACAATTTCGCCATGTTTGCGCCGCACCTGCAGGACGTAGTCCACCTGGTGCGCGACAAGGCCGCGCTGTTGGGCCAGGCGTTCAACCTGAGCCCCTACGATGCCCTCGCCGAGGAGTACACGCCCGGTCTGCGCACGGCGGATATCGATAACCTGTTCAAGGCGTACCAACGCCGCCTGCCGATCATGATTCGTGAGGCCATTGCAGCCCAGGAGCCGCGACCGGTGCTCCCGATCCAAGGAAGGTTTGCGCCCTCCAGGCAGCGCGCATTCATCACCGATGTCCTCAAGGCCTTCGGGTTTCCGTTTGATCGCGGTCGCCTCGACGAGAGCAACCATCCTTTCACCGAAGGCGTGCCAGGCGACGTGCGCATCACCACGCGACTGGACGGCGCCAATCCGTTCAGCGGTTTGTTAGCATCCATGCATGAGGTCGGCCATGCCATGTACAGCTTCGGACTGCCCGCCGCCTGGCACAATCAGCCGGTCGGCCAGGATCGCGGCATGGCGCTGGAAGAAAGCCAGGCCTTGCTGCTGGAAATGATCTTGTGCCGCAGCCGTGAGTTCGTGCAGTGGTTGCGGCCGTTGCTCGAGAAACATTTCGCTGTCAATGGCCCGGAGTGGGAGGCCGACAACCTGTACAGGCTTCTGACCCGGGTGCAGCGCGGCTCGATTCGTGTCGATGCGGATGAGCTGACGTATACGTCGCATATCATGTTGCGCTATGACCTTGAGCAGCGTCTGTTAGGTGGCGAGATCGCGGTACGCGACCTGCCCGAGGCCTGGAACGATGCCGCCGAGCGCCGCCTCGGACTGCGGCCGCAGAATGACGCCGAAGGCTGCATGCAGGATATTCACTGGGCGGTGGGCGCCTTCGGGTACTTTCCGTCCTATGCGGCGGGCGCTGCGATTGCAGCCCAGTTGCATGAGGCCATGCGTCGTGACCTCACCGATCTCGATGCCATGGTCGCGCGCGGTGAATTCAAACCACTGTTCGACTGGCTGCGCACGCAGTTGTACTCACATGGTTCGCGCTACGCCACGACCGACCTCCTGGTCCTGGCGACTGGCAAACCGCTGGGCGCCGCCGCCGCACTGCGCTATCTTGAGCATAAATACCTCGGCGAAATGGCGCCCAGCAGCGCAGCTGCCTGAGTTTCCGGTCACGGCACTCATGGACATGCCCATCAAGGAAGTTGTGGTCGAGATGCCGAAGCCGCGCGCGCCGACGCGGCCGTCTAACACTTTTCGCAAACTGCAGGCCCACTTGCGCGGCCTGACCGGCAAGGCGATCGCCGATTTCGGCATGATTGCCGATGGTGACCGGGTCATGGTCTGCCTTTCGGGCGGCAAGGATTCGTACACGCTGCTCGACCTGCTCATGTCATTGCAGCGCGCCGCCCCGGTGCGCTTTGAGCTGATCGCCGTGAACCTCGATCAGAAGCAGCCGGATTTTCCCGCTGCCGTCCTGCCGCGCTATCTTCAGTCGCTGGGTGTCGCCTGGCATGTCATCGAGCAGGACACCTACAGTGTCGTCAAGCGCGTCATTCCGGAAGGCGCTACGATGTGTGGGCTGTGCTCGCGCCTGCGCCGCGGAGCGCTCTACAGGTTTGCTGCCGAGAACAACATCAGCAAGATCGCGTTAGGTCATCATCGCGACGATATTGTTGCAACGTTTTTCCTCAATCTGTTCCATGGCGGCCGCCTCAAAACCATGCCGCCAAAACTGCGCAGCGAGGACGGCCGTCATGTCGTGATCCGGCCCCTGGCCTATGTGGCCGAGCGCGACATCGAACGCTACGCGCGGGTCCGCGATTTCCCGATCATTCCCTGCAAGCTGTGCGGTTCGCAGGATCATCTGCAACGGGTCGCGATCAGGCAGATGCTGGCGGAATGGGAGCGCGCCTGTCCTGGGCGCACCGAAACCATTTTCTCCAGTCTGCGCAATGTGACGCCGAGCCACCTGGCCGACACCAGCCTGTTCGATTTCCGGTCGCTTTGACGTCGCATGCCTGAGACGCCTCAAGACACCCGTGACGCCGCACCCCTGCCTAACAGCTACTGGGTTGTGCCGGGGCGGCTGCTGGCCGGGGAATATCCGGCGACCAACGTCCTTGCGGAGACCGATGCGCGTATCGAGCGTTTGCTGCAGGCGGGTATCGACACCTTTGTCGATCTGACCGCGCCCGGTGAATTGCCGCCCTATCATCCGAGTCTGCCATTTTCGATCGAGTACGAACGGCGGCCCATCAAGGATCACGGGATCCCGGAAAATTTTCAGCAGATGGACGAGATCGTTGCAGTCATTGCGGATGCATTGCGCCGGCGCCGCGCGGTTTACGTGCACTGTCGTGCAGGAATCGGGCGTACCGGCACGACGATGGCCTGCGTGCTCGCGGACGGCGGCCTGAGTTCGCAGAGCGCCCTCGATAAGTTGAATCTGCTTTGGGCTCAGAGCGCCCGGTCCTTCGACTATTCAACGGTTCCCGAAACCGAACAACAGGCCGAATTCGTGCGTGACTGGGTAAAGTTTCGCGGCCCGGGTCCTGTCGCCGCTGCAGTCAGCATCTCGATGCCGGCCGAAGTATCGATGCCCCCGGTCTCACAGCCGCGCCTACAACAAAGATTCGCCGGCGCCATGTTAGGCCTCGCGGTAGCAGAGGCGGTCGCGGCGGCCTCGCACGGTCTGGCACGCGGAGAATTTGCGCAGGTCACCGGCATGGCCGGTGGCGGGCCGGCCAAACTGCCGCGCGGAGCCTGGGGCGACGACACTGCAATGGCGCTCTGCCTTGCGGACAGTTTGCTGTCCAAAGCCGATTTTGATCCGCGCGATCAGGTCGCGCGCTATCAGCGCTGGCAGACGCAGGGATACCTTGCTGCTACCGGGCAATGTGTTGGGATCGAGCCTAACACCGCCAGGGCGCTGGGTGCTGCGCGTTGGCGCCGTCAGATGTTCGCGGGTTCACACGATCCACAGCAACTGGACCCGGAGCCCCTGGGTCGGATCGCACCCGTGCTGTTGTATTTCCACGCGGATCCGGCACAGGCTTTGACACGCGCGGTCGAAGCCGCACGTACCGTCAATCAGGCGCCGCTGGTGCTGGCGGCGCTGCGCTGCGCCGCAATTGTGCTGCAGCGAACGCTGGCGGGCATGGACCGGTCCAGTCTGTTAGCACTGGATCGCAAGGCAATTGGCGTGCCGGCGGGACCGGACGCGGCGCGGCTGGAGCAGATCGTCGACGGTCGGTTCAGATCGATGCGGGACGAGGATCTGCGTCCGTCGGGAGACGTACTCGACATCCTTGAGTGCGCTCTTTGGGCGCTCTGGCGCGCCCGCGATTTCCGCGATGCGGTGCTGACCGCGGCGAATCTGGGAGGGCGCAGCGACGTGATTGGAGCGCTGGTCGGCCAGATCGCCGGCGCTCGCTTTGGCGCCGCGGCAATTCCCGCGGACTGGCTCGCCGAGCTGGCCATGCGCGACGCTATTGCTGGATTCGGTGATCGCATCTTTGCGGCTGCGCAGGTGGGAGTGCCTGCGTGAGCGCGCGGCTGTCCGCCCGTCGACTGGCATCACTGCCAGATGCACAGCTGCTGCAATTGCGCTTTTGCGACTTGCCAATTCGCCTCGAGCGCAGCCGCGTCAGCCCGGCAATTGTGCGCCTGCGACGCGAACTGCGCGCACGCGGCATCCGTTTTGCGCCGCATGTATGGCTCGCCGAGGAATGGTTTTCACCGGACGGTGTGCCCGGTTTTGCCGTACCGTTCTATCTTGCACATCCGCGTCTGGTGCGGCTTGAGCGCGCGATGACGGGCCAGGTGGAGGGCGGCAACATCAACTGGTTGATGCGCATCCTGCGCCATGAAGCCGGCCACGCCATCGACAATGCCTACCGCTTGCGCCGCCAGCGCCGCTGGCGCGAAGTATTTGGCCCGTCTTCCTTGCCCTATCCAATCCGTTACCGGGCACGGCCTGGCAGCCGACGCTATGTACATCACCTCGGCGACTGGTATGCGCAGGCGCACCCCACTGAGGATTTTGCCGAGACCTTCGGCGTCTGGCTGCAGTCGCGCCGCTCGTGGCGGCACAATTACGCCGACTGGCCAGCACTGCACAAGCTGACGCTGGTGGATGAGTTGATGCGCGCAGTTGCCGGCGCAGCGCCCGCCGTGCGCAGGCGCCTGATCGTCGAACCCCTGGCGCAAAATCAGCGCACGCTTGCTGAGCATTACCGGCAGCGCGCATTGAATCGCATTCATCACCGCCGCGGTCGCATCGACGAGCTGCTACAGCGTGTGTTTGTGGCGCAACGGCCCCGTGCTAACACCGTGACCGCGCGCAGCATCCTGCAGCAGGCCAAGAAAAACCTGATACGGAAGCTGATGCGTGACTGTGCGGTTGATCGCTATACCGCACACCAGATACTGCGCAAGGTCGGCGAGCGAGTCAGGCGTGCGCACCTCTATCAGCGCGGCTCGCGACGCGAGACGCTGCGCAATTTACGCTGGATGCTCGCAAGTTTGACGCAGAATTACTTCCTGATACAAAGTCCGATACTCGATCTATGAAGTCACTGCGCGTCATGGTTGTGGCTCACGCCAGTCTGGTGCCGCCGGAGGATCTGACCGGAGTTGCTGCTGCCCGGCTGGATGAAATGCGCACCGAGATCGACGTCATCACGACACTCAAGGCCATGGGCCACGAGGTGCTGGTGGTGGGGGTGCTCGACAGCCTGACAGAACTGCGCGCGGTGATGACCGATTGGCGGCCCGATGTCGCGTTCAATCTGCTGGAGGAATTCGATGGCATCGTGACCTACGATCAGCACGTCGTCGCGTTTCTTGAACTCAGTCGCCAGCGCTATACGGGCTGCAATCCGCGCGGCCTGCTGTTGTCGCGCGATAAACCGCTCAGCAAGCAGCTGCTGTCGTATCACCGCATTCCGACACCGCAGTTCACCGTGTTCCGGCGTGGTGCGCGCCTGCATGTGCCACGCAAGCTGCGTTACCCGCTGTTCGTGAAATCGGCGACCGAAGACGCGTCGCTTGGCATATCCCAGGCTTCCATCGTGGCTGATCTTGCGCATCTGCGCGACCGCGTCGCCTTCATTCACGACCAGGTAGGTTCGGACGCGCTGGTTGAAGAATACATCGACGGCCGCGAAGTCTATGTCGGCGTGTTAGGAAACGACAGGCTGACGCGCTATCCGCCCTGGGAGCTGAGTTTCGGCAGCTTGCCGGACGGGCAGGCGCCAATTGCGACGCGCAAGATCAAGTGGGACAAGCGCTATCAGCAGAAACATGGCATTGTGACCCAGGCGGCTGACGACCTGGACGTTGCGGTTGTCACGCGGCTAGATCAGCTCGCGCGCCGCATCTATCGTGCGCTGGGACTCTCCGGTTATGCGCGCATGGATTTTCGCGTGCGACCGGACGGCAGCGCGTTCGTACTGGAAGCGAATGCCAATCCCAACCTCGCGCAGGGTGAGGACCTGGCCCAATCGGCACTCGCCGCCGGCACCGGCTACGACGAGCTGCTGACGCGCATCTTGCAGCTGGGCCTGCGTTATCAGGCTGAGTGGCGCACCTACTACGGCTGAGTCGCACGAGGCAAGAGCCGGGCGGTGAGCTACTTCAGGTGCTTGTCCAGCCATTCAAACACAGTGGCATGCCACTGCAGGCTGTTAGCTGGTTTCTGGATCCAATGCCCTTCGTCCGGGAAGTACAGCAACTGGCTCTCGATACCACGGCGCTGCAATGCCGTGAATGTGGCGAGGCCCTGCGAATAGGGCACGCGATAATCGCGTTCGCCATGAATCACCAGCATCGGCGTGCGCCACTTCGCGACACTGGCTGATGGATTGAAGGCCTCGTGATTCTGCGGCACGTCATAGTAGGTGCCGCCATTTTCCCATTCGCTGAACCACAGTTCCTCGGTCGTGTAGTACATGCTGCGGGTGTCGAAGATGCCGGCGTGGTTGACAATGCACTTGAACCGGTCCGGCCAGTGGCCGGCGATCCAGTTCTGCATGAAGCCGCCATAGGATGCGCCCAGCGAACAGGCGCGTTGCCCGTCCAGCCAGTCATAGCGGGCGAGCGCAGCGTCGAGGCCCTTCTGCAGGTCGATCAGCGGCTTGCCCCCCCAGTCCTGGCTGATGGAATCGGTAAATGCCTGGCCGTAACCGGGTGAGCCGTGAAAATCGATGAACACGACGGCGTAGCCGTGGCCGGCGAACAGCTGCGGATTCCAGCGGAAGCTCCACTGGTTCTGGTAGCTCGACTGCGGGCCGCCGTGCACGATGAACGCGATGGGATATTTCCTGCCGGCGACGAAGCCAGCTGGCTTCATGACATAGCCGTAGACAGTCTCGTTGTTTGCGCCTGGAAAACTGAACTGCTCGAAGTCCGCCATGCGCACGTCGGCCGCGAGACCGGCGTTGACGTCGGTCAGGCGTTTGGCGCCGAGCTCGCCCGGCCTCGCGCCCTTGCCAGCCAGCAAATACAGGTCCGGCGGGCCCGCGAGACTGGCGCGGGCCGCGATGATGTCGTCGCCAGCCGTGGCAATCTCGCCGATATAGCCATCGGCAAACAAGCGTGTCACCGCGCCGCTGCGCGCGTCGATACGGAACAGCGAGTGCTGACCGATGTCATCCGCCATGGCTAACAGATTGCGCCGGTCGCTGGTCGTACGCAGCGCGCTGACCGACCGGTCCCAGGCGCGGGTCAGTGCGCGACGCGCACCGGTGCGGCCATCGATGATTTCCACATGAAAACGGTCGGCCTCGAAACCTGGGCGGTCCATCGCGAGGTAGGCCATATCGCCGTTGGCGAGGAACACCGGCTTGGTGTCCCAGGCGGGATTGGCCGCGGTCAGATTGCGTACCGTGCCGCCGCCGTCGGCTGCCATTTCATACAGGTCGAAGTTGGTGGACCAGGCTTCGCTGCGGTCGGCGAGCCGCGCTGAGAAGATCAGCCGTTGACTGTCGTTGCTGAAACTATATTCGCCGTCGTCGCCGAACGGACGCGATGGCAGGTTGGCCAGCACGCCGCCGGATACATCGGCCAGCGCGCCGAGCTTACCGTCGGCACCTAACACCGTGCAAAAAAGGCGGCCATGAGTCCCGTCCTCCCAGGTATCCCAGTGACGGATCAGCAACTGGTCGAAGCGCTTGCCGGTCGCCTTGGACTTGGCCTGCGCGGCCAGCTGGTCGCGGCTGCATACCAGGTCTGCGCCGCAGGCCGGCAGCACGTTCAACGTCAGCGCTACCCGCTTGCCATCGGGGGCGATCTTGAAGCTGGTCACATCCAGCGGCAGATCGCTGACCTGCAACGCCTCGCCTCCGTCCAGCGACAGGCGCCAGAGCTGCGCCGAGCCAGACCGCTCGGACACAAAAAACAGACTGCGGCCGTTCGGGCTCCAGCGCGGCATGCTGTCGTTAGCCGGATCCTGTGTCATGCGTCGCGGCGCGCTCCCCATGTTGCGCCGATCTAACAGCCAGATATCGGTACGGCCCCGGTTGGCATCGATATCGGTTTCCCGCAGCGTGTATGCGACGTAGCGCGCATCGGGCGACAGTTGCGGGTCGGCGAGCCGTCGCATGCGCACCATCAGATCGGGCGTGAAGGATTTGTCGGCCGCCGCCGCGTCAAATGTGAGCGCAAGTAGACCTAGAGCTAAGGCACGCATGACGTACTCCGGAAATATTATGGGCGGCATTCTAGCAGCCGCTATACTGCTCGCCCGCTTTTACAGGCTCGCCATGTTCAGTCAGCTGCGCCTGATCTGCTTCGATCTCGACAATACTTTCTGGCCCATAGAGCCGGTGATCCGGGCGGCGGACCAGGCGGTCGAACGGTGGCTGGAGTTGCATTATCCCGCGCTTGCGGCGCTTACCTCGCCGGCCTTGCTGCGGGACGCGCGTTTCGATCTGGCCCGCCAATACCCCGACCAGGCTCACGACCTGACATGGCTCAGGATCGAGGCGCTCGCCCGCTGCGCGCTCGCGCAGGGGCTGCCGACCGCAGTCGGCCGCGAAGGGTTTGAGGTCTTCATTGCTGCGCGGCATCGGGTCGAATTCTATCCGGATGTGCTGCCGGCGCTTGACGTGTTAGGTCAGAATTTCCGGCTGGCGACGCTCAGCAACGGCAACGCCGACACTCGGCGCATCGGTGTCGCTGAACGATTCGAATTCAGTCTCAACGCTGCGTTGATTGGCTATGCCAAACCCGATCCGCGCGCTTTTCAAAAGGTGCTGGATCTCAGCGGCTGCCACCCGGCGGAGGTACTTTACGTTGGCGACGACCCTGATCACGATATCGCCGGCCCGCAAAAACTCGGCTTGCGCACCGCCTGGATGCGCCGCGACCCCGCATGCGACTGGCCTGCGGGACGCACCGCGCCGGATGTTGTGTTAGCAACGCTGGCCGACCTGGTCAGCGCATTGCCGTGCGTTCGCTGAATTCAAACAGCTCGCCATTGGGTCCGCGCACCAGCATCAGTCTGTCACCGTCGATCCGGACCGGGCCCGCCTCGACGGGCGCGCCGCCGGCGCGCGACCTGGCGGCCAGCGCATCCAGGTCGCGGCAGTCATGGGTATACAGGCCGACCCCGAGCCGCGACGGATGCATGAGCCCGGCGATGCGCCGCGTCGACAGCTCGAAAAAATGCACCAGCAGGATCTTGCCGCTGGGCTCTTTCGGGTCCTGGTACATCAGGTAATGCAGGCGGGATCCGGGCGGTATGCCGACCAGCGTGCAGGCGAAATCGCGATACTCCGGGCTGACCTCCGTATCGACCATCGCCGTCAGGCCTAACAAATCTCCATAGAATTTGCGCGTCGCCACGAGGTCGCCGGTGACTACCGAAATGGTCGGCACTTCGCTGTATTTTCCGTAAGGCGTTCCGGCGCGCATCGAGCTCGGGTTGTGGCGATGGCCGATCATCAGCAGCAGCGGCACGCCGTCCGTGCCGAACAGCACCAGTTCCTCGCTTTCGGTGTTGCCGATTACATAACGAATCGGCCGCGAGCGCGCGATGCAGCCCGCGGCGGTCATTTCCGCGAGCGTGGTTTCGATGGGCGGGCGAACGTAGAAATCGATGGCTTTCGGACCGATGGCAGGCGGTGAATCGGGCCCGCCCATCTGCGTGTCGAGACGCACGATCTCGCGCGGAGTCGGCGTCAGCTGCAGCAGACGCAGCCTGCCAACCGGATAGGACTGGCAACTCAGTTCAACCCATTCGCCCTGGATCGAGTCCGCAAGGCCGTAGAATCGCTGTCGCTGCGCCGACAACTTTTCGCGCCATTCGATTTTCAGGCCCATTACGCCATGAAAGAGCGCGAGCGCAGAGTTAAGATCTGACACCCCAACCGTAATGGCGCGCATTGCGCCGACTGCATGACTCATGATCGAACTTTACACCCACGCTACCCCGAATGGTCACAAGATCTCCATCATGCTGGAGGAGCTGGGGCTCGCGTACCGCATTCATCTGGTTGATATGTTGAAAAACGAACAGCTGACGCCCGAATTTCTGGCCATCAATCCTAACAACAAGATTCCGGCGATTGTCGACCCGACCGGCCCGGGAGGCGCGCCGCTGACGGTTTGGGAGTCGGGCGCAATCCTGATCTACCTTGCGGAAAAAACCGCGAGCCCGCTGTTGCCGGCCACGGGCGCCGCGCGCTACCAGGTACTGCAGTGGTTGATGTTCCAGATGGCGGGCGTCGGTCCCATGTTCGGTCAGGCCGGCCATTTCACGCTGTATGCGCAGGAAAAAGTGCCGTACGGGATGGAGCGCTACAGCAGGGAGTCGCACCGGCTGTTAGGCGTCATGAACCAGGCCCTGTCGAGCCGGCCGTACATCGCCGGCGATGACTACAGCATCGCAGACATCGCGATCTATCCCTGGACCAACTCGGCGCTGCGCATTCCGACGATCGGCAATTTCGATGCCTGGCCTGCGGTTGCACGCTGGCGCGAACGCATCGCGGCCCGACCGGCAGTGCAACGCGGACTTGCCAACCCGCGGCGCGACAGCTGACCGGCGCGGGCCGGTAGCGCAGCATCAGCGGGCGGTGTAGCCGCCGTCGACCAGCAGGCTGGTGCCGGTAATCAGGCTGGCGGCGGGCGAGGCCAGAAAGCGCACCGCGGCCACGACCTCGTCCACGGTACCGATGCGGCCGAGCGGGATGTTGCCCAGCGTCGCGTCGTGAAATGCGGCGTCCTCGAAATAGGGGGCTGTCATCGGCGTTGCAATGAAGGTGGGCGCGACGGCATTGACCCGCACACCCCTGGGTCCGAGCTCCACGGCCATGGCCTTGGTCAGGCCTTCGATGGCGTGCTTGGTCATGCAGTAGACGGTTCTGTTAGCTGCGCCAACATGACCCATTTGCGAGGACATGTTGATGATGACGCCGCCACCCTGGGCGACCATCCGACGCGCAGCGTGCTGGGCGCAGAGAAACATCGACCTTACGTTGAGCTGCAGCAGGCGATCCAGTGTCGCGGGCTCGACCGACAGGAATGGTTCCGGTTGATTGCCGCCGGCGTTATTGACCAGCACGTCGCAGCGATCCATCTGGCTGAAAAGCCGGTCGAGATCAGCGTCGTTGGTGACATCGCAGCCAATGGCGCGAGCCTCGCCGCCCAGGGCCTGGATCTCGGCGACCACCGATTCCAGCTCGGTAACACTGCGCGAAACCACGGTGACCCTGGCCCCGGCAGCAGCCAGCGCCAACGCACAGCCGCGACCGATTCCGCGCCCCGCGCCAGTGACCAAAGCGGACTTGCCGCTGAATTCCTTGTTCATACTGTTAGCGAGTTTAGCGGGATTTGAACTGGATCACTAAAGCTCCCTGGTTTGGCGTTCGTAATAGTGGCAGAGGGCCACCGCATGAGCGTCGTTCCAGTTGCGAGTCTGCAGGAGTATTTCCGCAACGCTGTGCAAACGGCGCTCGACCATCAGCACCTGCAGGTCGAGGATGACACCGCGCACTACGTCGTCAGCCTGCTGACGTCATATGCCCGCAGCGAACAACTCTTTGATGCAACGCCCGATGGGACGCGCCTCAAGCCCCTCGTGGTCATGCTGTCCGAGGCGCTCGAAGCTGCGGATCCAGCGGCGCGACGGCGGGGCCTGCAGCGCCTGGGCGACGTGTCGTTGTTTGTTTCGGGGTTTTTTGCCGATGGTTTTGCACGCAAACTGATCGATATCGACTACCACATCGCGATGGGCGGTCGCGCCTACGCGGTGCTGTCCGAGACACTCGGCGCCGGCCGCCGCCAGACGCTGAGCCGGGTGTTCGCGGAGCTCGCGAGCAAGTTCCAGCCACTGGTCGATGTCCTGCACGAGATACAGGAAGGTAATCGTGCGCGTTCCGACCGCGACGTACTGCGCCTGTACGAAATCTGGCTCAAGACTGGTAGCCGGCGCGCGCGCCGTTTGTTAGGTGACATGGGTATTGTACCGGGCAACTTTGGCCAGAGCGGCAGCGCGCACTAGGCCCCATGAACCTGGCTGTCATGCAATCGATGCTGGGCCGGATCTACGACACGCCAATCAGACATCCGGTGCAGGATTTCCTGCTGACCGACCGGGCACTGCTGCCCGCGGGCGCCTTGCCAGCCGCGGAACAGCTGCTGGTGAGTGGTGAGGGTGACACGGTCTATTTGTCCCTGTTTGTCGACGCTGCGGTGTTAGCACGGCTGGCGTCAGGCGGCGAGCCTTGGTATCTCAGCTCCGAAAATCTCGCCGACTGGCTGACAGCCCTGGAAGGTGTCAGCCATTTTCAGTATCTGACCTACCACGCTGGTTTTGATCGGCCGGTATCGCTGCTCGAGCTGGAATTGCAGGCCGAAGTTGACAAGTACGTCAGCTGCCTCGAGGTCCTGCGAGTGCAGGCGCCCGGGCGTTTTCCGAGTGAAGTCCTGCCGCAGCTGTTCTCGTCCCGATTTCAGCTCGATCCCCAGCTGCCCGCGCACTCGACGGCGCGTTATCTGGCCGCGACACGCGGCGCGGCGCGTTTTTGCGGCCGCCTGGATCGCAACCTGCAACGCCAGCGCGATTGGCGTCATTGGCTGAGTGATTTGCGGCGCTTCTATCGCTGGCCGGTGTCGCGCAAACTGGCGCTGATCGAATCGTTGAACTAGCAGGCTGTTGAAAAAGGTCAGAATGACCTTTTTCAACAGCCTGCAAGGACGATTGTTGGATTACTCGAGCTTCTTGCGCTCGTCAATTTCACGCGTCAGCTTGATCCACTTGCTCAGCTTACGCAGGTCGGTTTTCTTGCGAACCGGCATGGCCGGCGGCAGCGCGACTGCAGCAGGCTGGGGGCGGTCGCCTTCGAGGCTCAACCTGAGACGCGGTTCCAGCATCAGGTCTTCGGCTGGCACGTCGATCCACTCGACCCGCGCGTTGCCGCGACTGTCGTGGACAATCCGGGACAGCCTGCGGCGATTGCCGTCCGATTTGCTGCCATCGTCATCACTCATTCGGCAGATTATGCGGTTTTGTACAGCGGCGCCAATCAATTGCTGGGAGACATGTGATGCAGTTCACATTCCTCAGATCGATTCCGTATTTAACAGGTTGCTGGCGCGAAACAGACCAAATACGGTCTTGCTGTCGACGATATCGCCGGCCGCCGCGCGCCGCAGTGCCTCGGGCAACGGCACCCAGTGGATCTCCAGTACTTCTGCGGCCTCGGTCGCGCTCGGCGTGGCGGTCAAGCCGCGCGCCAGATAGACATGAACTTTTTCGGTGAATACGCCGGGCGAGGATATGCAATGACCCAGGTAATCCCAGCGTTTGCCGACTTGGCCTGCCTCCTCCGCGAGTTCGCGTGCGGCAGTCTCGGCGTGTGGCTCCTCCGGCTCGAGCTTCCCGGCAGGTAATTCCCAGACATAGCCGCCGGCTGCATGCCGGTATTGCCGCAACAGGCAGACCTGTTGCGCGCCGTCCAGTGCGACCACCGCTGCGCCACCCGGGTGGTGCACGATTTCCAGGTCAGTCGTGTGGCCGTTAGGCAACCGCACCGTCTCCACATTCAGGCGCACGACCCGGCCGGAAAATATTTCACGTTGGTTTAGCAGCATGGGACTCCAGTCCGGCCAGGGCGACCGCGTACAATATTCGCATGTTTGCTCCGCGACTGGTCATCGTCGGCGAGTTTCTCGATCTGCCCGGTACGCGTAGCACGCATGACACTGAAGACAACCCCGACTTGGATCGTGCATTGCAGGCAGCAGGTGAACCCGCATGAATTATCGTTTGTTAGGTCAATCAGGTCTCAAGGTGTCCGACATTTCGCTCGGCACCATGACCTTTGGCGCGGTAGATACTTTCGGCGACGACGCCGCAACCTCGGCCAGCGTGTACGCGCGCTACCGCGAATTGGGCGGCAATTTCATCGACACCGCGAATATCTATGCCCAGGGCCGCAGCGAGGAAATTCTGGCGCCTCTGATCGCAGCCGATCGCAGCAAGATCGTGCTCGCCAGCAAATTCACGATGAGCACCAATTCTGCCGACATCAATGCCGGCAGCAATTCCCGCAAGAACCTGCAGCAGGCGCTGGACGCGTCGCTGCGCCGGCTGAAAACGGACTATCTTGATCTTTACTGGGTGCACGCCTGGGACTTGTACACGCCGCTCGATGAACTGTTGCGAGCGCTGGATGATGCCGTCCGCGCCGGCAAGATCCTCTACACGGGTTTTTCGAATGTGCCGGCCTGGGTGGTCGCGCGTGCGCAGACCATCGCCGAGCTTCGCGGCTGGACGCGCTTTGTCGCGCTGCAGCTGCAGTACAGCCTGGTCGAGCGCACGCTGGAACGCGAGTTGCAACCCTGTGCGGCGGCGTTAGGCATGACGATCACGGCCTGGAGTCCCCTGGCCGGCGGTCTGCTATCCGGCAAGTACCGCGCTGTTGGTGGCGAGCAGCCGGCCGGCCGGCTGACCACCAGTGGCTGGGGCCGGACCATCATGAACCCCCGCAATTTCGGCATTGCGGCGGCTGTGCAGAAAGTGGCCGCGCGGCTTGGCCGTACGCCGGCACAGATCGCGATCCGCTGGCTGATGCAGCGGCCGGGTGGCGTGATCCCCATCATCGGCGCGCGTAACGCGAAGCAGTTGGACGAGTTGCTGGCGGCAGCTGATTTCATCATCGACGCCGCGGGTCTTGAGGAACTCGAGGCTGTCAGCAGCATGGAACCTTGCTATCCGGGCACGCTGCTGCACGGCCACATCCGCAGCATGATCCACGGCGAACATCTCGCCAAGCTCGGAGCTAACGTGCCGTCGCTAACGTGACAGCGCGTGATACTCCTCGTTTGGCATCATGTCGACGGCCGTCGCCATGCGGTTGGTCATGTTGAAAAACGACGCAACCGCGGCAATGTCCCAGATCGCGCGATCATTGAACCCGGCGCGCCGCAGGGTCTTGCGGTCCGGCTCGCCAATCTCCGCTGACGCCACGGTCAACTTGTGCGCGAAGTCGAGCATGGCGCGCTGCTGCCGTGACAACCTGGCCGCGCGATAATTCATCGCCAGCAATTCTCCCAGCGCCGGATCGCCGGACATCTGGCGCACCGCCTGGCCGTGAGCGCTCAGGCAGTAGTAACAGCGGTTGGCCGCTGAGACCACCACCGCGATCATTTCCCGTTCCAGCTTGCTGAGCACGGAGTCTGCCAGCATCAGATCGTTGTACATGCCCATGAAGGCGCGCAGCTTGGCCTCGGAAAAGCTGTAGGCCGTCAGTACGTTGGGCAGGAAGCCGATTTTTTCGTCGCAAACCGCGAAGTACTTGCGCAGGTCGGCGGGCAGCGCAGAGCGCTTCGCAGGGCGCAATTTGAGGGCGGTCAGGTGCCTGGCTTGCGATGGATAGCGTTTCGACATGGTCCGTTGGCTCCGTTTACCGGCCTTGTGGCGGGCGACGCGGTTCGCATCATCCGGCAACACCCGCCCCCCTGCCAACTTTTTGTGATGGCCGCCACAGCTTGCCCATGGAGCGCCGCGACCACGTTACGTAAACTCGGGGACTATGGCCGCTGTTGTCCAGCCAAAAGGCGATCCCTTGAATGCCGCCCAGCGGCGCGCTGCGACCTATGGCGAGTTGTTGCCGGATCGTGGCGGCGTCAGCGCCGGCCCGCTGTTGATCATCGCCGGTGCCGGTACCGGCAAGACCAATACACTGGCGTATCGCGTTGCGCATCTGGCCATGAATGGCGTGGATCCGGCGCGCATGCTGTTGCTGACGTTCAGCCGGCGTGCGGCGCAGGAAATGCGCAAACGGGCCCGTGATGTCATCAAGATCAACGCCGCTGATTTGTTAGGCGACCGGGCGCAGCAGTTCGTGCAGCGCCTGACCTGGGCCGGCACGTTTCACGCGATGGGCAATCGCGTGTTGCGGCACTATGCCAGGCATTTGAGCCTCGATCCCTCGTTCACCGTGCTCGATCATGGTGATGCGGCGGATCTGCTCGACACCCTGCGTACCGAGCTGGGCCTGGCGGAGAAGGCGCAGCGTTTTCCACGCAAGGACACCTGTCTCGCGATTTACTCGCATCGCATCAATACGCAAAAGAAACTGACGGAGACGCTGAGCGAACAATTTCCCTGGTGCGCCGACTGGGAGCAGGACCTCGTCAAGCTGTTCCGCAGTTACGTCGAGCGCAAACAAAAACTGGCCTTGCTCGATTACGACGATCTGCTGCTGTACTGGTACTTCATGATGCAGGAGGTGCGGCTCGGCAGACACCTGAGCCAGAATTTTGATCATGTGCTGGTCGACGAGTTTCAGGACACCAATTTCCTGCAGGCGCAGATCCTGTACGCATTGAAGCCCGACGGCCAGGGACTCACCGCGGTCGGCGACGATGCCCAGGCGATTTACAGTTTTCGCGGTGGATTGATCGACAACATCCTTGGCTTTCCAGATCGCTTCACGCCCAGGGCGGAAATCATTGCGTTGGCCCAGAATTATCGATCCACGCAGGGAATACTCAACACCGCCAACGCGTTGATGGCTGACGCGCCGCGGCAATTCCGCAAGCACCTGATTTCCGGCCGCGGCGATGGCGTGATGGCAAAGCTCGTGACCACCGATGATCTTGGTTCGCAGGCCGAGTTCATCTGCAACGAGGTGTTGCGGCGGCGCGAGCAGCAGATGTCGCTGCGTTCGCAGGCGGTACTGTTTCGCAACTCGAATCACAGCGATCTGCTGGAAATCGAATTGACCAGGCGCAAGATACCGTTCGTCAAATACGGCGGACTCAAGTTTCTGGAAACAGCTCACATCAAGGATTTGTTAGCTATCCTGCGCTGGGTGGACAACCCGCGCAACGACGTTGCGGCCTTCCGGGTCCTGCAGCTGCTGCCGGGGTTCGGGCCGGTCACTGCGCGCAAGGCGCTGGAGGGTTTTGGTGCGGCCAACCGTGCTTTCAAGTCGCTGCGCGAGTTCGCT
Source organism: Gammaproteobacteria bacterium (assembly GCA_031382085.1). Classification (GTDB taxonomy): domain Bacteria; phylum Pseudomonadota; class Gammaproteobacteria; order Steroidobacterales; family Steroidobacteraceae; genus UBA964. The sequence goes on from JANMYM010000083.1 coordinate 213,889, forward strand.
CCGCCGCCTGAGAGCAAGCAGGCGTGGGTCAGGTTCGTCGATCTGTTGTTAGCTCTTAGCGAGCCGGAACGGCCCTGGTCCGGCCAGCTGCACACGGTGCGCGAGTGGTATAAACCGCATTTTGAACGGCTGTACGAGCATTTTCACACCCGCGTCGGCGACCTTGACCAACTTGAATTGCTGTCAATTCAGTACCCGTCGCGGGAGCGCTTTATCAGTGAATTGACGCTGGACCCGCCGCAGGCAAGTTCGGATCTTGCCGGCCAGGCGCTGCAGGACGAGGACTATCTGGTGCTCTCCACCGTACACTCCGCCAAAGGCATGGAGTGGCAGGCGGTTTACGTACTGAATCTCGTTGACGGCAGTTTCCCATCGGAATTTGGTGTCGATCGACCGGACTTGCTGGATGAAGAACGCCGCGTGCTGTACGTGGCCATGACACGGGCCAGGGACCATCTATGCCTGATTTCCCCGCTGCGCTTTCCGATTACCAGCAAAGCGCCGCAGAGTGACGCGCATGTGTATGGCGGTCGCAGCCGTTTCATCACCGACAAGGTCCTGAAGTCACTGGAACCGATCGTGTTCCATGGCAGTCAGAATGGGGACGGCGATCTCACCAGTCTTGCCGGCGACAAGCTCGATATCAGCAGCAAACTCAAACAGCTTTGGTAGTGTATCCGGCCGGCTGCGCCTCGCGCTTGAGCAGCGCGCGCTTGCGCGCCAGGCCCCAGCGATAGCCGGCGAGGTCGCCGTCAGCACTCAGCACGCGATGGCAGGGCACCAATACCGCAACGCGATTGCGCGCGCAGGCGGACGCGACCGCTCGAATCGAACGCGGCTCATACATGGCCTCCGCGACCGCGCGATAGGAGCGCGTTTGTCCCACGGCAATGCGTTGCAACGCTCCCCAGACACGGATCTGAAAGGCTGTCCCGCGCAGGTCGAGCGGTATGCGCGCTAACGGCGTGCCCTGGCCAACGGTCGCCACCAGAGCGTTCATCCACGCGTGCAGCCGCGAACCGGGGGCGGACTTGCCGGCATGCCGCAGCGCTGCCCGCGGAAACTCAGTAGCTAACAACTTGCGCAGGCTCGCCTGGCTGCTGGCAAATTGTGCGAAGCAAACGCCCTTGCGGGTCGCAGCTATCATCAACCAGCCAAGCGCCGAGCGCTGCGCGAGAAATTCGATGTCTTCGTCCTGGCCGCCGCGGCGAAACTGCGTCGGCGTCATGCCGAGCGCGCGCTGTGCAGCGCGATAGCCATCGCTGGGTGATGCGAAACCGGCATCGAGCAGCGCCCGGCCGATTTCGCCGCGGCCCCGCAATAGTTGCTTGAGACGGCCGAGGCGCGCTGCCTGCTGAAATTCCCGCGGCGAAACCCCCAGGGCTTGCTTGAAGCGCCGCTGGAAGTGCGCCGGCGACATATGTGCGCGCCGTGCCAGTACCGTCAGGGCGGCCGCGCTATCCGGTTCAGCTAACAAAAATTGTGCGACTGCAAAAATAGGTCGATCGATCGCATCTGCCGCGGCGTCTGGGCGGCAACGCTTGCAGGCTCTGAATCCGGCAGTCTCGGCGGCGCCGGTGTCCGCAAAAAAACGCAGATTTTCCGGCCGCGGCGCGCGCGAGCGGCATGTGGGACGGCAGTACACGCCGGTGGTAATGACCCCGTATAAAAAGCGCCCGTCCATCGTCGGGTCGCGCGCCAGTACGGCGGCCTGCATGTGTTTATCTGTTAGCTTCATGAGACCATTTTAGGTTGAGAGAGCGGGCCGCGCCTCGCGTTTCTTGCGCTGTAATTTCGCCGCGCTGGGGACCCTCAGACGATAATCAGGGGTTCGTCCATGTCTGCCAGTGCTCGCGCGCCGTCGGCGGTGATTTCGACCAGGTCTTCGAGATGACATGCGCCGAAGCCCACTTCGAGGTGCGGAAAATCCACCGTCAGCGTCATGCCTTGTTCCAGAACGATGTCGTCCTTGAGCTCGAACGGGCTGTCGTCGCGAAAAGGCTCGTCAGTGTGTTGCAGGCCGACGCTGTGCGGGTGAGCCACCGTCAGATAGCGGTAGCCGGCCTTGGCGATTGCGTCGAGGCCCGTCTGGCGGATTTCCGAGTACTTGCGCCCCGGTCGCAAGGCCTCGAAAGACGCCTGCCAGCCGATGCGCAGGGCTGCAACGCGGCGGCGTACCTCGACGCTCGGTTCGCCGACGACGACCGTACGGCCGAAATCACCGTGATAGTGCTGGTAGTGGCTGACCGCATCGATGAGCAGCGGCTCGCCGCGCCGCACTTCACCGTGTGGCAGCAGCCCGGTTCCACCGGCCACGACGAACACTGTTTCGGCGCCGCGTTTGGCGGTTTCGATCCGGAATTGGGTTTCGATGTCGCGCATTGTCATGCCGGCCGTGATCTGGCGCGCGGTGGCCACCGCGGCAGCAGCGTTACGGCGCGCCGCTTCGCGCATCAGACCGAGCTCAACCTCGCTTTTCACCATGCGCAAGCGACGGAACAGATTCGGCAGGTAACGGCACTCGACACCCTCGAGACCGGCGACGGCTAACAAACCGGCGAGCCGCGCATCATCGGTAGCCACGTGGGCCCGGGTCAGGCCGCAGGCGCGCAACGCGCGCGCGATGCCGTGGATAGTGGTTGCGGCCTCCGCGCCGGTCGCGGCGCGGGACGCCGTGATCCAGCCGCGTTGAATCGCCGACCAGTCAGTGTCCTGGGCCGACACTGGCCAGGCGGTGGCCTGCACGCCGGGCGCGTCCGGGTTGTGCAGCGAGCGGGCGTTCGCGGGCGCCGTGACTGGAATGATTCGCTCGGGGTAATCACGCTCGTGTAGCGACAGTCGCCAGAGTTGCGAGGCAGACGCGATCAGCGCAGTGCCACGCGCCAGTTCGCGCGGCAACACGGCGGCTCCGGCGAAGTCAAAACCCATGTGATGCAGCACCGACCAGAAACCGCTGCAGTAGTAGACATTCACCGGCTGAACGGCCACCAGGGCCTCGACGCCTGCGGTGCGCATCAGGTGTTCAGCGCGCGGCAGGTTAACCAAACTGCGTCGATCGCCCATCAGAAAAACAACCCCGCACTGCGCGCGGTTGCCAACAATGTATCGGTTTCGTCAGCGCGTATCAGCGGCGTGGTGGACCACCTGGCCGAGGACCCCGTGGACGCTCTTGCGCCTCATTGACACGCAGCGCACGGCCGTTCATTTCATAACCGTTGAGGCCCTGAATCGCCGCTTGCGCTTCAGTTCCAGGCATTTCAACGAAACAGAAGCCGCGGGGCTTGCCTGTTTCACGGTCATTGATGAGTTTTACCGAGTCAACTTTACCGTGACGCTCAAAAAGCACACGAATATCAGCCTCGGTCGCGGAAAAGGGCAGGTTGCCCACATAGATCGTCGTCATCCAAGCACTCTCAAAAAAATACGAACAGCGGCGCCGTCCAGCCGAGCTAACAACGCATGATCGCGTATCAAGTAAATCGCGGGCTGCCGGCGCCAGGCGCCTGCAGCTCGCACCTGCCACGCCGCGGCCGAAACCGAAGCATGAACGGGCCGGATGTTACCCCCCTGAATCCGCTCGGGCAAACGCCGCAGGGATTTCGTGTTGCAACGCAGCAAAGAATCCCGCGCTCGAATCTGTTAGCGCGCGGGTGCAGCGGGCGGTGGCACTTTTTTCTTGAAATAGCTCCAACTGGTTTCGTTGGGCCGGGTGTCATCGAGCGGCGGTGGGCGCGTGTAATCCGGGTAATTGGCCGCGACCTCGTTCTTGATCACAGCGGGCAGCTGCTCAAAGCTCTCCAGCTTGCGACCGGCTGCGTTGATGTAGAAGAGGCCCGCGCGATCGCCCATCTCCATCCACGGCAACCACGAGGACATCCGCACCCAGGCCACCTTGACAGCCGCATTGGGTTTCTTGGGATCGGTCAGATCATCGAGCGTGCCGAAGAAATTGAACATCTCGGTCGCGTGATAGGTGCCGCCGATGTACTTCTGGTAGTCGCCAGCTAACGGATTGCTGTAGAACAGCGGCACCGTCAACGTATTCCACCAGTTGTCGCCCTGGATGGTGCCGGTGAATTTCGCAAATGGCGCGGGGTTGCCATCGGCATCGCGCGGAAACATCCAGCGTTGGTTGACAGGGTCGTTCGCGACATGCAGCACATCCACGGTCGCGCCCGACCAGGGATTGACCCATTTGCGCAGCAGCTGGCCGGTCTTATGATCGACATAGAACAGCACCTCCCGCGATAACAGCCGCCAGCCCGTGCCCTTCTTGTCCTCGGTTTTGGAGGCGCAGGTACGGATGTTCATTCCCTCGACATTGAACAGTTTGCGATCCGCTTCACCTGGCACACGGCTGAAGGCCTCGCCGTGGAAGTAGTACACCGACGGTTCGCCGTCAGTCAGCGAACACTGCGTCTTGCGCGCAGCCTGGGTCGCGCCTTCCGGCGTGCCGAGGTCGATGCGCTGTGTCTTGACAGCGGCAGCGGGAGTCGCAGCTAACGCCAGTACTGTCGATGCGGCACAGGTAGCTAACAAATATCTCGACTTGGGTTTCATGACGGGTCCTTTTCTTCAGTCTGCAATTGCGCGTGAGTCTTCAGGTAACTGGCAACGCCCGGATCGATCCGCGACACCGGCGTGCGGTCTCGCATCAGCTCGAACATCACGCGCTGCGTATAGGCCGCGAGATCCTGCTGGCGGCGCGCTGTATCTTCGGGCGTTGCCTGGTGGTTTTCCACCGCAGCAGCTGGCAGCACCTTGCGGACCGTCAGCTCGGCTTCCAGTGTTTGCAGCCGCTCGCGCAGCAAGTAGACCTCGGCGGTCAGGGCAATGATCGCACCGACGGCATTGTCCATCGACATGCCGGCGAGGAAATCGGGTTCCTGGCCGATGACCGGGCCCGTCAGTGGCGGGTTGTACCTGGCTTCGTTCAATGAACAGGCCTAACGTTCGAAAATATAGAGATTCCAGTGACTCGCCGAGATCGGCGCCTTGCCGTCACGGACCACCGAACGGTTCAGGCGGTCGAAGGTCTGGCTGTGAGCTTTGGAAAAACCCGCGGCCAGCGCCAGCGCTTCGATCGGCGATTCAAACCAGGGCGTCGCATAGGTCTCGTTGTTAGTAAACGCATGCGAGCGCTGTATGGCGTTCTGGAACGGGTTGCCCGGCTGCAGGTGGAATTCATGGCCGGCAAACAGTCCGCCCGGCTTGAGAATTCGCGCCGCTTCGCGCAGCAGCGCCGGCGTTTCCGTCGCCGGCAATTCGTGCAGCATGAAATTGAAGAAGATCAAGTCGAAGTGCGCGTCCGGAAAGTCCATCCGCACGAGATCCTGCTGGGAAAAGTGCAGAGTCATGCCGCGTTCGCGCGCGCGCTGGTGCGCCAGCATCAGGCAGGGTGCCGACAAATCGACCCCGTGGCACTGCGATTGCGGATGCAGTTCCTGCCAGGTGATCAGGGCGGCCCCATGGCCCGTGCCCCAGTCGAGAACACGCGGGTATTCACGCTTCGGCAGCGCGTCGAACAGAATCCGATAGATGCCGTTTGGATCGGCATGCGAGGGCACCGTTGTGCGGCGACCGATCTCATAACAAATGCCATCGAGAATGTCGTGCGTGACACCACCGGTGTGCTGGTGAAACGGCACGAACCGAAAGTACTCGGGCTCGCGCAGTTGCGGATTGAGCCGAAGCTCATTTTTGTTAGCCGAGGCCGCCGCGGCCTGCAGGCCTGCGGCCAAGCGCTCGCGTTGTGCATTTACCGCAGCAAAAATACCAACGCCAGGGCGGTGATACTTGAAACGTTGCAGGTTGCGAAACAGGTAGTTGTAGAGCTGGTATTCATGCAGCGGCGCAAGTACGGCTTCCGCCTGGCGCCAGTCGCTCGGCGGTGCTTGTCCGCTGGCAGCGACCGCGTGCTGGTAGCGGTCGTGCATTTGTCCGAGCAGTTGTTGCTCGCTGAAATTGCGCGCCGCACGCAGGAACGCATGGTAGGAACGGAAATCGCGGCTCTCCTGCACCGCCAGGGGTGCGCTGCCGGGTCGATCCTGCATGGCCGCGTTCATAACGAGCGCAAGACTGCCATAAAGGTCCAGCTTCGTTAAGGCCATGAGCGGGCGGTTGCCGGTGTGCGGCGATCCACCCCGCACGGCTTGCACGGCAACCAGGCTTGGATGAAGCTCGCCGCGGGACGGCAAAATCGGGGACGACAGGCATGGCAGACATTGTTGCACCGCAAGGGAGCCCGCTGGGATTCGCGGTCATCAGTTGCAGGTCGCTGGAGGCCAGCCTGGGTTTCTACGTCGACTGCATCGGCTTCGCAGCGGGTCCGATCGGGATTTGGGAGGGCAACGATTTCGAACGCTTTTGGAACTTGCCGTCGGGCCGCACGGCGCGAACCTGCGTGCTGACTGCTAACAATTGCGCCGTGGGTCGCGTGCTGTTGCTGGAGTTTTCTGGCGCCGACCGGCGCCTGATTCAGGCGCTGCCCAATTCGCAGGCGATCGGACTGGTCAACCTCAATTTCTACACTGCCGATGCACGCGCTGCGGTCGCGACACTACGCTCGCTCGGGTATTCGTTCTGGACCGAGCCCACGCAGCATAGCCTTAACGCCGCTGTCGGCAATCCGATCGAGGTCATCTTTGACGGTCCCGACGGCGTCGCGATGAACCTCGTCGAGCTAACAAGTCGCGACCCCGGCACGCGCATCGGACAGATGCGCGCCTACGTCGAGCAAATGGGGTACACGCGCCAGGGATTCACGCCGGTTGTGACCACCTCGCACGTCACGCGTTCGCTGGACCGCGCCTGCGAGTTCTACGAAAAAACCTGCGGCATGGGCCGGCTGTTCGAGGATCTGATGACCGCCGATCACGTCAACGCGTTTCTGCGCCTGCCCAGGGGCGGACGCACGAAAATCGTCTTCATGCAGGGCAATCACATGTTCGGCAAGATCGCGGTCTCGGAACCGCTCAACTATCTCGACCAGTGCGTCGATCTGCAACCTGCCGCGCACGCGCCTAACATCGGCTACCTTGCGCAGATCTTCGAGGTGCGCGACCTCGCGCTGTCGCTGGCCGCGGCAGCGGCGTCAGGTGCGCAACGGCTCACGGCGCGCAGGTTCGCAACCGTGCCGGGGCTCGGCGCGCGCCATCAGGCGCTGATGCGCAATCCGGGCAGCGGCGCGCTCACGTGGCTACTCGAGGTATGAATAACCGTTCAATTCGCCTTCGTAGAAACGCTTGATCGCCTGGCTCTCGGCGACAGTCATGCGGCCTTCGCGGATCGCCCGTTCGCAGTCGCGCGCCAGCGCGGGGTAGAGTTCTTCGACGTCGTACTCCATGTACTCGAGCACCTTGTTAGCAGTGTCGCCGAGCACGACTTCCTCGATCCACCAGCCGCCACCCTCTTCGAGGCGGATGTGCACCACGTGGGTGTCGCCAAACAGGTTGTGCAGGTCGCCCAGGGTTTCCTGATAGGCGCCGACCAGGAACGCGGCCAGGTAGTACTCATCGCCTTCCTTGAAATCATGTACCTCGAGCGTGCGTTTGACTTCGCGATGGCTGACGAAGCGGTCGATCTTGCCGTCCGAATCGCAGGTGATATCGGCTAACACGGCGCGCCGGGTCGGGCATTCCGCGAGACGGTGGATGGGCATGATCGGGAACAGCTGGTCGATCGCCCAGCTATCCGGCAGCGACTGGAACACCGACATATTGCAGAACACGATGTCCGAGAGCACCGACTCCAGACCGTCGAGTTCCTCCGGACATTCTTCCATTTTCCGGCACAGATCGCGGATGCGCGCGCAGATCACCCAGTACAGACGCTCAGTCAGGCCGCGATGCTCAAGCGACAACAGTCCCAGCTTGAACATCTGCAGCGCCTGCTCGCGCGCCTGTTGTGCGTCGTGGTAACACTCGACCACGCGCCGCTCGCTGATGCTGCGCAGGGCATCGAACAGATCCTGCACCGGCTGCGGCAGCTCGCCGCGCTGCCTGAACTCTTCCTCGGTGCTGGCAGTGACCTGAAACTTGTCGAGCTGCGAATTGCCGAGGGCGTTGAAGATCAGCACGCTGTGGTGCGCCGCGATCGCGCGGCCGGATTCACTGACGATGATCGGTTCCGGGATGTTGCGGGTCTTGCACACACGCGCCACGCGGTAGACCACGTCATTGGCATACTCGGCCAGCGTGTAGTTCATCGACGACTGGTAGTTGGTGCCGCTGCCGTCGTAGTCGACGCCCAGGCCGCCACCGACGTCGATGTACTCCAGGCCTGCGCCCAGTTGTTTCAGTTCGGCATAAATGTGCGCCAGCTCATCGATCGCGTCCTTGACGCGGCGGATGTCCTGCAACTGGCTGCCGGCGTGGCAATGGAGCAGCTTGAGGCAGTCGAGCATGCCCGCCGCACGCAGCTGCTCGAGGGCATCGAGCATTTCCGTGACGAACAGGCCGAATTTGGATTTTTCGCCCACTGAATCGCGCCAGCGGCCGGAGCCTTCGCTGGCCAGCTTCACGCGCACGCCGATGCGCGGGCGCACGCCGTATTTCTGCGCGTGCTTGATGATGAGTCCGAGCTCGGAGTAATTCTCAACGACCGGAACAATCGTGCGGCCGAGTTTGGTAGCGAGTATCACCGCTTCGATGTAACTGTCGTCCTTGAAGCCGTTACAGACGATCAGGCGCTCGGGCGAATCCTCGGTCATGGCCATGACAGCTAACAACTCGGGCTTGCTGCCGACTTCCAGACCAAAGCTGTATTCCTTGCCGTAGCGGAACACCTCTTCGACCACCAGACGCTGCTGATTCACCTTGATCGGAAACACCGCCGTATAGCGATTCTTGTAATCGTTCTCGGCGATCGCGAGCGCGAACGCGTCGTGCAGGCTCTTGAGGCGGTGCGCGAGAATGCCCGAAAAGCGCACCACCACTGGCGCCCACAGGTCGCGCGCCTTGAGGCCCTGCACGACTTCCAGCAGGTCGATTTCACGGCCGGGCTGCTGGTCCGGCCGAACCACGACGTTACCGGCATCGTTGACCGAAAAGTAGCCGCCGCCCCAGGCGTCAACGTGATAGAGCTCGCGCGAGTCTGCGACTGACCAGCCGCGTTCCTGTGGAAGGTTCATGGCGCGCGAGTATACGGCGCGACGCCGGCTCTGCAACGCGGTTCTTGCCGGGAATTTGCAGAGCGCGCGCCGCATGCCGGCCTGGAACGAGGCTCACGGTCGCGCGCCCTGCGGGTGCCCTCGTGAGGGCTGCTCGCTTGGACACATGCGCGCACCTCGAGTCCATAGCCTCATCGACCGCGCTCGCTGCGCCCTCACTCGGCGCGCTCCAGTTCGCTCGATCCAGGCCGGCATGCCGCGTGCGCTGCGCCGGCTCCTAACAAGGCCGCGCTTCGGAGCACTACCGGTGGCCGCAGGCGCGTGCGCCATGCGCGTTTGTTTGTATCGCTGCGGTGAGCGAGCTGGAGCGCGCCGAGCGCGGGCGTCGGCCGCGAGGTCGATGAGCTCGGATACTGGAAGTGAGTAATTTCCTTCCGAGCGGCCAGCCCGCGCGAGGGTACACCGAAGGTGCGCGCGACCGCGAGCCTCAGCGCAGCGATCCAAACAAACGAGCGCCGCTTACCCGGCACCGGCGGCCACCGGCCGCGCCGGATCGCGGATCCATTCAGACCACGAGCCGGCGTACAGGCGCGCGCCGCTGAGTCCGGCGTGCTCGAGTGCTAACAGATTGTGGCAGGCGCTGACGCCCGAACCGCACATCATGATCGCCTGCGCCGGACTCGCCAGCCGCGTCGCCCAGCGGTCGCGCAGTTGCGCGGGCGACAAGAAGCGCCCGTCCGGCCCGAGATTGCCGGGAAAGGGCATGCTGTGCGCGCCGGGGACATGGCCTGCAACGGGATCGATGGTTTCGTTCTGGCCCGCGAACCGGTCCGCACCGCGGGCGTCGCACAGCGTCTGCTCTGCGAGCCCGGCCCTGACCAGCGGTTCCAGCTCCCCAGTACTAACAACCCAGTTCTTGCGCAGCCGCGGGACCAGGGTGCCGGGTGTCACGGTGACGACATCGCGGCTCATGGGCCGCGACGGAACCCGGGTCCATTCGGCCAGACCACCATCGAGAACCGCGACGCGCTCATGCCCAAGCCAGCGCAGCAGCCACCAAAGACGTGCGGCGTACATGCCGTTGCCCTGGTCATAGGCAACGACCTGAGTCCCGCCCCCGATACCCCAGCTCGCGCAGCGGGCTGCGAGCGCTGCGGGTTCGGGTAGCGGATGGCGTCCACTGTCAGGGGTGACTGGCGCGGCCAGATCGCGATCGAGGTGCGCGTATACCGCACCCGGGATATGCCCTTGCCAGTATTGCGTGCCGCCCAGATCGGGCTTCCCGAGATCAAAGCGGCAATCAAAAATGCGCCAGTCCGGCGCGCCCAGATGCAGAGCGAGCGTGTCGCGGTCGATTAGAGTACGGTGCATGCCGCCATTCTCTGCGCGCAGGCGCTATCGTTACAATGGTTGCAGGAGACTGAATGGCGATCCAACTTTGGTGGGGCAGTGGCAGCCCTTATTCCTGGCGTGTGATGCTGGCGCTGGAACATAAGCGCTTGGATTATGAGAGCCACCTGCTGCAATTTTCCAAGCAGGAACACCAATCGCCGCAAATGCTGGCGATGAACCCGCGCGGGCGGCTGCCGGTGCTGAAGGATGGCGAATACGTGGTCTTCGAGTCTTTGGCCATTCTCTACTACCTCGATCTGAAATATCCCGAGCATCCGTTGTTCGGTCGCACGCCCGAGGAAGCGGGCGTGATCATGCGCGTGATCAATGAATTTCAGGCCTATACAGAAGCTGATCTGGGCCGAATTACGCAGGCGATCTTTACCGGCAGTTTTGTTAGGGACAGCGACAACATTACCAACGCGATCCACCTGGCCGCACGGGAAGCGCGCACCATCGAGCTGCGTTTGTCGAAGTTGGACTGGATCGTGGGCGACGCCCCATCCGCGGCGGACTTCGTGCTTTATCCATGGATCATGCTGTTGCTGCGGGCCTTGAATCGGCCGGAGGCGCGTGAACTTTCGGGACGCTTTTTGCCAACCGAGGCGAATTACCCGGCCCTCGATCGATGGCTGATGCGCGTTGCGGCCCTGCCGGGCTACGAGCGCACCTATCCATCGCATTGGCGCTAAACTGAAGTCACTATGACTGAACATATCAAGTACCTGGATTTTCCAGGACGCATCGTATTCGTCGGCTTTGGCAGCATAGGTCAGGGCACATTGCCGCTGGTGCTGCGCCACATCGGAATTCCGCCGAGCCGTATCACGATTGTAACGGCCGATGAATTGGGCAAGGCCGAGGCGGAAAAGTACGGCATCAAGCACGTTGTCGAACCGCTGACGCGCGAAAACTTTCGCCGGGTCCTCGACCCGTTGATCGGTCGCGGCGATTTCGTATTGAACGTTTCTGTCGACGTGTCGTCGATCGCGTTGATCAAGTTCTGCTGGGAAAAAGGCTCGATGTATCTCGATACCTGTATCGAGCCGTGGCCGGGCGGCTACACCGATCCGGGCCTGCCGATGGCGCGTCGTACCAATTATGCGCTGCGCGAAGAAGCGCTCGCGCTGCGCGCCGGTCATGCGCGCGCACCAACGGCGGTGCTGACGCACGGCGCCAATCCGGGATTCGTGCAGCATCTTGTCAAGCAGGCGTTGCTCAACGTCGCGGGCGATCTCGGCATCGACGCCGGCAATCCGCAGGAGCGGCTGGACTGGGCGCGGCTCGCCAGCAAGGTCGGCGTCAAGACGATCCACATCGCCGAACGCGACACCCAGGTCTCGCCGGTGCGCAAGAAGCCTGACGAATTCGTCAATACCTGGTCAGTTGACGGTTTCGTCAGTGAAGGACAGCAGCCCGCGGAACTTGGCTGGGGCACGCACGAGAAAAATTTCCCGCGCGACGGCCGCCGCCATGACTTCGGCAGTCAGTCAGCCATCTTTCTTGCCCAGCCCGGCTGTGCGACGCGAGTACGCACCTGGACCCCGCGGGCCGGCAATTTCCATGGCTTCCTGATTACCCACGGCGAAGCGATCGCGCTCTCCGACTACTTCACTGTGAAAGACGGTGCGCAGATTGTCTACCGGCCGACCGCGCATTACGCCTATCACCCCTGTGACGATGCGGTGCTGTCGGTGCACGAGTTCGCCGGCAGGAACTACCAGCTGCAGGCGAGCAAACGCATCCTGATGGACGAAATCTCACCGGGAGGCATCGACGAGCTCGGGGTCTTGTTAGCGGGCCACAAAAAGAACGCCTACTGGTACGGCTCGCAACTGACGGTTGATGAAGCACGCAAGCTGGCACCGTACAACAATGCCACCAGCCTTCAGGTCACATCCGCATGTCTCGCCGGCATGGTCTGGGCGATGGAAAATCCCAATTCCGGACTGATTGAACCTGACGAGATGGATTTTCGCAGACCGCTGGAAATCATGTGGCCCTATCTCGGCACGGTCATGGGCGCGTATACGGACTGGACACCGCTGACGGATCGCGAGCGGCTGTTTGCCGAGGATCTGGACAAGACGGATCCGTGGCAGTTCAAGAACGTGCGCGTGGTCTGAACGCGCATTCGCCTGGCAGCGCATTTGCGCTGCGCCTGCCGTGTTAGCCTGCCACGCGCAGGATCGCGGCCGCGCTGCGCTCAACGTCGGCGTCGGTGGTCGACCAGTTGCAGAGGCTGATGCGCATCGCGGTGCGCCCCCTCCAGACGGTGGTGCCGCACCAGCAGGTGCCGTCGTCCTGCACCGCCTTGGTGACGCGCCGGGTGTTTTCCGCATCGCCGAATGCAACCACGACCTGATTCAACACCACGTCGTTCAACACCTCATGACCTGCGGCGCGCAGGCGCTCGGCAAACAGGCTGGCCTGATCGCAACTGCGTTCGATCATCGCACGCACGCCTTCGCGACCCAGCGAACGCAGCGCAGCCCAGACGTCGACACCACGCGCGCGGCGCGATAGCTCGGGCGTGAAATCGCTGGGATCGCGGCCTTCACGATTGGCGGGCAGGTAGGCGGCGTTGATGGACATGGCGGCCTGCAGCGCGTCCTTGTCGCGCACGAAGGCGAGGCCCGAGTCGTACGGTACGTTGAGCCACTTGTGTGCATCGGTGGCCCAGGAGTCGGCGCTTTCAATGCCCTGCGCCAGTCGGGCGAGACGCGGCGACACGCGCGCCCACAATCCGAATGCGCCATCGACATGGACCCAGGCGCCGCTGCCCGCCACCTGCCGGCAGAGGGCATCGATCGGATCGAAAGCCCCGGAATTGATGTTGCCGGCCTGGGTGCAGATGATCGTGGGCCCTTCGATGGCCGGCAGCGCATCCAGGCGCATGCGGCCCTGCGTGTCCACCGGAATACGCCGTACCCGTTCGCTGCCCAGTCCTAACAAAGCCAGCGACTTGAAAAGCGTTGGATGCGCCTCCGCGCCGACCATGACGGTGAGCGGCGGGGCGCCGAACAGGCCCTGTGACTCGACCGACCAGCCCAGATTGGCTAACAGGCGATGACGCGCCGCCGCGAGCGCCGTCATGTTGGCCAGCGTCGCACCGGTGACGAAGGCGCCGGCGGACTCCCGTGGCAGATCTAACAGCTCCAGCAACCAGCGCAGCGCGACCATTTCCAGGCGCGACACGCCGGGCGTGGCCTGCTGCAATGCGGCGTTCTGGTCCCAGGCCGTCGCCAGCCAGTTGCTTGCCAGCGCGACCGGCAACGCGCCGCCAATGACGAAACCGAAGAAGCGTGGCCCGGCCATGGCCATGGTCGCGGGTGAAACCAACTCATCGAGCAGCGCCAGGGTCGCGGCCGGATCGGACGACTGTTGCGGCAGTGGCTCATCGAGCCGCGCGAGCGCACCGACCGCGGCGGTCGCGGGCGCAACAGCGCGTTCGCCCAGTGCGCCCAGATATTTCAGCGATCTGTTGGCTGCGTCCCGTAGCAACGCGGGGTCGAGTGTCAACGGCGATGGGGGCGACATGCCGTGAATTGTACGGCAAGCTTTGGCTAGTTGCGCTGGCCTAACGGCTCGCTAAGCAGCGTCTCGATTTCGGCTTCGAAGTTGCGCGCTGAGCGATCGCCGCTGTGCTGCTCGCCCACCAGCAACTGGCGGATGCGGCCCTGCTTGTCGATCAGGTAGAACGCGGGCCAGTAGCGATTGTCGAGCCGGCGCCAGTAGGCGAAGTCGTCATCCAGCATCTGCGGGTTTGTTAGTTGATATTGCGCAAGGCGTGCGGCAATGCCGCCACGATCTTTCTCGTGTTCGAATTCAGGGCTGTGCACGCCGATCACTACCAGGCCGTGGCTGGCAAAGCGATCCGTTACGCGGCGCAGCCACGGAAACGAGCGGTAGCAGTTCCAGCAATCCGTGCTCCAGAAATCCAGCAACACAACCTTGCCGCGCAGGCTGGCCAGGGTCAGCGGCGGCGAATTGAGCCAACTGGACTCGCGGATATGCGGAAATTCGGGGGCCAGCGTGTTTCCCGCGACCGCCGGCCCCGCTGCCAGTGCCAGCGGCGTGAGAAGCCTGGCCCCGGTGAATAACAAGGTTGTTGCGATGCAGGCGAACAGGAACCCGGAAACTATGCGTGCCATATGTGACAGACCGGAGCTACCACCCCAATATTGCGCCGTCGCACTGCCCGTGTTGATCACAACCTGATTTTTCAGTTTCAGAGTAAACCATCTGCAGCCGGCGGCAGATATTCGGTATCCGTAATGATCAACCGGCGCATACCCGCTGGCAATTGCACGCTGACTTCTTCGTCGAGCCGCTTGCCTAACAAGGCGCGCGCCAGCGGCGCATCCATGCTGATATAGCCCGGGGCGGCGTCAAATTCGTCCGGCCCCACGATGCGATGGCGGGACTCCACGCCGGACTCGTCCTCCACAGTCACCCAGGCGCCAAAAAAAACCCGCTGTGGGTCGCTCGGCGGCTGATCCACCACTTTCATACCATCGAGCCGCTTGCGCAGGAAGCGCACGCGGCTGTCGATTTCGCGCAAGCGCTTCTTGCCATAGGTGTACTCGGCATTTTCCGAGCGATCGCCCTGGGCAGCCGCCTCGGATACGGCCTGTGTCACGCGTGGCCGCTCGTTGCGCCAGAGCTGGTCCAGTTCGGCCTTCAGGCGGGCAAAGCCGGCCGGCGTGATGAACTTCGACCCGGCAGTCTGTGGGGCGCGGTAACGGCTCACATTAAGTCCAATGCTGAATTTTGCAGCTTGCAGGATGTGTAGGGGGTCACAGCAGGGGCGATTGTACCGGCCTAGTCTTTCCTCCCATGAGCAACAAGTACTACACCCATTTCGTGACCGCCGCCGAGCAGGCGCGCAACTCGGATGAGTGGTGCGGTGTGGTGGAGCTCGAGAGGCCGATCGAACACCGCCAGGGCGGCGCGCGCGAGCTGCGCCAGTTGCTGGCGAGGAATTTCGAACTGGACTCAAAAGAGATCCGGATTCTGCATTGGGCCCGTTTGCACTAGCCCCGGTAATTTATCCCCTGGCGGACTTCCTCCCCTTTGTAAGTCCGCATTTCAACCCCGGGTCGCGAGGCCCGGGGTTTTTTTTGTTAGTGAGACAGGCAGTCCGTTGCTAACAGCAACCCGTGGAGGTGAGTCGCAATCCCGTGGTCTTGCAGTTTGAAATTATTGCTGGCGTATACTTGCGGGCATGAAAAACTTCGTAACGCTCATCGCGATTGCAGTTTTGACAGTGTGCGCAGCCGCCGGTGGCGCGCCAGTTGCGCGGGCCGCCAACGCCGTGGCACCCGCTGCTGCTGCGGCCACACCCGCGGTAGCGGCCGCTCCGGCGCTGCGCTCCGGCATCGATCTGGCGAATCTGGACAGTTCAGTCCGACCGCAGGACGACTTGTATCGATTCGTTGCCAACAAGTGGCTGGCTAACAATCCGCTGCCGGCGGATCGGTCGCGCTATGGCAGTTTCGATCTTTTGGCCGACCAGTCCGAGGCAGAAGTGCGCACGGTGGTCGAAACCGCCGCAGCCGCCAAGGCGGCCAATGGTTCGCGGGCGCAGAAAATTGGCGACTTCTACGGCAGCTTCATGGATACCACGCGTCTTGCGGCCCTGGGTACCACACCGATTGCGGGCGAGCTGCGGCGCATCGATGCAATACGCGGCACGCGCGACTTGTTTGAATACATGGGCCGGTCGATACGCATGGGCGTGTCCATGCCGCTCGTTCTTTACGTCGGCCAGGACTACGCCGACTCGACGCAGTATCTGACCGGGGCCTACCAGGGCGGCCTGATCATGCCGGACCGGGACTACTATTTGAATCCCGAGCAGAAATATGCGGATTTTCGCGCTGAGTATCGCAAGTACGTGGCGGCGCTGTTAGCTGCCGCTGGTGCGCGCGATGCCGCATCCGCCGCCAAGCGGATCGAGGCGCTGGAAACGCGGCTCGCCAACCACCAATGGTCGCGCGTACAGAATCGCGATCCCGTCAAGACTTACAATCGCAAGACGCTCGCCGAGCTGCAGACGTTTGCGCCCACGTTCGATTGGCAGGCCTTGCTGGCGGCAGCGCGCATCCCGGCGCGGGCCCTGGACATCAGTCAACCCAGCTATTTGCAGGAACTGGCCAAACTGACCCGCAGCACGCCGCTGGCGGACTGGCGCGAGTACCTGCGGCTGCAGGTGCTGGACAGCTGGGCGCCGTACCTGACGGCGGACTTCGAGCAGATGCATTTTGATTTCCACAGGAAGACCCTGAGCGGCGTCCCGGAGCAGTTGCCGCGCTGGAAACGCGCGCTGCAGACCATGAACGGTGGCGTCGGCGAATTGATCGGGCAACTTTATGTGGAGCGCACCTTCACCCCCGAGGCCAAGGCGCACGTGAAGGTGCTGGTCGACAACCTGCTGCGCGCCTTTGCACTGGGTATCGATGAGCTCGACTGGATGAGCGATGCGACCAAGGCCGAAGCGCACAAGAAGCTGCAGAGGTTCACGGTGAAAATCGGTTATCCGGATCGCTGGCGGGATTACACGGGCCTCGAGATCGTCGCCGGCGACCTGTTAGGCAACGTCCGTCGCGCGAATGAATTCGAACTCGACCGGCAAGCTAACAAACTGGGCAAACCGCTGGACCGCAGCGAGTGGCTGATTACGCCGCAAACCGTCAACGCCTATTACTACCCGCCGATGAATGAGATCGTGTTCCTCGCCGCGATCCTGCATCCGCCATTTTTTGACCCCAATGCAGATGACGCGGTTAATTACGGGGCGATAGGTGCGGTGATTGGCCATGAAATCAGCCACGGTTTCGACGACCAGGGCCGGCAATTCGATGGCGCCGGCAACCTGCGCGACTGGTGGACGTTGGATGACAACGCCCGTTTTCGACAGCGCGCCAGCAAATTGATCCGGCAGTTTGCCAGCTACAGGGTGCTGGGCGACAAGCCGGTAAACGGCGAACTGACAGTCGGAGAAAATATCGGCGACCTGTCAGGACTCGCGGTGGCAATCAAGGCCTACAAGCTGTCGCTGGCAGGCGCGCCGGCGCCGGTGATCGATGGTTACACCGGCATGCAGCGGTTCTTTCTTGGCTGGGCACGGATCTGGACCGATGTCAGGCGCGATAGTGAAGCGCTGCGCCTGCTCACCATCGATCCGCACAGCCCGCCGCAATTCCGCGTCAATGGGCCGGTCAGCAACCTGAGCGAATTTTATGAGGCCTTCGGCGTCAAGGAGGGCGACAGGCTCTATCGCCCACCGGCCGAGCGTGTGAAAATCTGGTAGCCGCTGCGGCAGGTGCCGCAGGTCCAGAGCAAAAATTGAAGGAGCGTTTCATGCGTGGCATTTTCCTGGCTGTGGCCGGTACCCTGGTATTGAGCGGCTGCGGTTACAACAGCCTGCAATCCCAGGACGAAGGCATCAAAGCTGCCTGGTCCGAAGTCGTGAACCAGTATCAGCGCCGCGCTGACCTGATTCCGGCCTTGGTCAATACGGTCAAAGGCTACGCCGCGCAGGAAGAGCGCGTGCTGGTCGAGGTCACGGAGGCGCGGTCCCGCGCCACCTCGATCCAGCTGACGCCTGAGGCCATCAACGATCCCGAGGCCCTGAAGAAATTCCAGGCCGCGCAGGGCGAGCTGACCACCGCGCTCAAGAGCCTGATTGCCGTCAGCGAGCGCTACCCGGACCTCAAGTCCAACCAGAGCTTCCTCGAATTGCAGGCGCAGCTCGAAGGCACGGAAAACAGGATTACCGTGGCGCGCAACCGTTACATCGCCGCGGTGCAGGCCTATAACACCACGGTGCGCAGCTTCCCATCCAACCTGACCGCTATGGTGTTCGGTATGAAGGTCAAGCCGAGCTTCACGGTCGAGAATGAGGCCGCGATTTCCAAGCCGCCGGTTGTCAGCTTCGACACCTCGAAACCCGGCGCGCCGCCTCAGCCCGCACCTGCGAACTGAACAGCCAGCCGCGGTCATGACAACCCTGAAGCGCTGGGCTGCGGTTCTGGCGCTGCTGCCGTTGGGCGGCCTGGCCGCCGCCCAGGAACTGCAGCCGATTCCTGAGCTGACAGCGCGGGTCACCGACACCAGCGGAACGCTGACGGCGGCCGAGCAGGCAGAACTCGAGCAAAAACTGCGCACATTCGAACAGCGCAAGGGCGCGCAGATTGCGGTGCTGCTGGTGCCGACCACCCAGCCAGAGGAAATCGAGCAATACGGTATCCGGGTCGCGGATGCCTGGAAAATCGGTCGCGCCAAGACCGACGATGGCGCGATCCTGCTGATCGCCAAGAATGACCGGCGCATGCGCATCGAAGTCGGGCGCGGTCTGGAAGGCGCGCTGACCGATCTGATCAGCAAACGCATCATCACCGAAACCATGACGCCGCTGTTTCGGCAGAATGATTATGCCGGTGGCATCGATGCCGGTCTTGACCAGATGATCCGCGTGGTCGACGGCGAAGCCCTGCCGCCGCCCGATGAGGGATGGAAGGGCGGTGCCTCCGGGTTGCTCGATTTTCTGCCGTTCCTGTTGGTTGCCGTTTTCATCGGTTCGATGCTGCTGCGCGCCATCTTTGGCCGATTGTTAGGTTCGACGCTGGCCGGCGGGCTGACCGGATACCTGGCCTGGGCCGTTGCCCAGTTGTTAGGTGTGTCAATCGGCGCGGCTATCGCAGCATTTATGTTTTCGCTGCTGATGGGTACGGTGGGCGGCAATCGCTGGTCCAGCAGGCCCCGCCACGGTGGCTGGGGCGGCGGTTGGGGGGGTGGCGGCCTGGGCGGGGGTGGTTTTGGGGGTGGCGGTGGCTTCGGTGGCGGCGGTGGCGGCTTTGGGGGCGGTGGCGCCTCGGGGAGTTGGTGAGCATGCAATTCCTGCGCGTCTTGCGGCATTTGTTGGCGACCGACTGGGCGACGCGGCGTCGCTTCGATGCTGAGGTGCTGGGTGCCATCGAGGCTGCGGTCCGTGACGTCGAGTCGCGGCATTCCGGCGAAATTCGCGTCGCCATCGAAACGGCATTCGATCTTCCAGAGCTCTGGCACGGGCTCAGTGCACGGCAGCGCGCTCTGCAGGTATTCGGGTTTCTGGGTGTCTGGGATACCGCGGCCAATAATGGTGTGCTCATTTATGTACTGAACGCCGACCACGCCGTGGAAATCGTCGCGGACCGCGGGATTGCCGCCCGGGTCCTGGCGGCCGAATGGGATGCGGTGTGCCGCAACATGGAAGACCATTTCCGCGCCGGACGATTTCGCGAGGGTTCGGTGGCAGGCGTGACGGCTGTTGGCGGGTTGCTGCAGCAGCACTTTCCGGACGCCCGTGGCGATCGCAATGAGCTGCCGGATCAGGCCGTGCTGCTTTAGCGTAGCGCCGAATCAGTGCGATAATCCCCGGCCCATGAGCACGGTAACTTCCAGAAGCATGCGTCCCTGTATTCGCGCCGCCGTCCTCACGCCATTGGCGGCCGCCTTGCTAACAAGCTGTTCCCTGGTCGGTGGCCCCTGGCAGAAGCCCAAGGCGCCGCCGCCACCACCTCCGCCACCGGCCGAAGCACCTCTGGCGCAACCGACACACCGCTTCGTGCTGGCCAACGACCAGCAGGACCTCGTCGGCCAGGTCGTGGTCACCAAATCGCGCAAGGAGGACACGCTGTCGGACATCGCGCGCCGATTCAACATCGGCTACGAAGAGCTGGTGCGCTCCAATCCCAAGGTCGATCCCTGGTTGCCGGGCGATGGTCGTGAAATCGTTGTACCGACGCGTTTCATCCTGCCTAACGCACCGCGCGAGGGCATCGTCATCAACGTCGCTGCGATGCGCATGTTCTTCTACCCGAAACGCAAACCAGGCGAGCCACAGGTCGTTTACACCCACCCGATCGGCATCGGCAAAGTCGGCTGGTCGACGCCTGAAGGCACCACCAGGATCATTCGCAAGAAAAAAGATCCGGTCTGGGTGCCAGGGCCCGGCGTACGCGCCGAGCACAAGGAAAACGGCGAGATACTGCCGCCGGTAGTCGGTCCGGGGCCCGAAAATCCGTTAGGCAACCGGGCCATGTATCTGGGCTGGTCGCAGTTTTTGATTCACGGGACCAACAAGCCGTATGGCGTCGGGCTGCGCTCCAGCCACGGCTGCATCCGCCTGTACCCCGAAGACATCGAACCCATTTTTGACATGGCTCAGGTCGGCGACAAGGTAACGGTCGTGAACCAGCCCTATTTGTTCGGCTTGGAAAACGGCGAACTTTACCTGCAGAACTTTGACGTGCTGGAGGACGATCCACGCGACTTCAAGAAAAAGCAGCGCGCGCTGATCGACAAGGCCGTCTCGAAGCATGTGCTGGCGCAGCTGAAAGCCGCGAAGCAGGCCATCGACTACCAGATCGTCGCCCAGCATGCGCACGATCCCTCCGGGGTCCCGGTATCCATTTCACGCGCGGATGCCACGTTCGACGCGGTGATTGCCGGCGCGCCGCGCGTGCGCAATGCCGTGCCACTGGGCGCGACCTGGGATGGCGTGTCTAACAACCAGGTCGACGAAGCAACGTTCAACACCATGCTTACCGAAGAGAAGCCGGATCCTGCGCCGGCTCCCAAGACCGGAACCTGAGACCATGCTGGGTGAAGAGAGGCCGATGCGCCTGGGGTCCTGGCGGGTTTCGTTGGCATTTGTGGCGGTCGCATTTTTTGCCGCGGCGCAATTGCGCGCGGCGCAACCAGCCGACGGCCCGCAGAGCGGCCGCGACTATCATTCACTGTCCAATCTCGCGCAGATGCGGGTCCAGCACCTTGATCTGTATCTCGATGTCGTATTCGCCAAGCAGCGATTGTCCGGCGTGGTCGATCTGAAAGTGGAGCGACTGGATGAAAACGCCCGCGTGCTGGTGCTGGATACGCGCGATCTTTCCATCCGCAGGATATGGTTGTTAGCAGATGGGCGGCCGCAACAGGTCTTGCCGTTTGCGCTGGGCGAACCGGTCGGCACCCTCGGCCAGGCGCTGACCATCGAGCTGCCGGCGGAGCACCGCGATCGAAACTTCGCGGTGCGCATCTCCTACCAGACGCGACCGCAAGCGTCCGGCCTGCAATGGCTGACGCCGGCCCAGACAGCGGGCAAGGCTGAGCCATTTCTGTACACGCAATCGCAGCCTATCCACGCCCGCAGCTGGATCCCGCTGCAGGATTCGCCGCAGGTTCGCGTGACCTACAACGCCGAGATTCACACGCCGGCCGGGCTGCGTGCGGTCATGAGTGCCGACAATAGTCCCGAGTTATCCGCCGACAATGTGTACCGCTTTGTGATGCCGCAGCGCATCCCGCCCTATTTGTTCGCACTGGCCGTCGGAAAGCTGGAATTTCGCGCCATCGGCGAGCGCACCGGCGTCTACGCCGAGCCGTCGGTCGTGCAGGCGGCTGCATGGGAATTTGCCGAAACGGAAAACATGGTCAAGGCCTGTGAGAGCCTGTTCGGCCCTTATCGCTGGGGCCGTTACGACATGCTCATTCTGCCGCCCGCATTCATGTTCGGGGGCATGGAGAATCCACGTTTGTCGTTCATCACGCCGACGGTGCTGGCGGGCGACCGCAGTCTGGTGTCGCTGATCGCGCACGAGCTGGCGCATTCCTGGTCGGGCAATCTGGTAACCAATGCGACCTGGCGCGATTTCTGGCTCAACGAAGGCTTCACCGTATTTCTGGAGCGGCGCATTCTAGATGTGCTGTATGGCGACAAGCGCCGCGAAATGGAAGACACGCTGGGCCTGCAGTCCTTGCAGCGCAGTCTGCGGACGCTGGAAAAGCCGCTGACAATCCTGGCAGTCGACTTGCGTGGCCGCGATCCGGATGACGGCTTGTCCGACATCCCGTATGAAAAGGGGCGCTTGTTCCTGGGCTGGCTGCAAGCCAGGGTCGGGCGCGCCGAACTGGACGACTTCCTCAAGGGCTATTTCGATCACTTTGCGTTCCAGAGCATTTCCACGGAACAGTTTCGCGATTACCTGCTCGCCAATTTGTTAGCTGCCCGGCCGGGCCTGGTTTCCGGGGCGGAGCTCGATGAGTGGTTGTACGCACCGGGCTTGCCGCGCAGTGCCGTGCTGCCGTCATCCGACGCCTTCGCCAGGGTCGACGCGGCGCGCAGACAGTGGCTGGCCGGCAAGCTTGCCGCCGCCGCGCTGCCGGTCGCGGCATGGAGCACGTTTGAGTGGTTGCATTTCCTCAACAACATGCCGGCGAAACCGCCGCTCACGAAGCTGGCCGAGCTGGACGCGGCCTTCAAGCTCACCGGCCAGCGCAATGCCGAGATTGCGCACAGCTGGCTGTTGAATGCGATTCACGCAGGCTACCAGCCGGCCTATCCAAGGCTCGAGGAATATCTCAGCAGCATCGGCCGGCGCAAACTTGTGAAACCTCTCTATGAGGCGCTGATGAAGACCGCCGCCGGCAGTGAGTTCGCGGCGCGAGTCTACGAAATCGCCCGGCCCGGCTATTATTCGGTGCTGCAGTCCACGCTGGATCCGATCGTTCGCAACTAACAGTCCGCGCTGCGCGCTCGCTCGCTGTGCTAACCTTCGCGCAGCGACGACAGGTGATCTTTGGCTGAGCAAGCCCTCTCCGGAATAACAATTGCCGAGCAAAACGGGCCGGAGCACGCGATTGCGCGTGCCGCCGTGTCCGCGACCGCCTTTGTCGGCCGCACCCTCAAGGGCCCCGTCAACACACCTGTTAGCATCGCGAGCTTCGCCGACTATCAACGGGTCTTCGGCGGCGTGTGGCAGCCTGCCACGCTGTCCTATGCCATCGAGCAGTATTTCGACAATGGCGGACGGCACGCCATCATCGTCCGCGTTGCCAATGGCGGACGGCCGCCGACCATTACGCTGCCCACCACCGGTGCGTGCCTCACGTTGCTCGGGCTATGGCCCGGAACGCGCGAGTTTCTGCGCGCGTCCGTCGACTATGACGGCATCGCTGCCCATGAACCGGACCGTTTCAATCTCGTGTTGCAACGGACGCGCGCGGCAAATTCCGAACGGGTCGAAGACCAGGAAATTTTTCGCCGCCTGAGCGTCAAGGCGGGCGCCAGCAGACACGTGGTCGAAGCGCTGACGGAATCGCGCCTGGCGCGGGTGCATGGCGAAGTCCCGGCACAGCGGCCCAACCGCACGCCCGCTGCGGCCAGCGGCGCGGTCGTGGGTTACGTTAACGCCAACACTGACGGCGATGATGGCCAGCCACTGTCAGACTATGACGTGATCGGCGCAGCGGCGGCGCATTCCGGCTTGTTCGCGCTGCAGGGGGCGCCGGCATTCGCCATGTTGTGCATTCCACCGTTGACCCGCGATCAGGATGTGGGCCTCAGCACCTGGCTGGTGGCAACGCGTATCTGCCGGCTGCGCCACGCGATGCTGCTGGTCGATCCGCCGGCGAGCTGGGCAACTGCGCAGCAGGCCATCGACGGTGCACGCCAGTGGCCGCTGCGCGCCGACAATGCCGCCATGTATTTCCCACGGTTGTTAGCTTTCGATCGCCTGCGCGGCCGATTCGAGCTGTTCGCCAATTGCGGCGCGGTCGCCGGCATGCTGGCGCGCGGCGACGAGTCCCTGCCGCTGTGGTCCGCGCAGCGCGACGACCAGCTGGTGCTGCGACCGAACATGCGACCCGGCTGCAATGTCGGCGAGACCGACCGGCAGCGCCTGGCACAGTTCTCGATCAATTCGTTCCTCACGGTGCGCGTGGCGCCGGACACCGCCGACACGCTCGGACCGCGCACGCTGGCGGATGGCAACTCCGGCACCAACGACTGGCGCTACCTGCGGGCGCGGCGCCTGGCGCTGTTCGTGACCGCCAGCATTGAACAAGGCACGCGCTGGACAGTTTTCGAAAACAACGATCAGTACACCTGGTTGCGGGTACGCGGACAGGTCGAGGCGTTCCTGGAATTGCTATACCAGGAAGGCGCGTTCCCGCAAGCGGCAGCCGATGAGGCTTACTTCGTCATTTGCGACGGGCGCCTCAACGACCCCGAGGCGCGGGCCGCCGGAAAATTGCACATCCTGTTCGGGATCGCGGCGTCACGTCCCGGTGATTACCACGCCTGGTTGCTGACCCACCAGTCGGGGTCGAGTCGCGTTCGTCAAGTCTCGGTCAACCGTTTGGCTACGGCCGGCGTCCGGGTGACGCAGGAAATCGAGACCGCGCTACTGCGCAGCATCGTCAGCACCGGCTGACCCGGTCAGTTGCCGGATCGCGGCGACACGTACATGGTGATGACCGCGCGCACCACTTCCTGACCCTGATCGTCGGTCACCGCCACCAGCACCGCGATGTTGGCCGGGCCATTCCATTCCTTCGTGGCGAGGCGCGCAACCGCTGTGATGCTGCTGTCGGCACGCTTGAGATACTCGATGGTCATGCCACGCGGAATCCAGCGGCGCGTTGCCGGAATACTCACCTCGGTCACCATGCCTGCGGCCAGTTCGCACAAATTTGCCATCGCGATCGCATGCACCGAACCGATATGGTTCAGGACGCTGCGGCGCTTGGCCATGCTGAATCGGGCGATGCCCGGCGACAATTCCAGGACGCGCGGCTTGATGGTGGCGAAATAGGGCGCCTTGCGGCATACCATCCTGGCGAACAGCCAACGACCTAACGCCGTGCGCGATGCGCGCCGCCAATGACCGAGGACAGCGCTGGGCGGCGCTGTTTCCGACAGGGCAGTCCAATCGAGTTGCTGCATGTCGTTAGTGGATTCGCCGGAATTCATCGTTTGCCTGTCAGGGAAACCCCGTGGAACTGGGGCCGCGCAATGTAGCCGAGCGACGGGGCGCCCGGCAATTGCTATTTGGCGCCGAAACCTCCACCACCCGGCGTCAGGATTTCGAGCACGTCGCCGACTTGCAATTCCAGCGACGCGCAGGCAGGCAAGGTCTCAATGCGACCGTCCCGGCGATGCAGCCGCGTGATCCCGGCCGCACCATCGCCGCCGCCGGCCAAACCAAACGGACGTGTTGCGCGCCGGTTCGCCAGCATGGCGCCGCTGAGCGGCGCAAGAAATTGCAGTCGGCGGCAGGCCCCATCGCCACCGCTGTGCGCGCCGGCGCCGCCGGAACCGCGCCGAATGGAAAACTCCAGCACGCGCACTGGAAAACGCGCTTCCAGGATTTCCGGATCGGTCAAACGGGAATTGGTCATGTGTGTTTGCACGGCGCTGCAGCCGTCTGCGTCCGGGCTGGCGCCGGCGCCGCCGGCAATGGTTTCGTAATACTGCAGCCCTGCATCGCCGAAACTAAGATTGTTCATGGTGCCTTGCGACGCAGCCAAGGAACCTAAAGCGCCATACAACGCATCGACGATGCATTGGGAGGTTTCAACGTTTCCGGCGACCACCGCTGCGGGCGGTTGCGGGTCTAACAAGCTGGCGGGAGGAATGATGAGTTCCAGCGGCGCCAGGCAACCCTCGTTGAGCGGAATATCGTGCTCGATCAGCGTGCGGAACACGTACAGCACCGCTGCTACCACCACCGCGCGCGGCGCATGGAAGTTATGGTCCGCCTGGGCTGAACTGCCGGTGAAGTCGATGCGCGCGCGGCGTGCTACGGCATCAATGTCGACGCGCACCTGGATAACGGCGCCATTGTCGAGCAGCAAACGGAAGGCGCCGGAGTGCAACCGTCGAATGGCAAGGCGTACGCATTCCGCTGCGTTGTCCTGTACCGCGCGCATCGCCACGGCCAGCAACGGGCCGCTGTGCCGCCGCGCGGCGCGCTGCAGTTCGCGTGCGCCGCAGGCGTTTGCCGCGAGCTGCGCATCCAGGTCGGCCAGATTCTGCACCAGATTGCGCGCCGGGTAGGGCGGGGCGGACAGTTGCCGCGTCAGGCCCGCAGTGTCGCGCTGCCCCCTGGCTAACAATTGGAAGTCCTCGAACAGCGCACCTTCCTCATCGATGCTGCGACTGAAGGCCGGCATCGATCCGGGCGTGATGCCGCCGATGTCGGCGTGATGGGCGCGCGAGGCAACAAAAAAATCGGGCGCCCCGCGACCCGGGTGCGCATCGAGGTAGACCGGCGAGACCACCGTCATGTCGGGCAGGTGTGTACCGCCCGCGTACGGGCTGTTGAGCAGCCAGGCGTCGCCGGTGGCCATGTCGGCACGGTGATTTTCGAGCACTGCCCGGACGCTGGCGCCCATGGAACCGAGATGCACCGGCATGTGCGGGGCGTTAGCAATCAGACTGCCGGCGGCGTCGAAGACCGCGCATGAGTAATCGAGCCGCTCCTTGATGTTGACGGACTGCGCGGTGCGTTGCAGGACCGTACCCATTTCAGTGGCCACGTGCATGAAGAGATTGTTGAAGAGCTCAAGCCGGTCCGGTCCGATCGCGTCCGGCGCCTGACCCAACGACTGCACCGGCGCTGCGGCGCGCACCTGCGTGGCTAACAAGATCCCGTCTGCGCGCCGTTCAACGCTCCAGCCGGGTTCCAGAATCAGCGACGTATGCTGGTCCACGATCAGCGCCGGTCCCGCGAGTGGCGCCGTGAGCTGCTGCGCCGCGAAGACTGGCACCGTGGTCCAGGCGTCGATCCAGACTTGCGCGTGCGCGGGCAGCTTGAGCGCCGCCGCGGCGTTCGCCGGTACCAGCATCGGTGGCAGCGTAGGCCGGCAGCGAGCCTCGACGCGCACGCTGTCGATGTGCAACTGTGTCAGCAAGTCCGCAGCTACCGAGTAGCCGAACAATTGCCGCCAGCGCTCACTGAACTCCGCGTGCATGGCGGCCAGCGTCCCGAAACTGACATCGACCTGCGTTTCGCTGTGGCCGAAGCGCAGTTCCGCAATCACCTGCAGCAGCGACTCGCCCTGATCGAGATTCTGCCGCTGCAATTTCTGCAGCGCGCGTTGTCGCAAGGCCTGCAGCTGACCGCCCGCGGCGGCCACGCCGGCCGCATCACAGGCCTGGCCACAAGCTTCGCGTTCAACGACCAACCAGTCGGCGATACCGATACCGCAGGCCGACAGCACGCTCGCCAGCGGATGCAGCAGCACCTGGCGGATGCCACAGCTCGCGGCTACCGCGCAGGCATGCTGGCCGGCGGCGCCACCGAATGCGAACAAGGTGAAATCGGCGGCATCGCGGCCGCGCGCGGTGCTGACATGGCGGATCGCATTGGCCATGGACTCAATGCCAATCTGCAGCGCCGCGCTCGCCAGGGCCTGCGGCGACTCGCCGTTGCGGCACAGTGCGGCCAGCGCCGCCCCGGCAGCCGCGCCGCTGGCGGCTTGCGCGCCGTCCAAACCGAATTTGCGGGGCAGGAATTCCGCCTGCAGGCGGCCTAACACCAATTGCACGTCGCTCAGCGTTGCCGGGCCGCCCTTGCCGTACGCGGCAGGGCCCGGGTTTGCGCCTGCAGACTCCGGGCCCACGCACAGCCGGCCATCGCGCCAGCTAACAATAGAACCGCCACCGGCGGCGATGGTATGAATATCCAGCTGCGGAAACGCCACCGTCGTGCCGGCCAGCTCGCGCTGCCAGGCGCGTGGCAGCTCACCGTCGTAGAGCGAGACATCGGTCGACGTGCCACCCATGTCGAAACCGATCAGGCGCGGCAGGCCTGCCAGTTCGCCAAGGCGCGCCATGCCGGTGAGGCCGCCTGCCGGTCCCGACAGCAGGCTCGCAAGCGCACGGAAGCCGTGCGCAGCGACCAGACCGCCCGAGCTCTGCATGAAGTGCAGTTGCGGTTGTCCCGGCAGGCTCGCGACTTCTGTGGTCAGCTTGCGGACATAAAGGTCGAGGTGTGGCGCCAGGTAGGCGTTGGTGACCGTGCTCGCGGCGCGCGGCACCCAGCGTGGTTGCGGCCAGATCTCGTGCGCGACGCTGACCTCGGCAAAACCAATGCTGCGTGCGAGTTCCGCAAGTGCGGTTTCATGTGCGGTGTGCCGCCAGCCATGCAGCAGCGCGATGGCGACGCTGTCGATGCCCATGTTTCGCAGTTCCTGCAATTGCTGGTTCACGGCCTGCGGGTCGAGTGCTGTCAGCACTTCGCCATCGACTGACAGGCGTTCGTCGATTTCCGCCACGCACTCGTACAGCGGCGCGGGGCGACGGATATTGAGCGCGAAGATATCGGGCCGGTGCTGGCCACCAATGACGAGGCCGTCGCCGAAGCCGCGCGTTGTTAGCAAGGCGACTCGCGCGCCACGCCGCTCGAGCAGCGCGTTGGTGGTTACCGTGGTGCCGATCTTGAAGGCCGAGATCTCATCGGCGGGACTCGCCGCAAGCCAGGCGCGGGCGGTTGCGACGGCGGGGTCCTCGCCCTGGTTCGGGGTCTGCGACAGCAGTTTTTCCACGCGCAGCCGCCCGTCAGGCTGCCGCGCGATCACATCCGTGAACGTGCCGCCCCGATCGATCCAGAATTGCCATCCGCTCGCCATGCGGCGCAGCATGCTACACGTGCGTGTTACGCATTGGCAGCCCAAGGAGTTCACCATGCCGAGACCCCACATCGAGTTCCTGCATGCCCAGCAGTTGCCCTGGTTGGCGGCGCCGTTCGCGGGCGCATTGTGGCGCGGGTCCGAGGTCAAAGTGTTGAGCCGTGATCCTGACTCGGGCGCCTGTTCGGTTATCTGGCGGCTGCCGTCGGTGACCCAGCCGCCGCCGTTCTGCCTCGCCGCGCTTGCGGAGGTGTTTGTGCTCGAAGGGGCCTTCCGGCTGCACGGCGAGGACTACGGACTTGATTGTTATGCGGTGTTGCCTGCGGGCATGCCGTGGCGGGACCTGCGCAGCGCGGCAGGAGCGGTACTGTTAGCGTTTTTCGCGCGGGAGCCGGGCGCGGTGCCGGCGGACCAGGGGCCTGGCAGTCACGACGCGGCACTGCATGTCCCGCGCATCGACACGCATCGCACCGCGTGGACTTCGCACGACATTGATCCCAGCGTGCAGTTCCTGCGCCTGACGCACAAGGTGTTGCGCAACATACCGGCGACGGGCGAGCGCACCATTTTACTCGCGACCGGCGCGCAGACTCATCCCGGGGACTGGCACGAAGCGCAGTTGCGGCACGAGTGCGTCGAGGAAATGTACTTGCTGGGCGGCGACATCATTGGCGAACGCGGCACTATTTATGAGGGCGGTTATTTTTGGCGCCCACCGCGCGTCTGGCACGGGCCTTTTGGATCGCGACGCGGCAGTCTGTCGATTATTCGTTTCGCCGACGGTCAGCATGCCAATGAGTGGGGCG
This sequence comes from Gammaproteobacteria bacterium, assembly GCA_031382085.1. Classification (GTDB taxonomy): domain Bacteria; phylum Pseudomonadota; class Gammaproteobacteria; order Steroidobacterales; family Steroidobacteraceae; genus UBA964. The sequence continues at coordinate 243,652 of JANMYM010000083.1, forward strand.
AGCAACGCCTGCCCTTTTCGCTGACACCCGCGCATGCGCCGGCGCTGCCGGCCGAAGTTGCCGCGACTGCGCGCAGCGCGTGGGTGCCGCCGCGATTCTAGCGGATCGCAGACGCGGTAACATGTGCGCGCCATGAATACGCCTGCCAACTCACCTGCCGGGACCGTCCAGCGCCATGTCGTTTTCTCACACGGTAAGGACTCGGGTCCCTGGGGTTCGAAGATCACAGCGCTCGCGGAAACCGCGCGCAGCGAAGGCTATAACGTCGAGTCCGTCGACTACCAGGGCATTGATTCACCGGAAGATCGCATCGCCAAGCTGGCAGATGCCTGCAAGACCCTGCAGGGCGAGCTGGTGCTGGTCGGTTCGAGCCTGGGTGGTTATGTTTCGTTAGCATCCGCGGCACTGCTGCACGCGCGCGCGTTGTTCCTGATGGCGCCGGCGATCTATGTGCCGGGACTCGCGCCGCTGCGCGCCAACGCCTTTGACTGCCCGATCGCCCTGGTGCATGGCTGGCGCGACGAAGTGGTGCCGGTCGAGCACAGCATCCGCTTCGCTCGCGAGCATGGCGCATCGCTGATCCTGGTGCAGGATGATCACCGCATGCACCGCTCCATCCGCCAGATTCGCCACGCCTTCGAGTATTTTCTGATCTCGATCGACCTGCCCGAACCGCTGGTGTAGCGCAGCGTCACGCTAGCTGGCTTGCGGGCAACCGCCAGGATTGACAACCCGCTCTGCCGACGGTGGGTACTTGGCTAACAAACCGGCTGGCCGCCGCGGCCGCGGCTGCAGGTCGCCACCACAGTTCGGGCAGCGGCCGTGCAGCCGCTCGCGCGCGCAACGGCCGCAGAAGGTGCATTCGAAACTGCAGATCATGGCGGCGTCTGAATCCGGCGGCAGGTCGGTGGCACAGCATTCGCAGCAGGGTTTGAGTTTCAGCATGGCCGCAATCCATAAGGTGTTCGCGTTGACGGGGGGCAATTCTGCTGCTCGGTGCCGCGACTGGCAATAGAACGTGACGGCAATAGAGGGTGCCGGGATGATGCCGCTGGACTTACACTATGCGCCCATGATGAAAATCCTTCGCAATCATTCCAGAGCGTGCGTCCTGTTCTGGCTGCTAACGGCCGGTGGCTCGGTGGCGGCCGCGGACCATTTCGTGCTGCTGCAGAGCGGCGAGCGCATCGGCACGCTCGATGCGACCCGCGTGGCTAACAAAATCGACATTGTCTGGCGGGCTGATAACAACGGTCGCGGCTCCAAGTTCCGTGAATCCGTGCTGCTCGGCGCTGACGGCTTGCCGGACCGCTGGACGATCGCCGGCAAGGCCTGGTTCGGTGCGCCGGTCGACGAGCGCTTCGAGCGCCAGGCGCGCGGCTCGCACTGGCGGAGTCTTAACGACCGCGGCAGCAGCCGCGACCGTGGCGCAGTCTACCTGCCCAACGACGCCAGTCCCTGGTGCCAGGCGCTGTACCTGCAGCGCCTGTTGCAGAGCGCCAGCGGACGGATTCGCACCGCGCCGCTGGGCGAACTGCGCCTCGAGCGGATCCGCGAACAGCCGCTGCAGACCGCCAAGGGTGTCGTGCCGGTCACGCTGTATGCGCTGTGGGGGCTGGACGTAACCCCTACCTACATGGTCGCCGGCGCGGACGGCGAATACCTTGGCAGCATCGCGCCGGGGTCGGTCTTTATTGCCACGACGCTCGAGGATCAGTACCGCCCGCTCAGCGACCTGGCCGACTCGCTGGATCGCGAATACCTTGCTCAGTTGACCCGCCGCCTGGCGCACAGGTTCGCCGGGCCGTACTGGATCCGGAACCTGCGCATTTTTGACAGCGCCAGCGGTTTGTTAGGTGCGCCGACCAGTGTGGTGGTGTACGGCGCGAACATCGTCGGCATCCGCCAGGACGATCCGCCGGCCGAAGCGCTGGTCATCGACGCCGCGGGCGGCACCCTGCTGCCGGGCCTGCATGACATGCACAACCATAACAGCTCGTGGAGCGGTCCGTTGCACATCGCCTCCGGCGTCACCACGGTGCGCGACATGGGCAACGACAACGATGCGCTGCGCTCGCTGGTGCAACGGTTCGACAGCGGCGAGAACCTCGGGCCGCATGTATCGATGCGGGGTTTCCTCGAAGGCCGGTCGCCGTTTTCGGCGCGCGGCGGCTTTGTGGTCGAGCAACTGAAAGTCGCGCTAGACAAGGTCCGCTGGTATGCGGATCACGGCTACGCCGGCATCAAGATCTACAACTCGATGACGCCGGACTGGGTCAAGCCGATCGCCGCCGAGGCCCATCGCCTGGGTCTGCCTGTCAGCGGGCATATTCCGGCGTTCATGACGCCGGAGCAGGCGGTCAGGGACGGTTACGATGAAATCAATCACATCAACCAGCTGATGCTGGGTTTCGTATTGGCGCCTAACGAGGACACGCGCACGACCCTGCGATTCACGGCCTTCGGCGAGCGCGTCGGGACTGTCGACCTGGACGGCGCGGCGGTCGCGCGCATGATTGCGCTGATGCGCGAACGCGGCATCGCGCTCGACCCGACGCTGCAGCTGACAGGAAATATCCTGATGAGCCGGCCCGGCACCGTTGCGCCGGGCGATCGCGCGTGGTTGGACCACATGCCGGCACCCTATCAGCGCAGCCGGCGCGTCATGTCGCTGGATATCAAGCCTGCGCAGTACCCGTTGTACGAAGCCTCCTGGCGCAATACTCAGGCGCTGCTGCTGCGCCTGCATCGCGCCGGCATCCGCATCATCCCAGGCACCGACGACATGGCGGGTCTGGCGCTGCACAGCGAGTTGGAGTCGTACGTCGCGGCCGGTTTCACGCCCGCCGAAGCGTTGCAGGCCGCGACCCTCGTGTCGGCCAGGCACCTGGGCACGGACTCGGTGGAGGGCAGCATCGCGATCGGCAAGCGCGCCGATCTGGTGCTGGTCGACGGCGATCCAACCCGGGATATCGCCGCGCTGCGCCGCGTGCGCATGACAGTCAAGGCCGGCACGGTGTATTTTCCGGCGGAAATCGACGCCGCCATGGGCATCAGGCCGTTTGCGACCGCGCCCGAGGTCCGGTCGCCCGCAGCGGCCGCGCCATCCGGACAGCGCTAACAGATGTCTAACACACTATACATAGGTAATCGTAACTACTCGTCGTGGTCGCTGCGGCCATGGTTGGTGCTCAAATGGGCAGGTCTCCCCTTTGTCGAACGCGAGATCAGGCTGGACCAGCCTGGTTACGGCGGCGGCGGTATCGCGGAAATCCTGAAAATTTCGCCGACCGGGCGCGTCCCCTGCCTGCACGCGGGCAGTGTCGTCATCTGGGATTCGCTGGCGATCGCGGAGTGGGCCGTCGAGGAAAAGCCGGACGCGCAACTGTGGCCCGCTGACCGCGCGCAGCGGGCCAGGGCACGCTCTGTGGTGGCCGAGATGCATTCGGGGTTTTCCGATGTGCGGCGCCAACTGACCATGAATATCCAGCGGCGCTGCCCGCCCCAGGACTGGGAGCCTGCGACGCGCGCGCAGCTGGCGCGGATCGAGCAGATCTGGACCGAACTGTGCATGGCTAACAAAAGTGCCGGGCCGTGGCTGTTCGGGCGGCGCGGCATTGCCGATGCTTTCTATGCGCCGGTGGCGACCCGCATGCGCACTTATGGTGTGCAGCTCGCGCCGGCGGCGCAGGCCTGGTGCGACACGGTGTTCGCCGATGCTGCGTTTCGTGAATGGGAGGCCGCGGCGCAGCCGGACAGTTGGGACCAGCCGGGTTATCCGGTCATCGATAAATTGTATTCGCGTTAGTGTGGTGTCTCGCAGTTAACTTTTCACGCGATCAGTCGCGACGGTCTGACAACCCGACGCGAACAAAGCGATTGACGGGCGAGTGCGATGGCCCCGGCTGAGCCGCCGCGCAAGATCGCGCGTGAGTCCGCGAACCGCGATCTTGCAAGCGTGACGCCCTTTGAGCCGCGCTGCCGGGGCCATCGCACTCGCCTGGCAATCAGCTCAACGCCGCAAACGGATCGCGCGCGCCGCAATCCGGTCCATCAACTGCGGCAGCAGGGGCTTGACGAAACGCCCGAACCGGCCGCGCAGCGACGTGATCAGCAGGCGCTGGCGGCGCGCCAGCGCGCTCCGCATCATGCGAGCGCATCGTTCCGCGGTCATGATCGAGGGCTCGTTCATCGGCGAATGACCTAACGGTTGGCCGCCCGGGCCAATCGCGCGGCGGTGAATCTCGCTGACCACAAAGTCCGGCGCCACGATCGTGACCGCCACGCCGGAGCCGGCGAGTTCTATGCGCAGCGATTCAAAAAAGCCGACCATCGCATGCTTGCTGGCGGCATAAGCGGTGCGCTCGGGTACCCCGTTGAGGCCCGCCAGGCTCGCCACCGCGACAATCAACCCACCTGACACCTTGAGCGCCGGCAGCGCGGCACGCGTGCAATGCACGGCGCCCAGGAAATTGACGCGCATTATTTGTTCAAATACGTTGAAATCCGCTATCGCATCAAACCGGCTCCACATGGTAATGCCGGCGTTGTTGACGAGTATGTCGAGAGTCCCGAAGCGCGCCAGCCCCTGGTTCACGGCGTGCAGGCATTCCTGCTCGTTAGCCAGGTCGGCGCCGACTGTGCAGACTTCGGCGCCCAATTGTCGGCATTGTTCGGCGAGGCTCTCGAGACGTTCACGATTGCGCGCCACCAACGTTAGCCGCGGACAATCGCTCGCAAGTTCCAGCGCCAGAGCCCGACCGATCCCTTCGGACGCCCCGGTGATGAGAATTGCCTGGCCGGCGAATGTTGCGCTCATGGCGTCGCATTGTGCGCGCGCACGGCAAAAGCCCGCAATCGGTTAACATCCGCGCCGTGAATTCTCTGCTGCGACGAATACTCGGTCTCTGGGTGCGCATCGACGTGCGCCCGGAGGACGCAACACAACGCCTGACGCAGGACTCTTTACGCATCTGCTACGTGATCGAGCGGCGCAGTACCGCGGATCTTGCGGCGCTGCAGATGGTCTGCAAGCGCGACGGCTTGCCGCGACCCGCGCGCCGCTTGTTAGGTGAAGGTCGCAGCGCGGTGCGGGCCTTCTTTCCGGTCTACCGCACCGAGAGTTTCTGGACTGCGCGCATAGACCGGCGCCCGCCGGCAGATCTCGCGCGGTTGGTCGATGCGGCGCTGCGCGACCCTGGCTTTGATCTGCGCCTCGCGCCGGTCGCGGTCTACTGGGGCCGCGCGCCGCAAAAGGAACGCTCGCTGCTGCGCCTGCTGCTGGCCGAGGACTGGGTCCTGAATGGCGCCTTGCGCAAGTTCTTCCAGGTCCTGATCAATGGCCGCCAGACCATGGTCGAGATCGGCGAAACGGTCAGCCTGCGCGTCTTGTTAGGTGAGGAAACCCAGCCGCAGGCTGCGGCGCTGCGGATCAGCAGGCAATTGCGCGCCACCTTCCGCAGGCAAAGAGCGGCCCGTATCGGTCCGGACCTGTCGCACCGGCGCACGATCCTGGCGCGCGTGCTGCGTACCGCCGCAGTGCGGCGCGCGGCCGCGGCCGAGGCGCGCGAAAAGAAAATTACCCGCCGCGCGGCGCTGTTGACCGCGCGCAAGTACGGCGAGGAGATCGCGGCCAATTATTCGCACCCATTTGTCAGTTTTGCCGAGCGGCTGCTCACCCGGCTCTGGAACAGGCTGTATGACGGCGTGGAATTCACGCATGCCGGGACGCTGGCCGCGGTGGCAGAGGGCCGTGAGATCGTTTTTGTGCCCTGCCATCGCAGTCACATGGACTACCTGCTGCTGTCCTACGCGATTTTTGAACAAGGCTACGCGGTACCGCACATAGCCGCGGGCATCAATCTCAATCTGCCCATCGTCGGCAGATATCTGCGCAAGGCTGGCGCTTTTTTCATACGCCGTTCGTTTCGGAGCAATGCGCTCTACACGGTTGTTTTCATGAAGTACCTGGCCACCATCATGGCGCGCGGCCATTCGGTGGAATATTTCATTGAAGGTGGGCGCTCGCGAACCGGGCGCCTGTTGCAGCCAAAGACCGGCATGTTGTCAATGACGGTACGTTCTTACCTGCGTGACCCGGTGCGGCCGGTGGTATTTCTGCCGGTGTATTTCGGCTACGAGCGCCTGGTAGAAGCTAACACCTATATCAGTGAGCTGTCCGGCCAGGAGAAAAAAAAGGAAAGCTGGCTCGATCTTGTGATGGCGCTCAGGGTTCTGAAGGAGAAATTCGGCCGCGTACATGTGAATATCGGTGAGCCTATTTTTCTCGAGCAGATTCTCGATGCGCACCAGGGCGATTGGCGGCAACAGGTCTTTGACGATGAAACCCGCGCCGGCTGGGTTGGACGCGCGGTCGACGACCTGGCGTTGCGCATACTGCGCAACGTCAATGCGGCGGCGGCGGTCACGCCGGTCAATCTGTTAGCTACGATCCTGCTGGCAACACCGCGCCAGGCGATGCTCGAGGACGATCTGGTGCGCCAGGTCGACTGCTATCTCGCACTGTTGCGCGCACTGCCCTACAGTCCGCGTGTGATCGTGACTCCGTTAGCTGCCAAAGACATCGTGCAGTATGGCCTTGCCATGAATTGCATCAGTCGCGAATCGCATGCGGCCGGCGAGCTGATCCGGATGAAGGATGAGGCTGCGATTCTCGGCGCCTACTATCGCAACAATGTGTTGCATCTGTTCGCGCTGCCATCGCTGATAGCCTGCGGCTTCGGTTCCAATGCGGTACTGCGCGCCGCGGACCTGCAGCGCCTGGTCTGGCGCATCTATCCTTATATTTCGGCGGAACTGTTTTTGCGCTTTACCGAACAGGAATTGCCGCAGGTTGTCGACGCGGTCATCGCGGCACTCGCGGCACAGGCCCTGATCGAGCCCATACCGGGTCAGGCCGCCTGGCAAAGACCCAAACCCAACAGCATGCGATCCCTGCAACTGTCGAACCTGGCGCAGGCGACCATTCAGACCGTGGAGCGCTATTACCTGACCATTGCACTGTTGCGCCAGGCGGGCAGCGGCTCGATCGATGCGAGGACGCTGGTTGCCCGGTGCCAGGTGATGGCACAGCGCATGGCCATGCTTTATGGATTCAATTCCCCGGAATTTTCCGATCGCAGCCTGTTTGAAAATTTCATCGACCTGCTGCTGGCACGGTCGGTGATTGCCACGGATCCGGCGGGAAAAATTTCCTACAATGAGGTGCTGGAGCGAGTGGTAATCGACGCGGAGCTGGTCCTGTCAGAGCAGATTCGCCATAGCATTTTGCAGGTCACCCACAGCTGATTCTGGCAATCTGTTGCGTCGCAGCAACGACCGGCAGTCGGGCAGCCAAGCGGGCAAGCCGCTGATATACTTTCCTTATTAGCAGCTTGTAGTTGCGCGCTCGGCGCGGTTGCAGGTGCACCCGAACAACAACGTAGCCTTTCGAGCTTGGGGATCCCCACATGAATAAACACCCTTTCCGCAGCGCACTGACGTTGGCGTCGGCCGCATCGCTGGCAGTGCTGATGGCAGCGCAAGTCCAGGCGTTTGAGTTTCAGAGCAAGTCCGGGGACGTGACCGGCAGCTGGGACACAACCGTGGCCTATTCGCAAGCCTGGCGCATCCAGTCGCCGGATTGCCGCCTGATCGCCAATGCCAACGGTGGCTGCGGCCGCTCGCCTAACATCGACGACGGTGACCTGAACTTTGGCACCGATTTGTACAGCCGTGCATTCAAGGCGGTCACTGAAATCTCAATGAACTACAAGAACGTCGGCGCGTTTCTGCGCGGCTCCGCGTTCTGGGATCCGCATATGGAAGGCAACAGCGGCACCGATCGCACGCCACTGCCGCGCGCCAGCAAGGACCTGGTCGGCCAGTACACGCGTCTGTTAGATGCGTTCGTTTACGGCAAGTTTGATATGGGCGGCAAGGCAGCCGAGCTGCGCCTCGGCCGCCAGGTCGTCAGCTGGGGCGAAAGCACGTTCATTCAGAACGGCATCAGCACCATCAATCATTTCGACGTCGCGGCGCTGCGCGTGCCGGGCTCAGAAGTGAAAGAGGGTTTCCTGCCAATCGAGATGGTGAATTTCTCGATCCAGCTCACTAACAATTTCAGCGCGCAGGCGATCTACCTCCTTAACTGGAAGCCGACCATTCCGGAACCGGCCGGCAGCTACTTCGCCGCGAACGACTTTGGTACGCCAGGTGGCGACCGCGTCGTCCTCGGTTTCGGCGCTTTCTCGGATCAGGGCGTCGACTTTCGTCCGTTAGGTGGCACGCTGATCACCGACTTCCAGAACGTCAAGCGCGGTCCGGACCGGCTGGCGCGCAAGAATGGGCAGGGCGGCATTGCGTTGAAGTGGTACCTGCCGGATTTCAATAACGGCACGGAACTGGGTTTCTATGCCATGACGTACAACAGCCGCCTGCCGTTGCTGTCGGGCCGCACCGGCAGCAATGCCGGCGTCGCCAATGCCTGGGGCGCGGCTAACGCGGTGCAGGCCACGGCGCTGGCCCTGGTAGCGGGTCAATCCATTACGGCGGCGATCGCCACCGGCGCGGGTGCGGGATTGGCAGCTTCGCGCACCAATGCGCTGGGCTTTGTCGGCGATATTACCTCCGCGACACTGCAGCAGTACGCGACCATCGCAGCTAACACTGCGCTGGGAATGGGCAATGTCGGGGCACAGGCGACCAACCTGGCGACCCATGAATATGCCAGGACCGCCTCGTATTTCGTCGAGTATCCGGAAGACATCAAACTGGTGGGTTTGTCGTTCAATACGCAGATCCAGCGCGGCGGCGTCGCTCTGCAGGGCGATCTGACCTACCGCCAGGACGTGCCGCTGCAGTACGACGACGTCGAATTGCTGTTTGCTGCACTGACGCCGTTCGAAGCCGGTCTCGGTCTGTTAGGAGTGCCGATGCTGCCGGTCGGTACGCCGTTGACCGCTTTCGCGCCGCCGGCGTGTTCTGCGACGCCGCCTGCCAACACGCTCAACGCCTGCAACCAGCTGGGCCGCTTCCTGACCAACCAGGAAGTGAGCGGTTGGGGCCGGTTCGACACCTGGCAGGGGCAGTTCACCGCAACCAAGATCTTTGCCAACGTGTTAAAGGCCGCGCAGATGGTGGTCGTACTCGAGGCTGCCGGTTATTACATTCCGGACATGCCCAGCAAGACCACCGGCGGACCTAACAACCGCGGCCTGCGCTTCAACGGCCCGGGCACCTCGGTGTCGGGTAACGCGGAATTTGCGGCGCGTCATTTCGGTGAAGTGGAGCCGCTGAGCCGCTTCCCGGACCAGTTTTCCTGGGGTTATCGCTTCGCTGGCCGTCTGGAATATCCGGGCCTGATGGGTCCGTGGAACGTGGTGCCGCGTTTCTCCTGGCAGCAGGACGTTGGCGGCACCAGTCCCGGTCCCGGCGGCAACTTCGTCGAAGGCCGCTACGGCCTCACGTTAGGCGTGTCGGCCAACCTGCGCGCGAAGTGGGAAATCGATACCGCCTGGACGACCTTCGGCGGCGCGGGTCGCTTCAATGACATCAATGACCGCGACTTTGTCTCGGCCAGCATCAAGTACTCGTTCTGAGCTCTCAGAGGATTAAGAACATGCTGAATAAAACCATTTCGATGACTCTGGGCGCATACCTGTTAGTCGCTGCGGCGCCTGGCCTGGCCGCCATGTCCGCCAGTGACGCCGCGCGCCTGGGCGGCGACCTGACTCCGCTGGGTGGCGAGAAGGCCGGCAACAAGGCTGGCACCATCCCGGCCTGGGACGGCGGTCTGACCTCCGCCGCCAGTGCCGGCGTATCCGGATTCAAGGCCGGCGGCCATCACCCCGATCCGTTCGCGGGCGACAAACCGCTGTACACAATCACGCGGGCTAACATGGGTCAGTACGCGGCGGTGCTGACCGAGGGTCACAAGAAGCTGTTGCAGCAGTATCCGAACTACAAGATCAACGTCTATCCAACCCGGCGCAGTGCTGCAGCACCGCAACGCATCTACGATGCGACCAAGCGCATCGCGACTACTTCCCAGCTGGCACCGGGTGGCAATGGTGTGCTGAACGCCGGCGAAGGCATTCCGTTCCCGATGCCGACCGAAGGCGTACAGGTGTTCTGGAACCACGTGCTGCGTTTCCGCGGCGAAAAGATCAGCCGCACCATCGGCCAGTTCCCGGTAACTGCGGGCGGCGAATACACGATGGTGAAATTCAAGGATGAGACCTTTGTCGCCTACAGCGCGCCGGGCGCGAAATCGGAGAATCTCGATAACATCATCGCGTATTTCATACAGGAAACGGTCGCTCCGGCGCGTCTCGCCGGCGAAATTCTCCTGGTGCAGGAGACGCTGGATCAGTCGAAGGAAAATCGCAAGGCGTGGATCTACAACCCCGGCCAACGCCGCGTGCGCCGCGCGCCGGATGTCGCCTACGATAATCCGGGCACGAACTCAGACAATCTACGCACCTCGGACCAGTTCGACATCTATAACGGCAGCCCGCAGCGCTACGACTGGAAACTGGTCGGCAAGCGTGAAATGCTGGTGCCTTACAACTCCTACAAGTTGCAGAGCGAAACGCTCAAGTACAAAGACATCCTGACGAAGAACCACATAAATCAGGATCTGGCGCGGTACGAGCTGCACCGGGTGTGGGTCGTTGATTCGACCCTTAAAGCGGGCACCAGCCATCTGTATAAGCGCCGCACACTTTATGTCGATGAGGACAGCTGGCAGATCCTCGCCGTCGATTGCTACGACAGTCGTGGGCAGCTGTATCGCGTGCAGGAAGGCCACGTCATCAACTTCTACGACGTGCCGACCATCTGGACCATTGCCGAGCTGGTCATGGACCTGTCTAACGGCCGCTATCTGGCGCTGGGTCTCGACAACGAGGAAACCAACAGTCGCAACTTCGCATTGCAGCGGACGACGGCGGACTACCAGCCGGCGATGCTGCAGCGCCGCGGCGTGCGTTAGTCGCAGGGACTGGGGCTGGTTAGCCCACAACGACGGGCCGGTTGTATGACAACAACCGGCCCGTTTTTTTTTCGATGATCGGTTCGTGAAAAAATCTGGCGGTGTGCTCATGAGGATGATTCGTTCTTGCACCGTGCTAACAGCTTGCGCTGTTACGGCGTTGCTGGCGGGCGAGGCCGTGGCCGGATCGGCGTCGGCCGATGGCGCGTCCATTGTCGCGCCGTTGGCAGTGCAGTCACTGATGCTCGACGTGGCCCGCGCCGGCGATCGCCTGGTCGCGGTCGGTGAACGCGGTCACATCCTGTATTCAGACGATGAGGGCAAGACCTGGACGCAATCGGACGCGGTGCCGTCGCGCACCATGCTGACTGCAGTCACCTTTGCGAACGGTAACGAGGGTTGGGCGGTCGGGCATGATGAAATCATTCTGCGCACCCAGGACGGCGGCAAGAACTGGCTCGCCGCCAATTACCGGCCTGAAAGCCAGCAACCGCTGCTGGATGTCTGGTTTGAGAATGCCAGTCATGGGCTCGCGGTTGGTGCCTATGGGTCCGTGTACGAAACCCGCGACGGCGGGCGTGGCTGGGCGGCCAGGAAGTTTTCGTACCAACCGCTGCCCAAAGCCAAAGGCGCGAGCGCTGGCGACATTCCGCCTGACTACCACCTCAACAGATTGATCGCCGCCGGTCCGCGTTTGTTCATTGCTGCCGAAGCCGGACAGTTGTTCCGTTCGGATGACGGTGGTGCGAACTGGCGTCAACTGCCGTCGCCCTACAACGGCTCCTTCTTTGGTCTGCTGGCGCTGAATGCCGACCAGATCCTGGCGTTCGGCTTGCGCGGCAACCTGTTTCGCAGCAATGACGGCGGGCAGAGCTGGCAACATGTGCCCAGCGGTGCTACCTCCATGCTGACCGACGGTTTTGTGCGGGCCGACGGCACCTTGGTGCTGGTTGGCTTGTCCGGGACGGTTCTTACCAGCAAGGATCAGGGCCTTACCTGGACTCTGCATCAACAGGCGGATCGCAAGGGTATCTCAGCGGCCTTGCCGGTGGTGGGCGATGACATGGTCGCAGTCGGTGAATCCGGCGTCCATCGCATTGCAGTGGCGGGTAGATAGTCATGGCAGGAGTAGCTAACACGGAGAGTAATTCAGCATTCGCATTGCGGCTGGAGAAGATCATATTTGCGCGACGCAGCCTCGTCATCGGGCTGTTCGCGCTGGTCACGATCATCATGCTGGCGATCCTGATGCGCGGGCTGCGCATCGATGCCTCGTTCACCAAGCAATTGCCGTTGCAGCATGAGTACATGCAGACCTTCAGCAAGCACCAAGTGGAGTTTGGCGGTGCAAACCGCGTCCTGATCGCGATCATGGCGCGCGATGGCAACATGTTTCAGGCGGATTTCTTTGCCGCGCTCAAGAAAGCCACTGACGAAGTGCTGGTCATGGACGGCATCGACCGGGGCCGGGTGCAGTCGCTGTTCACGCCTAACGTCCGTTACATCGAGGTGGTCGAGGACGGCATCCAGGCGGGCAACGTCATCGATGCGGAATTCCAGCCCACGCCCGAATCCATGGCGCGGGTGCGCGAGAATATCCTGAAGGCGGGCATCGTTGGGCGACTGGTCGCCAACGATTTCTCGGGCGCGCTGGTCAGCGCCATCGTGCTGGAAAAAGATGCCAACGGTAAGCCGATCGATCCGATCGCTGTGGCCGAGCAACTCGAGCGCAGGATCCGCGATGTCATCCAGAGCCATAACGTCGATGTGTCGACCAAGGCCGCCGGCATGGACGTGCACATGATCGGCTTTGCCAAGGTGATGCACGATATCGCGCAGGGCGCGACCTCAGTCGTGACTTTCGCGGTGGTGACGATCTTACTGACACTGCTGTTCGTCTGGATCTATTGCCAGTCGATCCGGGTTGCGCTGGTGCCGGTGGTGTGTTCGGTCGTTGCCGTCATCTGGCAGCTCGGCACGCTGGTGATCTTTGGCTACGGAATCGATCCCCTGGGTCTGCTGGTGCCATTTTTGATCTTCGCCATTGGCGTCAGTCACGGTGTGCAGAAGATTTCGGCGGTGACCGATGCGGCGCTGGAAGGCCTCGGCCCGGAACAGGCTGCGAGGCGCACCTTTCGGCAGTTGTTGTTGCCTGCGGTCGTCGCGCTGTTAGCCGACCTGGTCGGCTTCATCACCATTCTCTATATACCGGTGCAGGTGATACGCGAAATGGCGATTACCGCCAGCATCGGCGTGGGCATCGTGATCCTGACGGATCTGGTATTGCTGCCGGTGCTGGTGTCGTTTGTCAAATTTGACGAAGGCTATCGCGGCCGGGTTGCGCGCCGGCAGGAGCTGCTGCGCGGCTGGTGGGCCAGGCTCTCCGTCATCACCGAGCGGCGCCCCTCGGCGGTCATCATTGCTGTCGCCATTGTGTTAGCAGGCCTGGGCTGGTGGAAAGGTCGTGAAGCCGTGATCGGCGATGCATCGGCCGGCGTGCCCGAGCTGCGACCGGACTCCGCCTACAACCGCGACACCGATCTCATCACCTCCAAATTCTCCATCGGCGTCGACATTCTGACGGCGATCGTCGAGACCAGGGAGCCTGCCTGTGTCAGCTACGAGTTGATGAAATCCATCGACAATTTCTCGTGGCATATGCAGAACGTGGATGGCGTGCAGCAGGTTATTTCGCTGCCATACATCGCCAAGCAGGCGATTGCAGGCTGGAGCGAGGGATCACTGAAGTGGCGGGAGATCCCGCGCGAACCGAGCCAGCTGACGCAGTCCACCCGTTATATCGAAACGAGTACCGGGTTGCTGAATGCCGACTGCAATGTCGTGCCCGTGATGATGTTCCTGCGCGACCACAAGGCTGCCACCATCGAGCGGGCGGTCGCAGCAGTGAAGGACTGGCGTGCGAACCACACAACAGCGGGCGCCGAATTTCGCCTGGCGACTGGCAACGTGGGCGTCATGGCGGCGACCAACGAGGAAGTTGAGCGCACGGAATTCCCGATCCTGTTTGGCGTGTTTGCCGCCGTCATCCTGATGTGCCTGCTGACCTTCCGGTCGGTGACCGGCACCGTGCTGGTGTTCCTGCCGCTGGCGCTGGTGTCGGTGCTCACTTATGCGGTAATGGCCATGGCGGGCATCGGTCTCAAGATCAGCACGCTGCCGATGGTCGCGTTAGGTGTGGGCATCGGCGTTGACTACGGCATCTATCTTTTCAGCCGCATGCAGCAGTACCTCAAGGCTGGCGACAGCGTGCGGGTTGCCTACGAAAAAACCATGAAGATCACCGGCGCGTCGATCATCTTCACTGGCATCACGCTCGCCATCGGCGTGGTCACGTGGATTGCATCACCGCTGCAGTTTCAGGCCGATATCGGCCTGCTGCTGACTTTCATGTTCCTGGTCAACATGATCGGCGCGATTATCCTGATTCCGGCGTTGGCGGCCTGGCTGGTGCGACCACCGCGGCCGCCGGAGGTGGATCTGGGGCCACCCGCAACGCGCTTTCGCGAATGACGCCCGAAGAATTCCGTCATCACGGCCATGCGCTGATTGACTGGATCGCAGACTATCGCGAGCGTCTGGCGCGCGGCGAGTTTGCGGTCATGCCGCAACGCGAGCCGGGCGCGTTGTTAGCCAGCCTGCCGGCGGCCCCACCGGCTGAAGCCGAATCCTTTGCGGACATCGCTGCGGACCTCGAGCGGCTCATTCTGCCGGCCTGCGGCCATTTTCAGTCACCGGATTTTTTTGGCTATTTTCCGAGCAATGGACTGTTAGCTTCGGTGTTGGGCGATCTCGCGTCCACCGGACTTGGCCAACTGGGCCTGAACTGGCAGGCGAGCCCCGCGCTGACGGAACTCGAGCAGCTGGTGTGCGACTGGTTGCGGCAGATGACGGGCTTGGAGAGCGCATGGACAGGCGTTATTCAAGACACCGCTTCCACTGCAACACTGGTGGCGCTGATCTCGGCACGCGAACGTGCCACCGGCTACGCCGCCGCGCGCGGCGGGCTGCAATCGTTCGAAAAAAAGCTGGTGCTGTATGTCAGCGGCCAGGCGCATAGTTCCGTGGAAAAAGCCGCGTTGTCAGCGGGTTTCGGCCGCGGGCAATTGCATATCGTCGCAACTGACGCCAGCTACGCGCTGCGCGCCGATGCGCTGGCAACGGCGATCGCGGCCGATCGGGCGGCGGGGCTGCAACCCTGCGCGATCGTCGCAACCGTTGGCACGACCGCGACCACCGCCATCGATCCCGTCGCCGAGTGCGCGCTGTTAGCTCAAAAATACGGACTTTGGCTGCATGTGGATGCAGCGCTGGCCGGCTCGGCGATGATCCTGCCGGAGTGCCGCGCTCTGTGGTGCGGCATTGACGGCGCCGACTCGCTGGTGGTGAATCCGCACAAGTGGCTGGGCGCAGCGTTCGATTGCTCGGTGTATTTCGTCCGTGACCCGGAGCATCTGGTGCGCGTGATGTCGACCAATCCCAGCTACCTGCAGACCGCCGCCGACGGCAGGAGTCCCAACTATCGCGACTGGGGCATTCCGCTGGGCCGTCGCATGCGCGCCTTGAAACTCTGGTTCCTGATTCGCGAGCAGGGTGTGCTCGGCCTGCAGGCGCGGCTGCGGCGCGATATTGCGAACGCCCAGTGGCTGTCCGCGCAAGTCGACGCGGAGGAAGCGAGGAATGCCGGCTGGCGGAGCCTGGCGCCGGTGCCGCTGCAGACGCTCGTGCTGCGTCACGAACCGCCGGGTGTCGATCTCGATGGGCACACGCAGGACTGGGTGCAGCGGATCAACGCATCGGGTGCCGCGTATCTGACGCCGGCGAGGCTCGACGGACACTGGATTGTCCGTGTCTCGATTGGCAGTGCGCTGACCGAGCGCGCGCATGTGGAAAAACTTTGGGCGCGCATGCGCGCGGCCGCGGAACATCAACGTTAGTTTTTTCCGGAGAGCTGATCATGAAACGAAAGAATATGCTGACCGTCGTCCTGGCATACGGACTGTGCTGGGCGGGCACCGCTCTGGCGCAGCAACCGCCCGACTTCGGCAAGGTCGAACTCAAGGTCACCAAAGTCACCGACAACATCTACATGCTCTCGACGCCGGTGGCCGGCAACATCGGCGTCTCTATCGGCGACGACGGCGTTGCAATCATCGACGATCAGTTCGCGCCACTGGCGCCGAAAATTCGTTCGGCCATCGCGTTGTTGTCCGATAAGCCGATCCGCTTCGTCATCAACACGCACTGGCACGGCGACCACACCGGCGCCAACGAGTCTTTCGGTCGCAATGGCGCCGTCATCGTCGCGCAGGGCAATGTGCGCAAGCGCATGTCGGCCAAACAGATAGGTTCCTTTTCAGGCCGCGAGACACCCGCATCACCGGACGGCGCACTGCCGATCATCACGTTCGCGGAATCCGCCACGCTGCATTACAACGGCGATGATCTGGAGGCGACGCACTTGCCCGCGGCGCACACCGATGGTGACGTCGTAATTCGCTGGCGCAAGGCAAATGTCATCCACATGGGCGACACGTTTTTCGTCGGTGATTACCCGTTCGTCGATAACAACAGCGGTGGCACTTACAACGGCATGATCGCAGCCACCGAGTGGGCGTTAGGTATCGCCGATGACAGCACCCGGATCATGCCGGGTCACGGACCCTTGACCGATAAACGCGGGCTACAGGAATTCCACGACATGATGGTCACGGTGCGCGAGCGTGTCCTGAAATTGATCAAACAGAAAAAGACGCTGGAGCAGGTGGTCGCGGCCAAACCCACCGCCGATTTCGACGCCAAATGGGCCGGAAGTTTCTGGAAACCGGACCAGTGGGTGGGGCGGGTCTATGTGGACCTGCGGCGCACGGTCAAGTAGCGCTGCGGTTCAGGGCTGTTCGATCGCCAGCAACTCGACTTCAAAAATAAGCGTCGCGCCGCCCGGGATGTTAGG